>NZ_LGDE01000204.1 GCF_001279725.1 Streptomyces sp. WM4235 | reverse complement strand
GGTCGGGGTCGGGCCGTACGCGGAACTCACCTTCGACGCCGACGGCGACGTGGATCGGAGCACCCGGGAGGCCGTGGCCCGGATCGAGGCGACCGACCTGCTGGTCTTCGCCCACGGCTGGAACAGCGATCGGTCCACCTCGACCCGCCTGTACGACCGCTTCTTCGCGCCCTTCCCGAACCTCGTGGGGTCAGGGGTGCGGCTGGGGTACGTGGGGGTGGTCTGGCCCTCGATCCGGTTCTCCGACGAGCCCATACCGGACTTCGACCCGCCCGGCGCCCTCGCGGAGGCGGGCCTCGGCAGCGCACTGAGCCCCGCCACCCGGCGGGCGCTCGGGGAGTTCTGGCCGGACCGCGGGGCGGAGCTGGACCGCATCGCCGAACTGCTGGAGGAACGGCCCGATTCGGCGGCGGCGTTCGTCGAGTTCGGCGCACTGGTGAGGGAGCTCGTCGGGGTGGACGCGGTGGCCACGCCGGCCGCCCTGGACGTGCCGGCCATGTTCGCCCGGGACGTCCTGGAGGTGTGCCGGGCGTTCACCGACGCGCTCGCGGAGGCGGGCGCGACGCCGAGGCACGACGATGTCGAGGGCGGGGCCCGGGCCGGGGGCGTGAATTCGGCACTCGGCGGCGGACTGCGCGCCCTGTGGAGCGGCGCGAAAGAGGTGCTGCGCCAGGCTACCTACTATCAGATGAAGAAGCGGGCGGGAGTCGTCGGCGAACACGGGCTGGGGCCGGTGCTCGCGGAGCTCGCGCACCGCCGGCCGGCGCTGCGGATCCACCTCATCGGTCACAGCTTCGGGGCGCGGGTGGCGGCATTCTCGCTGCGCGCGGTGCCGGACGGATCCCGGTACGTGAAGTCCCTCACCCTGCTCCAAGGGGCCTTCTCCCACTACGCCTTCACCGACCGCCTCCCCCACGACGGGGACCGCGGGGGCGCCCTGCGGGGGCTCCAGCGGCGGGTGGACGGTCCGGTGGTCGCCTGCCATTCCCCGTACGACACCTCGCTCAAGGTGTTCTATCCGCTGGCCTCCCGGATGGCCGGGGATTCGGCCGGACTGCTCGGTTTCGACGAGCGCTGGGGCGCGATCGGGCACGACGGGGTACGGGCCGTGCCGGGGACACCCCGGCTGAGCCTCGACACGGTGCTGCGCGGTGGGCTGCCGGGGGCGGGTTGCGTCAGCGTGGACGCGGGCTCCGTGGTCCGGCGGGGCGGGGCACCGTCGGGGGCGCACAGTGACATCTGCCACGAGGAACTGGCCCGGGTCGTGGTTGCCGCGGGGCGCATGGGGCGCTGAGTTCCGGCCATGTGCCACCCGCACGCCTCGACCGCCCCCGCATGCGCCCACATTCCGCCGGGCATGTTGGGCACGTCGGGACGTACGACGACGTTCGACTAGTACGACGCCTCGACGTGGGCGCGGGGCGCGGCGGAGGTGAAGGTGCGATGGCGGGATTTCGAAGTCTGGCCTACCAGGTGCGCGATGCACGCAATGACCGGGCGTTGCGGCGTCATTCGCTGCGCCGTTGTCTGGAGAGATTCGCGCCCTACGGGCACAGGGCGACGTGGTGGCATTTGTGCGATCGGCACGGGATCGCCCCCGAGGACCGGGGCGCCGATCCGCAGCGGCTGGTAGCGGCGTTGGAGGAGCTGGAGGAGGCTCGCGCGGTCTGGCTGGAGTACGAGCGCCAGTTCGCGGAGAGGCGTCGGCGTGAGAAGCACCACGGACTGCGCCGGCCGGACTGGGCGTGGGGCGGGAGCGGGGACGCGGTGGTGCGGTGCGCGGACCCGGGGATCCGGCCGGACGGCACGCTCGGCGAGGTGTTGAGACGGTTGGTGCGGGCCTTGGAGTCGGAGCCGGGCACGGGGTGCCCGATCTGTGGGGAGCGGGAGCTGAGCTGGCCGCCGATCGGGGTGGGCCACGAGGCGTGGGCCGGCGCCTGGTCCTGGGACGGGCCGGTGTGCGGGGGCTGCGGGATCGTGGTTCCCAGACCGGCCCTCGCCGACGCGGGGACGGTGGACCCGGCGTCGGCGGGAGCGGCATGAGCGGGACGGAATCGACGGGCCGGGATCCGAAGGGCGAGGGCGAGCGCGGGGCCGGGGGCGCGGCGGCGCGGGTTCCGCTCCAGGTCGCGTTGAACGGCGCTCGGGAGGCCGCCGAGGGGGCTGCGGTACCGATGTCCCCGGAGGAACTGGCGCGGGCGGCGGTGGCCTCGGTCGCCGCCGGGGCCCGTGAGGTGTTGGTGCATCCGCGGAGCCCGTGCGGCCGGGAGAGCCTCTCGCCCCGGGTGGTCGGGCCGCTGCTGGAGGCGCTGCGGGGCGCGGGGGTCTCCGTACCGCTGTCCGTGCCGGCGGGCATCGTGGCGGAGCCGGATCCCGCCGCTCGGCAGGCCCGGGTTCGTTCCTGGGAGGTACTGCCGGACCGCGCGGTGGTGCGTTTCACGGAGGCCGGGGCCGAGGAGTTGGGCTTGGCCCTGCTGGCGCGCGGGGTGGCGGTGGACGCGGTGGTTCCGCTGGGTGGCGCGGCCGGGCCCGAGCCGCTGGGCCGGTTCCTGGCGTGGGCCGTGCCCGATCACGGCCGGGTCCGCCTCGCGGTGGAGCTGTCGGAGGCCGATCCGGCGCTGGTGGCGGGGTTGTGCTGGTTGCCGCCCGTGGAGGTGGTGCTGTTCGGGCGGGAGGCCGCAGCCTGGCCGGTGCTGCGGCTCGCCGCGCGGTGTGGTGCGGGGGCGCGGATCGGCGTGGGCGACGTGCTCGTCCTTCCGGACGGGCGGCCGGCGCGGTCCAATGCCGAGCTGGTGACGGCGGCCCTGGCCGAGGTCGAGGCGTCCCGCGCGGCCAGGGTGGTGGGAGCGACTAGAGCGACAGTCGGGAGCCGGTGAGGCGCTCGCCGAACACGTCGTCCGGGTTGGACAGCGCGCAGTTCTCCAGGGACAGGCAGCCACAGCCGATGCAGTCGGTCAAGTGGTCGCGCAACCGGCCGAGTTGCTTGATCCGGTGATCGAGTTCGGCGCGCCAGGCCTCGGACAGACCGGCCCAGTCCTCGCGGGTCGGCGTACGGCCTTCCGGAAGTTGGGACAGCGCCTCGCGGATGCTGGCGAGCGGGATGCCCACGCGTTGCGCGGCCCGTACGAAGGCGACCCTGCGCAGTGCGTCACGGGTGTAGCGGCGCTGGTTGCCGGAGGTGCGACGGCTGCTGATCAGGCCCTTGGCCTCGTAGAAGTGCAGCGCCGAAACGGCCGCGCCGCTGCGCGCGGACAGCTGACCGACGGTGAGTTCATGGACTTTCTCGGGAATCTGCGGCACCCGGCCGAGGGTAGTCGGCCGGACCGGAATCCGTTGACAGATACATGTGGCCCCAGCATGCTGAGCAAGCGCTTATTCGCTGGTCGGTGAGAGGCAGGGGCAAGGCATGGCCGAACCGAGGATCTTCACGTCCGCCGAGGAGCTGCGCGCCGGGGTCGGCGCCCCGCTCGGCCCGAGCGAGTGGCTGGAGGTGGATCAGAAGCGGATCGACCTCTTCGCCGACGCGACGGGCGATCACCAGTGGATCCACGTCGATCCCGAGCGGGCGGCCTCCGGCCCCTTCGGAACGACCATCGCGCACGGCTACCTCACGCTGTCGCTGCTGCCGAGCCTGGTTCCGCAGATCATGCGGGTCGAGGGCATGCGGATGGGCATCAACTACGGCACGAACAAGGTGCGGTTCCCGGCCACGGTGCCGGTCGGCTCGCGACTGCGCGCCACGGCCGTGATCACGGAGGTCACCGAGGCGGGTGGTGGCGTACAGGTCGCGGCGACCGTGACGGTCGAGCGCGAGGGCGGCGACAAGCCGGTGTGCGTCGCGGAGTCGGTGTCCCGGTACTACTTCTGAGCCGAGGGCCGGGGCGGGAGCGCGAGTCGGCCACGGAGACGGCGACCGGGCCCCGGGGCGGTATCACCGTTCGGTGTCACCGGGGACGGGCGTCAGCGCGTGACGGGCGTCAGTGCGCCGTCCCGTGGTCGGGGCGCGTGCCGACCATGCGGAGCACGAGGTCGGAGTAGAGCGCGCCGACCTCTTCGGGGGTGCGCGAGCCGGTCACGTTGAACCATCGGGCCACGTCGATGCACAGGGACAGGACGGCGAGTGTGGTGCCGGGCACGTCGGGGACCTCGAACTCGCCCGCCGTGACCCCGTCGGAGATGATCCGGCGCACAGCCGCGTCGCTCTGCCGGCGCAGTGCCACGATTTCGGAGCGGTGCTCCACGGCGAGAGCATCGAGCTCGTACTGGACCACGCGGGCGGTGGTGTGGTGTGCGGCGTGCCAGCCCACGAAGGACCGCACGGCCTCGTCGAGCCGGTCGGCGGCGGTCCCCGGGCCGGACGCGGCCGTCTCCAGGATCTCCAGCGCCTTGTCGTGGCCGATCCGGCTGATTCGGTGGAGCAGCTCTTCCTTGGTCTTGTAGTGGATGTAGAGCGCGGCCGGGCTCATGCCGGCCCGTCCGGCGATGTCCCGGGTGGTGGTGGCGTGGTAGCCACGCTCCGCGAAGGCCTCCACGGCGGCGACGAGCAGCCGCCGCGCGGCGTCGGGGGTGACCTCCGACCACGGCTGGTAGCCGCCGGTGTCCGCCGGGCTGTCCATCGCTCGCTCACCCTCTTCGCCTCGCGGAACCCGTGTCGCGGGATCCGTCGTATGGGAATGGACACCCTACCGGAGGGGTGAGCAAGCGCTTAGCGATCCTGGGCGGCCGGGCCGGGGGCGGGCTTCGGCGCAAAGGGGTCGTAGCCGGTCATGAGCTTCTCCATCCGGGCCTGATCGACCCGGGTGACGATCTGGGTGACCTCCTGCCGGTCGCGGATCACCTTGGCGAGGGTGAAGGCCGAGGTGGTCAGGTAGAGGACGGCGATACCGAGGAAGGCGCGCACCCAGCCGTTCGCGTCCAGGTTGTAGATCCCCAGGGCCACGGCCGCCATGGCGACGCCGAAGGAGGCGACGGCCTGGCCGTAGTAGGCCCCCGTGTTCTGCTGCTTGACCGGTGTCTCGTTCATGGGTCCAGCTTCGGCGACCTGTGGCCCGCGCCACATCCGTGCGTGTACTCACGTACGTACTCAGCCGGCGGCGGGGCGGCGGGGCGGCTCAGAACGCCGAGACCCCCGTACGGGCACGGCCGATGAGCAGCTTCTGGATCTGACTGGTGCCCTCGTACAGGGTCATCACACGGGCGTCGCGCAGCAGTTTCCCGGCCGGGTACTCGTCGATGTAGCCGTAGCCGCCGTGGACTTGGAGGGCGTTGCTCGCGGCGCGCACGGCGGCCTCGGAGGCGAAGAGCTTGGCGGTCGAGGACTCCGTGGCGAAGGGCTTCCCGCGGTCGATCAGGTCGGCCACCCGCCAGGTCAGCAGCCGGGCCGCGTCCACGTCGACCGAGATGTCGGCGATCAGCTCCTGGACCAGTTGGTGGTGGGCGATGGGCTTGCCGAACTGTTCGCGCTGGGCGGCGTACGAGACGGCCGCGTCCAGCGCCGCCTGGGCGATGCCGACGCAGCCGGCGGCGACCGACATCCGCCCCTTGGCGAGGGCGGACATGGCCACGGAGAATCCCTTGCCCTCGGGCCCGAGCATCGCGGAGGCCGGCACGCGGACACCGTCGAGGGCGAGTTCGGCGGTGGCCTGGCCGCGCAGGCCGAGCTTGCCGTGGATCTCGCGACGGGTCAGGCCGGGGCTGTCGGTGGGCACGAGGAAGGCGGAGATCCCGCGGTGGCCGGGCTCGTCGTTGGTGCGGGCGAAGAGCAGGACCACATCGGCCCAGGTGCCGTTGGTGATGAACATCTTGCTGCCGCTGACGACGTACGTGTCGCCCTCGCGCCGGGCGCGGGTGTCCAGGTTGCCGGCGTCGGAACCGGTGCCGGGTTCGGTGAGACCGAAGCAGCCGAGCGATTCGCCCGAGCACAGGCGTGGGAGCCAGGCCTGTTTCTGCTCCTCGGTGCCCCAGGCGGCGACGGTCTTGGCCACCAGCCCGAGGGAGACGGAGACGATGCCGCGCACGGCGGAGTCACCGCGGCCGAGTTCCTCGGTGACGAGCACGTAGGCGAGGTGGTCGCCGCCGGAGCCGCCGTACTCCTCGGGCACGGTCAGTCCGAGGAAGCCCAGGTCGCCGAGCTTCTTGACCAGGGACCGGTCGACGCTCTCGGCGCGGTCCCATGCGGCGGCGTACGGGGCGATCTCGCGCTCGGTGAACTCGCGGGCGAGCCGGCGGACGGCCTCCTGTTCCTCGCTCAGCTCCAGGTTCACCGGGCACCTCCGGGCGGTCCGGCGCAGATTAACTAGCACCGGTAGTTTATTGCGGGCAGGCCCTACTATGTGGCGCATGGCCAGACCGCGCAAGCCCCTCCTCAGCAGAGACCGCATCGTCGAGGCGGCGGGCGCGCTGGTGGACT
Organism: Streptomyces sp. WM4235; assembly: GCF_001279725.1. GTDB lineage: Bacteria > Actinomycetota > Actinomycetes > Streptomycetales > Streptomycetaceae > Streptomyces. The sequence continues at coordinate 109,942 of NZ_LGDE01000204.1, read as the reverse complement.
CGGAAGGCCTGGAGGCGGTGTCCACGCGCCGATTGGCCGCCGCGCTCGGCGTCAGCGGGCCTTCGCTGTACAACCACTTCCGCACCAAGGACGAGATCCTCGACGCCGTCGCGGACGCGGTGAGCGCCCGAGTCGACTTGTCGATGTTCAGCTCCGAGGACGGCCGGAGTTGGCGGCTCGCGCTGCACGACTGGGCTCACTCGTACCGGGACGCCTTGTCCGACCACCCGAACATCGTTCCGGTGCTGGCGCGGGGACCGGGCCGTCGCCCCGCGGGGCTTCGGGTGGCGGACGCCGTCTTCGGCGCGATGACCGAGTCCGGTTGGCCGCCCGCCCACGCGACGCGGATCGGCGCGCTCATGCGGTACTTCATCCTGGGCTCGGCCGTGGCTTCCTTCGCCGGGGGTTTCGTGGACGACCGTGCCGCGTACGACCCGTCGGACTACCCGCACCTGGGCCAGGCCCACTTGCTGGCCGAGCGGCAGCACGAGGTGGACGAGGGCGCGTTCGAGACGGGGCTGACGGCGCTGCTGGACGGACTGGCGATCCAGTACGAGGCGCTGAAGGGGGCGACCTGACGGACGGCGGGGCGGGGGCCGGCGGGAGCCGGGACGGCTGGGACGCGGGCGGGAGCCGGGCAGGGGACGGGGCGCGGGCGGGAGCCGAGGGGACGGGGCGGGGCCTTGACCGGTTCCACCGGCTCCGGCCCCCCGCTCCGACCCCGGCTCCGCCCCCGCCCCCGGGTCCGGGTCCGACCCCGGGTCCGGTCAGAAGATGACCAGCGAGCGGCCGCCCTTGCCCGCCAGCATCGCGTCGAAGGCGGCCGGGATGCCGTCGAGGGTGATCCGGTCAGTGACGAGCGCGCCGAGGTCCAGCCGGCCGGCCCGGACGTGGTCGGCGATCACCGGGAGGTCGCGGGCCGGGTCGCTGTTGCCGTAGACGCAGCCGGTGAGGGTCCGGGCGAAGTGGAAGATCTCCAGCGCGTGGAAGGTGACCTGCTGCTCCTTGCCGCCGATGCCGACGACCGTGGTGCGACCGCCGCGACGGGTCGCGTCCCACGCACCGCGAATGGTGTCCGCCCGGCCGACGCACTCGATCGCCACGTCCGCGCCCCGGCCGCCGGTCAGCGCGCGGATCTGCTTGGCGGTGGTCTCCGATGCGAGGACGAACTCCGTGGCACCGGCGGCGCGCGCCAGCTCCTCCTTCGCCGGTGAGACGTCGACGGCCACGATCGGACCCGCCTGCGCGACGCGGGCCGCCTGGAGGGCGGCCAGACCGACCCCGCCGACGCCGAAGACGGCCACCGACTCCCCCGGGCGAACCTGGGCGCTGTGGTGAACGGCTCCGTAGCCGGTGAGGACGGCGCAGCCGAGCAGGGCGGCCTCGGCGAGCGGGATCCCGGCGGGTGCGGGCAACACGCAGTTCGCCGCGACCACGGTCTCCTCCGCGAAGGCGGCCACGTTCAGCCCGGGGTGCAGCTCGGTGCCGTCGGCGTCGTGGGCGTGGATCGCACCGACCCCGGCCAGCGCCTGGGTGCAGAGCCAGACCTCGCCGATCAGGCAGTGGTGGCACGCCCCGCAGGACGGGGCCCAGTTGAGCACCACCCCGTCGCCGGGGGCGACATGGGTGACGCCCTCCCCGACGGCGAGGACCGTGCCCGCGCCCTCGTGACCGAGGACGGCGGGGACGGGAACCCGCATGGTGCCATTGCTGAGGGAGAGGTCGGAGTGGCAGACCCCCGCTGCGGCGAGTCGCACGCGAACCTGACCGGGGCCGGGATCGGGCAGCACGATCTCTCGGATCTCCAGCGGGGCTCCGACTGCGGGCAGGATGGCGGCGCGGACCATGGTCGTCGTCTCCGTACTTCCGGGATTCAGAACTGCAGGGACTTGGTCTGGAGGTACTCGCCCAGGCCGTGCGGGCCCAACTCGCGTCCCACTCCCGACTGCTTGTAGCCGCCGAAGGGCGCGAGCACGTTGAAGCGACCGCCGTTGATGTCCACCTGGCCGGTGTCCATGCGGCGGGCGAAGGCCGTCGCGGTCTCCGCGTCCGCCGCCCAGACGGCTCCGCCGAGGCCGTACACGGTGCCGTTGGCGATGCGCAGGGCGTCGTCCTCGTCCTCGTACGGGAGGATCGACAGCACGGGGCCGAAGATCTCCTCCTGGGCGATGGTCATGTCGGGGGTGACGTCGGCGAAGAGGGTCGGGGCGATGAAGTACCCCTGGTCGTGGGGCGCGTCGGGCCCGCCCGCGACGAGGCGCGCCCCCTCCTCGACCCCCTTGACGATGTACGCGCGGACGCGGTCGCGCTGCTTGGCGTTGACCACCGGGCCGAGGCGGGTGCCCTGCTCGCGGGGGTCGCCGGTGGGGTACTTGGCGATGGCGTCGGCCGCGAGCGCGACGGCCTCCTCGTACTGGTCCCGGTGGACGAGCATGCGGGTGAGCGCGTTGCAGCTCTGGCCGGAGTTGTTCATGACGTGGCCGACGCCGACGGCGATGGCCTTGGCCAGATCGGCGCCGGGCAGGATGACGTTGGCCGACTTGCCGCCCAGTTCGAGGGCGACGCGCTTGATCGCGGCGCCGGCGGTGGCGCCGATCTGCCGGCCGACGGCGGTCGAGCCGGTGAAGGAGACGAGGTCGACTCCCTCGTGTGCGGCCAGCGCCTGGCCGGCGACCGGGCCGGTGCCGGTCACCAGGTTGAAGACCCCGGCCGGGATGCCCGCCTCGTGCACGGCTTCGGCGAAGAGCTGTGCGGTCAGCGGGGTGTCTTCCGCCGGCTTGAGGACGAGGGTGCAGCCGGCGGCGAGAGCGGGTGCCACCTTGGCAACGACCTGGTGCAGCGGGTAGTTCCAGGGCGTGATGGCCCCGACCACGCCGACCGGTTCCATCAGCACCGTGGAGTTCCCGAGACGCTCCTCGAAGGCGTACGAGGCGCCGAGTTCGGCGAACGAGCCCGCGACGGCGATCGGCGACCCCACGTGTACGGCCTCCGCGAAGCCGAGCGGGGCGCCGAGCTCCGCGGAGATCGTCTCCGCGATCTCCTTCTTGCGGCGGACCAGTACGTCGCGCAGGGCCCCGACGAGGGTCGCCCGCTCGGCCGGCGGCGTGGCCGCCCAGCCGGGGAAGGCCGCGCGGGCCGCACGTACGGCCTCGTCCACGTCCTCGGCGGTACCGGCCGGGACCGAGGCGAGGACCTGTTCGTCGGCGGGGTTGACGACCTCGATCCGCTCGCGTCCGACGGCCGGTCGCCAGGCGCCGCCGATGTACATCCCGTCGTGGGCCTTCATGGCTTTCCTCCCGAACACGCACGAGCGCGTAGAACCTGACCTCGCCAACACCCTACAAACTAGCGTCGGTAGTTTTGCGGGCGCCAGAGGCGTCCGGGATCAGATGATGCCGAAAAGCATCCCCGCCGCCAGGACCACCAGGGAAGTCAGGGCCGCCCATTTCACGGTGAATCGGGTGTGATCGCCGAACTCGACCTTGGCCATGCCGACGAGGACGTAGACGGCCGGAACCAGTGGGCTGGACATGTGCAGGGGCTGGCCGACCAGGGACGCGCGGGCGATCTCCAGCGGCGAGACGCCGTGGGCGGCGCCGGCCTCGGCCAGTACCGGCAGGACCCCGAAGTAGAAGCCGTCGTTCGACATGAAGTAGGTCAGGGGCAGGCTGAGCAGGCCCGTGACCAGCGCCATGTGGGGGCCCATCCCCTCGGGAATCGCGCCGACGAGCCAGTCGGCCATGTGCTTGACCATGCCGGTGCCGGTGAGGACGCCGGTGAAGACGGCGGCGGCGAAGACCATGCCCGCGACATTGAGGACGTTGTCGGCGTGGGCGGCGATCCGGGCCTTCTGGTCGGGCATGTGGGGGAAGTTGACCGTGAGGGCGAGGGCCGCGCCGAGGAGGAAGAGCACGGGGATGGGCAGCAACTCCATGATCATCGCGGTGAGGAGGGCGACGGTCAGTCCGGCGTTGAACCAGTAGAGGCGGGGACGGAGCGTCGCACGGTCCGGATCGAGCCCCTGGAAACCGTCATCGTCGCCGTCGGGGGTGGTGGCCGTGGCCGTGGGTGCGTCCGTGGGTGCGGGTGCGGGTGCGTGTGCGTGTGCGGGTGCGTCCGGAGCGGTGGAGGTGAGTACGGGTGCGGGTGTGCTGCCGGAGCCGCCCGGGCCCGAGGCCGCGACCACGGCGCCCACCCCCGCCGTGACCGTGGCGGGATCCCCTTCGGTCAGCTCCACATCCGACTCCGCGTCCCGCTTCGCCGCGGTCTTCTCCTGCCCGAACTCATCCTGCGCGCCGGGCATGACGAGCAGCCCGACCCGCCGCCGCTCCTTCACCCCGAGGACGTACGCGAGGAGGAACACGAAGAGCAGCCCGGCCGCCAGCGCGGGGATCATCGGGACGAAGACGTCCGCGGCGTCGAGCTTGAGGGCGGTGGCGGCACGGGCCGTGGGGCCGCCCCAGGGGAGGGTGTTCATGACGCCGTTGGCGGTGGCCGCGACACCGGTCATGACCACCAGGCTCATGCCGAGGCGCTTGTAGAGCGGGTACATGGCCGAGACTGTGATCATGAAGGTGGTCGAGCCGTCGCCGTCGAGCGACACGATCGCGGCGAGTACCGCCGTACCGACCACGACCCGCATCGGGTCCGCCTTGCAGAAGCGCAGGATGCCACGCACGATCGGATCGAAGAGGCCGACGTCGATCATCACGCCGAAGTAGACGATGGCGAACATCAACATCGCGGCCGTCGGCGCGAGTTTGCCGACTCCGTCGATGACGTAGTCGCCCAACTGCGCACCCTGTCCGGCGAAGACGCAGAAGAGCGCGGGGATGAGCACGAGCGCCGCGATGGGCGACATTTTCTTCAGCATGATCAGAACCAGGAAGGTCGCGATCATGGCGAAGCCGAGGAAGGTCAGCATGCTGGGAACGTAGGGGGCTCCTCGATGTGCCAACAAGACGTGGACGCGTGAGCAATACGAGCAAAACCCCTGCTCAGGGCAGAGGTGCCAGTTCGACCGGGAATCCGTTGAGCACGGCGGTACCGGACAGCGGGTCGAGTCGGCTGCCGTCGAGCAGCTGGTTCACATTGGCTCCGGGGACGGCCCTGGCCACCGAGAGCCGGGAACCGGCCCGGTCGTGGCCCCAGCCGTGCGGGAGGCTGACGACCCCGGTACGGACGGCGTCGGTGATCTCGACCGGGACTTCCAGACTGCCGCCGTCGGCGGTGATCCGGGCCCGGCCGCCGTCGGTCAGGCCCAGTCGGTCCGCGTCCTGCGGATGGACGTGGAGGGTGCACCGGTTGGAACCTCCGACCAGGGCCGGGACGTTGTGCAACCAGCTGTTGTTCGATCGCAGATGGCGGCGGCCCACGAGCACCAGGGCGGCGGGGCGTTCGGCGAGCGCCGCGCGCAGCCTGGGGAGTTCGGCCGCGATCGGGTCCGGGAGCAGTTCGATCCGGCCGGTGCGGGTCTTCAGCACGCCCGGGAGCCTGGGGCTCAGGGGGCCCAGGTCTATGCCGTGCGGCCGCTTCCGCAGCTCGTCGAGGGTGAGGTCGTACGGTCCGAGCCTCAGCATCATGTCGAGCCGCCGCTCGGGGCCGGTACTGCCCGTCAGCGCCCGCGCCTCCCGCTGCGGGTCCGCGCCGAAGAGCGGTGAGTGGGGGTCGGCGACCTCCCGGGCGAGGGTGTCGGCGATGACGCGGTCGTCGAGGACGTCCGGCGATGCCCCGTGCAGCCCGGACACCGCGAGGATCAGGCGCGCGTGGACCTCACACTCGTCCATGCGGCCCTCGCCGAGGGGCACGGCGGGTGGTGAGTAGCGGGCCTGGTTGTGGACGGCGAACGCGTTGAAGGCGAAGTCGAAGTGGGCGGACTGTGAGGGCGGTGGCGGGGGCAGGACGACGTGGGCGTGGCGCGAGGTCTCGTTGAGGTACGGATCGACGCTGATCATGAAGTCGAGGCCGGCCAGGGCCGCATCGAGGCGCCGGCCGTCGGGGGCGGACAGCACGGGGTTGGCGGCGATGGCGATCAGGGCTCGGATGCGCCCCACGCCCGGCGTCTCGATCTCCTCGGCCAGGGCGGCGGTGGGCAGTTCGCCCTTGGCCTCCGGGTGTCCGCTGACCCGGCTGTGCCAGCGGCCGAGGTCGAACCCCTTGCCCGGGCGGGCGGGTCGGGGGGCGCGGTCGGTCGCCGAGAGGGGGAAGAGCGCCCCGCCCGGGCGGTCGAGATTGCCCGTGAGGATGTTCAGTACGTCGACCAGCCAGCTGGCGAGGGTGCCGTACTCGGCCGTGCAGCTGCCGATGCGCCCGTACACGGCGGCGGTGGGCGCGGCCGCCAGTTCCCGGGCGAGGGAACGGATCTCATCGGCGGTCAGGTCGCAGGCCGGGGCGACGGCCTCGGGAGTGAAACGGGCGAGGGCGTCGGCGAGTTCCCCGAGGCCCTCGGTCCACTCCCCCGGCGTCCCGGGGGTCGCGAGTCCTTCCGCGAGCAGGGTGTGCGCGAGCGCGGCCAGCAGCAGGGCGTCGCTGCCGGGGCGCGGTGCGAGGTGCCGGTCGGCCAGCGCGGCGGTGCGCGTGCGCCGCGGATCGACGACGACCAGGGTGCCACCGCGGGCGCGCAGGGCCTTGAGCCGGCCGGGAAAGTCCGGGGCGGTGCACAGGGAGCCGTTGGACTCGACCGGGTTCGCGCCGAGGAGCAGGAGGAAGTCGGTGCGGTCGAGGTCGGGGACCGGGATGGCGAAGGGGTCGCCGAACAGCAGCCCGCTGGAGACGTGCTTGGGCATCTGGTCCAGGGTGCTGGCGGTGAAGAGGTTCCGGGTGCCGAGGGCCTTGAGGAGGAGCGGCGGGTAGAGGGCTCCGGCCATGGTGTGGACGTTCGGGTTGCCGAGAACGACGCCGACGGACTGGGCTCCGTGTTCCCGCACGAGGGCGGGCACGGCTGCGGCGATCACCTCGTAGGCCTCCTCCCAACTCGCTTCGCGCAGCCGGCCGTCGCGGCGTACGAGAGGGGTGCGCAGCCGGTCCGGATCGCCGTCGAGGGCCCCGAAGGCCGCCCCCTTGGGGCAGATGAAGCCACGACTGAACACATCGTCCCGGTCGCCGCGGGCGCCGGTGACCGTGGTGCCCTCGATGGTCAGCGTGAGGCCGCAGGTGGCTTCACAGAGGGGGCAGATGCGCAGGGCGGTGCGGGGCATGGTCGCTCCTGGGGACGGCAGGCTGCGGTGCGGGCGCACGGGCGGGTCGAGCATACCGACCGGTAGGGAGGTTGGGGAGGGGTGCGTTCGCGGCGGTTGTGGACCCCGGAGGCTCAGTCCAGTACGCGGGCCAGGTAGGCCTGCATCATCGCCCGGGTTTCGGCGACGATCCCGGGGTCCCCGGCGGGGTCGACGCGGAAGGCCAACTGGATGAGCGCGTCGGTGGCCTCGACCGCCACCAGCACGGACCGTTCGAGGGCGGCGTCGCGGGTGCGGCCGAGGTGGCGGGAGAGCAGTTCGGTGAGCCGTGCGGCGACCAGGTGGTTGGGGTCGGCGGCCGGGCCCTCGGGAGGCGGCGCGGGCACCCCGAAGTCGACGAGCGCGAATCCGGGCACGCTGCGCTTCATCGCCAGGTACTCGTCCAGGACGGCGTCGACGACGGGCCGCCAGTGGGTGGCCGGAAGGACGGCCAGCCGTTCCTCGATGCCGTCGGCGTAGCGGTCGAGATTGCGGTGGGCCAGGGCGATGGCCATGGCTCGCTTGTTCCCGAAGAAGCGGTACACGGAGCCGATGGGCACTCCGGCGCGCAGGGCGACGGCACGGGTGCTGAGGTTCTCGTACCCGGTCTCGTCCAGGAGTTCCGCGCAGGCGTCGAGGATCCGGGCGAGCCGGTCGGCGCTGCGCTGCTGGATCGGGGTCCGGCGCATGGGGTGGGCGGGGGGCACGGGGTCCATCATGCCGTTCCTGGCTTCCGCTCGGGCCGGTGGCCTCAGTTCAGCAGGAGGCTGAGGCCACCGATGGTGTACGTGATCATCAGCGCGAGCAGGGGCAGTTGGCCGGCCACGGCCTTGGCGGGCGGGAAGAGGCGCACGGACCGGTCGTGCGCGGCGATCACTCCGAGTACGTGTCCGGTGACGACGGCGATCACCTGGAGGGCCGCGAGACCGCCTGGACCCAGTGGTGGCAAGGGTTCTGGGGCGTTGTCAGTGCCTGCTGCCATGATTACTGTGCGTGGTCCTTCGGTGACGAGGAGGGAGAAGTAGTGGGCGACGAGATAGCCGAGCGCGATCGGCACGAGTGAGTGCGCGAAGGCCGTCAGCGGGCGGGGGTGCGGGCCGCTGACGAGGCGGGTGGCCGCCGCGCACAGGCAGTACAGGGCGGCGACGAGGGCGATGGAACCGAGAAGTCCGAGGGTGGCCGTGGGGGTGCGGCCGAGAGGGGAGGTCTGAATGGCGTTGATCCAGGCGGGGCTGTCGGAGTAGCCGTCGTAGGCGGTGGAGCCGAGCAGGACACAGACGACGGCGACGAGTCCGGGCCGCTCGGGCGTCGCGTCGAGTCCGTGGAACGGATTGCGGAGGACCAGCCGGCCGTCGGAGCGACGGCCGAGGGGGGAGAGTCTGGCCAGGAGATCGGAGTAGGCCTCGAAGGGGTCTCCGTCGGCGAACCAGTTCTCGCCGAAGCGGGCGGCGAGGGCCAGTTGACCGACGACGAAGCAACCGAGGGCGATCAGGAGGGTGGTGGTGGATGCGGGATCCGGGGAGACCAGCTCCAGCCAGGTGAAGCCGAACAGCCCGACCGCGGCGGGCCATTGGCCGAGCCGGGCGGGCAGTGGGCGGTCGGGGGCACGGCGGCGCAGGGCGACGGCGAGGAGTCGGTGCAGGGTGCGGAGCGGGTTGACAAGGCGCCATACGGGGCCGAGGAGGAGGGAGGCCGGGACGAGTCCGACCCAGAGCAGGACGTAGACGGCGCCGGGAGCGGGGTTTCGGGCGGGGTCGTCGGGACCGATGAGGAGGTGGAGCAACACGACGAGGGCGGCGGCGAGACCGAGCCCGCGCAAGGTGGTGCGGGTGGCCGGCGCGTCGGCCACCCGCTGGAACCGGGCGGGCAGGGCGAGGCCCGAACGGTCACCCCGGAAGCGGGACGTGGACCAGAGCAGACCGAGGGCGAGGAAGGAGACGAACAGCGCGGCGAAGGCACCGGCGAAGGCGTAGAAGGGAGAGATCGGCAGATCGTGCTGGGACCCGATCCCGTGTGCGAGCAGGGTGGTCGACGGATCGGCCAGGTACGGGACCACGTCCTGGCCGGAGCGACCGCCCCCCGCGCACGGGCCCGGACAGCCGCCGGCGCCCGGGCCGAGGAGGAGCCTCGGGGCGAGAGGGAGGTCCGGGGCGAGTCGGAGGTCCGGGGCGGGGGGCAGGCCCGGGGCGAGGCCGAGGGGGGTCATCGGACGAGGAGCTGGGTGAGGACGAGGTCGCTCTCGTGGGTCTCGACCTCGAAGAGCCCGGTGCGGTCGGCCGTCAGGATCAGGGTGGCCTCCTGGCCTGCGGGCAGGGCGAGTTCCTTGTCGTAGCCGTGGACGTGCAGGGTGTCCGCGCGGTCGCTGGTGACGCGCAGGGCCACCCGCTCGCCGCGCCCCACCTCGACGCGGCCGGGAGCGGGAACCACCTTGCCGTCCCGGACGACGACGGTGACCGTGCGGTCGGCATCCGGGGTCTCGGAGCTCCGGGGGGTCTGGGCCGGCTGGGGGGTCTGGGTTGCCTGGGGTGGCGTCGTCGGTGTGGGGGCGGCGTGGCTGTGGGACCCCTGGCCCGGGGGGCCACCGGTCAGCTCGACGGTGGCCTCGACCACCTTGCCGCCGACGGCCCAGGCGGTGTGGTCGTCGGCGTACAGGCGGACGGCCAGGGTGTGCACGCCCTCGGGCACCTGCGCCGCGGGCAGGTGGTACCAGGGGCCGTACACCCGGGCCAGCTTGCGCCCGTCCAGTTCCAGGTGGGCGTGGCCGGCGCCGGGGAGGGCCGCGCCGCCGACACTGTCGGGGGTGAAGCGGAAGTTCTTCACGACCAGTTGGAGGTTCCAGCCGTCCTCCGAGTCCGGCCGGGTGGTGATCCGCACCTCCGGCGCGCCCTGGGCCGGGACCTGCCGGAGGCGGTGGCCGGCGCCGTCCTGGGCACCGAGCAGGGTGCCCACGTCACCTGAGGCCTGTTCGTGGCTGGTGCCGGGTTTGTGGTGGGTGGTGGCCCGACCCCCACAGCCCGTCGCCGTGCCGCCGGCGAGCAGCAGGAGCAGGGCGACCAGAACCGCGGTGCGGACGGTTCGGCGGCGAGGACCGACCGCACGCCGGGGAGGACGGGGCAGTCGGGTCGCGCGGGTCGGTTGGGCCGTGAGGGGTGGGAGGGCCATGCGGGTCGGTCGGGCCGAGTGGGTCGGCGCGGCGCAGGCCTCGCGGCCGATGCGGTCGGCATGGTCTCGGCTCACCGCGGGCCTCCGTTCCCGGCCGGGGGTTCGGTCGCGGCCCGGGGTTCGGTCCCGGCCGGGGGTTCGGTCGCGGCCCGGGGTTCGGTGGCGGCCGAGGGTTCGGTCCCGGCCGAGGAGTGGGTGGCGGCCCGGGGTTCGGTGGCGGCCGGTGAGTGGGTGGCGGCCGCCGCGCTCAGGGCCGGGGGCGGGCCGACCGGGGCCGGGGCGCGATCCCCGTCGGGGTCGCCGCCGGGGCCGGTCGGGCGCGCCGGCGTGCCCGGGCGGGCTTCCGGACGGGCGGAGGCGACGACCGCCCAGAGCACCCACACCACCGCGACGAGCGCCCGTACCCAGGCGGGGCCGAGGGGGATCCAGGGAATCATCAGGACGGCCCTGTCGAAGGCGTCGAGGAGGGTCAGGACGGCCAGTAGCAGGGTGAGCCGGGCGAGCCACGGCCGGTCGGCTCGCAGGACCAGCCAGACGCCCGTCCACCACAGCCCCAGGAGGAGCAGGGCCAGTGCCGGCACGAAGGTGGGGGTGAGGGCGGTGGTGGACCCGGCGACGTCCAGGCACAGCCCGGCGAGGCCCAGCAGCGAGGCGAGCGTCCCCCCTCGGGAGCCGCGCAGTCGGCGCCACCACAGGACTCCGCCGACCAGCAGCAGCACGGCCGCGACGGCCAGCGCGATCTGGGTCTCGACCCGCTCCAGGCCTCGGGCGCCGTACCAGTCGCAGCCCGCCGGCAGCTTGCGGGCCTGGACGTTGTAGTCGGCGCAGACCAGCAGTTGGACGAGCTTGACCGGTTCGCCGGCGAGACGCGCGGAGCCGCCGGAGACGGCGCCGCGGCGCTCGCCGCACTCGGGCAGGGTGGCGGGGGTGGAACCGTCGGGTCCGTCCTGCCAGCAGTTGCCCCTGCCCTGTCCGTCCCACCAGACGTCCATGCCGTTGGGCCGGGAGGCCCCGGCCTTGTCCTTGCCGAGGATGTTGGCGGCGTAGCGGTTGTGGTGGGAGGTGTCGGCCTGCTTGGCCCAGGCCTCCTCGCCGCGGATGAAGGCGGGGACGGCGCTCAGGAAGAATCCGGCGCGCTGGTGGCCGTACACCCAGTTGCCCTCGTACAGGTTCCAGTTCCCGCCGGCCGTGATGATGCCGGTGCCGGGCGGCATGGAGATCTGCGGGCAGACCACGCCCTGCTCGTATCCCCGTTCGATGGGAGGTTTGGCGCAGGTGCCGTCGGCGACGTGACGGTAGTAGTCCTGGTTGTTGTCGTGGATCAGGTTCCGCTCGAACCTGGCGTGGTTCTGCGGGAGTCCGGGGTGGCCGGGGAAGGCGCTGTCCATCGACGCGCCGCCCATGTTCTGGTCGAACTCGTTGTCGTGGACCCAGACGGAGTCCCCGGCCGTGCCCGAGTAGCCGACCATGTTGTGGTGGCTGCGGCAGCCGGTGATCTCGATGGAGTAGCGGGGGACGTCGTAGCCGCGGCCGTCGTTGATGTCGGAGGCGCTGCCGGGGTAGATGCCGGAGTCCCCGTTGCCGTAGGACTCGCAGTTCTTGTAGAGGCCGTGGTCGCTCGCGAAGGTCAGGAAGCCGTACTCGTCGTTCCAGCGGGTCAGTACGTCGTCGATGACGAAGCCGTCGCCGGCGAGCACGTACAGCGAGTTGAAGGTGGTGCGCTGGGCGGTGAAGTTGCGGAAGTAGATGCCGTTGGACTTGTCGGCCCGGATGGCGTTCAGCTTCTGGTACTTGGCGTCGATGACCACGTCCTGGCGGGACGCCCCGGTGCCCTCGATCTGGAGGTTCGTCTTGCCGAGGATCGCGACGAGGTTCTGGTTGTGCCGGCACCGCTCCTGCTGCTCGTAGGACAGGATCTGGTAGCCGAGCGAGGAGTTGGGCGCCTTCAGCGTGGCGCACTCGCCCGTGGGCTTGGGGAGTGAGGGCTCCTCCTCGTACAGGCCGGGCAGGATCGCGATGTTCATCCCCGGTCGGTCCACCGCGTCCACGGCCTCCTGGAGGTGACGGAAGCCGGTCTTCTCGCATTGCGCGTAGAGGGCGAGGTTGCGCTGTCTGAGTTCCTGCGGGAAGCCCGATATCCGGCGCTCGAAGGCGGGCCGGTCGGTCTTGCACACCAGGAGGTCGGGCTCGGCCTTGCGGTACTCGGGTACGGAGCCGCTGCCGTCGGGGAGGGTGACGGGGCGCTCCTCGTGCGCGCGGGCGGCGGGCGCGGCGGCGAGGAGGGACAGGAACGCGAGGAGGGCGGCGAGGAGCGCCGCCGGCACGGCAGGAAACCTGCGGGTCCACGACATGCGCGAGAGAGTAGAGCAATGTTCACCTTTTGGGATCCCCCTCGACGCGAATCGGTTCAGCGCCCGTCGGAACCCGCCTGAACCCGCCCGCCGGAACCCGCCGGAACCCGCCTGAACCCGCCCGCCGGAACCCGCCTGAACCCGCCGGTCCGACGGCAGGCGCGTGCACGGGCACGCGCTCGGGCACGGGCACGGGCACGGGCACGGGCACGGGCACGGGCAGACCGGCCGTACGGGGACGGAGGCCGAGCGCCGCCGAACCGGGCTCCACACGCCCGAACGGAGGCTCTTCGGGCCGGGAGGGCGGGCCGGCCGGAAGGTCACCGTTGACGCGGGGGGCCGGGAATCCTACTGTCACCCATAGGATTCCTTCGGCAGACCGGGAGCGTTCCATGAGTGACGGCGACACCAGCGAGCAGGCCAGGAAGACCGCGGAGGCGCTGGAGTACCTCACCGGATTCGGCAACGAGCACAGCTCCGAGGCCGTTCCGGGCGCGCTCCCCCACGGCCGGAACTCGCCCCAGCGCGCCCCTCTCGGCCTCTACGCCGAGCAGCTCAGCGGCAGCGCGTTCACCGAGCCCCGCACCCACAACCGCCGCTCGTGGCTCTACCGGATCCGCCCCTCGGCGGCGCACCCGCCGTTCACCCGCGTCGACAACGGCGGCCTGCGCAGTGCGCCCTTCACCGAGACCGTGCCGGATCCGAACCGGCTCCGCTGGAACCCGCTGCCCGACCCGGCGCCCGGCACCGATTTCCTGGCCGGCCTGTGGACCCTCGGCGGGAACGGCGACGCCGCCCAGCGCGCCGGCATGGCGATCCACCTCTACTCCGCCAACGCCGCCATGACCGATCGGGTGTTCAGCAGCTCGGACGGCGAGCTGCTGATCGTCCCCGAACGCGGTGGTCTGCTGCTGCGCACCGAGTTCGGCCTGCTCAGCGCCCGGCCGGGCGAGATGGCCCTGATCCCGCGCGGGGTCCGCTTCCGCGTCGAGCTGCTCGACGCGAACGCCCGTGGCTACGTCTGCGAGAACTACGGGCAGCCCTTCGAGCTGCCGAACCTCGGCCCGATCGGCGCCAACGGCCTCGCCGCCGCGCGGGACTTCCGGGCGCCCGTGGCCGCGTACGAGGACGTCGACCGCCCGACCGAGGTGGTCAACAAGTACTGCGGCAACCTCTGGACGGCCACGTACGACCACTCGCCGCTCGATGTGGTCGCCTGGCACGGCACCCACGTCCCGTACGTGTACGACCTGCACCGTTTCAACGTGATCGGCTCGATCAGTTACGACCACCCCGACCCGTCGATCTTCACCGTGTTGACCTCGCCCTCGGACACCCCGGGGCTGGCCGGGGTGGACTTCGTGGTGTTCGCCCCGCGCTGGCTGGTGGGAGAGGACACCTTCCGTCCGCCGTACTTCCACCGCAACGTGATGAGCGAGTACATGGGCCTGATCGAGGGCGCGTACGACGCGAAGGCCGAGGGCTTCGTGCCCGGTGGCGGCTCGCTGCACAACATGATGTCCGCGCACGGCCCGGACCGGGAGACCTTCGACCGGGCGAGCGCCGCCGAGCTGAAGCCGCAGAAGATCGACGACGGGCTGGCCTTCATGTTCGAGACCCGCTGGCCCATCGTCGCCACCGACCAGGCGGCCGGCGCCGAACACCTCCAGCGCGGATACGACGACGTCTGGCAGGGTCTGGAACGCCACTTCCGCGCCTAGCATTCGCTGCACGCCCGCCCCAGACGTCCAGCCGTACGGAGAACCACCCGTGACCGCCTTCGCCCCCGACTCCCTGGTGCTGAACCGGAAGTTGCCGCTCTGGTACCAGGTGTCCCAGTCGCTGCGCGCCTCGATATTGGGGCGCACCCCGGACGCCTCGCTGCGCCTGCCCACCGAGGAACAGTTGGCCGGGCACTACGGGGTGAGCGTGCTGACGATGCGGCAGGCCCTCAAGGAGTTGGAGGGGGAGGGCCTGATCAGTCGGCACCGGCGGCGCGGGACGTTCATCGAGCCGGGGGCGCGGCGCGGGGCCCCGGTGCGGTTGTTGGGTTCGGTCGACGCGATCGTGGCCCAGCAGTCGGGTGAGCGTACGACGATTCTCGGACACGAGCGGACGGCGGTGTCCGGGGAGCTGCTGGAGCACTTCCCGGACACCTCGGAGCTGGTCACGTACCGGCGGCTGCGCCACGACAGCGTGAGCGGCGAGCCGACGAACTGGGCGGAGAACGCGGTCCGCACGGAGCTGGCCGCATCCATCGACCTGAGCGACCTGGAACGGTTCCCGATGACCAAGGTCCTCCGTGACCTGGTCGGGGTGAAGATCAGCCGGATCACGGACACCGTGGAGGCGCGGCTCGCGGACCCGGAGACGGCCGCGCTGCTCCAGGTCCCGCTGCTGAGCCCGATCCTGCACTACACGGGTGTGACGTACGACGACGGGGGCCGGGTGGTGGACGTGGCCCGCATCCGCTACCGCGGCGACCGGTTCTCCTTCACGGTGACGGTCGACGCGCACTGAGACCGGCCTCGACCGGCCTGCGCACACCGAGCCGGTCGAGGCACGGGAGGCCCGCCCACCCGCCGACCCACGCGCCGCCCACACGCCCCGCCTACGCGCCCGGGGGCCGCTTCGCGTCTTCCTCCGCGCCCCGCTCGCCCTCGGCCTGTGACGGGGTGGTGCGCGTGGTCTGCGGATGCCGTTGGCGCTTCTGCCGCTCGTCCATGTCCTCGTCGAGGCGTTCGCCCTCGGCCTGGGAAGGAGTCGAGTATTCGTCGTACTGACTCATCAGCCGTCTCCTCGGTCCACAGCGGTTGGTCCACACAGGGGTCGGTCCGCGCGGGGCTCGGTCCGCGCAGGGGGCCCTCACAGGGCTCGGTCCACCACACCGGTACAGATGCGTTCATAAGGAGCGTAACGCTTCGGCCTGGACGCGGCCCGGGCGTCGCCTCCCCTCGCTACCATCTGCCGGGTGAGCGACGACGTACCGCTGCTGGACGATCTGATGCCCTGGGCCGTGGGTTCGCTGCGGCTGGGGCGGGACTGGGTGACGGCCCCCGAGCCGGCGACCCTGCGGGCCCGCTGGGCGACCCTGGCCGGCGCCGAAGGCGCCGAGCGGGAGAGGTTGTTCCGTCCGACCCGGGCCCGTACGCCCTCCTCCGGGGCCGCCGCGCTGCCCGGGCAGCGGTCCGCGTCCACGGCCCGCTTCGCCGAGGCGCCGGGCCCGTTCCCGGAGCCCGTACGGGTGCTGACCGCGCCCTTCGACGAGCAGTGGCTGCTGCCCGACCAGCGGCTCATCGACCGGGCCCGCCCCGAGCTGTGGCGGGTGCGCGACGCCCACCAGCTGTTCGTCGTGGAGACGCCGGAACCGCTGGTCACCGCCCATCTCCCGGCCGGCCGGCTGGGCCGGATCCGCCCGCTGCACCGGCGCCCCGGCGGCGCGGAGCCCAACCTCGCGCCGGGCCTGCTGCACCTGCTGGGCGAGCGGCTCGGCGGTTGGGTCACTCCCGAGGACGTGCTGTGCTGGGTGCTCGCGGCGGGCCGCCCCGGGGCCCGGGGCACGTACGAGGTCCCGCTGACGGCCGACCCGGAACGCTGGCGGGCCGGGCTGGAGCTCGGGCAGCGCCTGCTGACCGTCCAGTTGCGCGGGGCGCGGGGCGGTGAGCCGCCCCGTCTGCCCGGCGGGCGGCGGCCGTACGTCCGCTCGACGGTCACGGCGTGGCCGCGGGGGCTCTCGTACGACCCGGACACCGAGACCCTGGGGCTCGGGGACGGGAGCATCTCCCCCGTGCCGCCGGGAGCGTGGGATCAGGAGTCCCGGGGCGAGCGGGTGTTGGAGTCCTGGTTCGCCGCCCGGACCGCGCACCGCTCGGACGGGGTCGACGGCCTGGAGGCGCTGGGGCCCGGGGAGTGGCCGCAGTCATGGACCTCGGAGCTGTTGGCGTTGGTCACGAGCCTGGCGCTGCTGGCCGATCTGGCGCCGGAGCGGGCGGCGTTCGAGCCCGGCCCGTCGCTCACGGCCACCGAGCTCGAAGGCCTCGGGGTGTTGCCGCCGCCGCGCGGGTCCCGGCGACCGGCCTCGGTGTTGGACCACCGCGAGGAGGGCCCGGGCGGCCAGTTCGCCCTGCTGTGAACCCCGGCGCGGCGGCGAACCCCGGCGCGCCGCGAACCCAGGGCGCGCCGCGAACCCGGGTGCGCGGTCGACGCCGCCCGAGGACCGGGTGCCCGCCCGTGCGCGCCCCGGGTGTCCGACCCCGCGCGTTCATGCCCCCCAGGTGTCGAGCAGCTGCGTGATCCAGCGGTCGAACAGTTCGTCCGGCGCGTCCAGGTCGGCGGGGACGGAGGGCAGCGCCGTGAGGGCGCCCGCCAGCCGCGGGTAGTCCCCGCTCGCCAGCCGGGACCCGAGCCACGCCGCCCGTACGCGCTGCTCGTCGGCCTCGCTCCAGGGCAGTGCGCGGGCCCGCTCGGCCAGGGCCAACTCGCCGCCCACGTAGGTGGCCACGGTGCCGTTGACGGCGGCGACCAGTTCGAGTTTCCGTCCGTCCGGCGCGTCCAGCGGCTCCAGGCAGGCCAGGCTGTACTCCAGGTACCGCAGGGCGTGCGGACTGAAGCCGTAGACCGGGGTGAGCAGCCGGGGCAGCCACGGGTGGCGGCGCATCAGGTCGCGCGTCTGACGGGCCAGCGCGAGCATGTCGGCCCGCCAGTCGCCGGTGGGCGGGGTCAGTTCGTACTCCCCGCTGACGGCGTCGACCATCAGCTCGTACAGGTCCTCCTTGCGTGGCACGTAGTTGTACAGGGACATCGTCCCGGCCCCGATCCCGGCGGCCACGCGGCGCATGGAGACGGCCTCGATCCCCTCGGCGTCGGCGATCCGCACGGCCTCGGCCGCGATCGACTCGCGGCTGTGGGCGGGGCGGGGGCCCCGCCCCGCGCGTTGTGGGCGGGCCCAGATCACTTCGGGTTCAGCGGGGCGGCCGCTGGGGGTCATCGCTCATCACCTCGTTCGTCGCCTCCATCCTAGTTACGTACGCCGTACGTAGTGAGGTAGGGTGCCATGCATGACGACTACGTACGCTGTACTTAGTGAAGGTCTGGAAAAGTCCTACGGCGAGGTGCGCGCCCTGCGCGGGCTCGATCTGGCGGTGCCCGAGGGCACGATCTGCGGGCTCCTGGGCCCCAATGGCGCCGGCAAGACCACCGCCGTCCGGATCCTCACCACGCTCACCGCGCCCACCGCCGGGCGGGCCCTGGTCGCCGGCCACGACGTCACCCGCGCTCCGGGGGCCGTTCGCCGCAGCATCGGGGTCACCGGCCAGTACGCCTCGGTGGACGGGGACCTCACCGGCCGGGAGAACCTGCGGCTCTTCGCCCGCCTCGCCGGGCTGCGCGGGGCCGCCGGTCGGGCCCGCGCCGACGAGCTGCTGGAGCGCTTCGAGCTCACCGAGGCCGCCGACCGCACCGCCTCCACCTGGTCGGGCGGCATGCGGCGGCGCCTGGACCTGGCCGCGGGGCTGCTCGCCCGGCCCCGCGTGCTGTTCCTGGACGAGCCCACGACCGGCCTCGATCCGGCGGCCCGCGACCGGATCTGGACCGCGGTGCAAGAACTCGCCGGCCGCAGCGGGGGCGGCGGGGGCACGACCGTGCTCCTCACCACCCAGTACCTGGAGGAGGCGGACAGGCTCGCCGACGACATCGTGGTGGTGGACGGCGGCCGGGCCGTCGCCACCGGCACCCCGGCCGAACTCAAGTCCCGGATCGGCTCCCACGCGGAGGTGACCGTCACCCACCCCGACGCCCTCACGGGCGCGGCGGCCGTACTGGACCGACTCACCGGGGGCCGACCCGTCCTGAACGGGGAACGCCTCACCGTCGGCGTGACCGTGTCCGACACCGGCCTGACCCTGCCGCGGATCATCCGCGCCCTCGACACGGCCGGCATCCCAGTCACCGACGCCACCCTGCGGCCACCCACCCTCGACGAGGTGTTCCTGCGCCTCACCCGGGTCCGCGAGGTCGCACCCGAGAAGGAGCACGCGGCATGAACACCCTGCTGTCCGACGGCGGAGCCGTCGTCACCCGTCAGTTGCAGAAGGCCCGGCACGCGCCCGCGCTGCTGCTGCTCACGCAGACCATGCCGATCATGATGCTGCTGTTCTTCGGGTACGTGTTCGGCAGCGCGCTCGCGATGCCGGGCTCCGAGTACCGCGAGTTCCTGCTTCCGGGCCTGCTCGCCGCCACCGCCGCCAACGGGCTGATGACGGGCCTGTTCACGGCTGCGCAGGACGCCCACCGTGGGGTCACGGACCGGTTCCGCACCCTGCCGATGAGTCGGGCCGCCGTGCCCCTCGGGCAGATCACCGCCGACCTGCTGACGACGGGAGTGTCCATGGTGCCGCTGATGCTGGTGGGGATCGCCATGGGCTGGCGGATCGAGAACGGGCTGCCGGGCGCGCTGGGGGCCCTCGGAGTGCTGCTGCTGTTCCGCTTCGCCTCGGCCTGGGTGGGCACGTACCTCGGCCTGCTCAGCAAGAGCGAGGAGGCCGCCGGCCAACTCGGCGGCGCCACCTTCGTCCTGCCGATGCTGTCCAGCGCCTACCTGCCGACCTCCGGGCTGCCCGGATGGCTGCGGACGGTCGCCGAGTGGAACCCGATCAGCGCCGTGGCCGGCGCCGTGCGCACCCTCTGCGGCAACGCGGGCGGCGAACCGGCGGCCGGGGCCGCCTGGCCGGCCGCGCACCCGGTGGCCGGGGCGCTGCTCTGGTCGCTCGTCATCCTGGCCCTCTTCGCGCCGCCGGCCACCCGCCGGTTCGCGCGCGGCCAGGACTGAGACGTGGCCATAACCGAGACGCGGTCAGGACCGAGCGCAGGGGCGGAGCCGCCGGGCGGGGGGTGACAGATCCGGGTCGGACCGGGTAGGCAGGCTGCCATGACACCCGATTCACGCCCCCACGACCCGCTCCCCCTCGACGGTGTCACCGTCGTCGCCGTCGAACAGGCCGTCTCGGCCCCCTTCGCCACCCGCCAGCTCGCCGATCTCGGCGCCCGGGTGATCAAGGTCGAGCGTCCCGACGGCGGCGACTTCGCGCGCGCCTACGACACCGCCGCGAAGGGTCTGGCCTCGCACTTCGTTTGGGCCAACCGGGGCAAGGAGTCCCTGGCGCTCGACCTGAAGGACGCGCGGGGCCGGGAGGTCCTGCACGAGCTGTTGACCGACGCCGACGTCTTCGTCCAGAACCTCGCCCAGGGGGCCGCCGCCCGCCTCGGGCTGGACTCGGCCGCGCTGTGCGCCCGGTACCCGCGTCTGGTCGCCGTGGACGTCTCCGGCTACGGGGCCGAGGGGCCGTACGCGCACAAGCGCGCCTACGACATGCTCGTGCAGTGCGAAGCGGGGCTGGTGTCGGTGACCGGGACCCCGGAGCGTCCGGTCAAGGCGGGCATCCCGGCGGCGGACATCGCGGCGGCCATGTACGCGTTCTCGGGGGTGCTCGCCGCCCTCCTGCGCCGCGGGATCACCGGGCGCGGGGGCCGGGTGGAGGTGTCGATGCTGGACGCGCTCGCCGAATGGATGGGGCATCCGCTGCACCACACGATGCACGGCGGGGAGCAGCCCGTGCGGACCGGTCTCGCGCATGCCGTGATCGCGCCCTACGACGCCTACCCGACGGCGGAGGGGGACCGGGTGCTGCTGTCGGTGCAGAACGACCGGGAGTGGCGGCGGCTGGCGGAACAGGTGCTGGAGAAGCCGGAGTTGGCGGATGATCCGGCGTTCGCGACGAACGCCGCCCGCACGCTGGGCCGGGAGCGCACGGACGCGGTGGTGGCCGGGGCGCTGGCCGCGCTGGACGCGGACGAGGCGATCCGGAGGCTGGAGGCGGCGGGCATCGCCTGCGCGCGACTGAACTCGGTGGCGCAGGTCGCGGCGCATCCGCAGTTGGCGGCGCGCGACCGCTGGCGGGAGATCGGGTCGCCCGCGGGTCCGCTGCGCGCTCTGCTGCCGCCCATCGGGCTGCCGGACGGCGCGCCGGCGCGGATGGGAGCGGTACCCGCGCTCGGCGAACACACCGACGCCCTGCTGCGCGCCCTGGGGATGACGGGCGCGCAGATCACGACTCTGCGCCAGGACGGCGTGGTCGCCTGAGGCGATCCACACCGGAAGAACACCGATGACGTCGACGAGACCGCCGACACCGGTGACACCGCGAACACGTACAGGGCCGGGTGGGCGCAGCCGGGTCAACCGGCCGCGTTCTGCGGGCAGTTACGAGCGGCGGCTACCGAAGAGCGTGCGACGCAGGCGACGCAGCGGCGCGAAGAGCGCGACGCGCGCGCTCCGGCTCCGCTGGACGTGCGTGTGATCGCGGGCGGTGAGCTCGCGCATCAGCAGCGTCGCCTCGGCGGTCTCGTGGTGCGGGACGGCGGGACCGCCCAACACGGCGAGATGGCGGTCGAGGCGCGAGCTGGTCGCGCTGCTCCCGCAAGTGATGGCAGGCACGCGAGGCGGCCTGCTGCGCATTGCTATCTGTTCCATGTCTCTCCCCACCCGTACGAGGGCACCCGGCCCGGGCAGGTTCACCCTATCGCCCCCGCGTCGCGCCCGGGTATCCCGGTGGTGTGAATTACCCCTATACCTACGGGGAGTTGACGATTACTCACCGGAGTCAATCGTCACTCTCCGCACAGATTGTGCGGAATTGACGCCCCCTCGGAAGTCGTGGCGGTTCATACGGGGAGTCCTGTCGTGACAGGGGCCACACGGCGCACACTGCGCTAACTTGGAGTGATCGTCCGGTAACACGTTCGGGGGGCTCGGATGAGTGGGAATGCGGGTGAGGACGGGCGTGTCATCGCCGGTCGGTACCGGTTGCTGGGCCCCCTGGGTCGCGGCGGCATGGGGATCGTCTGGCGGGCGCGCGACGAGGTGCTGGGGCGCGAGGTCGCCGTCAAGGAGGTGCGGGCGCCCGCCGGACTGGACACCGCCGAGGTGGAGCGGTTGTACCGGCGCATGGAGCGCGAGGCCTGGGCGGCGGCCCGGGTCTCCCATCGCGGCGTCGTCACCGTGTACGACGTGGCGAGCGAGGGCGGCCGCCCCTGGATCGTGATGGAGCTGATCCGCGGACTGTCCCTGGCGGAGGTGCTGGAGGGCGAGGGGCCCATGCCCCCGCAGCGGGCCGCGCACATCGGCGAGCAGGTGTTGGCCGCGCTGCGTTCCGCGCACGAGTCGGGGGTTCTGCACCGGGACGTCAAGCCCGCCAACGTGCTGATCGCCAACGACGGGCGGGTGGTGCTGGGCGACTTCGGCATCGCGAGCCTGGAGGGTTCCTCGGCCATCACCATGACCGGCGAGGTGGTGGGCTCCCCCGAGTTCCTGGCCCCGGAGCGGGCGCTGGGACGCGAGCCGGGTCCCGCGTCGGACCTGTGGTCGCTCGGCGTGCTGCTGTACACGGCCGTCGAGGGGACCTCACCGTTCCGGCGCGACAGCCCGTTGTCCACGCTGCAGGCGGTGGTGGACGAGGAGTCGACCCCGGCGCGCCGGGCCGGCCCGTTGGAGCCCGTGTTGGAGGGGCTGCTGCGGAAGGACCCCGCCGAGCGGCTGTCGGCGGCGGAGGCGTCCCGGATGCTGCGGATCATCGGCGCGGGCGGCACGGCACGGGCCGCCGGCGGACCGGTGTCGGGGCCGTCGTCGGGGCCGGCTCCGGCGGTGACGGCCGCGCACGGGCACGATCGGGACGCGGGGTCCCGGACCGCGACGCCGCCGACACCCCTGTCGGTGCCGCCGGGGTCGGGCACGGCGCCGACCGTGATGTCCCCATCGGGACCGACGCCGCCGCAGGGGCGGGCCGGGACGGTGCTGACGGTGGGGATCGTGGTGCTGGTCCTGGCCTTGGTCGTGCTGGGTTGGCTGCTCTGGAAGGACGACGGGGACACGGCCGGGGCTCCCGCGAACGGGGCCGGCGGTTCGGGTCCCGCGGCCACGCGGTCGACGTCGTCGACGCCCGCCTCGACTCCCTCTTCCCCCTCCCCCTCGACTTCCGCGTCCACCTCGGCGTCGGCGAGCGCCGGCGCGCCCGCGCAGAAGGTCACGGTGTACGTCCACACGCTCCGCGGTCGCTACGCGGGGAGTTGCCCGCCGCCCCCCGTCGACGCGCCCGCCTTCGCCGGCACCGTGGAGGTGGCGCGCGTTCCCGCCGAGTTGGAGTACCGCTGGGTGACCCGGGGCGGGTCGGCCGACGGGTCGGAGCCCCGCTGGCAGGACCTCTCGTACGGGGCGGACGGCGCCACGACCCGGCAGGTCGACCACGTCGAGGCGGGCCATCGCGCCGGCGCGACCCTCGACGACGCGGTCCGGCTGGAGGTGCGGGGCGCCGCGCGGGCCACCTCGCCGTGGCTGGAGTTCTCCGTGACCTGCGAGAAGGAGACCCCGACGGGCGGGGCCTCCTCCCCCGGCCCTTCCGGTTCACCGGGTTCCCCGCGCCCGACGCCGTCGCCGGCGCCGAGCCCGGGGGTCACGCTCTGAACGGGGCCCGGGTCAGGCCTTGGAGGCGAAGGACGGCAGGTAACCGCCCGACTGGCCGGACGCGGTCGGGTGGTAGGACTCCCCGATGTTGGTCCAGTTGACGCTGTGCAGCCACGGGCTGCCGGAGCAGATCTCGTGGCCCGTGAAGGCACCGGCGACCGAGGCGTAGGTGAAGCCGTGGTCGGCGGCCCGCTTGGCGACGGCGGCGTTGAGGTAGTCGGCCGCGCCGTTGATGGCGGCGCGTTCGCCCTCGGTCAGGCCGCTGACGCAGGATCCGTTCAGCTTGTAGAAGCGGGGATAACCGAGGACGACCACGTGGGCGCCCGGGGATCGGCCGGAGACGGCGTCGTAGACCTGGTCGAGCTTGCCCGGCAGGGTGGAGTCGACGTACGCCTTGGCCTGGTTGACGCGGTTGACGCAGGTGGATTCGGACTGGAGCACACAGGTCGTCATGACATCGGAGAAACCGGCGTCGTTGCCGCCGATTGTGATGCTGACGAGGTCGGTGCCGGAGTTCAGCGGGCCCAGTTGGTTGGCGAGGACGTCGCCCGTCCGGGCACCGGAGCAGGCGACGAAGGAGAAGGTCTGCGGGGAGTGGGCGGCGGCCCAGAGGGCCGGATAGGCGCGGTTGGTGCGCTTGCAGTTGCCGCTCGAACCGTCGTAGTTGCCGGCGCCGACGCCGGACGAGTACGAGTCGCCGAGCGCGACGTAGCCGAAGTCGGCCCGGGCGGAGGCGGCCGCCTGGCCGGCGCCGAACAGGGCGGCGCCCGCGGCGAGTAACAGGGAGGAGGTGAGGGCGGCGAAGCGCGACATTCTCTTGCTCATGTGTGCGGCTCCTTGTGGGGGTTACTCCTGAGTCCGTGGTACAAGCAGCCGCGCACTTCCGGAAGTGGCCATGCCAAGAATGTTCGGGGCAGGCTTGCGCCGGAATCTTCACTCCCCATGCGTTTGAAGAGGGAACTTGAGCACCCGTTCCGGCGAAACACGGGTGCACGGGGCCAGATCGTGCCGGATCATGGGCGCCATGCCAGCCAACCCGCACGAGGCCCTGCCGATCAGGCTCAACGTAGACGACAGCGACTCACCGTCCGACGTCGTCGACGCCCTGTTCCTCGGCCGGTTCGCCTCCGGCGAGCAGCCTTACTCCCAGAGCGTTTCCATCGAACGGGTGAAGGTCGAAGCGACCCTCCTGCCGGCCGGGGCGAAGGTGCTGCGCTCGGCTCGCGACACCGACCGCAGCGCCACCCTCGCGGAGGGCGAGGGGTGGACCATGCTCGTGTCGCGTTGGAGTCGCGGCGCGGACGTGACGGTGACGGCCGTCAGCGACGAACTCGCCACCCGCGTGCTCGGGGAGGCCACGGACGGGGCCCAGGACGAGCCCGAACCCCAGCCGGAGAACGTCACGATGGGGTTCTGGTACGTCTCCCCGCGCCGCGGGCCGTACCGCACGACCCGGCAGATCGCCGCCGGCACCTGGCCCGAGGTGCGCTCGAACTACACCGCGCCGGTGGCCGGGGCGATGGACCGGCTGATGAAGGTCACCCCCGACGACATCGCGGGCCGGCTGCTGTTGCTGCACGGCCCGCCCGGTACCGGGAAGACCTCGGCGCTGCGGACGCTGGCGCGCTCGTGGCGGGACTGGTGCCAGGTCGACTGCGTCCTGGACCCGGAGCGGCTGTTCAACGACGTGGGCTACCTGATGGACATCGCGATCGGCGAGGACGAGGGCACGGCGAAGGGGCGCTGGCGGCTGCTGTTGCTGGAGGACTGCGACGAGCTGATCCGCGGCGAGGCCCGGCACCAGGCCGGGCAGGCGTTGTCCCGGCTGCTGAACCTGACGGACGGTCTGCTGGGCCAGGGCCGCAACGTCCTGGTCGGCGTGACGACCAACGAGGACCTGGAGCGGCTCCACCCGGCGGTGGTCCGGCCGGGCCGTTGCCTGGCCCGCATCGAGGTCGGCCGGCTGACGCACCGCGAGGCCGTGGACTGGCTCGGCACCGACGAGGGGGTCTCCCGCGAGGGCGCCACCCTGGCCGAACTGTTCGCCCTCCGGCGGGGCGCCGGGCCGGCCGCGCTGCTGCCCCCGCAGGGGCACGGGACCGAGGCGGGGCTGTACCTGTAGCCCGATCCGCGTCGGGGCGGCGCCGCCGCGGTACCGGCGGGCCGGGGACAATGGCCCCGTAGTCGCAGTCCCGTCGGTCGGCGCGAGCCCGCCGCGGTCAGGACCCGCCGAACAGGAGAGTGCCCCGTGCCCGAGCCGGCGCAGGAGAATCCGTACCCCGACAGCCTCACGCCGGGCGGGGGCCCCGCGCCGCACCCGCAGCTCGCGCCGGTGCTGGCCCTGCTGGGGCGTTGGCACGGCCGGGGGCGGGGCGAGTACCCGACCCTGGAGCAGGGGTTCCGGTACGAGCAGGAGATCACTTTCAGCCACGACGGCAGGCCCTTCCTGCGGTACGAGTCGCGGGCCTGGCTGATCGACGAGTCCGGTGCGCCCCTGCGTCCCTCGGGCCGGGAGAGCGGCTGGTGGCGGGTCATGCCCGACGCCTCGCTGGAAGTCACGCTGGCCCACCCGACCGGGATCGTGGAGACGTACGTGGGCCGTGTGTCCGGTACGGAGATCGAGATCGAGACGGATCACGTGGCGCGGACCCCGCGGGCGAAGGAGGTGACCGGGATGAGGCGCCGGTACTCCCTCGCCGACGGACAGTTGACGATCACGCAGGAGATGGCGGCGATGGGGCAGCCCATGCGACACCACCTCAAGGCCGAACTGGGACGCCGCGAGGACTGAGGCCGGCCCGGGTGGACCTGCTTGCCGTACCGGGTGCGCCTACTTGCCGTACCGGGCCCGCAGGGCGTCCAGGGCGGCGGCCGTGGCCTCGTCGAAGGTCAGCCCCAGCCGGTGGGCCCGCTCCGCGTACGCCTGCGCGGCGGTGGCCGATTCCCGGGAGGCCGAGTCGTCCGCGGCCGCGACGAGGGTTCCGTTGCGGCCCCGGGTCTCGACGACACCGTCCGCCTCCAGTGCCCGGTAGGCCTTCGCGACGGTGTTCGCCGCCAACCCCAGTTCCTCCGCGAGGGCCCGGACCGTGGGCAGTCGGAACCCCACGGGCAGCCGTCCCGCCCGGGCTCCCGCCGAGATCTGCGCGCGCAGTTGCTCGTAGGGGGCGGCAGCGCCGGCCGAGCCGTCGATCTTGATCTTCAGGTGCGAGGGAGTCGGGGTCACGCGGCCGATTCTCTCCCATCGCCCGCGTAATTCGCAGGCGTCCCCGCTCTGATCGTCCTAGCGTCGGCGCCATGACCCTCACCATCCGTGACCTGCGCCCGGGCGACCCGGGCGACGCCGAGGCAGTCGCCGCGGTGCGCCGCGCCGCGCTCCCGTTCATGATCGCCAGTGGGGCCGGGGTGGCCCACGAGCTCGCCTCCGCCCACCCCGACAAGCGCTACCGGCTGCTCCTCGCGGAGAACGGGGACGGCCGGGTCGTCGGCACTGCCCAGGTCGGCATCGCGCACGACAGCGCCGAGCCGGGCGCGTCCTTCGTCAACGCGTACGTCCATCCCGACCACCGGGGGCTCGGAGCCGGGACCGCCCTGCTGCACACGGCCGAGGAGCACCTGCTCGCGCGGGGCGCGGTGGAGACGTACGCCTGGGTCGTGGACGAGCCCGGCCACCGGGCCTTCGCCGAGCGGCACGGCTACCGTCCCGGCCGCTCCGCCCACTTCCTGCGGCTGGACCTCACCACCGCCGCCCTTCCCCCGTACCCGGCCGAGCTGCCGCCGGGGGTGGAGCTGCGCACCGGTTCCGCCTTCGTCGACGATCCGCGGCCGCTGTACGAGGCCGACGCGGCGGTGAGCCGGGACGAGCCGGGCGACCTGCCGGTGGAACTGGACGACTACGAGGACTGGCTGAGCAGTGTCTGGCACGAGCCCACGCTCGACAAGGAGCTGACCACGGTCGTCCTCGTCGACGGCGAGCCGGTCGCGTTCACCGCCGCCCGGACCGACGGCACCGGGCGCTACGCCTCGGGGATGACCGGAACCCTGGCGGCCCACCGGGGCCGCGGCCTGGCCAAACTCGCCAAGATCGATTCCCTGCGCCGGGCCGTCGCGGCCGGCTGTACGGAGGCCTTCACGGGCAACGACGCCGGGAACGGCCCGATGCTCGCGATCAACTCCTGGTTCGGATACGAGATCCGCGCCACGGAGACCCGTTTCACCAAACGTCTGGAGCCCACAGCGCGATGAGCGAGCGAATCGACGTCACCCTCACCAAGGCGGGCCGCACCAAGATCCGTTATCCGGCCGAGCTCCTCGCCGACACCGGCGACCGGATCTCCGTACGCGCCCCCTGGGCGGCCGCGACGGTGCGCGACTTCGGGTTCGTGCGCTTCGAGCCCGGCGACGTGTTCACCGAGCACTTCTGGCGCGACCGCTGGTACGCGGTCAAGGAGGTCCGCACGGGCGCCGGCGTCCTGAAGGGCTGGTACTGCGACATCACCCGCCCCGCCGTGGTCCGGGACGGCGAGATCCTCGTCGAGGACCTGGACCTGGACCTGTGGGTCTCGGCGGACGGGGCCCTCGTCCTGCGCCTGGACGAGGACGAGTTCGAGGCGAGCGGACTCGCCGCGACCGACCCGGAGGCCGCCGGCGAGGCGGTCCGCGCGCTCGACGCCCTGGAACGCCAGTCCCGCACACCGGTCGGTCTGGCCGCGCTCCTCGGCTGAGCGGACGCGGCCCCGGGCCAGGCCCCGGGGCCCGGCCCCGAGGCGGCACGGACGTGTTCCGGAGGCTGCACGGACGTGTTCCTGAGGTGGCGCTTGTCCCTGCCTTAAGCGCGCCCTAAGGATCTCCGATCGGCGCCGGATCCGGACCGAACGGGGCTTTCGGGAGGCTAGCTTGGCCGAGCCGGGGAGGGCCCCGGGCGGCGCCGCGACCCGTGAGGGACGGCCGTCGGCCCGGCCGACTCGCACCGGCCCGCCCCTGACGCGCTCAGCCCGTTCCGCCGCCTTGCCCAGAGGAGTTCCATCCATGCGCCACGCACGCCGTACCGCCGCCCGAATCGCCGCCGTCGGCCTGGCCCCGCTCGCGGTGGCCGCGTACGCCGCCGTGCCCGCGGCCGCCCACGGTTCGATGACGGACCCGGTCAGCCGGGTGGCGGCGTGCTACGCGGAGGGCCCGGAGTCCCCGAAGTCGGCGGCCTGCAAGGCGGCGGTGGCGGCGAGCGGGGCGCAGGCGTTCTACGACTGGAACGCGGTGAACATCGCCAACGCGGCCGGGCAGAGCAAGTCCCTGATCCCGGACGGGCAGTTGTGCTCCGCGGGCAACGCCAAGTACAAGGGCCTGGACCTGCCCCGCGCCGACTGGCCGGCCGGTTCGATGACCTCGGGCGCGCACACCTTCCGCTACAAGGGCACCGCCCCGCACAAGGGGTCCTTCGAGCTGTACGTGACGAAGGACGGCTACGACCCGACGAAGCCGCTGAAGTGGTCCGACCTGGAGTCGAAGCCGTTCGTGAAGGTCACCGACCCTGGCATGCGCAACGGTGACTACGTCTTCTCCGGCACCGTCCCGAAGAAGACGGGCCGCCACCTCGTCTACAGCGTGTGGCAGCGCTCGGACAGCCCGGAGGCGTTCTACAGCTGCTCGGACGTGGTCTTCGGCAAGGACAACGGCGCGGGTGCCGGCACCGGCGGCGGCGCGCAGCCCACGGGCAAGCCGAGCACCGGTACGGGAACAGGCACAGGCACAGGCACCGGCACCGGTACCGGTCCGAGCGCGAAGCCGAGCGCCGGTGGGAGCGGCAAGCCGTCGAAGGCGCCCGGCAAGCCGGGCACCAAGCCCGGTACGGGCGTGCCCGGCACCGACGAGGACTGCCCCCTGGCCAAGGCGCCCACGGACCAGCAGATCGCGGCCGGCGCGGTCAAGTCCTCCGTGGAGCACCACGGTCACGGTGACGACGACGCGAAGACCAACGCCGGGAACGCCGCCGCTCCCCTCCTCGCCTCGGAGGCACCCGTGACCCCGAAGGACGGCAACCTCGCGGAGACGGGCGGCAACAGCGCCACCCCGACGATCGCGATGGCCGGGGCCGGCGCCCTGGCCGTCGGCGCGGCCGCGCTGTTCGTGGCGGCCCGCCGCCGGAGCGCCGCGGGCCGCCACGGCCGCTAGTCTTCTGAGTCAGGAATTCTGTTCAGATAGCTGGCGAGGCGTTCGAGGATCTCGTCTGCGGTCTTGGTCCAGACGTAGGGCTTGGGGTCGGTGTTCCATGTGGCGATCCAGGTTCGGATGTCCTTCTCCAGGGCCTGGACGGATCTGTGGACGCCTCGCCGTATCTGCTTGTTTGTCAGCTCGGCGAACCATCGCTCCACCAGGTTGAGCCAGGACGATCCGGTTGGTGTGAAGTGCAGGTGGAACCGGGGGTGTGCCAGGAGCCAGGTCTTGATGGCCGGGGTCTTGTGGGTGGCGTAGTTGTCCAGCACCAGGTGGATTTCGAGGCCGGCCGGGACTTCCTTGTCGAGCTTGATGAGGAACTTCTTGAACTCCTCGGCCCGGTGGCGCCGATGCAGGGAACCGATCACCTTGCCGGTGGCCACCTCCAGAGCAGCGAACAGAGTGGTGGTGCCGGCCCGGACGTAGTCGTGGGTGGTCCGCTGCGGAACTCCGGGCATCATCGGCAGCACCGGCTGTGAGCGATCCAGGGCCTGGATCTGCGACTTTTCGTCGACACAGAACACCAGAGCCCGCTCCGGCGGGTCCAGATAGAGACCGACTACATCGTGGACCTTGTCGACGAAGTACGGGTCTGTCGACAGTTTGAACGACTCCGAGCGGTGCGGCTGCAGGCCGAACGCCCGCCAGATCCGCGACACGGTCGACTGCGACAGGCCCAGCTCCTTCGCCATCGAACGCGTCGACCAGTGGGTCGCGTTCTTCGGGGTGGGCTCCAGCG
The DNA here is from genome assembly GCF_001279725.1 of Streptomyces sp. WM4235. Taxonomy (GTDB): domain Bacteria; phylum Actinomycetota; class Actinomycetes; order Streptomycetales; family Streptomycetaceae; genus Streptomyces. The sequence continues at coordinate 79,756 of NZ_LGDE01000204.1, read as the reverse complement.
TCCTGGAAACCAGCGCGGCCACCTGTTCGTCCGTCACCGTCCGCGGGCCGCCCGGACGCGGCATGTCACCCAGACCGGCGATTCGATACCGCACGAACCGCGCACGCCAGCGGCCCACCGCATGGGGAGTCGAGCCGAGTCGAGCCGCCACGTCTTTGTTCGAAGCGCCTTCGGCGCAGGCCAGGATGATCCGACATCTCAAGGCCCACGCCTGCGGCGTGGAACGGCGCCGCACCCACCCCTCGAGTGCGGCCCGCTCCTCGTCCGACAACGTCAACTCGGCCTTCGGCCGCCCCGTCCGCGCCATACCGCAAGCCTACACATCTGAACAGAATTCATGACTCAGAACACTAGGTCCTGTCGTCTAAGTGGCGCCGCGGGCCAGGCGGGACTTTGACGACAGGGCACGGGCGGTCCGTCAGGCCGTCCGGACGGACCGCCCGCGCCTCGTCACTCGAAGATCGAGGCGCAGGTGGTCCGTTCGGCGTGGGCCGGGTCGAGTGCGTTGAGCGCCTCGTGCCAGGCGATGCGGTCGGTCAGGCCGATGGTCACGTGCTCGGAGAGGTCCAGGGCGCACAGGTCCTGGAGCACGACGTTGCGCACGTTCGCCCCGTCGAGGAAGGCGCTGCGGTAGGGGGTGACCACCTCGTCGTAGCGGGTCGCGATCACGGTGTACTTCACGCCCGGGACGGTGTCCCCGCCCTCGTTGAGGCGGGTGATGAAGGCCGAGCCGGCGATCTGGTCGGCCAGGCCGGGGGTCGAGGCGCTGATCAGGTCCTCGGCGCCGGGGAAGTACGGGAGCAGGCGCGTCAGCCCGCTCAGGGTGGTGCCGTGGTTGTCGGGGGCGAGCCCGACGAGGGCGTTGACCTTGGCGGCGCCGCCCAGGAACTTCAGGTAGTGGCGCGGCATCATGCCGCCCTGTGAGTGGCCGACGATGTCGGTCTTGGCGGCTCCGGTGGCGGCGAGCACCTTGTCGACGAACACGTCGAGTTGGGCGGCGGACTTCTCGATGGGGCCGAGGCCGTGGAAGAAGGGGACGCCGGGGAGCTGCCCGTAGTCGAGGGAGTAGACGCAGTAGCCGCGGTTCACGAGGTACGGGGCGAAGCCGAGCCAGTTGTCGACGGAGTTCCCGAGGGTGCCGTGGACGAGGACGACGGGGCGGGGGTGTGCGGCCGTCGGCCGACAGGACCAGTTGTTCCAGCCGCTGCCGGGCGCCGACGCGGCCTGCGCGGCGGGGGTGGTGGGGGCGATGAGCGCGGCGGTGGTGAGGGCGAGGACGGCCAGCGGGCGGAGCAGTCGTCTCCAGGGCAGCATCGTGTGATCTCCTTGCGGGTCAAGGGGAAAGGGCGTGGGGGTTCGTCCCGTGATCCGGATCACAAGGGGGGCTGCTGCCGTTAAATTACGGGCGAGTAGCAAGACTTGGAAGTTACGCGTCGGTAAAAACTCGCGTGTCGAGGCTCCCGCCGGCCCCGCACCAGAAGAATGACCCGCATGCACACGGTCCCCGGCGCCGGAACCGCACTGGCCACCCCGCCCGACCTGGCGGTCGATCCGTTGGTCGCCGCCGTCACCGAGACCGCGGTGCGCGTGTTGCGCCCGTGTGTGGAGGAGACCGCCGAGGCGGGGGTGCCGCGTTCGCACCTCGACGCGCTCGCGGCGTGTGGCGCGTACGGGCTGATCGCATACGAACCGGATCCCGCGAGCGGGGTCGGGGCGCGGCGGGTGACGCGGGAGGTGCACGAGCTGCTGGCCGCCGCCGATCCGTCGACGTGGTTCGTGTGGACGCAGCACCACGCCCTGGCCAAGGGGCTGTTGCGCGGTGGTGACGCGGCGCTCGGGGAAGCGTGGTTGCCGGCCCTGGCGCGCGGAGACCGGCGGGCCACGGGCGGTTTCGCCTTCCTGCGCCATCCGCGACCGCCCGTCACCGCGGAGCGGGAGTCGGGCGGGTGGCGGTTGTCGGGGCGGGTGCCGTGGATGACGGGCTGGGGGCTGACCGACGTGGTGTACCTGGGCGCCCTCACGTCGCGGGACGAGGTGCTGTTCGCGCCGGTGGACTGCGCCCCGGGGGCCGGGCTGGCGTCGGCGCCGTCGGCTCCGCTGTGGGCGATGCGGGGGACGCGCACGGCGGCCGTCGAGGTCCGGGACGTGTTCGTGCCGGACGCCGAGGTGGTGGTCCGGGAGCCGCGGGCCGACTGGGTGCGGGCGTACGACCTGGAGAACGCCGACGCCCAGCCCGCCGTCTTCGGGCAGTTGCGCGCCACCGCGGACTTCCTGCTCGACTGCGAGGGCTACGAGGACCTCGGGCTGCGGATCGCGGACCGGGCGGCCCGGCTGCGCGCCGAGGCGTACGCGCTGCGGGACGAACTACCGCCCGGGGAACGGCCCGCGGACCGGCTGCGGCTGCGGGCCGAGAGCCTGGACCTGGCCGTACGGGCCGCCGCGGCCTGCGTGGCGGTGGCCGGCGGGCGCGCGATCCAGTACGGCAACACGGCGGGTCGGCTCTCGCGGGAGGCGCAGTTCCACCTGATCCAGGCCCAGACCGGCGGGCTCAAGCGCGAGGTGGCCCGGCTGATGGTGGACGGGCCCTGATCCACCGGCCGGGCCCCGGGGCCCGTCGGGTCACGAGGCCCTGCCGAGGCCGGCGGGATGCCGGACCGTGGCCGCCCCGAAGGTGGCCGCCGGGCGGACCGTGCCCGCGCCGAAGCGGGCGTTGGCCCGGTCGACGGCCGCCTCCACCGTCAGCCGGGATTCCCGTACCGGGTCCAGGGAGATCTGCCGGGCCACGCGTTCGGCGCCGGTCAGGTCCTCGGCCCGCAGCACCATCCCGGTCAGTCGGGCCCGTTGCAGGCCCGCCGCGTCCATCAGCCGGTACGCCGCGGTGCGCAGGTCCTCGTCGTGCGCGGAGGGTTCCGCGAGCCGCCGGGTCTTCTCCCAACGGGTGCCGCCCGCGAAGCGCAGGGTCAGGGACAGGGAGCGGGCCGCCTGGCGGCGCCCGCGCAGGAGCGCGCCGAGCCGGACGACCAGGGCGAGCAGGGTGGCCCTGGCGTGCGGGCCGTCCAGTTCCTCCCGGGTGAACCCGCTTCTGACGGCGGCCGAGGAGGGCAGGTCTCGGGGGGTCACCGGGCGCGGGTCGATGCCCCGGGCGCGCTCGGCGACCAGCCGGCCGGTCCGCTTGCCCAGGATCCGTTCGACGACGCCGGGCGGGACCCGGGTGAGGGCTCCCACGGTGTGCAGTCCGTACCCGCGCAGCGCCTCGGCCTGTCGGGAGCCGAGCCCGTACAGCGCCTCCACCGGCAGCGGCCCGAGGAATCCGGCCACCGCGTCGGGGTCGTCGGGGACGGCCAGGATCCCGCCGGGGCCCGGGATCCGGGCGGAGGCCATGGCCGCGAGGGCCCAGGTCGCGGCGACCCCGATCCGTACGTCCGTGCCCAGCCGGGCCACCGCGCGCAGTCGGACCACCTCGGCGATCCGGGCGGCCTCGATGCCGAAGTACCGCTGGGCTCCCCGTGCCTGGACCAGGGCGGCGCGGGGCGGCAGGGCCTGGACGAGCGGGGAGAACTCCCGCAGCAGTTCCAGGACCTCCCGGTAGCCCTCACCGGTGAGGGTCGGGGCGCACCGTACGTGCAGGATCGTGCTCATCCCGCGCTCCCCGGGCTGGAGTGCCACAGCTTGCGGCCGGTCGCGGCGCCCTCGCCGGGCGGCCGGAGGTCGGCCCACGGGTTCATCTCGTAGCCGTTCGCCAGGTGGATGCGGCGGCCGTCCGGTTCGCCGTCCGGCTGGGGGGCGCGCTCGCGGGCCGGTTCGGACAGTCGGGCGGTGACCGCCTCCAGGCCTTCCTCCCCGCGCAGTTCGACCAGTTCGGACAGGTTCCAGGCGGCCGCTCCGACGATGCTCAGGCTCTGTGGGCCGCGGCGCTGCACGACGCCTCGGACCAGCAGCAGGAAGGAGTGGAAGACGGTGTGGGCGCAGGTCTCGTGGCTGTCGTCGAAGAAGGCCAGGTCGACCAGTCCGGTGCCGTCGTCGAGGGTGGTGAAGATGACCCGCTTCCCGGATCGGATCGGCGGGGTCTGGGTGGCCGCCTTGGCGCCGGCGACCAGTACCGTCCGCCCGTGTTCGACGTCGCGGAGCCGGGCGGCCGGGACCACGCCGAGTTCGGTCAGGAAGGCCTGGTGGTCGCCCATGAGGTGGCGGGAGGCGTCCATGCCGAGGACGCCGAGTTCGGCGCTGAGGCGTTCGCCGTCGGTCAGGTCGGGCAGGCCGACGGGTGCGGTGGACCGGCCTCCCTCCAGCGGGAGTTGGGTGTTCGCGCGGGCGCCGGCGGCTCGTTGTGCCCCGTGCAGTTCGGTCAAGTGCAGCAGCAGGTCACGGCGGTTCGCGCCGAAGGCGTCCAACGCGCCGACCTGGGCGAGTCGTTCGGCCACGGGTCGGCCCGGGTGGGCGCGGTCCCAGAAGTCGCGCAGGGAGGCGTAGGGCTGTCCGGCCTCGATCCGGGCCGCCTCGGCCTCGCCGATGCCGTGGACGTCGGCCAGGGCCAGCCGGAGCCCCCACTTCTGCTCGGACACCAGTTCGATACGGTGGGCGACCGCCGACCGGTTCACGTCCAACGGCAGCACCGGCACGCCCCGCCGGCGGGCGTCGGCCAGCAGCAACCGCTTCGGGTACATCCCCGGGTCGTGGGTGAGCAGCCCGGCGTAGAAGGCCGCCGGGTGGTGGGCCTTGAGCCAGGCCGACTGGTAGGTGGGCACGGCGAAGGCGACCGCGTGCGCCTTGCAGAACCCGTACGAGCCGAAGGCCTCCACGATCTCCCAGGTCCGGGCGATCACCTCGGCCGAGTAGCCGCGCGCGCTCGCCGTCGCGGCGAACCAGACCTTGATCCGGCCCTGCGACTGCGGGTCGGACAGTCCGCGCCGCACGCGGTCCGCCTCGTCCCGACCGCAGTCGGTCATGACGTGCACGATCTCGATGATCTGCTCGTGGAAGACCACCACCCCGTACGTCTCGCGGAGCGCGTCCGCAAGGGCCGGGTGCGGGTATCGCGCCGGGGCGCGGCCGTGCCGGGCTTCGATGAAGGGCCGCACCATGTCGGCGGCCACCGGCCCCGGGCGGAAGAGGGAGATGTCGACGACCAGGTCCTGGAAGGTGGCCGGCTGGAGCCGTCCCACCAGGTCCCGCTGGCCCGGGGACTCGATCTGGAAGCAGCCCAGCGTCTCGGCCGAGCGGATCAGCTCGTACGTGGCCGGGTCGCCCGGCGGGACCTGCGCGGGGTCGTCCAGGTCGAGTTCCTCGCCGGTGGCGCGCCGGAGTTCGGCGACGGCGTGGGCCATCGCGGACTGCATCCGCACGCCGAGGACGTCCAGCTTGAGCAGCCCCAGCTCCTCCACGTCGTCCTTGTCGAACTGGGACATCGGGAAGCCCTCGCCGCCGCTCGGGACGACCGGGGTGCGGGAGAGCAGCGAGGCGTCGGACAGCAGGACCCCGCACGGGTGCATGGCGACCCCGCGCGGCAGTGCGTCCAGCGCCTCGACCAGCTCCCAGAGCCGACCGTACGACTCCCCCCGAACGTCGCGCAGTTCGGGGAGTTCGGCGAGGGCCGTGCGGGCGTCGCGGGCCCGGATGTGCGGGAAGGCCTTGGCGAGCCGGTCCACGGCTGCCGGGTCCATGGACAGGGCGGCGCCGACGTCGCGGATGGCGTGCCGGACCCGGTAGGTCTCGGGCATGGACACGGTGGCGACGCGTTCGTCGCCGAACCGGTCGATGATCCGCCGGTAGACGTCCAGCCGGCGGGCGGACTCCACGTCGATGTCGATGTCGGGCAGGACGTGGCGGCGCTTGGACAGGAAGCGCTCCATCAGCAGACCGTTCGCGACGGGGTCGGCGTGCGCGATCCCCAGGAGGTGGTTGACGAGGGACCCGGCGCCGGAGCCCCGGGCGGCCACCCGGATGCCCATGTCCCGTACGTCGTCGACCACTTGCGCGACCGTCAGGAAGTACGAGGCGAAACCGTGGTAGGCGATGACGTCGAGCTCCCGGTGCATCCGGTCCCAGTACTCGTGGTCGTCCGCGTACCCGCGGAGCACCATGCCGGCGGAGGCCCGGGAGGCGAGCACCCGCTGGGCGGTGCGGTGGCCGGCGCCGACGAGCCGGGCCTCGGGGAAGTGCACGGAGCCGATGCCCAGGTCGTCCTCGGGGTCCACGGCGCAGGCGTCGGCGGTGCGCCGGGTCTCGCCGAGCAGCCGGCGCGCGTCGGTGGGGCGCAGACCGGCCGCCCGGGCGATCCGGTCGGCGACCTCGGCCATGGCGGTGGGGTCCTTGAGCCAGCGTTCGCCGCTGTCCAGGCGCTTGCGGGGGTCCACGGGAACCAGGCGGCGGGCCGCGTCGAGGACGTCGGCGACCGGCCCCTGGCCGGGGTCGGCGTAGCGGACGGCGTTGGTGACCACGGCCGGGACGCCCTGCTCGACGGCGAAGCCGAGCGTGCGCGCGGCGAGGCGCAGCGAACCGGGGCCCGTGTCGACGTCGGCGCCGGCGCGGCCGTGGTGGACGGCTTCCAGGCGCAGCGCGTCCCCGTACAGCTCCCGCCAGGGCGCGAGCAGCCGCGCGGCCCGGTCGGGGCGGCCCGCGGCCAGCGCCCGGCCGACCTCGGAGTCGGGGCCGAGCAGGACGAACACGCCGCTCAGCCCGAAGGAGCCGAGCGCCTCGCGCAGGGCGTCCCAGGTCACCAGCGGGACCTCGGGGGCGCCCGCGTGGGCGGCGGTGACCAGCCGGCAGAGCTCGGCCCAGCCGGCGGCGCCGTCCCGGGCGAGGAAGACGGCTCGGGCGGCGGACTCGTCGACGAAGGCGCCGCCCCTGACGGGGGTGCGGCGGCGGAAGGAGGCCTCGGCGTGGGAGGTCCCGCCCCCGCCGGATCCCGTACCAACGGAGAACCCCGGACCACCGGAGGACCCGGCGCCCGCCGGCGAGGAGTCCGCGGCGGGGGCGACCGCGAGGTTCACTCCGAACAGGGGCCGGACCCCGGCCCCCGCGGCGGCCTTCGCGAAGCGCACCGCGCCCGCGAGGGTGTCGCGGTCGGTGAGGGCGAGGGCGTCCATGCCCCGCTGCGCGGCGCGTTCCGCGAGCCGTTCCGGGTGCGAGCCTCCGTAGCGTGCGGAGAACCCCGAAACGGTGTGCAGATGCGTAAAACCAGGCACCCGCGGCCTCCTGCTTCGCTCGATACTCGACCTCCCCTCTCCACCATAGAGCAATTCGAATACGCGTGCGAAACAGTTGTTCGATCACCGGGTGGGAGACCCGTCCGGGAGACCCGTCCCACCCGGTTCCGGGCGGGCCGCGGGACCGGTTCCCGCGTCATCCGTTCGGCCCGCCCCTGCTGCGCCCCTCCCCCGATACGCCGAGCGTGTGAGGCATGACCCAGACCACCTCCACAGGTCCGCCCGGCGGCTTCCTCGCCGAGGTCAAGGACGCCGTGACCGCCCGGGCCGCCCTGCTGGTCCTGGGGGTGCTGGCCCTCCAACTCGCCTTCATCACCTCGTACATCGGGGCCTTCCACCACCCCGTGCCCAGCGAGATCCCCCTCGCCGTGGCCGCTCCCGCGCGAGGGGTCGCCGACCGGTACGCCGAGCAGCTCGAGACCCTGCCCGGCACACCGCTCGACGCCCACGCGGTCAAGGACGCGGACACGGCGCTCGCGCGGGTCCGGGACCGCGAGGTGGACGGCGCGCTGATCGTCGACCCGAGCGGCAAGACCGACGAGCTGCTGGTCGCGAGCGGTGCCGGGGCCTCCCTCTCGCAGGCGGTCGAGGAGGTCGTCGGGCGCGCCGAGAAGGCCGCCGGGCGCAGCGTGCGGTTCCGCGACGTCGCCCCGGCCGCCCGGGGCGACGCCCGCGGCCTGAGCTCCTTCTACCTGGTCGTCGGCTGGTGCGTGGGCGGCTACCTGTGCGCCGCGATCCTCGCGATCAGCGCCGGCGCCCGGCCCGCGAACTCCGCCCGCGCCGTCATCCGGCTGGGCGTCCTGCTCGTGTACTCGATCGTCGCCGGGCTGCTGGGCGCGGTCATCGCCGGTCCCGTCCTGGGAGCGCTGTCCGGAAGCATCACGGCCCTGTGGGGCCTGGGCACCCTGGTCGTCTTCGCCGTCGGCGCGCTCACCCTGGCCCTCCAGGGACTGGCGGGCGTGGTCGGCATCGGCCTGGCCATCCTCCTGGTGGTGGTCCTCGGCAACCCGAGCGCGGGCGGCGCCTACCCGTACCCGCTGCTGCCGCCGTTCTGGAGGACCATCGGACCGGCCCTGCCGCCGGGCGCCGGCACGTACGCCGCCCGCTCGATCGCGTACTTCCGGGGCAACGGCGCGGGCGGCCCGATGCTGGTGCTGGCCGGCTGGGCGCTGCTCGGCTCGGCCGTGACCCTGGCCTGCGCGATGTTCCACAAGGGGAAGGCCGGACCCGCGGTGGGCAGCGGGATCGGCGACGCCCCGCAGGACCCCGCGCCCGCCGGGAGCGGCTCCGACCGGTGACCGGCCCGTCGGCCCGCGCGCGCCCCGACGGCGGCGCTCAGAAGTAGTCGGCCGGGTCGGGGACGCGCAGGAAGCGGGTGGCGAGGTCGACGTCGGTGTCGTGGACGAGGAACCCGAGCCGGTCCCCGTCGGGCGCCCGGTACTCGACCATCTGCATGCCGGGCCGCCAGGAGGCCCGGCGGGTCGCGCGGCCCCCGCCGGGCAACTCCACCGCCCGGCGGGCGGGCCGCTTGAAGACCGGCCCGCCGGTCGGGCCCGTGCTCAGCGTCCCGTACACGAAGCCCGCGCGGCCCAGCCCCTCGCGCCATTCGACCCGGCAGGAGAGGGCGGTCCGCACTCCCGCGGCCACCCCGGCGGCCCGGTGCGCGGCCAGCCGGCGACGCGCCAGGTGGACCACTCCCAGACCCGCCGCCGCACCGACGGCCGACCCCACCAGATCGACGAACATGCCCGCGCCCCGCTTCCCGACCGACTCCGATCGGCACAGCCTAGGCGTCGAGCGACACGTCCTGATCTTCGAGCGACACGGCCCGACCCTCACAACCCACGCCCTGACCCTCGAACGACACGGCCCGACCCTCGGCCGGCACGCCCTGACCCTCGACCGGCACCTCCTGGGCGGTGTGCACGACCTCCCCCGCCACCACGACGGTCCGCGCGACGGTCCCGGGGATGGACTCCGCCGGGATCTCCAGGATGTTCCGGGACAGCACCACGAAGTCCGCCGCCTTGCCCACCGTCAGGGAGCCGCGCTCGGTGTCGAGGAAGTTGGCGTACGCCGAGCCCATCGTGTAGCCGTGCACGGCGGTGGCCACGTCCACCGTCTCGCCCGGCTGCCACGGGTCGCCGCCGTCCAGCGGCCGGCGCGTCACGGCCGTGTAGATGCCGATCATCGGGTCCATCTCGGCGACGTTCCAGTCGCTGGAGAAGGCCAGCACCGCGCCCGCGTCGTGCAGGCTGCGCATGGGCCACGCCTTGTGCCAGCGCCCCTCGCCCACGTTCTCCGCCCAGTCCTGGCCCGGTCCGGCGATCTCCGGCGCGCAGTGCCGGGGCTGCATGCAGGCCACCACGCCGAGTTCGGCGAAGCGCGGCACGTCCTGGGGGTCCAGGCATTCCACGTGCACCACCTGGTGGCGGGCGTCGCGCGGCCCGTTGACCGCCCGGGCGTGCTCGACGGCGTCGAGGACGGTACGGATGCCCCGGTCGCCCGTGGCGTGCACGAAGCACTGGAAGCCGCGGGCGTCCAGCCCGGCCAGCAGCTCCGCGAACTCCTCGGCCGGGTAGAAGGTCTCGCCCCGGTGGGCCCCGCATCCGGTGTACGGCTCCAACAGCGCGGCCGTGCGCGGCTCCACGACGTCGTCGATGTACAGCTTCAGCGGGCCCACCCGCAGGCGGTCCCCGGAGTACATCCGGGCGCAGGCGGCGAAGAGGTCGAGTTCCTCGTCGCTCGTGCCGCGCGGGTGGAAGAGGGCGGCGACGATCCTGGACCTCAACCGCCCTTCCGCGCGGGCCCGTTCGAAGAGTTCCAGGTCGTCCAGGGAGTTCTGCGGCTCCACCACCGTGGTGATGCCGAAGCGGATCGCGTCGTCGAGGCTCTTGGCGAGCCGCCCGTACTGGCGGTCCGGGGAGGCCCACGGCACGCCCAGCTCGCGCAGCGCCCGGTGTCCGTCGCGGGAGAGTCCCTTGATGGCGAAGTCCTTGACGAAACCGGTGGGTTCGCCCGTGGCGGGATCGACGGCGGCGGTGCCGAAGGGCAGGTCGACGCGGTCGCGGGAGACGCCGAGGCGGCGCATGGCGGCGGTGTTCAGCCAGGCCGTGTGGACGTCGTAGGAGAGCACGATCGCGGGGGTGTCGCCGGTGACCGGGTCCAGGTCGGCGGCGGTCGGCATCCGGCCGCCGGGGATGGCGGAGTAGTCGAAGGCCTCGGCCTCGATCCACTGCGCGTCCGGGTGGGCCTCGCGCCATTCCCCGATCCGGTCGAGGATCGCGTCGAGCGTGCGGACCCCGGCGAGTTGGACGCACGCGTCGTCGGAGCCGAGTCGTACGTGGTTGTGGGCGTCGATGAAGCCGGGCAGCACCAGCCGCCCGCCCGCGTCGATGCGCTCGGTGTCGGGTCCGGCCCAGGCCTCGGCCTCGGCGTCCGGGCCCACCCAGACGATGGTGCCGTCGTGGACGGCGAGGGCCTCGGCCTCGGGCAGGTCCGGGTCCACGGTGTGGATCCGGGCCCCGGTGAGCAGCAGGTCGGCGGCGATGGGGTGTGACATGGGGTGGTGCTCCTGTGGCAGCTGAGGGGGATGTGTACGGAGGGTCAGGCGGCCGGGGTGTGGGCGGGTGCGCGCCGGACGAGGGCCCAGTAGGCGAGTCCGGAGACGACCGAGCCGAGAAGGGTGAGGTCGGCGCCGCCGAGGGGGGCCACGAGGGGGCCGGTCCATAGCTCGGAGTCGCAGGTCAGGGCGGCGAAGAGCATGCCCGCGAGCAGGGCGGCCATGCCCGCGGGGTGGTAGCCGGCCCGGTACCAGTAGGCGCCCGCGTTCCCGGCGTGCAGGGCGTCGGAGTCGTACCGGCAGCGGCGCAGCAGCATGTCGGCGAGGAACACCCCGCCCCAGGGCGCGAACACGATGATCAGCAGGGAGAGGAAGGAGAGCAGGGAGGTCGTGAAGTCGGTGAGGAAGAGCGCGGCGAGCGAGCCGACGGCGGTCACGGCGGCGCTGATCACGATGGCCCGGGAGCGGCTCCACGGGATGCCGAGGACCTGGAGGTTCAGGCTGGAGGAGTAGAGGGTGATGATCGAGTTGGTGACGGAGCCGCCGAGCACGAGCGCCAGGAACACGGTCTGGAACCAGCCCGGCAGCAGGCTCTCGGCGCCCGCGACGGCGTCGGTCATGTCGGTCTGGGTGGCGGCCGCGACGCCCGCGACGCCGAGGGCCACGGAGGAGATGAACCCGCCCGACGCCCCCATCCAGGTGATCGACCTCAGCGAGGTGGTCCGGGGCAGGTAGCGGGTGTAGTCGGCGGGCATCGGCAGGTACGAGAAGGGGCCGGCCAGCATGACGACGAAGGCCAGGCTCCAGCCGGACAGTCCGGGGCCGGCGGCGGGCGCGGAGGTGTCGGCGCCGGGCAGCACGAAGACGAGCAGCGCGCCGAAGCCGACGGCGAGGACGTACGCCATCCAGCGCTCGGCGAACTGCACGGTGGCGTGGCCCCACATGGCGACGGCGAAGGTCAGCGCGAGGGTGACGCCGAGGGCCAGGGCCCGGATCGCCGTGCCCCCGCCGAGGCCGATCTCGGCGAGGAACACCTCCAGCGCCAGGGTGCCGACCACGGTGTTGACGATGGTGTAGCCGATGCTCACCACCCAGTTGAGGACGCCGGCGGGGAAGTTGCCGCGCACCCCGAAGGCGGCGCGGGAGATCACCAGGGTGGCGGTGCCGGTGCGGATGCCGCTGAGCCCGGCCGCGCTGACGGCGAAGAAGGAGAGTCCGCTGAGCACGACCACCAGGGTGGCCTGCCAGAAGGAGAGGCCGAAGGCCACGGCGAGGGCGCCGTTGATCACGTAGGTGAAGGTCAGGTTCGATCCGAACCAGAGCCAGAAGAGGTCCTTGGCGCCGCCGTGGCGCTCGGCGTCCGGGATGGGGTCGATGCCGTGCGTCTCGACCTTGAAGACCTCGTCCTTGAAGACCTCGCCCTTGAAGACCTCGTCGACGTCGGCCGCCGGCTCCGGCCGGCTCGTCCCCTGTCGGCTCGTCCCCCGTCGTCTCGTCTCCGGCCGGCTCGTCTCCTGCTGTGTCATCCGCCGTACCCCTGACCTTGGCACTCTCGGCCCTCCAGGACCTTGAATGGCGTTCTAAGTTCTTGAATGACATTCAAGATGCGCCGCCTCCGGGGGCCACGTCAAGACCCCGTCCGGGATAAGGTCCGACCAGGCAAGATCAGGAAGGCGGGACCGGTGGCGGGAGCGGCGCGGCGGCGCGACGGGCAGATCGCCCAGGAGCGGATGCTGGAAGAGGCCATGACGGCGATCGCCGAGGACGGGCTGGCGACGCTCACCATGTCGGCGCTGGCCGAGCGGCTCGGCACCAGCGGAGGCCACATCCTGTACTACTTCGGCAGCAAGGACCGACTGCTGCTGGAGGCGCTGCGCTGGAGCGAGACGCAGCTGACCGCCGAACGCACCGAACTGCTGGGCCGCCGGCTCACCGCCCACCGCAAACTGGCCCTGTTCGTGGAGCTGTACCTGCCCCGCGGCCCCCGGGATCCGCGCTGGACGCTGTGGATCGAACTGTGGGCCCGCACGCCCTCCAACGAGCCCCTCCAGGTCGCCCAGCAGGAGATCGACGACGGCTGGCAGCGGGACCTGGAGACCCTGCTGGACAAGGGGGTGCGGCAGGGGCGGTTCGCCGCCGACCTGGACGTGCCGGCCCGCGCCTCGGAGCTGCTCGCGCTACTGGACGGACTGAGTACCCGCGTGGTCCTGGGTCAGCGCGGCGCGGAGCGGAACGTGGCCCTGGAGCGGGCCCGCTCGGCGGCGGCCCTGCTGATCCCGCACCTCTGAAGGTCCCGCGCGCGGGGCGCGCACCGGAGGCCGTCCGGGGTCCCGGCCGGCCACCGCTTCCCCGGCGCGAATGCCGCCACCCCTCGTGACGGGAACTCCTTCATTTCCGCCCGGTCCGAACCGGCGACCCGTTTTCCCGTGTCTCAATTCGACACCCGAAAGCGGAAGGCAGTGCGCCCAGAAAGCCCTTTCCGAAGGGGCAATGGGGCCATTCCTGCCCGTTCGCGCCCGTTCACGCCCCCCGTGACCACCCTTCTTGACCTGGGCATATGCAAGGGGACCGCAGGCCTCCACATATGCGTGAAAGCATTCCCGAGAATTTCCCGCGAAGTGCGCTCTACCGCACTCCTCTCCCGGCGAGCACAATCACCGTGACGACTCGGACCGTGAGGGAGGGAGCGCGTGCGCCATCAGGTGCGTACCGCCGACGGACGTGCTCTGGCCGTGGAGCGCTGGGGCGATCCCGACGGCAAACCGGTCTTCCTGCTCCACGGCATGCCCGGCAGCAGACTCGGGCCGGCCCCGCGGGGCATGGTCCTCTACCAGCGCCGGATGCAGCTCATCGCCTACGACCGGCCCGGCTACGGCGGCTCCGACCGCCATCCGGGCCGCACCGTCGCCGACGTGGCCCAGGACGTGGCCGCCGTCGCCGACGCCCTGGACCTGGACACCTTCGCCGTGGCGGGCCGCTCCGGCGGCTCCGCGGGAGCCCTGGCCTGCGCCGCCCTGCTTCCGGACCGGGTCACCCGGACGGCGGCCATGGTGGGCCTCGCCCCCCGGGACGCGGAGGACCTGGACTGGTTCGCCGGGATGGCGGACTCGAACGTCCGGGAGTACACCACCGCCGCCGACGACCCCGAGGAACTCGCGGCCCGGCTGACCCCCCGCGCCGCCGGCATCCGCGCGGACCCCGGTCGGCTCCTGGACGAACTGCGCCGGGAACTCACCGACAACGACCGCATGATCGTCTCGGACGCGGGCCTGCGGTCCATGTTGCTGCGCAACTACCGCGAGGGCCTGCGGACCTCCGCGGACGGCTGGATCGACGACGTGCTCGCCTTCAGCCGCCCCTGGGGCTTCGACCCGGCCGACATCCGGACCCCGGTGATGATCTGGCACGGGGAACTGGACGTCTTCTCCCCCGTCGGGCACTCCCGCTGGCTGGCCCGCCGGATCCCCGGCGCCACCACCACCATCGACCCGGCCGCGGCCCACTTCGCGGCCCTGCGCGCCCTGCCCGACGTACTGAACTGGCTGCTGCGGGACGTGCCCGCACCCCCGGTCAGCGAACAACTGCCTGCCTGAGGTGCGCGGCGTACGGGACCTCGGCCGCGGTCAGTTGCCCCCGACGACCGGGTTCTCGGGGTCGTAGTTGGTCAGGACGCAGCCCTCGACCCGGGCGCGCTCCAGGCGGTAGCCGGTCGGGGCGGAGAATCCGGGGACGCAGTTCAGGTAGAGGAACTGCTGCTGGTAGAGGCCGAACCGGACGTCCGGGTCGTTGCTCTCGACCGCGACGTTCTCGCCGACCAGCAGCCGGCTCGCCGTGCGCCTGAGCTTGCCGTCGTCCTTGAGGTCCGCCTGCTGGGCGGCCTTGGCCCTCGTCTGGAGCGCCTTCATGTCCCCCACGGTGTCCAGCCAGTTGAGGTGGTGGGCGCGCTGCTCGCCGCCCGGTTCCCCGCACAGGGCCCGGCCGGTGACCCCCCAGTCGAGGGCGTTCCCCTCGACCACGGGCGTGTAGTCGATGGACTCGATCGCCACCGTGTCGGGATCGGTGGAGAACCGCGTGCAGTCCACGCTGGGCGCCACCAGCTTGCGCAGTTCGGCCACGCTGCCGGCGCGCGCCAACCCGAGACTGCCCTTGGCCGGTTGGCCCGGCTTCTGTCCGCCCGGGTCCTGTGGGGTCTCGAAGTTCGGGCTGCCCTTGCCGTCCTCCGCGTTGACGAAGTCGCTGAGGCCGCACCCTTCGACGAGCGCCTTGTCCATCTTGTAGCCCTTGGGCGCCCAGAAGCTCGGGTTGCAGTACAGGATGCGCAGTTCGGACCGGGCCAGGGCGAGGGCCGACTCGGTCGAGGTCGGGGTGACGACGAAGCCCTTCCCGACGAAGACCCGGCTGAACAGCCCCTGGGAGCCGCCGGAGGACTCCATGACGCTCCGCTTGTAGCGCTCTTGGAACTCCTTCATGTCCGACGGTATGTAGAAGACGAGTTGCCCGTCCTTGGCCGCGTCGCTGCACACGCCCCGTTGCGTCACCGACCACTCGCCGACACCGACGAACTCGGTCAACGGAAGTCGGGGGTCACCGGGTTGGTCGCTCAGGTCGTCACAGTTGGTGAACTGCCGTACGTACTGCTGCGCACCGGCGAGGGTGACCGGCGCCGGGCCCTTCCCGCCGACCGGCGTCGCCGCGGCTCCGGCGGACGGGGTGGCCCCGGACGCGCCCGGGGCCGGGTCCCCCTCACAGGCGGGGAGCGCGGCGAGGCAGGCGAGGGCGGCGGTCATGGCGAGGATCCGCTGGGTGCGCATGGGGTGCTTCCGTCCGAAACAGCAGGTGGCGAGGGTGACGTGCTCATGCTAGGCGAATCCGCGCACCATGATCCGAATCCCCGGAGGGAGCGGGAAGACATGCCCGGGAAGAAAAGGATCTTGCCGTACGGCAAACGGCCGAATGCGACCCCGCGAGAATTGCGTCACGCTTTCTATAGAACGCTTGACCAGGCGTCATGTCTCGGTTGCCAATGGGGTGTGGACGAGTAAAGTCCACGCTTGACACTGGCGCGCGCCGCTGTCAACCCCCTGCCCATTCCACCCGGCTTCCCCAAGGACGGTGTCGTGAACACTTCCGCAACCCCCCCGACCACCACGGTCAAGACCTCCCGGGTCCCGCTCGACCGCATCGACGTGCACAGCACCTCGGCGGCGACGACACTCGGCCGCGTGTTGCGGACGGAATCCGGTCGTCACGTTCAGGCACCGATCTTCAACTCTGCGCTCTGACAACGAAGTAGGCGCTCTAGACTGGTGGAATGACCGGCCTGATCGCATTTCGCGAGATCGTCCTGAAAGTTCACAGCAGATGCGATCTCGCTTGTGATCATTGCTACGTCTACGAACACGCAGATCAGAGCTGGCGAGCCCGGCCGAAGGTGATCTCCCCCGAGGTGATCGCACACACCGCGTCGCGGCTCGCCGAACATGCCCGTGACCATGCTCTCCCCTCTGTCACGGTGATTCTCCACGGAGGGGAACCCCTGCTGGCGGGCACCGCCCGACTCCGGCTCGTGTGCGAGGAATTCACCCGCGCCCTCGACGGAATCGCCGCCCTGGATCTGCGCATCCACACCAACGGGCTCCAGCTCGGTCACCGCCATCTGGACCTCTTCGCCGAGTACGACGTCCGGGTCGGCATCTCCCTCGACGGGGACCGCGCCGCGAACGACCGCCACCGCCGGTTCGCGGACGGCCGCACCAGCCACCCCCTGGTCCTCGCCGCCGTCGCGCTGCTCCGCTCCGAGCCCTACCGCCACCTCTACCAGGGGCTGCTCTGCACCGTGGACGTGGCCAACGACCCCGTCGCCGTGCTCGACGCCCTCGTGGAGCTGGAGCCCCCCCGGGTGGACTTCCTGCTCCCCCACGCCACCTGGGAGACCCCTCCGGTCCGCCCGGACGGCGCCCCCGACGCGTACGCGCGCTGGCTGCTGCGGGTCTTCGACCACTGGGAGCGCCGGGAACGACCCGTCCCCGTACGGCTCTTCGAGTCGCTGCTGTCCACCCTGCGCGGCGGTCCCAGCCTGACGGAGTCCCTGGGTCTGGCCCCGACCGACCTCGTCGTCGTCGAGACCGACGGACAACTGGAGCAGGTCGATTCCCTCAAGACCGCCTTCGAGGGGGCCGCGGCCACCGGCTTCAACGTCTTCGACCACACCTTCGACCAGGTGGCGGCCCACCCCGGGGTGCGCGCCCGACAGCAGGGGCTGTCCGGTGTCAGCGACACGTGCCGGCGCTGCCCCGTCGTACGCTCGTGCGGCGGCGGACTCTACGCCCACCGCTACCGGCCCGACCCCGCCACCGGCGGGAGCTTCGACCACCCCTCCGTGTACTGCGCCGACCTGCGCGAACTGGTGGACGGCGTGGAGGGTCGCACCGCGCGGCGCGAGACCGCCCCGGAACTCACCGACCCGACCGAACTGGCCCGGTCCCAGCAGGAGCTGACCCGGGTGCTGCTGGCCCGGTTGAACGCCGACCGGACGGGTGACCCCGACTGGGCCCGGGCCTGGGAACTGCTGGCGGCCGTGGAGCGGTCCGGGGACGCCGGCGCGGACGCCCTGGACGCCGTCCTGGACCACCCGTTCACCCGGACGTGGGTACTGGCGGCCCTGGACCCGGAGCACGAGGGCCCCCGGGAGGACGCCGGCCCGGCCCGTCGGCTGGCCGCGCTGGCCGCCGCCGCCGTGCTGCGCGGCGGGTTGAACCTGCCCGCCGAGGTGGTCTACCGGGACGGCGAGGTGTACCTGCCGACCCTGGGACTGCTGCGGCTCGGCGAGCCGGGCACGCGGGGGCGAGCCGCGCTCCGCGCCGTCGACGACGGGTACGCCGTACGGGACGGCCGCGCCGAACACCGCTTCGGACCGGCGGCGGGGGACGCGCGCTGGCAGCCCGTACGGACCTGGGCGCCCGGGCCCGACGCGCCGCCGGTGGCCCTGGAGGACCTGGACCCGTACCGCAACTGCTTCGCCCGCCCGCCCCGGCTGCGGCTCGGGGCGGGCGAGGCCGAGGAGTGGCGGGGTCTCCTGGACCGGGCCTGGGCCCTGCTGCACGACACGGTCCCGGAGTTCGCCCGGGCGGCCGCCGCCGGGCTGACCACGCTGACCCCACTGGCCGGCGGACCCCGGGAGCACGGCTGGGGGGAGGCCGGCCGTCACGCCCCCGGGGCGCTCGGCGTCCCGTACGGGGCGGGGGTGCGGGAGACGGCGCTCGCGCTCCTGACCGGCCGCCGCCGGGCCCGCCTGCGCGCGCTGACCGAGGTGGCCGACCTGTACGCCCTGGACGGGGAGTGGCAGCACCCGTCGCCCTGGCGGGAGCGGCCCGTACCGGTGTCCCGACTGCTGGCCGACGTACACGAGCGGGTGGCGGTGGAGGCCTACCGGCGGGCCGTCGCGGGCCCCGAACCCGGCGCCGCCGACCCCATCCACCGGGCCCTGGACCGGCTGTCCGGAGCGGCCGAACTGACCATCACGGGCAAACGCCTGGTGGAGGAGCTGCGCTGGGAACTGAAGGCGGTCGACGCGTGAGCGCCCTCGCCCTCGCCGTCCACCTGCGCCTGCTCGGCGTCCGACCCCGGACCCGGCTGCTGGTGCACGCCGGGCTCGGCGGGACCGGCCTGCGCGCCGAGGTGCTGCGCGACGCCCTGACCGGGGTGCTCGGCCCGCACGGCACGCTGGTGGTGCCGACCTTCACCCCGGAGAACTCCCTCACCTCCAGCGCCCACCTGGCAGGGATCGCCGGGCTGAGCGCGTCCGAGGCGGCGGCGTTCCGCGCCCGGATGCCGGCCTTCGACCCGGCGACCACACCGAGCCAGGGCATGGGCGCCCTGGCCGAGGCCGTGCGCACCGCGCCGGGAGCCGTGCGCAGCGACCACCCGCAGACCTCCTTCGCCGCGCTCGGGAAGGACGCGGAGCGCCTGTGCGCGGGTCATCGGATCGAAAGCCACATGGGCGAGGAGTCGCCTCTGGGAAAGCTGTGCTGGGAGGGAGGGCAGGTACTCATGATCAATGTGGGGTTTTCAGTTTGCACTGCTTTCCATCTCGCGGAGTATCGAATTCCGAAGCCCCCCTTGCGCATGTACGACTGTGTGGTGAAGGTGAACCTTCCGGGGGGTCAGCAGGGGAGGGAATGGACGACGTACGAGGACGTGGCACTGGACGACGGCGACTTCGCGGAGATCGGCGCGACGTTCCCGGATTCACAGGTGCGCAGGGGGCGGGTGGGCGGCGTCTCGGCCCTGCTCTTCTCGATTCCGGATGCCGTCGATCACGCCCTTGACTGGATGACCGAAAACAGATGCTGATTGACTGAACGATGAGGGGATGTCGCGAAGCAGCTCCGGAATGATGTTTCTTCGCTCGCATCTTCGGGACGGGGGGCGTGTGCCCGCATCAGTGCAGCCGTACTTCTTTCTCAGTTATGCGCATACACCGAGATTCGGGGCCGGGGGGCCCGACCCGGACATGTGGGTCGAGCGTCTCTTCCGCGATCTCTGCAGTCACGTCATGGCGCTGACCGATCTGCCCGCCGGCTCCGAGGCGGGTTTCATGGACCGGGAGATACGCAGCGGGGAGGGCTGGTCGGAGCGGCTCGGCACGGCGCTCGCCACCTGCCGGGTCTTCGTCCCGCTGTTCTCGCCGCGCTACTTCGCCAGCGAGATGTGCGGGAAGGAGTGGTTCGCCTTCGCGCAGCGCGCCATCCAGCACGGAGCGGCGAGCAACGAGCCGGCCGAGGCCATCGTCCCCGCCCTGTGGGTACCGGTGCCGCCGTCCCAACTCCCGGGCCCGGCGGAGCGGTTGCAGTTCAACCACAACACCTTCGGCGAGCGCTACGTCACCGACGGGCTGTACGGGCTGATCAAACTGCGGGGGTACGCGGAGCAGTACGAGCGGGCCGTCTACGAACTCGCCAAACGCATCGTCCGCGTCGCGGAGACCGTCCGCCTCGACCCCGTCCGCCCGGTGGACTACCGGGTGGTGCCCAGCGCCTTCGGCAGCTCCGACAATCCGGCCCGCTCCCTCCACGTGACCGTCGCCGCCGCGTCCCGCCACGACCTGCCGGAGGGGCGCAGCCCCGAGTACTACGGGGACAGCGCGCTGGACTGGAACCCGTACCACCCGGCGTCCCAGCGGCCCGTCGCCCTGATCGCGGAGGACCTGGTCAGGAACCTCAACTACCAGACCAGCATCGGTTCCTTCGACGACGAGGCCGGGCACTTCGACAGCAAGCAGCCGCCGACCCGCCCGGAGATCCTGATCGTCGACCGTTGGGCGGTCGAGGACGAGCAGCGCCGCCGGCGACTCGCCGCCTTCGATCAGGAGTCCCGGCCGTGGATCAACGTGGTCGTGCCGTGGAACCGGTACGACCACCAGAGCCGGGCGAAGGAGAGCGAACTGGCGCACCGGCTGGAGGACACCATGCCCGTCAAGATGGGCCAGGGCCGGGCCGCGTGCCGGGCCGCCGCGAACGGCGTGGCCAACATGGAGACGCTCGGGCAGATCCTGCCGCAGGTCGTGGAGGCGGCCGCGCAGCAGTTCCTCAGACACGCCCAGGTCTATCCACCGGCCGGCGGCACCCACACCGAACGCCCGCGGCTGATCGGGCCGATGGGGATGAACGGGCCGCCCGTGCCGCTGCCGCCGCCCGCCCCCTTCCCGCCCGACAGCGAGTCCCGGGACGGCGAACACCGCGACGGTGAGGGTCGCGACCACGAGCACCGGAACGGAGAAGACCGGAACAGCGAGCCGCGCGGCCGGGACGCCGCCGACCACAACGAATCAGACCGGGGGGACGCGGATGACAGCGAGTCGTGACAGCCGTGACGGACGCATCGTCACCTTCTATTCGTACAAGGGCGGTACCGGCCGCACGATGGCGCTCGCCAACACCGCCTGGATCCTCGCGGCCAACGGCAAGCGCGTGCTCGCCGTGGACTGGGACCTGGAGGCACCGGGGCTGCACCGTTTCTTCCATCCCTTCCTGGACCCCTCCACCCTCGGGGCCACCACCGGGGTCATCGACCTGATCAGCGAGTACGCCTGGGCCGCCACCAGCCCGGTGCAGCGCGCCGACGACTGGCACAAGGACTACGCGCGGATCCAGCCGCACGCCGTCTCGCTCACCCCGGAGACCCTGGGCTGGGAGTTCCCCGACGGCGGCACGCTCGACTTCGTCTCGGCGGGCCGACAGAACCGCGAGTACTCGGCGACCGTCTCCACCTTCGACTGGGACAACTTCTACGACCGGCTCGGCGGTGGTCTCTTCTTCGACGCCTTACGCGCCGACATGAAGCGGAACTACGACTACGTCCTGATCGACAGCCGGACCGGTCTGTCCGACATCGCGGACATCTGCACGGTGCACCTGCCGGACGTCCTGGTCGACTGCTTCACCCTCTCCGACCAGTCGATCGACGGCGCCGCCTCGGTGGCACGCCAGATCGACGAGCGCTTCAACGACCGGGGCATCAAGATCTACCCGGTTCCGATGCGCATCGACGAGGGCGAGAAGGAGAAGGCCGACGCGGGCCGGGCCCTGGCCCGGATCAGGTTCGACCGCTTTCCCAACGGTCTCGTCGGGGACGAACTCACCTCGTACTGGGGTGCGGTGGAGATCCCGTACCGGCCCTACTACGCCTACGAGGAGACCCTGGCCACCTTCGGTGACGAGGCCGGTCTCACCAACTCCCTCCTCTCCGCGTTCGAGCGGTTGACGGCGGTGGTCACCGAGGGCGAGATCGTCTCGATGCCCGCCATCGCGGAGGACGTCCGGATGCGGATCCGGGACGCCTTCACCCGGCGGCGCCCCGCCCTGCCCGCCGACCTGTTCCTCTCCTACGTCGCCGAGAACCGCATGTGGGCCGACTGGATCGAGTCGGTCCTCACCCGGGCCGGGTTCCGGGTGGTGCCGCAGGACGTCTCCGCCGAACGCCCGCCGGGCGACGGGAGCGGGAGCGGGGACACCCTCGGCGGGGCCGGCATCAGCGTCGACAACGCGGCCCGGACCGTGGTGCTGCTCTCCAGCGCCTACCTCAAGTCCGCCCGGGCCGTGGACGTGTGGAACCGGGCGGCCGCGGAGGACCCGACCGGGGGGCGACGCCAGCTGGTGCCGCTGCGCGTGGGCGACGTACGGCTGGCGACCCCGTACATCGACCGCAACCCGGTGGACCTGTTCCGCCTGGACGAGGTGCACGCCACCACGGCGCTGCTCCGCGCGGTGGAGCGGCCGATGGCCCTGCCGGACTCCGTCAACAGCACCACCCAGCCCGGGCCCCGCTTCCCCGGGACGGTCCCGAAGATCTGGAACGCTCCGCCCCGCAACCCCGGGTTCACGGGGCGCAGCATCGTGCTGGAGCGGATGCGCGACCAGCTCGGCGGCGGCATGGCCGTGGTGCTGCCGCAGCCGCAGACGCTGTACGGGCTCGGCGGCGTGGGCAAGACGCAGGTGGCGCTGGAGTACGTGCACCGGTTCATGGCCGACTACGACCTGGTCTGGTGGATCTCCTCGGAACAGACCGACGACGTGGTGGCGGCCCTCGCGGAGCTGGCCGTACGCCTCGGCGCGCAGACCGGCGAGGACATGTCGGCCGCTTCCCAGGAGGCCATCGACCTGCTCCGGCGCGGGGTGCCGACCTCGCGGTGGCTGCTGGTCTTCGACAACGCCGACGATCCCGAGACCCTGAAGCGGTTCTTCCCGCCGGGCGGCCCGGGGCACGTGCTGGTGACCTCGCGCAACCAGTCCTGGTCGCAGTACGGCGACGCGCTCCCGGTGGACGTGTTCCTGCGCGAGGAGTCCATCGAGCACCTCCAGCGCCGCGCGCCGGGGCTCACCAAGGAGGACGCCGAGCAGGTGGCCGTGGCGGTGGGTGACCTCCCGTTGGCGGTCGAGCAGGCGGGCGCCTGGATCGCGGAGACGGCGACGCCGGTGTCCGCGTACCTGGAGCAGTTGGCGGAGCAGGCGGCCCGGGTGCTGGGGTTGAACCAGCCCCCCGGGTACCCGGAGCCGGTGGCCGCCACCTGGAACGTGTCCATCGAGCGGCTCCAGTCCCGCTCCCCCGCCGCCGTGCGGCTGCTCCAGCTCTGCGCGTTCTTCGCGCCCGAGCCGATCTCCGCGAACCTCCTCTACAGCAAGGAGATGATCAACGCGCTCAAGCCGTACGACTCCTCGCTCCAGGAGAAGCTGATGCTGGGCCGGGTGATCCGGGAGATCGGCCGGTTCGCGATGGCCAAGGTCGACCAGGTCGGCAACAGCATCCAGGTGCACCGGCTGGTCCAGGCCGTGATCCGGGCCCAGCTCTCGGAGGAGGAACAGCGCGAGGCCCGGCACGCGGTGCACCGGATCCTGGCGGGGGCCCGGCCGGACGACGACGAGCCGATAGACAATCCGGAGACCTGGCCGCGGTTCAACACCATCTGGCCGCACCTGACCCCCTCCGAGGCCCGCAACTGCAAGGAGCCGGAGACCCGCAGGCTGTTGATCGACCGGGTCCGCTACCTCTGGAAGCGCGGCGACTTCAAGGCCGCGTACCAACTCGGCGAGGAGCTGCGGGAGATCTGGAAGGACACCCTCGGCAACGACGACCTCCAGTACCTGTACCTGCGCTTCCACCTGTCCAACATCCTGCGCTCGCAGGGCCGGTTCGTGGAGTCGCAGGAGCTGGGCGAGGTCACGCTGGAGCGGCAGCGGACGGTGCTCGGCCCCTCTCATCCGCACACGTACATGACCACCAGTGGTCTGGCGATGGACCTGGGGGCGCTGGGTCGGTACGCGGAGGCGATGGAGCTGGCGACGGCCGCCCACGAGGGCTTCAGCCAGATATTCCACGAGGCGCACCCCCGCACCCTGGCCGCGGCCAACAATCTGGCGCTGAACCTGCGCATGGTCGGCCAGTACGCCCGGGCCCGGGAGATCGACCAGGAGGTCTTCGACCGGCGCACCGAGGTGCTGGGCACGGACCACCCGTACACGCTCTCGTCGGCCCAGAACCTGGCCCGTGACCTGCGCGAGGTCGGCCGGTACGACGATTCGGTGCAGCTCCTGGCACGGACGTACGAGATCTACAAGCGGACGCTGGGCCGGGCCTTCCCGGGCACCCTGTCGGCCGCCAAGAACCTGGCGGTGTCGCTGCGCAGGGCGGGCGAGTTGGAGGACGCGCTGCGGCTGACGACGGCGACCCGCAACCGGTACCGGGCCAAGTACACCTCGGTCAACCCCGACCTGTTGGCCTGCGAACTCAACCTCGCGTCCGACCTGTTCGCGACGGGTGATCCGGGCGCGGCGCGGGACCTGGCGCAGGAGGTGGTGGACGAGTTCATGAAGGTGCCGGGCGAGCGGCACCCGTACACCCTGGCCGCGGTCAACAACCTCGCGGTGTTCCACTGGGGCACGGGTGCGGCGGACACGGCGGAGCCGATGTTGCGGCAGACGATCCGACACATGAGCGAGGTGTTGGGCGACAACCACCCGCACACGATCTTCACCCATCTGAACCTGGCCAACGCCCGGGCGGACCTGGGTGATCCGGAGGGCGCGCTGGAACTGGAGCGGTTGTCGGTGATGCGGCTGCGCGAGGCGCTGGGAGTGCATCACCCCGAGACCCTGGCGAGCGCCTCCAACATGGCGGTCAGCCTGGACATGATGGGGCGCAAGGAGGAGGCCGCCCGGGTGCGGGCGGAGGCCGTGGCCGAGTTGACGCGGCTGCTCGGCGAGGACCACGGTCTGACCCGCTACGCCCGCGACGAGCGGCGGGTGCACCGCGATCTGGAGCCCCTCGCCGTGTGATCCGACGGAGGGCGGCCCCCGCACGGGTCGCCCTCCACCCCGACAGCAGCCTGGGGGGTTCGCTGTGAGCGACAGCATGACCTTTCGAAACGAGGACCTGCCGGCCCTCTTCCACCACACCGATCAGGCGGCGATCTCCCGACAGCGGGAGTCCACCCAGGCCACGCGCGCCCAGCTGGTGCTGCTCGTCGTCGCGGCGGGAGCCGCCGCCCTGCCCGCGGGACCGACCGTGGGATCGCTGCGACTGTTCGGGGCGATCAGCGCGCTGGCGTACGCCGGTGTCCTGGGGGTGGGCATCCGGGCGACCCGGCGCCGGGCCCGGCCCCAGTGGCAGCTGAACCGGAGCGCGGCCGAGTTCATCAAGTCCCTGGCCTGGCGGTACGCCGTGCACGGGGCGCCGTTCGGCAGTGACGTCGCCGGGCCGGAGGCGACGTACCGGACCCGTTTGGAGAAGGGCCTGGACGAGCTGCGCAAGATGGGCTGGGAGGATCCCCGGGTCTCGGGCGCGGTGCCGGAGGGCGGGGAGATCACGGGGGCGATGCACCGGTTGCGCGGTCTGGGCTACCACGTGCGCCGGGAGACGTACGTCCGGGATCGGCTGATCGAGCAGCGCAACTGGTACCAGCGCAAGACGGAGGTGTCGCGTCGGGCGACCGCCCTGTGGTCGTGGACCATCGTGCTGTTGACGTGCCTGGGTCTGTTGTTCGCCCTGTTGGGGGCCTTCGGTTCGGGTCCGGGGCCGCGGCTGACGGGGCTGCTCAGCGCGGCGGCGGCGGCCGGCATCGCCTGGAACGAGGTGCGCCGGCACCATCCGCTGATCGAGGCGCACACCCTGATCGAGCAGGACCTGTCGGCGATGATGGTCGTGATGCAGACGACGATCACCGAGGCCCAGTGGCCTTCCTCGGTGTACGAGACGGAACGCTACGTGTCTCCGCAGCACACGGACTGGCTCGCGCGACACAGCAGTTGACGTCCGTGGCGGGAGGGTGTGGCTCAGACCCGGGTCACGCCCTCGCGCCAGACGACGGTGACGGGCTTGCCGAGCGCTCGCGCGTAGGCGACGATCTCGCCGGTGCCGCCGTGCCCGCGGGCGGGCAGCCCGTCCCAGACGGCGACGAGCCGGTCGCAGGAGTCCGCGATGAAGGTGCCGGCCGCGTAGTAGGCCTCGTCCGTGGACCGGTCGAAGGCCATCCGGATCTCCTGGGCCGCCCGGTGCTTGAGCCGTCGGTAGTGGGCCAGGGACTCGGCGCCCTCGAAGGTCTCCTCGTAGTCGCCGCTGGGGATCACCACGGTGAGGTCCGCGCCGCATTCCAGCGCGATGTCGGCGAACAGTTGGTCCGCTCCCTCGGCGAGGCTGGAGAAGGCCTCCAGCGGTCCGTCGTGGCCGTCGAGGACGGCCCGCAGGCCGTCCCTCACGTGGTCGAGCACCTCGATGGGAATCGACCGGTGTCCGGTCACGCCGATACGTTTCATGCGGAATCCTCCCCCGTGGACGCCTGGACATCCTCCCAGAAGGCGGGAGGACGTCCAGGGGTCGAGCGGGGGCGCGCGGGTCAGTAGACGCTGACGCCGTAGGCGTTCAGGGCTTCCACGACGGGCTGGAAGAAGGTCGTTCCACCGGAGGAGCAGTTGCCGCTGCCGCCGGAGGTGAGACCCACGGCACGGCTGCCGGAGTAGAGCGGGCCGCCGCTGTCGCCGGGCTCGGCGCAGACGTTGGTGCGGATCATGCCGTAGACGATGTCGCCGCCGCCGTAGTTGACGGTGGCGTTGAGGCCGGTGACGGAGCCGCTGTGGATGCCGGTGGTGGAGCCGCGCCGGGTGACGGACATGCCGGTGGTGGCGTTGACGGCACTGGTGATGTCCTGGCTGCCGACGGTGCCCGGCGGGATCGGGGTGCTGCTGTTGTACTTGATCAGGCCGTAGTCATTGGTCGGGAAGCTGGAGCCGACGGTGGGGCCGATGACGGTGGTGTGGGCGGAGTTGCTCCACCAGGTACCGGCTCCGTCGGTGCAGTGGCCGGCGGTCAGGATGTAGTAGGTGCTGCCGCTGCGCACGTTGAAGCCGAGCGAACAGCGCCAGCTCGACGCGTAGATGGCGTCGCCGCCGGACAGGAGTTTCGTCAGCCTGCCCGGGGTGCGCTCGATGCGCAGGGCGCCGGCGTCGGCGCCCGCCTCGCGGCGGATCCTGGCGATGTCGGCGGCCGACACCCTGGAGTCCGCGGTGACCACGAGGGTTCCGTTGGCGGGGTCGGTGTGCCAGGCCGTGCCCGCCACGTCGGCGCGCAGGACGGATGCCCCGGCCGAGGCGAGGCGATCGGCGCTGAAGCCGCTGTCGGCGCTCGCCGTGGCGGGTGCGCCGAGCGCGGCGACGGCGGCCAGGCCGGTGGCCGCCGCGAGAAGCTTGATTCGGGTGATGCTCTGGATTCTCACTGACTCGTCCTCCCGGAGGGGATGGGGGGCCCGGCGGTGGTGGGGGTGCCGGAGCCCGGGAGAGAGGCGGTCGGGGGCACGACGGGCGCAAGCCCGTTCGCCGTGCCCCTGACAAGCCTCGTGAGAGACGCTTTCGGGAGTGTCCTGGCGTCAGATTCCCGCGACAAGAGCGGCTTTCAGCCTCCGCTCACCCGCCGGAACCTCGAACGGCAGCGTGTTCCCGGGTGGCGGGAACGGACAGATGAAGTGGTCCGCGAAGGCGCACGGCGGCAGCTGGGCCCGGTTGAAGTCCACGGTGATCGAGCCGTCCTCGCCGGGGATCCCGGGCTTGAGGAAGCGGAACCGGTAGCTGGACACCCCACCGGTGGCGTCACCGAAGACGGCCCACAGGCTCCCGTCCTCCTCGTCCACGGCCACCTGGAGGGCGTGTTCCACGCCGTCGTGGGTGAAGACCAGTTCCCCGCCGAGACCGAGCCCGCGAGCCCGCCCGTCGGCGTTCTCGACCTGGACCGTCCGGTCCCGGCCGTACGGTCGAAAGCGCCCCGGGAGGGCGAGTTCCGGGTGGTACGGGCCGGCCTCGATGCCGGTGAAGTCCCGCCGGGCCTCGGAGGCCGGGTCGAAGACGCGCACCGCCCACTCCCCCTCCCGCCGGATCACCACGATCCGGAGGTCGCCCGCGGAGATCCGGGAGTGCGAGGGCGGCGCCTCGTCGGCCGCGAGCACGGCGTCGCCGGTGAAGGGGGCGCCGTCGAGGCGCAGCCCGTCCTCGGGGTCGGCGTGCAGGGCCACCCCCGCGTCGGTGGTGCGCCATTCCCCGGGAACGGCCGGAATTCGACCTTCCGGGTAGTCGGCGAGCCAGTGGGTACCGGTCAGCGCGAGGGGCCCGTGCGGGGCGGACACGGTCGCCACCCGGTGCTCGTGCCAGCGCCGCCAGGCGGTCTCGGGGTCGGTGTCGTCGTCATGGTTCATGCCGCTCAACCCTTCCACGCCGGTCCGGACGGGAACCGCGGGGTACCCCGTCCGGACCTGGGAAATATCTGAGGGAGGCTCAGCAGCCGTCGCAGGGGCAGCAGCAGCACCCGTCACCGCAGCTGTCACAGCAGTCGCACCCGTCACAGCAGTCGCAGCCGTCGCACCACGGGTCCCTCTTCTGCCGGGACCACGGACCCTCGTGCTCCGTGCAGCAGAGTTGGCAGGTGCAGAAGAGCCCGACGGCCACCGCGCAGCCCGCGAGCAGACCGCGGCGCGGTCGCTGTGGAGGCAGCCCGCCGCCACCGCCGCCTCCCGGCCCGCCCGGCCCCATCGGCGGAGGAGTCCCGGGGCCCCCGGGGGCGTACGGGGTGCCCGGCGCGTACGGGTTCCCGCCGCCGTACGGGTTCCCCGCGCCCGGGGCGTCGTAGCCCTGCGGGGCCGGGCCGAAGCCCCCGCCGGAGTTCACGGCGGCGTGGTCGCCCGTGTGACCGCAGGCGGTCGTGCCGAAGGCCCGGTCGACCGAGGTGCGCAGCTCGTGCACCAGCAGGCGGTGGGCGAGACCGGCGTCCGCGAACTCCACCTCGCGCAGTGCCAGCCGGATGCCGCGCAGGGCGTCGTCACAGAGCCTGCGCGCCTCGGTGAGGGAGGTGCCGGTGGCGGTGAGCGGGTTCCAGGCACCGGCGGCGGCGTCCGCCCGCTGGTCCTCCACGGCGTCCAGCAGGTGCGCGAGCCGGCCGAAGTACCGGCCCGCCTCGGCGAGCGGGACGGTGTTGCCTGGCCGTCCCGCGAGGACCGCGGTATGCGCGAAAGCGGCGGCGGTCGCGGTCTCCGTCGGCTCCGTCACCACCAGCACGGGTGTGCCGATTCCGGCCAGCACCTCGATGCCGCCCTGCCGGTCCACGGCGTCGACGAGCACGGCCGTGTCGAAGCCGAGCGAGGCCCCGGTGCGGGCGCCGGCCCGGTCCCAGCCCCGGGCCACCTTGCGCGCGGCGGCGGCGATCGGCGCCCGGGCCAACAGCCCGTCCCGGTCGGCGACGTGGTCGCGCACCTTCGCGGAGGCCAGCACGAGCGAGACGGCCGCCGCGAGACGCGCGCCCTCCCCCTTGGCGACGGCTGCGGTGCGCATACCGCGCAGCGGGCAGGGGCCGGCGGTGCGTCGCGCCCGCGGATCCGGACCGGACTGAGCCTCCGTCAGAACGGATACCAGCAGGCCGTCGTAGTTGGTCACGATCCTGGCGAACTGTCCGTGGTCACCGCGAAGTGCCAGGCAGAGACCGCAGAGATGAGCCATCCACTCGGTCTTGAAGCGCTCCCCCAGCCGGTGCGTGCAAGGTCTGACGATGCCGAACAATCTGCTTCCCCCGTGTGTCATGCGTGTGCTTTCCGGGCATGGTATCGAGCCATCCCGGTCACCCGTACGCACCAGCGCATCACCCGAAAGGAGGCGGCGGTCGTATTTTCACTCAGTCAGCAGCGGTAGGCCGTCGCGCACCTTAGTCGTGCAACGAATGTTCTGCACCAGTACCGTCACGAAAAGCCGGCGCGGCGGCTATCCACTTGGCGCGTTGTCAGCATCATGGACGACCATAGGGGCAGCGGAGAGAAGACAACTGACCGCGGTGAAAGGAGGCGTCCATGGGTTCGGTGCGCAAGGCGAGTGCCTGGTTGGGTCTCGTGGAAGACAACGACGACGAGCGGTACTACGACGACGACTACGCGGAGGCGGTGGAGCGCCAGCAGGGCGGGTCCGTCTCGGGCCCCGGTGACCAGTGGGTCACCGACCCGCGCGTCAAGGTGGCCTCGGAGTCCGCGGTCGAGCAGGGTCGGCGGATCGCGACGGTGACGCCCGACGGCTTCCGTGACGCCCGCGGCATCGGCGAGCTGTTCCGCGAGGGCGTCCCGGTCATCGTGAACCTGTCGTCGATGGACCCGGGCGACGCGAAGCGCGTGGTCGACTTCGCGGCCGGTCTGACCTTCGGCCTGCGCGGATCGATCGAGCGGGTGGCGACCAGGGTCTTCCTCCTGACCCCGGCCGACACCCAGATCGTCAGCGGCGAGCCCGGTGGGCGCTCCCGCGACTTCTTCAACCAGAGCTGAGCCGGGCCCTCACCGGAAGGCGTCGAGCCCGGTGAGTGCCTTGCCCAGCACCAATTGGTGCATCTCGACGGTGCCCTCGTAGGTGAGGACCGATTCGAGGTTGGTGGCGTGCCGCATCACGGGATATTCCAGGGAGATCCCGTTCGCGCCGAGGATGGTCCGCGCGGTGCGGCAGATGTCGATGGCCTCGCGGACGTTGTTGAGTTTGCCGAAACTGATCTGCTCCGGCCGCAGGGTTCCCGCGTCCATGCGGCGCCCCAGGTGGTGGGCGAGCAGGATGCCCTTGTGGAGTTCCAGTGCCATGTCCGCGAGCTTGGCCTGGGTGAGCTGGAAGCCGCCGATCGGCCTTCCGAACTGCTCCCGGGTCTTCGCGTAGTCGAGCGCGGACTCGAAGGAGGCGCGCGCCGCGCCCATGGAGCCCCAGACGATCCCGTACCGCGCGTGGCTGAGACAGCCCAGCGGCCCCTTGAGCCCGGTGACGCCCGGAAGCACCGCGTCCGCGGGCAGGCGTACGTCGTCCATCACCAGCTCGCTGGTCACCGAGGCGCGCAGGGACCACTTGTGCTTGATCTCGGGCGCGGAGAACCCGGCACTGTCGGTGGGCACGGCGAAACCGCGGATGCCCTCGTCGGTCTGCGCCCACACCACGGCGACGGCGGCCACCGACCCGTTGGTGATCCACATCTTGCGGCCGGTCAACACCCAGTCGGTGCCGTCGCGCTTGGCGTACGTGCGCATCGCGGCGGGGTCCGAACCGACGTCGGGTTCGGTCAGGCCGAAGCAGCCGATGAGCTCGCCGGCGGCCATGCCGGGCAGCCAGCGCTCCTTCTGCTCCTCGGAGCCGTACTTCCAGATCGCGTACATGGCCAACGAGCCCTGTACGGAGACCAGCGAGCGGATGCCGGAGTCTGCGGCCTCCAGCTCCAGGCAGGCCAGGCCGTACTGCACGGCGGAGGCGCCGGCGCACCCGTATCCGGTCAGCGACATCCCGAGCGCGCCGATCGAGCCGAGTTCCCGGGCGAGTTCCCGGATCCCGGGCAGCTCGCCGTTCTCGTACCACTCGGCGATGTGCGGCAGCACCCGGTCGGCGGCCCAGTCCCGGACGGTGTCGCGGACCGCGAGGTCCTCGGGGCTGAGCAGCTCGTCGATCCCGAGCGGATCGGTGGGTACGAAGGACACGTGGCCTCCCGGCGGCCTGAGGGACGGAAACCTGGCGGTGTCAGTGTGTCCGCGACCCCGCCCCCGGTCCACCCCCACCTGCGGGGGTGCCGGTCGGGCCGGGTGTCAGGCCGAGCGGGCGGCCGGGTCGCACTCGGCGTGCGCCTGACCGGGGATCCGCGCGGCGGACTCGCCTGCGGGGGTCGCGGTCGTCGCCTGCGCGGGCAGCCGCAACGGTTCGCCGGCGTCCGCGTCGGCGGCGCAGTCCATCGTGCGCGGCAGCTTCAGCGCCATGACCGCGCCGGCGAACAGCAGCCCGGCGCTGACCACCAGCGTCACGTGCAGGCCGTGGACGAACGAGTGCCGGGCGGCGGCGTACAGCGCGGCGCCGGCGGGACCGCCGAGGTGCGCCGCGATCTGGTAGGCCTCGCCCAGCGAGTTGGCGGCGTCGGCGGACTCGGCCGCCGAGACCCCCGGAACGTGCGCGAGGCCCGGCGCGTAGGCCGCGTTCATGACACTGCCCAGCAGCGCGATGCCCATGCCCGCGCCGAGCTGGTACGAGGTCTCGCCGATCGAGGCCGCGCCGCCGGCGGTGGCCGCCGGGGCCTCGCTCAGCATCGACTCGTAGGCGGCGAACAGCGTGGTCTGGAGGCCGAAGCCGAGCAGGATGAACCCGACGGTGAGCAGGACGGGCCGGTCCTGCTGCCCCATGAGCGTCAGCAGGAGCACGGCGCAGGCGGTGAGCAGGAAGCCCAGCGAGACCATCGTGCGCGGGCCGACCCGTTGCAGGGTGTACGAGCCGGTGGCGCCGGCGGCCATCGCGGCGAAGGTCAGCGGCAGCAACCGCAGGCCGGTCTCCAGCGGGCTCAGGCGCAGCACCAGCTGGAGGTACTGGACGGCGATCAGCTCCAGGCCGACCAGGGCCAGCATGGCGAGCACGATGCAGCCGACGGAGGTGGTGAAGGCCGCGCGGGAGAACAGCCGCATGTCGATCAGCGGGTGGGTGCGGCGTCGCTGGCGGCGCACGAAGATGATCAGCAGCGCCACGCCGAGGAGCAGCGGGACCAGCGCCTCGGGGTCGACGAGCTGCCGTTCGGCGCCGAGTCGCTTGACCCCGAGGACCGCCCCGAGCACGCCGCCGGCGGCCATCAGCGCGCCGAGCACGTCCCACGGTCCCTCGGTGGATCCCTTGGACTCGGGAAGCAGCCACCGCCCGAGCGGCAGGATCAGTGCCATCAGCGGAATGTTGATCAGGAAGACGGAGCCCCACCAGTAGTGCTGGACGAGGAAGCCACCGAGGACGGGGCCGCTGGCCGCGCCGATGGCGGCGACGGCGGTCCAGATGCCGATGGCGAGGGCCCGCTCGCGCCGGTCGGGGAAGACCTGGCGCAGGATCGACAGGGTCGCCGGCATGATCATCGCCCCGCCGATGCCGAGCAGGGCGCGGGCGGCGATGAGGACCTGGGCGTTGTCGGCGAGGGCGGCGATGGCGGAGGCGATGCCGAAGAGCCCGTAACCGAGGAGCAGGATCCGACGGCGGCCGACCCGGTCCCCGAGGGTGCCGAAGAGGATCAGCAGCGCGGCGCAGACCAGCGGGTAGGCGTCGACGATCCAGAGGAGCTCGATCGAGCCGGGGCGCAGGTCCTCGGTGACGGCGGGAACGGCGACGTGCAGGATCGTCGCGTCGAGCGCGACGAGCACGAGGCTGACGCAGAGGACGGCGAGGACGACCCAACGATTCGCCCCGCCGGAGGCGGCGCTGATTCGCTGCCAGGGGGAAGGGTTCCGGTGGTCGGTCACGTTCGTCCCCGACATGCATGTACCTCCCAGGTGATCCCT
Organism: Streptomyces sp. WM4235; assembly: GCF_001279725.1. GTDB lineage: Bacteria > Actinomycetota > Actinomycetes > Streptomycetales > Streptomycetaceae > Streptomyces. The sequence goes on along the minus strand of NZ_LGDE01000204.1, from coordinate 46,662 downwards.
CGCACTCGGCGGACCAGCGTCGTGTGGAGCCACGGGGTGGGGTGGGGGTGCGGCGTCCTGCGGGGTCCGGCATCGACAAGCGAGTGAACGGTCAGCGTACGCGAGTTCGTTTGACCCATACGTGGTCAAGCTCTCATCCCGACGGCGGCCGACGTGTGGTGTGTGCCACTCGCCGCGGCCCCTCTCCCTTCCCTCGTGTACACGCCTGGTCACGGCCCGTGGTTCTGGTCCGGCGCCCGGCGGGCCGGCGTCGATAATCATGCCCGTGAAGGATCTTGGATTTCGTCGGGCCGCGCCCGCCCTGGCCGCGTTCGCGGCGGTCAGGCTGCTCGGGCTGAGCGTGCTCGCACTGTGGGGGGCGGCGGTCGACAGCAGCCCGCACACACTGCTGTCGGCGCGCTGGGACTCCCTCTGGTACGCCCGGATCGCCGCCGAGGGTTACGGGTACGAGGTGCTCCTGCCGAACGGCGACGTCCACTCCAACCTGGCGTTCTTCCCCCTGCTGCCCTGGCTGGAGCGCCTGGTGGCGGCGGTGACCGGCTTCTCGTACGGCTCGGCCGGCCTGGTGGTCTCCGCGGTCGCGGGGCTCGCGGCGGCCTGGGGGATCTTCGCGGTCGCCGACTCGCTGTACGGCCGCCGGGTCGGGGTCCTGGCCGTCGCCGCCTGGGCGGCGCTGCCGGTCGCGATCGTGCAGTCCATGGCGTACAGCGAGTCGCTGTTCACCGCCCTCGCGGCCTGGTCCCTGTACGGGGTCCTGCGTGGCCGCTGGATCACGGCGGGCCTGCTCGCGGCGGCGGCCGGGCTGACCCGGCCGGTCAGCGCCGCCGTGGTCGCGGCGGTGTGGGTGGCGGCGGTACTGGCCCTGCGGCGCGGGGAGCGGTCGTGGCGGATGGCGGCGGGGGCCCTGCTGGCCCCGCTCGGCGCGGCGGCGTACGTGCTGTGGGTCGGGGCGCGCACCGGCGAGGGCCTGCTGGGCTACCTCGACGTGCAGGGCGGCTGGGGCAACGGCTTCGACGGGGGCTGGGCCTTCGCCCGGTTCATCGGGGCCCGGCTGGCCTCCCCGGCGTTCCCGGCGGGGATCGGGCTGATCGCGGGGGTGGCGCTGGTGTTGTGGCTGTACCGGCTGTGCGTACGACAGCGCCAGCCCGCGGCCCTGCTCGTCTACTGCGGGATCGTGGTGGCGCTGGCACTGTGCGCGTCCGGGTACTTCGGGTCCAAGCCCCGGCTGCTGCTGCCCGCCTTCCCGCTGATGCTGCCGGTGGCCGCGGCGCTGGCCCGCCTGCGGACCGGGCGGGCGGCGGCGGTGCTGGTCTCGGTGGCCTCGGTCTCCGCGGTGTACGGGGCGTTCTGGCTCAACGGATCGGGGCCTCCGTGAGCCCGGCCGGGGCCGCGGTCACGGAAGGGATCATTCCGATCCATGCTTGAGTAAAGTAATTGACCTGCGGTGATAAACCGTCGGTAAGCAGGTCGATAATCGCCCTGCGGGCGTTTCAATCGGCAGTGGAATAACGGGAATTAAGTACCGCGTGAGACCAAGTCCACATCACATGGTCATCACAAAGCCGGCGATTCGACCGGGCCGAGCTTCGACGCGCGGTAACGTCGATTGAGTGCGTACCGACCATATGCTGACCCGTCTCGAGCGGGTCTTCGCCCGGCTCGACCGGGAACCAGAGCGACCGGCTCATCTGCAAACTCCGCGGATGAGCCGGCACCGCGTCGTGCTCCTCGGTTCCACGCTCGCGTTCTATCTCGCGATCGTGGTCGCCGTGTTGACCACGTCCTGGCTCGTCCGGTTGGACTGGCAGATCATGTTCTTCCGGCCCTACGAGCAGTGGCCGCAGCTGCACGCCTTCCTCGACTACCTCGTCGTGCTCGGTCAGCGCGGACCCACCGCCGTCATGGTCGCGGCCTGGCTCGGGTGGCGCTCGTGGCGGCAGCACACCCTCCGCCCGCTGATCACCCTCGGCGTGGCGCTGCTCCTGCTGAACGTCACCGTCGGCGCCGTGAAGATCGGCCTCGGCCGGCTCGGCCCGCACTACGCGACCGAGATCGGCTCCGCCGAGCTCTTCGCCGGCGGCGATATATTTCCTTCCGGCCACACCGCCAACGCCGTCGTGACCTGGGGAATCCTGGCCTACCTGGCTTCCACCGTGGTCACCCGGCGGGTGCTGTCGGTGGTGTCCGCGGTCGTCTCGCTGAGCGTCGGCGCCACCACCGTGTACCTCGGCACCCACTGGGTGAGCGACGTACTGCTGGGCTGGACCGCCGGCCTGCTGATCCTGCTGGCTCTGCCCTGGTTCGAGCCGCTGGTCGCCCGGGCCGAGGCCTACGTCTTCGAGCTGCGCGAGCTGCTGCGCCGCCGGCTGGAGGAGGGCCGGGTGTCCGAGCCGGTCGCCGCCGCGCTCACCCCGCTGCTCTCCGCGGGCGGCAAGTGGCAGCTGCGGCGGAACGCGGAGGCCACGGCACCCGTCCCGGCCGCCGCTCCGGCCAACCCGCAGGCGCAGGCCGCCGGGCAGCCCGCCGCCAACGCCGGGACGGGCCACGGCCCGACGCCCAGGCCGGCCTACGCGGCCCGGGCGCTGGTACGGCTCCCCGTCTCCCCCGAGGAGGCCGCCACGATCGTCGGGCCGAGGGACGGTACCCTGGAAAAGGTGGACGGGGAAAACTGTCTTCTGCGCAACAGGGCCCCGGCAGGGGGGGCCGGTTCATCGAACCGGCCCGCCGTTGTCGTTCACCTGCCCGGTCCGTCAGCATCGCGCCCTGAGGTTCCTCCGTACCGGGTCACGCTTGTGTCACGGATTGTCGACAGTCCTTTGCCCGGGCCCACTTACCCGGAAGTGGCCGACAAGAGGCCCGGGGCCTTTCTTTTTCGACCCGCGACACGCCCGCCGGGAAGGCTGTTTCCCATTCCGTTCCAGGGCCACCGATTTCCCCGCCGGAGGATTGCCGGGGAGTCGCCGAAGGAGTGGGACTGAACCCCCGTCAGCTTCCTTGCGGGTTCTTCACCGATCGGTCGAGAAGGTCACGCAGGGCCCGGATCCTCCCGGTAAGCTCCACCGGTTCGACGACTTCGAACTCACACCCGAGCATCATGATGTGAATCACAAGTACGTCCAGATTCACCGCCCCGGTGCGCAGCAGACAGCTCTGTCCGTCCACCGGTTCCAGGGTGCCGTCGCTCGGCCCGACGATCGTGGCGGCCTCCTCGGCGGAGACGGCGAGCCGTACCAGCGCCCGGGCCGCGTAGGCCCGTCCGGACACGCCTTCGGAGACGTACGCGGCCAGGTCCTCGGCGGGCGCCGGGCGCGGCGGGAAACGCGGACCGTGCGGGGGCGCGGGCTCGATCCGGTCGGCCCGGAAGGTGCGCCAGTCCTCTCGGTCGACGTCCCAGGCGACGAGGTACCAGCGTCGCTCGGTGCACACCAGTCGGTGGGGCTCCACCGTGCGGCGGGTGACGTTGCCCTCGTGATCCCGGTAGCCGAAGCGCAGTCGCTCGCCGTCCCGGCACACGGTCGCGAGCTCGGTCAGCACGGCCGGGTCGACGGTGGACCGCTGCGGCCCCCTCAGCATCGGCACGGTGAACTCGTTCAGCGCGGAGATCCGTCGGCGCAGCCGTGACGGCAGGACCTGCTCCAGCTTGGCGAGGGCCCGTACCGAGGCCTCGCCGATCCCCTCGACCCCGTTGCCGGCGGCCGTCCGCAGCCCCACGGCGACGGCCACGGCCTCGTCGTCGTCGAGCAGCAGCGGCGGCAGTTCCGCCCCCGCGCCCAGCTGGTACCCGCCCCCGGTACCGGGGCTGGCGTTCACCGGGTAGCCGAGCTCGCGCAACCGGTCCACGTCCCGTCGCACGGTGCGCGGGGTGACCCCGAGCCGGTCGGCGAGATCGGGGCCGGTCCATTCGCGGTGGGCCTGCAACAGGGACAACAGGCGCAGCAGTCGGGCGGAGGTCTCCAGCATGATCGGAAGTCTGCCGGCGCGGGACGCGGGCGCCGCGCGCGGTGGTGCGGGGCCGGCCGGGCCGGGGCGTCAGCAGCCCGGGACGGCGAGGTCGCCACCCAGTTTCACCAGGGCGCAGAGCGAGGTGAGGGAGACCTTCCAGACGCCGTCCTCCAGGACGGCGCCCCCCTTGGTGTCGGACAGCACCGGGAATCCGCTCACGAGCAGGTCGTAGGTGACCTCGGCCTCGGTGGGCGAGGTGAAGGTGACCCCGGTGACCTCTGAGGACACGGCGGCGGCCTGGGGATGAACCGAGACGGCGGCCAGCAGGGGCTTGAGCAGGTCGCCGTTCTGCAGGACCTCGGCCTTCCGGTCGGCGGAGACCGAGGGGTCGAAGAACGCGGCCCAGTTCTTCTCGATCCGCGCCTCGGCCGCCGCAGGGTCCGCCGGGCCGTCCGCCCGGATCGCCGTCGCGGGTGCGAGGGCCGACGAGGCGCTCGCGACGCCGTTCTCGGTCGCCCCGGCGGTGCAGGCGGTGGCGGGTACCAGCAGGAGCGCCGCTGCCGCCGCCCAGGCGACGCGGCGGGAGTGTCCGTGTCCGCTCATGTCTCCAGGGTCGGCGCGTTCCGGACCGCCCGCAAGAAATGCCCCGGAACCGGCCGGGCCGGGCCCCGGGGCCGGTCAGCGGGGGCGGGGCGACGACCCCGGGGCCCCGCCCGGCGCGGGCGCGCCGACCGCGGGAGCCGCCCCGGCGGACGGGGTCGGCGGCTTGCCGGCGGGGCCGGACCGCGCGGGGAGCGGCGCCGTGTGCGCCGGTCGCGGGGCCGGGAGGATCAGCCGGGTGCCGACCACCAGCGCCTGCGTGTTCGGACCGATCAGGGCCCGGTTCGCCTCGTACAGCGCCTGCCAACCGCCGCGCACCCGGTGCTCGCGCGCGATCGAGTACAGCGACTCCCCCGCCCGCACCACGTGCGTGCGCCCGGTCAGCCCGTACCGCTTCGAGCACACCGGCCAGGCCTCCCACCCCTGGGTGCCGAGCACGCCCTCGGCGACCCGGATCTGCTGTTCCCTGGTCGCCAGGTCCGCCCTCGGCGCGAAGAGCAGCCCCCCGTGCTCCTCCCAGGTCGGCTGCCGGAACTGGAGCCCGCCGTAGAACCCGTTGCCCGTGTTGACCGCCCAACGCCCGCTGCTCTCGCAGTCGGCCACGCAGTCCCAGGGCCACTCGCCACCCGGCCCGCAGTCCCCCGGACCGTTCCCCAGCACCCCGGGGGAACCGGGATGCGCCGCGCCCGCGGGGCCGGGGGCGGGGGGCGGGGGAGCCGCGGCGGCGCGGGACGGGGGGACGAACACCAGCGCGGCGACGACCGCGGTCGCGGAGGCGACCCACCGGATCCGGAGGTTGGGCATCGGGTCACGCTACGCGGGCCGCCCGCGACCTCACGGACCGCCACGCGACCGCCCCCGCGCCCACCCGGACGGCCGCCCCCGGTGGCCCGCGAACCAGCCGACAGCGACCGACAACTGAGCACAAACAGAAAAGAGTTGGCACGAAAACAAAGCCCCGGTCGAGCCGTTCACCCTCCCGGGTGGCCGGTTCGATTCCGTTCCCTCAAACGGCGTGACCCAGCCCGCCGCTGCTGCGTTGTGCCCGGCGAGCCGGGACCCCCCGGCCCCCGCTCGCCTAGTCCGAGGAGTCACCCCGTGCCGCGCATGCTCGACGTCAGTGATGAGGTACGTGCCGAGATCGGTGACGAAGAAGCCGACAGGCTGCTCGTCGGCGACGACGCGCCGGGCAGTTACGACTGCACTTCCTGCCGCACCCCCGGCAACCCCGAGAGCGACCGCACCAGCACCGTGCTGTTCGTCGGCGAGGAGACCGCCGTCCTCGCCTTCGCCCACGCCACCTGCATCCCCTCCCAGGTGGTCTCCGTACCCGAGGCCCAGCTCCAGGGCGCCGTCGCCAGCATCACCGGCGACAGTCCGGCACCCGCCCCCTCCCCGGTCGCCCCCGACGGCGCCCCCCAGTCCGTGCCCGGCGGTCAGGCCGTCCTCGGCATCACCAGCGGCCTGGTCCTGATCGACAACGAGCTGCACCCCGCGCTGGTCGTCGAGCCCACCGCCCCGATCGCCCGTCCCGGCACCACCGGCCCCGGCGACGACTTCCTGCCGCTCCTCATCGAGCAGGGCTTCATCCCGGTCACCGACACCAAGCAGCTCCCCTCGCCGCTGGCCGGCTGGTCGGTCCTCCTCGCCGCGGGACAGCTGCACGCCGTCCTCCAGCCCGGTCCGGCCGGCGGCAGCCCGATCCACTGGTGGCAGGCGCACCAGGCGCTGTCCGTGACCGACGGCTGGCGAGCCGCCGTCAACAAGACCCAGCGCGTGCTCATCTACGCGGCTCCGGTCGGTTCCATCGGCCAGCAGCCCCGCGAGGACCTGCTCCGCGACGCCCTCGACAAGGCCGCCGCCAACGGGCAGCTGGTCGCCGCCTCGATGCCCCTGGCCGGTACCCCGGGCGCCTGATCCCCTCGCCCTTCCCGCTCGTCCCTCACACCCCGCCGAAACGGTCGCCCGCCCCCGCCGAAGGGGCCGGACCGCATGCGCCGGGGGTGCGCGGTCCGTCCCGCGCACCCCCGGCGATCTGCGTTTTCTCCCCGTTCACCCCGCATCCGCAGGGCCCCGGGTTCGTTGGCTGATACGTGCATTCACACGACGTCTCCCGCGCCCCGTCCCATCCGAGCACCGTCCCCCCGATGCGCCCGTCCCGGGATCGGGACATCGCCCCGGTCGCCTCGCACACCCCGATCTACGACACGTTGTACTCGGAGTACCTGCGCGCCTTCCGGACCCTGCCGGGTGACCGTACGGGCGAGGAGGACCTCGGTTTCACGGCCTTCTCCTACGGGGGCGGCCACGGCGGGGCCGGGGCGGGGGGCGGTTCGTACGCGGCGGCCTGGAGCACGCCCTCCTGGCAGCCGGTGGAGGCCTGGCAGCCCGCCCCTTACGTCCCGGCCCCGCTGCCCTCGTACGCCCACTCCGCCGGCTCCGGTCAGGGACAGGGACAGGGATACGCCAACGGGCGACAGCACCAGACCGGGATGCAACACGTCCCGGCGGCCCTGCCGCCCGCTCCGCGCCGGGGCTACTGACCCCGGCGGCACGTCGGCGCGTACGCCTTACTTCTTCTTCTTGTACTGCGCGCCGCGCTTCTCGCGCACCCGCACCGAAAGGTGGATCGGGGTGCCCTCGAAACCGAACTCCTCGCGCAACCGGCGCTCGATGAAACGGCGGTAGCCGTGCTCCAGGAAGCCGGAGGCGAAGAGGACGAAGCGCGGCGGCTTGCTTCCCGCCTGGGTCCCGAACAGGATGCGGGGCTGCTTGCCGCCGCGGATCGGGTGCGGGTGGGCGGCGACGACCTCGCCGAGGAACGCGTTCAGCCGACCGGTGGGGACGCGCGTCTCCCAGCCCGCCAGCGCGGTCTCGATCGCCGGGACCAGCTTCTCCATGTGGCGGCCGGTGAGCGCCGAGACGTTGACGCGGGGCGCCCAGGCGACCTGCTGCATCTCGGTCTCGATCTCGCGCTCGAGGTAGTAGCGGCGCTCCTCGTCGAGCTCGTCCCACTTGTTGTACGCGATGACGACCGCGCGGCCCGCCTCGACGGCCATGGTGATGATGCGCTGGTCCTGGACGCTGATGGTCTCGGTCGAGTCGATCAGGATGACCGCGACCTCCGCCTTCTCCACGGCGGCGGCCGTGCGCAGCGAGGCGTAGTAGTCGGCGCCCTGCTGGAGGTGGACCTTCTTGCGGATGCCCGCGGTGTCCACGAACTTCCAGGTGACCCCGCCGAGTTGGATCAGCTCGTCGACCGGGTCGCGGGTGGTGCCGGCCAGTTCGTTGACGACGACGCGGTCCTCCTTCGCGACCTTGTTCAGGAGCGAGGACTTGCCGACGTTGGGGCGGCCGATCAGCGCGATGCGGCGGGGGCCGCCGATGGGGGTGCCGAAGGTCTGCGCGGGGGCCTCGGGGAGGGCCTCCAGTACCGCGTCGAGCATGTCGCCCGTGCCGCGGCCGTGCAGGGAGGAGACCGGGTGCGGCAGGCCGAGGCCCAGCGACCACAGGGACGCCGCGTCGGACTCGCCGCTCAGGCCATCGACCTTGTTGGCGCAGAGCACGACGGGCTTGCCGGCCCGGCGCAGCAGCCTGACGACGGCCTCGTCGGTGTCGGTGGCGCCGACCTTGGCGTCCACGACGAAGACGACCGCGTCGGCGCTCTCGATGGCGTACTCGGCCTGGGCGGCGACGGCGGCGTCGATACCGAGGACGTCCTGCTCCCAGCCGCCGGTGTCGACGACCTTGAAGCGGCGGCCGGCCCATTCGGCCTCGTAGGTGACGCGGTCGCGGGTGACGCCGGGCTTGTCTTCGACAACGGCCTCGCGGCGGCCGATGATGCGGTTCACCAGGGTCGACTTGCCGACGTTCGGCCGGCCGACGACGGCGAGGACGGGCAGCGGGCCGTGGCCCGCCTCCTGCAGGGCGCCTTCGACGTCCTCGACGTCGAAGCCCTCTTCCGCGGCGAGCTCCATGAACTCCGCGTACTCGGCGTCGCCAAGTGCTCCGTGGTCGTGCTGGTCGTTCATGAAGTCCGTTCCTCGTCGTTCGTGGTGATCGGTGGTGCCCGCGCGGCGCGGTTCCACTACTGGGTCAAGTCTCACTCAGCGCCCGGTGAGGCGCTTGGCGTCGGCCAGGTGGGCGGTCAGCCGGTCCTGGATGCGTACGGTGGCCTCGTCCAAGGCGGTGCGTGTGCGACGGCCCGTGCCGTCCCCGGCGTCGAAGGCGGAGCCGAAGACCACGTCGACCCGGCTCTTGAGGGCCGGCAGGCCCTTCACGAGTCGGCCGCGGCTCTCGGTGCTGCCGAGCACGGCGACGGGTACGACGGGGGCGCCGCTGCGCACCGCGAAGTAGGCGAGGCCGGCGCGGAGCGAGGCGAAGTCGCCCTCGCCCCGGGTGCCCTCGGGGAAGATCCCCAGGGCGCCGCCGTTGTCGAGCACGCCGAGGGCGCGGCCGATGGCGGTGCGGTCGGCGCCGGCGCGGTCGACCTTCACCTGCCCGATGCCGTCGAGGAACGGGCCGAGGGGACCCACGTACGCTTCCTTCTTGATCAGGAAGTGCAGCGGTCTCGGCGCGGTCCCCATCACCATGGGGCCGTCTATGTTGTGGGAGTGGTTCACGGCGAGGATGACGGGGCCCTTCGCGGGCACCTTCCAGGCTCCCAGTACGCGCGGCTTCCACAGCCCGTACATCAGCCCGATGCCGATCCTCCGGCCGACCGCCGCACCCTTGAGGGAGGGCGCTGCGCTCACTGGCGACCCGCCCGCTCCCCGGTGTCCTCGGCCGCGCTCTGCCGCTCCGCGACCAGCGTCACCACGCATTCGATGACCTGGTCGAGCGTGAGTTCGGTGGTGTCCACCTCGACCGCGTCGTCGGCCTTGGCCAGCGGGGAGGTCTTCCGGCCGGAGTCGGCCGCGTCCCGCTTGATCAGGGCTTCCCTGGTGGCCGCGAGGTCCGCGGCCTCCTTGCCGCGCAGCTCGCCGCTGCGGCGGGCGGCGCGGGCCTCGGCCGAGGCGGTCAGGAAGACCTTGAGGTCGGCGTCGGGCAGGACCGTGGTGCCGATGTCGCGGCCTTCCACGACGATGCCCTCGGCGCTCTCGGCGGCGTCGGCCGCGATCGAGCGCTGGAGTCGGGTGATCAGGGCGCGCACCTCGGGGACGGCGCTGACGGCGCTGACCTTGGAGGTGACGTCCCGGGTGCGGATGGGGCCGGAGGCGTCCAGTCCGTCGACGGTGATGGTGGGCGCGGACGGGTCGGTGCCGGACACGATGGCGGGCTTGTCCGCGGCGAGGGCGATGGCCTGCGGGTCGTCGATGTCGACGCCGTTGGTGATCATCCACCAGGTGATGGCCCGGTACTGGGCACCGGTGTCCAGGTAGCGCAGCCCGAGCTTGGCGGCCACGGCCTTGGAGGTGCTGGACTTGCCCGTGCCGGAGGGACCGTCGATGGCGACGATCACGGCGGACGGAGCTGCGGATTCCACGGTGCGGGCACCTTCCTGGTTGCGCGTACGTGTCCGGGCGCGCCAATAGCGCCCCTCCCCAGGTTACCGGGCCCTGGCCGCTCCCCGTCCCGCCCGGGAGGGACGGGCCCGCGTCGACGCCCGGCAGGGGCGGTGACCGGCGGGAATACGGGAGCGCGGCCGGCTACCGGGGCGGTACCCGGCCGCGACCCCGGGGGTTACTGCTGGCGCAGCGCCCAGCCGCGCTCGCGCAGTTCGGCCTCCAGGGGCGCCACCGCGCGGGGTTCCACCATCAGCTGTACGAGACCGGCCTGCTGTCCCGTCGCGTGCTCGATCCGCACGTCCTCGATGTTCACGCCGGCCCGGCCGGCGTCGGCGAAGATCCGTGCCAGTTCGCCCGGCTTGTCGCTGATGAACACCCCGACCGTCTCGTACGCCATCGGCGCCGCGCCGTGCTTGCCCGGGACCCGGACCCGGCCCGCGTTGCCCCGCCTGAGCACGTCCTCGATGCCGGCGGCCCCGCCCCGGCGCTTGGCCTCGTCGGCCGACTGGAGGCCGCGCAGGGCCTCCACCGTCTCCTCCAGGTCGGCGGCGATCCCGGCCAGGACGTCGGCGACCGGGCCCGGGTTCGCGGAGAGGATCTCCACCCACATCCGCGGGTCCGAAGCCGCGATCCGCGTCACGTCCCGGATGCCCTGCCCGCACAGTCGCACGGCCGTCTCGTCGGCCTCCTCCAGTCGGGCCGCCACCATGCTCGACACCAGTTGGGGGGTGTGCGAGACCAGGGCCACCGCGCGGTCGTGGGCGTCCGCGTCCATCACCACCGGGACGGCCCGGCACAGCGCCACCAGTTCCAGCGCGAGGTTCAGCACCTCGTGGTCGGTGTCCCGGGTCGGTGTCAGCACCCACGGGCGACCCTCGAACAGGTCGGCCGTCGCCGCGAGCGGCCCGGACCGCTCCTTGCCGGCCATCGGGTGCGTTCCGATGTAGGTGCCCGCGTCCACGCCCATCGCCGTGAGTTCCCGTCGCGGGCCGCCCTTGACGCTGGCCACGTCCACGTAGGCGCGGGCCAGGTCGCGGCCGATCGCGTCGGCCAGCGCCGTCGCGACGTGGGCGGGCGGGACGGCCACGATCGCCAGGTCCACCTTGTGTTCCGGTGCCTCGTCCGTGCCGGCGCCCAGGGCGGCGGCCGTGCGCGCCTGCGCCGGGTCGTGGTCGACGAGGTGCACGGTGATGCCGCGGGCGGTCAGGGCGAGCGCCGCGGAGGTGCCGATCAGTCCGGTTCCGATGACGACGGCGGTTCTCACGAGCTGCTCCAGGATGATCGCGTGACGGCGGGCCTGACTCAGGGTAGCCGGCGCGCGCGGCGCGAGGGCCCGGTGGCCGACCCGTGGGACGACCGACGGGCCCTCGCGGCGGGGCCCGGGTCCTGTCGTCAAAGTGGCGCCGGTAGGGCCCGCGGTGTCCGGTGCCGTGCGTCGCGAGGCGCAGCGGCGCCCGTGTACCGGACGTACTCGGGTGCCCCGACAACGCGGCGAGGTGCGGTACCGGGCGCCGCGGGCCAGGCGAGACTTTGACGACAGGGCTTAGAGCTTCTGCTGCCTGATGATGTCCTCCAGCGATCCCGAGGGCAGCGATCCGTCGGGGGTCAGCTTGTCCACGGCCCGGGGCAGGGACTGCGCGATCTGGTCGGCGGCGTGCTCGGGGCTGACGCCCGTCTGCTCGGCCACCTTCTGCAGGGTCTCGTTCGGCAGGGCCTCGGCGATCTGCGCGCCGGTGACGGCCTTGTTCTCGCCGGTGCCGACCCACGACTGGGCCTGGTCGACGAGGCCGGACTTGGACAGCATGTCCATCAGCCCGCCGAGCGGGTTGCCGCCGCCTCCGGCCGCCTGGGCGCCACCGCCACCGCCACCGCCGGTGAGCGCGCCGAGCAGGGCGCCGAGGATGTTGCCGCCGCCACCGCCACCCGCCTGGCCGCCACTGCCGCCGCCGCTGCCGCTGCCGCCGAGAAGCGAGCCCAGGAGAGAGCCGAGGTCGTTACCCGCCATCGTCATGCCTTTCGGAGAGGGACCGGTCCGCGCGCGTACGGCGCCTCCGGCGTCGAGATAGGGACAATCTCACCCGGTTCACCCCATGACGCCACTTGGCGCACGGTCCCCCGAACCGCCCCGGAGCGCCTGGGGTAGAACGATCGGCATGATCTTCCACATCGTCGCGCTCACCGACTGGACGGCCGCGCCCGAGCTCCCGTACGCCCCCGCCTCGCTCGATTCCGAGGGTTTCGTGCACTGTTCGGCGGACCGCGCGACGGCTCTCGCGATCACCGAGGCGTACTACCGGGACACCCCCGGCACCCTGCTGACCGTGGAGCTGGACGAGGGGGCGTTGACCTCCGAGGTCCGCCGGGAGGGTGAATCCGGCGGCCTCTACCCCCACGTCCACGGCCCGTTGAACCGGGGTGCGGTGGTACGCGTGTGGGAGGTGGTGCGCACACCCGGCACTCCTGCCACATGGGAACCGTGGCAGTCGGGCGACCGACGCGCGCCGCACGGCAGCGAAGAGCCTGGCGCGGCGGACTTCTCCTGAGGCCCGCCGCAGACCAGGATGCTGCTCGCCCAGCCTGGCCACACAGCGAGGAGACAGTCATGAGCGACCCCACACGGACCGCCCGGCGCACCGTACTGGCGGCAGGGGCGGTGGCCCTGACGGGCGGTGCCCTCGCGGCGTGCGGCTCGTCCTCCGAGAAGCCCGCGAGCGAGGCGGGTACCGGGTCGACCCCACGGGACGCCGGGTCCTCTCCCGCCGGGTCCTCGGCCGGGGGCGCCGCGCTGGTGAAGTCCTCGGCCGTACCGGTCGGCGGCGGCACCGTGCTCAAGGAGCAGAAACTCGTGGTGACCCAGCCGACGGCCGGGTCGTTCCGCTGCTTCACCGCCGTCTGCCCCCACCAGGGGTGCCTGGTGAACAAGGTCGAGAACGGCAGCATCGACTGCCCCTGCCACGGCAGCAAGTTCGAGATCACGGACGGCGCGGTGGCCAAGGGGCCGGCCGCCACCGGTCTCGCCGAGAAGAAGATCGTCGTGTCCCCGGGCGGTGAAATCTCCCTCGCGTAGCGCGGGGGCGTCCGCCTACCCTCCCGGGATGAACGACCTCACCCTCGTCCGGGACCACACCGTCTACTCCTGCGTGATGGGCTCCCGCGCGTTCGGGCTGGCGACGGAGGCGAGCGACACCGACGTGCGCGGTGTCTACCTCGCCCCCACGCCGCTGTTCTGGCGCTTCGAGAAGCCCCCCACGCACGTGGACGGGCCGCGGGACGAGGAGTTCTCCTGGGAGCTGGAACGCTTCTGCGAACTGGCGCTGCGGGCCAACCCGAACATCCTGGAGTGCCTGCACTCCCCGCTGGTGGAGCGGATCACCCCGGTCGGCGAGGAACTCCTCTCCCTGCGCGGGGCCTTCCTCTCCCGCCGGGCCCACCTCACGTTCACCGGCTACGCGGCCGGCCAGCACGGCAGGCTCCTCGCGGACGTGCGCAACCACGGCGCGCCGCGCTGGAAGCACGCCATGCACCTGCTGCGCCTGCTCGGGTCCTGTCGCGACCTGCTGCGCACGGGCCGCCTGGAGATCGACGCCGGCGCCGACCGGGAGCGCCTGCTGGCGGTGCGGCGCGGTGAGCTGGGCTGGGCGGAGGTGGACGCCTGGATGTCCCGCCTCACCGGGGAGGCGGAGGCGGCCCTCGCCGGCAGTCCCCTGCCGGCGGAGCCGGACCACGCCCGTGTGGAGGACTTCCTGACCCGTGCCCGCCGGCTCTCGGCGGCCGTGACCCCCTGAGGCCGGCTCGGGTCACAGGGGTCAGGCGTCCCAGAGGGCTCCGAGGGCCAGGAGCTCGTCGCGGTACTCGATGCGGCCCTCCCAGTCCCGGGGCCAGACGTCCGCGCCGAGGTGGGCGCCGGCGAAGGCGCCGGCCAGGCAGGCGATGGAGTCGGAGTCGCCCTTGGTGCAGGCGGCCCGGCGCAGGGCGGTCAGCGGCTCCTCGGGGAAGAGCAGGAAGCAGTGCAGGGCCGTGGCGAAGGCCTCCTCCGCGATCCAGCCGTCGCCCGTGGTCAGGCAGGGGTCGGTTTCCGGGGAGGGCGACCTCAGGGCGTCCGCGAGCCGGTCCAGGACGCCCAGGCATTCGTCCCAGCCCCGGGCGATGAAGGACCGCTCCGTGGCGTCGGAGGTGCTGCGCATCCACAGGTCGCCCAGCCAGTGCTCGTGGTAGCGGGTGCGGTTCTCCAGGGCGTACGAGCGCAACTGCCCGACCAGGCCCGTGACCTCGGTGCCCCGTGCGAGCAGGTACACGGCCCTGGCCGTCAGGTCGGAGGCGGCGAGGGCCGTCGGGTGGCCGTGCGTCAGGGCGGACTGGAGCTGGGCCGCGCCGGCCCGCTCCTCCTCGGTCCAGCCGGGCACCAGGCCCACGGGGGCCACCCGCATGTTCGCGCCGCAGCCCTTGGAGCCGATCTGGCTGGCGTCGCGCCAGTCCCGCTCGGGCTGGTCGAGGAGCCGGCAGGCGCGCAGGCAGGTGTTGCCCGGGGCCCGGTTGTTCTCCGGCGAGTGGTACCACTCGACGAACTCCTCCCGGACGGGTCGGGTCAGCCGCAGCGGTCCTATCCGGCCCCGCTCCCCCGCGGTGCGCATGCCTCGGGCCAGGGCGAGCGTCATCTGGGTGTCGTCGGTGACGATCGCCGGGCGGGGCAGGGACATCTGCCGCCAGGGTCCGGTCTTGGAGAGGATCGACGGGACGTCGTTGAACTCCGTCGGGAAGCCGAGGGCGTCGCCCAGGGCGAGGCCGAGCAGGGCCCCGGTCGCCGCGCGCTTCTTCGTCGTCACGGTCATCGTGCGTGTCCTTCCGAGGGGCGGAGCAGGGGCGGGTGCAGGGCCGTCGCGGGCCCGGAGCGGTAGAGCGCGGCCGGTTTGCCGCGCCCGCCGGTCAGTCGGGCGGCTCCCGCCACGGCCTCGACGAAGCCGGGGGTGGCGAGGACCTTGCGGCGGAAGTTGGGGCGGTCCAGGGCGGTGTCCCAGACGGTCTCGTAGACGGCCTGGAGCTCGCCGAGGGTGAACTCGGGCGGGCAGAAGGCGGTGGCCAGGCAGCTGTACTCCAGCTTCGAACCGATCCGCTCGCGCGCGTCGTCGAGGATGACCGCGTGGTCGAAGGACAGTCCGGCGGCCTCGCCCACGGGCACCCAGCGGGCCCGGTCGGCATCGCCGCCGCCTTCCGCGGCCGGCTCCGGCATGTCCGGGACCAGCGCGGTGAAGGCGACCGAGACCACCCGCATGCGGGGATCGCGGTCGGGTTCGCTGTAGGTCCTCAGTTGTTCCAGGTGCAGGGCGGCGACCACGGCGTCGGACAGGCCGGTCTCCTCGGCGAGTTCGCGGCGTGCGGCGCTCTCGGCGGACTCGCGGGGCAGGATGAAACCGCCGGGCAGGGCCCAGGCGCCCGCGTACGGCTCCTGTCCGCGCCGGATCAGCAGCACGTGCAGGTCGCCGGCGCGGACGGTGAAGACGGCGAGGTCGACGGTCACCGCGAACGGTTCGAAGGCGTGGGGGTCGTATCCGGTGGTCATCCGTTCTCCACCCGTACGTTCTCGGGCAGCGGGTCCGTGAAGTGCCATCCCTCGGCGAGCAGTCCGTCGACGGCGGCCACGGCCGCCGTCAGCCGTGCCTCCCGGTCCCCGCCCATGAGCAGGAAGCGCCTCCGCGTGTCGGTGAGTTCCTCCCGGAAGCGTCCGGTCATCCACGGTCTGAGCTGCGGTCCGTCGCGCAGCCCGTCGTCCTCGAAGGGCACGCCGACGTCGTCGGTCAGCAGGTACAGGTCACGGCGGGTGCGGGAGGCGATCTCCTCGACCTCCTCGTTGCGGCCGCCCATGTACCGCTCGTGCCAGATGCCGGTGGCGAAGGAGTCCGTGTCGCAGAAGAGCACCGGTGAGCCGAGTCGGGCGGCCTGTTCCTCCTCGGCGTCCTGGCGGCGCGCGATCACCGGGAACTCCTCCGAGGCGAAGGACACCTCGGACCAGGAGGCCGCCGGGTCGGTCGACCGCGCCGCCGCCAGCTTCTCCTCGCTGTACCGGCGCCCGTACTCGGCGACCCAGCCCGTCTTGGCCCAGACCCCGCCGCGGCGGCGGTAGTGGGCCGCGAGGTCGC
The DNA here is from genome assembly GCF_001279725.1 of Streptomyces sp. WM4235. Classification (GTDB taxonomy): domain Bacteria; phylum Actinomycetota; class Actinomycetes; order Streptomycetales; family Streptomycetaceae; genus Streptomyces. Next base: position 30,479 of record NZ_LGDE01000204.1, on the reverse strand, counting down.
GCGAGAGCGTGGTCGTGCCCGTGGACTCGGCGCCGAGGACGACCACGCGCCGGGTCAGGGCGGCCCGTACGGCGGGGCCCAGGAACTCCCAGCAGGCGGCGGGGTCCGCGCGGACGGCCGTACCCGACACCGGGAAGAGGGAGCGGTCCGGGTCCACGCAGACCTCCTGGGCGCCGAAGCGGCGCGCGAGTTCCGTCCCGTACGCCTCCGAGGTGAAGACGGCGTCGACCCGGCCGGGCACGGCGGCGCGGAAGATCGCCATGTGCGCGTCCCAGATCGCCGGATCGTGCAGGTCGACCGGGATGTCGTCGACCGCGCCGACGACGTGGGCGCCGGGGTGGGCCTCGCGCATCCAGGCGACCCGGTCGGCGAGCGGCACCGATTCGACGGAGGCCGCGCACACCAGCACGGTCAGTCGTTCGCACTGGTCCTGGGCGGTGCGCACCAGGTGGTGGTGGCCGGTGTGGGGCGGGTAGAACTTGCCGAGCACCAGCCCGTGGCGGTGGCGCCTCATGCCGTCGCCGCCGTCTTCAGCCCGCGGGTGCCCTCGGTCCCGCCTGTCCCCCCGGTCGCGGCGAGGGCGCGGCGCCAGTCGATCAGTCCGGCCACGCACAGGGCCAGGAAGACGACGTACAGCACGGCCGTCACGTACAGGTCCTTGTGGACGTACAGCGGGATGGAGACGAGGTCGGTGGCGATCCACAGCCACCAGGACTCCAGGAGCTTGCGGCACTGCCCGTAGGTGGCCATGAGGGAGAGCCCGACGGCCACCGCGTCCCAGAGGGGAACGGTGGAGTCGGTGGCGCGGTCCAGCAGCAGGGTGAGGGCGAGCATCCCCACCGCCCCCGCCGCGGCCAGGGCGGCCCATTCGGTGCCCGTGGTCCGGCGCACCGGCAGGGTCGCGGCGGTTCCTGGTCCACCCCCGTGGGTCCAGGACCACCACCCGTACGCGGCGAGGGCGATGAAGACGATCTGGAGCCCGGCGTCGGCGTAGAGACCGGCCTGGGCGAAGAGCACGATGAAGAAGAGGTTGTTCGCGATCCCGATGGGCCAGTTGGCGATGTGCTGCCGCGCCACCAGCCAGACGCACAGGGCGCCGGTGGCGGCCGCCAGGATCTCGGTCCAACTCGTCTGCCAGCCCATGGAGACCCTCGTTTCTTTAATAGTCAGGTTGACTATAAACATGATCGGGCGTGCGGGCAAGCAAAAAGCCCGCGGTGCCGAAGGGCACCGCGGGCTTTTCGGCCCCGACGGACGGGGCGCGGTCGTGCGAGGGGTCGGGTGACCCCTCGCGAGGGTCCTACAGACCGACCTCGCGCATGAGCATGCCGACCTCGGTGTTGGTCAGGCGGCGCAGCCAGCCGGACTTCTGGTCACCGAGTTCGATCGGGCCGAAGGAGGTCCGGACGAGCTTCTCGACGGGGAAGCCGGCCTCCGCCATCATGCGGCGGACGATGTGCTTGCGGCCCTCGTGGAGGGTCACCTCGACCAGGTAGTTCTTGCCGAGCTGGTCGAGGACGCGGAAGTGGTCGGCGCGGGCGTAGCCGTCCTCCAGCTCGATGCCGTCCTTGAGGCGCTTGCCGATCTCGCGGGGCAGCGGGCCGGTGATGGCCGCGACGTAGGTCTTCTTCACGCCGTACTTCGGGTGCGTCAGACGGTGGGCCAGCTCGCCGTGGTTGGTGAGCAGGATGATGCCCTCGGTCTCGGTGTCGAGCCGACCGACGTGGAAGAGACGGGTCTCACGGTTGGTGACGTAGTCGCCGAGGCACTGGCGGCCGTCGGGGTCCTCCATGGTGGAGACGACGCCGGCCGGCTTGTTCAGCGCGAAGAACAGGTACGACTGGGTGGCGACGGTCAGGCCGTCCACCTTGATCTCGTCCTTCGGCTGAACGCGCTTGCCCTGCTCCAGCACGATCTCGCCGTTGACCTCGACGCGGGCCTGCTCGATGAGCTCCTCGCACGCACGGCGCGAACCCATGCCGGCGCGGGCGAGCACCTTCTGCAGACGCTCCCCCTCCTCCTCGGCACCCGGGAAGGTCTTCGGGGTCTTGATCACGGGCTTGTCGGCGTACCGGTCGCGCACGCGCTCCTCGATCCGCGCGTCCAGCTCGCGGGGGCGCGACTGGCCGCTGCGGCTGCCGGGGCCGCTGCGCGGGCCGCCGGCTCCACCGATGCCGGGGGTCCGGGAGGTACGGGGGCCGCCCTTGGCGCCACCTCGCGCGGAGTCGCCGCGAGCACCACCGCGGTTGCCGTCGGCCGCGCCGCGGGCACCGCCGCCGCCCGCCTTGGCGCCGCCTCGGCCGTTGCGCTCACCCTCGGGGCCCACGTCGTAGCGACGCTCCTCGGGGCGGGGGTTGCGGGGACGCTGGGGGGCCTGGTCGCGGTCACGGTCGCGCGAGGCGCCCGCACCGGAGCCGCCGCCTCGGTAGCCGCCGCCACCGGAGGAGCCGCCCGAGCCGCCGCCTCGGTAGCCGCCGCCACCGCCGGAGCCGCCGGACGAACCGCCGGAGCCGCCACCCCGGTAGCCACCGCCACCGCCGGACGAACCGCCGGAGGAGCCGCCGCGGGAGCCGCCGCCGGAGCCGCTGCCACCGCCGGAGCCGCCACCGCGGTAGCCACCGCCGCCGGAGGAGGAGCCGCCGCGGTCGTTACCACGCCCGCCGCCACCGCCGCCGCCGCTGTTCCTGTTGCCGCCACCGTTGCCGTTACTGCTTCGCATCAAAGTTCCGTCGTCTTGTCGTCTTCAAAGTAGTCCGGTGCATCAGGTGCGTCCGGATCGAACGACGGAACACCCTCTTGCGTCTCGGCTTCGATCGCGTCCGCCTCGGGGAGGAAGGGCGCGAGCTCCGGAAGCTCGTCCAGGCCACGCAGGCCCATCCGCTCCAGAAAGTAGTTCGTCGTCCTGTACAGGATCGCACCTGTTTCGGGTTCCGTCCCCGCCTCGGCCACCAGACCCCGCTGCAGGAGGGTCCGCATGACCCCGTCGCAGTTGACTCCGCGGACCGCCGAGACCCTTGATCGGCTGACCGGCTGGCGGTACGCGACGACCGCGAGGGTCTCCAGTGCCGCCTGGGTGAGCCGGGCCTGCCGGCCGTCCAGGACGAAGGCCTCCACCGCCGTCGCGAAGGCCGCGCGACTGTAGAACCGCCACCCGCCGGCGACCGGGCGCAGCTCGAAACCCCGTTCCTGGGCGGTGTACTCGTCGGCCAGTTCCCGCAGGGCGACGGCGACCTCGCGCGGGGTCCGGTCCAACACCTTGGCGAGGTGTTCCTCGGTCGCGGGTTCGTCGATGACCATGAGGACGGCCTCCAGGGCGCCCTTGAGGGCGAGCTCCGCCGGCTCGGTCATTCCTTGGCCTCCACGATCTGATCGAACTCGTCCGTCACCGTCGGCATCCCGTCGCCGTCCCCGCCGCTCCAGCGCACGGTGAGCGTGCGCAGGGCCTCCTCCTGGTCGAGGACCACGGCCTTCTCCCGGTACAGCTCCAGCAGGGCCAGGAAGCGCGCCACGACGGTCAGGGTGTCCGGGGCGTCCTGCGTGAGTTCCGCGAAGGTGGCCTCCCCGCGGGCCTTGAGCAGCGCGACGACCAGGGCGGCCTGTTCGCGGACGCTGACGAGCGGGGCGTGGATGTGGTCCACGTAGACCTGGGGCGCCGCCCTGGGCCGCATGGCCTGCACGGCCAGCCGGGCGAACCCCTCCGCGCCGATGCTGATCACCACGTCGGGCAGCAGTTCCGCGATGTGCGGCTCCAGTCCGACGGTGCGCGGGTACCGCAGGCCCTCGTCCTCGGCCCGGTGCTCGAAGATCTCCGCGATCCGCTTGTACGCCCGGTACTGGAGGAGCCGGGCGAAGAGCAGGTCCCGTGCTTCCAACAGCGCCAGGTCGGCCTCGTCCTCCACCTCGGCGGCGGGCAGCAGCCGGGCGGCCTTCAGGTCGAGGAGGGTGGCGGCCACGACGAGGAACTCGGTGGTCTGGTCGAGGTCCCAGTCGGGTCCCATGGCCCGGATGTGCGCCATGAACTCGTCGGTGACCCGGGACAGCGCGACCTCGGTCACATCGAGTTTGTGCCGCGAGATCAACTGGAGCAGCAGGTCGAAGGGGCCCTCGAAGTTCGCCAGCCGGAGCGTGAACCGCCCGTCCCCGGTGTCGGCGGGCGCGCCGACGGGAACCTCACCCACCCCCCGGAGGGCCCCAGGAGGCCCCGTGGGCGCCTCTGCGACCTCGGGGGCCTCCTGGGCCATCGAGGGGGCTTCGGGGGCCTCCGGGAGCCCTGTGGGCGTCTCGGAGGGCATCCGCGCCGGCGCTTCGGACGGGGTCCGGGCCGGCGTCTCGGACGGGATCCGGGCCGGCGTCTCGGACGGGAGGGGCGGCGTCTCCGGCGGTACGGGGGCCGGCTCCCGCCCTCCCGGCCCCTGTTCCCCCGCGTCGGGGGCGCCCGGGCCGCGGCCCAGCCGGCGGCGGGCGGGTGGGTCGGGTTCGGCGGGAGGGCGCAATCGAGGTCCAGGGTGGTGCGAGGGCGGTACGGACGGGCCGGCACGACGGTGCCGCCGAGGCGACGTTAGCGGGCCGGCCCTCGCCCTGGCGTCAGGCGCCGGTCAGCGCCCGCGCAGTCTTCGTACGAGGATGCTCGCGTCGCCCCGGGACTCCAGGTCCGCGAGGACCACGGCGACCGCCTCGCGGACGATGCGGCCGCGGTCCACGGCGAGGCCGTGCTCCCCGCGCAGCACCAGGCGCGCGTGCTCCAGGTCCATGAGCTCCTCCGCGGAGACGTAGACCGTGATCTTCTCGTCGTGCCGCTCGCGCCCGCTCGGCCGCCGGTTCGCGCCCCGGCCCTGCCCCTTGCCGCGCCGGGGCGCGGACGCCCCGGCGGCGGTGGTGGCAGAACCTTCCTGCGGCCTGCGCTGCGCGCCCACCGCCGGTTCGCCGGTTTCCCGGCCGCGCCCCTCCGTCGTGCCCTCCGCCGGGTTCGCCGAGTGTTCCGACTGCGCCGAGCCGCCCGCGGACTCCTCGACGCCCCGCCGCGGCGAGGACGACTGCAGTGCCATCCCCCCGGTCGTACGGAACAGTTCGTCGGCTCCGGGCAGACTCACTCGGCGGGACACCGGGCGAGCACCTCCCTGGCCAGCTGGCGGTAGGCGGCGGCGCCCACGGAGTTGGAGGCGTACGTGGTGATCGGTTCACCGGCGACCGTGGTCTCCGGGAAGCGCACCGTCCGGCCGATGACCGTGTGGTAGACGTGGTCGTCGAATGCCTCGACGACGCGCGCCAGCACCTCACGGCTGTGCACCGTCCGGGAGTCGTACATCGTGGCGAGGATGCCGTCGAGTTCCAGCTCCGGGTTGAGCCGCTCCTGCACCTTCTCGATGGTCTCGGTCAGCAGCGCCACACCGCGCAGCGCGAAGAACTCGCACTCCAGGGGGACGATCACCTTGTGAGCCGCCGTCAGGGCGTTCACGGTCAGCAGACCGAGCGAGGGCTGACAGTCGATCACGATGTAGTCGTAGTCGGCCATCAGGGGCTTGAGGGCCCGCTGCAGGGTGGACTCGCGCGCGACCTCGCTGACCAGCTGCACCTCGGCGGCGGACAGGTCGATGTTGCTCGGCAGCAGGTCCATGTTGGGGACCGCCGTCTTCAGCAGCACCTCGTCGGCCGACATGCCCCGCTCCATGAGCAGGTTGTAGACCGTCAGGTCGAGTTCCATCGGGTTCACGCCGAGACCCACGGACAGCGCGCCCTGGGGGTCGAAGTCGACGAGCAGCACGCGGCGCCCGTACTCGGCGAGCGCGGCACCCAGGTTGATGGTCGACGTGGTCTTTCCCACGCCGCCCTTCTGGTTGCACATCGCGATGATCTTCGCCGGACCGTGGTCGGTCAGTGGCCCGGGGATCGGGAAGTACGGCAGCGGCCGTCCGGTCGGGCCGATCCGCTCACGGCGCTGACGGGCAGCGTCGGGGGCGAGAGTGGCCGCGTACTCGGGATCGGGCTCGTACTCCGCGTCGGGGTCGTAGAAGTGCCCTTCGGGCACGTTTTCGTAGTCGGCGAAACCCACGGGCTTTTCGCCGCTCAGGTCGCCGGCCCTGGAGTTCACGTCTAGGCCGTCCATGCTGTTTCGGGGCGTCGTCATGTGCTGGTGGTTTGCGAAGGTGCGGACTGCGACGGAGCCGACAGCTTCGATTCCGGCAGGGCCCTGGCCCCGCGCAGGCATTCCTGCTCGACCACCCCCAGGAGCAAATGTCGACTCATTCACAAGTCGTCTTACCTCCTCGGACGTGACCAGGACACTTATCGATAGGTCAGCGTGGCACCATGCCGACGGTTGGCGACTCTATGGCGTGTCACCGCCCAGCGGCAACACAATCCACCGGACCCGACGCGTTGTGTCGGCAACCGAACACCACTCTGTCAAGGGCGTACGAGCTGTCGCCGCGAAGTTTCGCAGGTGTGCGAAAGGGTTAAAGGGTTACGTTCGAGGCGAGTTGAGCGCCCTCGACGCGCGCCCCGAAAACGCGTCCGGCCGGACCTCGCGAGCAAGGTCCGGCCGGATACGTGAGATTGACGTCAGTCGTTGACGGTTCAGCCGAGCAGCGTGCTCAGCGGGAGCGTCGGGAGACCGTGGGCCTCGGCGACGGGGCCGTAAACGACCTGCCCGTCATGGGTGTTGAGGCCCAGACCGAGGGCCGCGTCGCGGCGCAGCGCCTCGGCCCAGCCGAGGTTCGCGAGCTGCACGATGTACGGCAGGGTCGCGTTCGTCAGGGCGTAGGTGGAGGTGTTCGGAACCGCGCCCGGCATGTTGGCGACGCAGTAGAAGACCGAGTTGTGGACCTGGAAGGTCGGCTCGGCGTGGGTGGTCGGACGGGAGTCCTCGAAGCAGCCGCCCTGGTCGATCGCGATGTCGACAAGGACACTTCCGGGCTTCATCTTGGCGACGAGCTCGTTGGTGACCAGCTTCGGGGCCTTCGCACCCGGGATCAGCACCGCGCCGATGACCAGGTCGGCCTCGGTGACGGCCTTCTCCAGCTCGAAGGCGTTGGAGACGATCGTCTTGATCTTCGTACCGAAGATCTTGTCGGCCTCGCGGAGCTTGTTGATGTCCTTGTCGAGCAGGGTCACGTGGAAGCCCATGCCGATGGCGATCTGAGCCGCGTTCCAGCCGGAGACGCCGCCGCCGATGACCACGCACTCGCCGGCGTGGGTGCCGGGGACGCCGCCGGGCAGGACGCCGCGGCCGCCGGCCGAGCGCATCAGGTGGTAGGCGCCGACCTGCGGGGCCAGTCGGCCCGCGACCTCGGACATCGGGGCGAGCAGCGGGAGCGCGCGGTTGGCGAGCTCGACCGTCTCGTACGCGATGGCGGTGGTGCCGGACTCCAGGAGGGCGTCCGTGCACTCGCGGGAGGCCGCCAGGTGCAGGTAGGTGAAGAGGGTCTGGTCCTTGCGGAGGCGGTGGTACTCCTCCGCGATCGGCTCCTTGACCTTCAGCAGGAGGTCCGCGGTCGCCCAGACCTCGTCGGCGGTGCCGAGGATCTCGGCGCCGGCGGAGACGTACTCCGCGTCCGTGATCGAGGAGCCGACACCGGCGTTCTGCTCGACGAAGACCTGGTGGCCGTTGCGGACCAGCTCATGCACGCCGGCGGGCGTGATGGCGACCCGGAACTCGTTGTTCTTGACCTCGCGGGGGATGCCGACCTTCATCGTCGATCACGGTCCTTGGCTCAGGGGATTTTTCGGGTCACTTCCATACATACCCGCTCACAAGAACGCGCAACGGGATGCACCACGAGATGACGTGGTGGAGCCAGTCTAATGAAGGATGAGTCGCTGTCTAGCCTTGCAAACAAATAATCTCAGTCGGAATCACTACGGATTTCGCAGGCGGCAGGGTCATCTCCCAGCAATCTGTCGGCTGCGGACCGGTGCAGCCTGGCAGCCGCGGGGTCGCCCAGCCTGTCGAGCGTGTCGGCCAGCCGCACCTGCAACGCGGCCTGAAGGCGCAGGTCCCCGGCCCTGCGCGCCAACTCGATCGCCTCGCGGCAGGTGTGCAGGGACTCCTCGGGCCGTCCGGCGTACTCCTGGATCCGGGCCATCTCGCTCAACGCCTTTGCCTGGCCCGGGACATCGGCCAGCCGGCGGTAGCCGGCGGCGGCGGCCCGCCAACTGCGCAGCGCCTCCCCGTAGCGGCCCGCGTACGTGTGCACGTTGCCGAGCCGGCCGTACAGCCTGGCCTCGTCCGCGCGCTCGCCCCGGGCGAGCGCCTGGGTCAGGGCCCGGCCGAACCAGTCGGAGGCCCGGTACCAGTCCGCCAGCTCCTGGTACGCGCCGCCTACGGATTCCATCGCGCGGCCCGTCGCGTACGGATCGTTCGCGGCCTTTCCCGCGACCAGGGCCGCCCGGTAGCGCTCCAGCGCCTCATGGGTGCGGCCCGTCTCGGCGTCCAGGTCGGCCAGGTTCAGCAGTGCGGCGGCCTGCTCCCGGTACAGGTCGCGCCGCTCGGCGACGTCCAGGACCAGGCGGTGCAGCCCGTACAGCTCGGGGGCCGCCGCCTCGGTCCCGCGGTGCTCCGCGAGGGCCCGTACGAGGGCCGAGATCAACCGGCGGGCCAGGGTGTCCAGGTCGCCGTCGGCCACCGCCAGGGCGGCCGACGCGGACAGGGCGGGCAGCCGGGTGTCCAGCCAGCCGGCGGCGGCCCGCCGGTCGGCGAAGCGGAGGGCGCGGGGCAACCCGTCCAGCCGCTCCCGCACGAGCTCCTCGTCCTCCTCGGCCATGGCCCGGCAGGAGGTGAGCAGTCGTACGGTCCGCTCCAGCATCCGAGCCCGGGCCAGCTGCACCTCGGCCGGTCGCTCCTTGGCCTCCAACAGTGCCTGGAGCAGGGGCGCGAGGCAGCCGGGCAACAGGAACAGACCGTCGGAGGCGTGCCGGACGAGACCCAGCCCGGCGAAGTCCTCCAGGGTGGACTGGGCGGCGGCCACGGAGCAGCCGGCCAGGGCGGAGGCGGTGTGCGCGTCGATGAACCCGGCGGGCGCGAGCGGAAGCAGCCGCAGGGTCCGCTGAGCGGGCTGCGGCAGCGATTCGTAGACGAGCCGGAAGGAGCGGGCCAGCGGCCCGCTGGTGCCGGGCGGCATGTCGTGGAGCTGCTTGGCCACGTCGGCCACGGCGGCCTTCGGGTGGGCGGCGAGCCAGCCGCCGACCAGGGCGAGCGCGGCGGGCTGGCCACCGCACTCCTCGGCGAGGGTCTCGGCGGCGCGCGGGTCCACGGTGATCCGGGTGTCCCCGATGCCGCGCCCGAGCATCTGGACGGCGGAGGGGGTGTCCAGGCCTCCGAGGGTGCAGGGGCGGACGTCCGGGATCCCGGTGAGCGGCCCCTCGGCGGTCACCACGACCAGGCACTCGGGGGTGTCCGGCAACAGGGCGTCGACCTGGTGCGGGTCGGCGGCGTCGTCGACGAGCAGGATGACCCGCCGCCCGGTCAGCGCGGTGCGCAGTTCGGAGCTGAGGTCGTCCTCGCCGGCCCCGGGCGGGGTGGAGTGACCGAGGCCCTCCAACAGGGTCCTGACGGCCCGTTCGGTGGCGACGGTCTCCCCGCCGGGGGTGGTGAGCCGCACCTTCACGACCCCGTCGGGGTAGTCGTCGCGCACCTCGCGGACGAAGGCCTCGGCCAGCGCCGTCCGTCCCGAACCAGGGCGGCCCGCGACGAGCAGGACCCTCGCGCGGGGCGCCTTCGCCTTGCGCCCCGAGAGGGTGTCGAGCCCGGTCCGTGCGATGTCCTCGCGCAGCTCCTTGAGCTCACGCCGCCGCCCGACGAAATCCGTCACGGGATCCGCTCCTCTCCCTGCCTTAGGGTTGCCGAGCGTAGTTCACGCAGAGCGACGACCCGTGTGGAGCGCGGCGGGCACATCGCCCGATCGGATCAGCCGATGGTCACACCAGACCCCCCAACGGCCCTCCGCCCGCCCCGGACCGGGCCGCGGCGGAGCAGGGCGGGGCGGCGCGACGACGGCCGCCGGGCGACTACGCCTCGTAGGGCCGGGCCGACCACGGTGCGTCGGCCGGGCGCAGGGCGTCCAGACCGCCCTCCGCGGCGAGGGCCGCGGCCAGGGCCAGCACACCCGCCACCAGCCCGGGGTTCCCCAGCTCGCCGGCCAGCACCCCCCGCACCAGTTCCGCCGGAGGGATCCGGGCGAACTGCATGTCCGCCTCCTCCTCCGACACCTCGAAGCGGGCGCCCTCCGCCTCCGCCAGGTCCCGCGCCAGGAACACGCGGATCGCCTCGTCCGAGCCTCCGGGCGAGGCGTAGAAGTCGACCAGCACCCGCCAGTCGTCGGCCTTGACGTGCGCCTCCTCGTACAGCTCACGCTGCGCGGCGTGCAGCGGGTTCTCCCCCGGTACGTCGAGCAGCCCCGCGGGCAGCTCCCACAGCTTCCGGCGCACCGGGTGCCGGTACTGCCGCAGCACGAGCACCTGCCCGGCCTCGTCCAGCGCCAGCACGCACACCGACCCCGGGTGCACCTGGTAGTCCCGGCGCACGGTCGCGCCGTCCGGCATCCGGACCACGTCGGAGCTCACCGCCGTCTTGGCGCCCTCGAAAGGACGCCGGGTCGAGACCGTCTCCCAGGTTTCCGAGGTGTCCTTGATCTCGATGTCGATGCCCATGCCGAATGTCCTCCACAACGCGCGACAGCCGGGGTACGGATCTCCGTACCCCGGCTGTCTACGTTATGCGGTCAGGCCCTCGGGCCCCGCAGGCTCACTTGGCGGACTGTTGGCGCTCCACCGCGGCCTTGACCAGACCCGCGAACAGCGGGTGCGGCCGGGTCGGGCGGGAACGCAGTTCCGGGTGCGCCTGGGTGGCGACCAGGTAGGGGTGCACCTCGCGCGGGTACTCGACGTACTCGACGAGCTTGTTGTCGGGGGACACGCCCGAGAAGACCAGCCCGGCCTTCTTCTCCAGCTCGCCGCGGTAGGCGTTGTTCACCTCGTAGCGGTGACGGTGGCGCTCGTCCACGTAGGCCTCGTCGCCGTAGACCTCACGGACGATGGAGCCCTCGGCGAGCTTCGCCGGGTACATGCCCAGACGCATGGTGCCGCCCAGGTCGCCCGCGCCCTCGACGAAGGCCAGCTGCTCCTCCATGGTCGAGATGACCGGGTGCGGGGTCGAGGCGTCGAACTCGGTGGAGTTGGCGTCCTCGATGCCCGCGAGGTTGCGCGCGGCCTCGATGACCACGCACTGCAGACCCAGGCACAGGCCCAGCAGCGGGATGCGGTTCTCGCGGGCGTAGGTGATCGCGCCGACCTTGCCGTTGACGCCTCGGTCCCCGAAGCCGCCGGGAACGCAGATCGCGTCCACGTCGCCGAGTACCGCCGCCGCACCGGCCGGGGTCTTGCAGTCGTCGGAGGTGACCCACTTGATCTGCACGCGCGCCTTGTTGGCGAACCCGCCGGCGCGCAGCGCCTCGGTCACCGACAGGTAGGCGTCGGGCAGGTCGATGTACTTGCCGACGAGCGCGACCTTGACCTCGTGGTCGGGGTTGTGGACGCGGTCCAGCAAGTCTTCCCAGACGCGCCAGTCCACGTCGCGGAAGGGCAGGTCGAGCTTGCGCACGACGTAGGCGTCCAGGCCCTCGGTGTGCAGCACCTTCGGGATGTCGTAGATCGACTTGGCGTCGATCGCGGCGACCACCGCGGCCTCGTCGACGTCGCACATCAGCGAGATCTTGCGCTTGATGGAGGTCGGGACCTCACGGTCGGCGCGCAGCACGATCGCGTCGGGCTGGATGCCGATGTTGCGCAGGGCCGCGACCGAGTGCTGGGTCGGCTTGGTCTTCAGCTCGCCGGAGGGGCCGATGTAGGGCAGCAGCGAGATGTGCACGACGAAGACGTTGTCGCGACCGACCTCGTGGCGGACCTGACGGACGGTCTCCAGGAACGGCAGCGACTCGATGTCGCCGACGGTGCCGCCGACCTCGGTGATGACGACGTCGACGTCCTCGGTCGCCATGCGGCGGATGCGGCTCTTGATCTCGTTGGTGATGTGCGGGATGACCTGCACGGTGTCACCGAGGTACTCGCCGCGCCGCTCCTTGGCGATGACCTGCGAGTAGACCTGGCCGGTGGTGACGTTCGCCGAGCCGTCGAGGTCGACGTCGAGGAAACGCTCGTAGTGGCCGATGTCCAGGTCGGTCTCGGCGCCGTCGTTGGTGACGAACACCTCACCGTGCTGGAAGGGGTTCATCGTGCCGGGGTCGACGTTCAGGTAGGGGTCGAGCTTCTGCATCGTGACCCGCAGGCCGCGCGCCTTCAGCAGCGCACCCAGGCTGGAGGCCGTGAGGCCCTTGCCGAGGGACGAAGCGACACCCCCGGTGACGAAGATGTGCTTGGTCGTCATGGCTGTGCTGTTTCGAAAAGCAGCGGGCGGCGTCGCCAAGAGGGGGCTCCCGTGGTCGCGAGGTGAGGTGCGTCCGGCGCCGGCCACCGTCGAACCGGAAGGTCTCAGGGGGCGCCGAAGCTGCGGTTTCGGGGCTCCTGATTCGCACAGGCAGACCACCGGTCCACGGGGTACCAGCCTATCAGCGCCCGGGCCGGTCCGCCTCCGACGACCCGGGCCGGCCCTCCCCGGTGATGCGCGCCACACCGCGCCACACCCGTGGCTACGGCATTTGCGCAGGTCACCCGTTCGGACGAGCCGCATTGTTCCGAGACTTAAGGAGATCACTAGGGTGCCGTCATATCCTGCTCGAATATCGCTGCACATCGCCGCCGAGCAGTCCGGCCTACGGTGTAACCACGCCGGTTCCGGAATCATGGACTCTACGCGGGGATCCCTACACACACGGAGACCGCGCAACCGCGCAATGCAAGCGCCCTCAGGGGCGGACGTGGCCGTTCGACTGGAGATGCAACGTGTCCGGGCGCATCGAGGATTACGCACTGATCGGGGACATGCAGACCGCTGCGTTGGTCTGCAGGGACGGAGCCGTGGACTGGTTGTGCCTGCCACGGTTCGATTCCCATGCCGTCTTCGCGAGCATTCTCGGCACCGAGGAACACGGGTTCTGGCGGGTCGGTCCCGCGGTCCCGTCCGGCACCCCGGCCCCGCGGGCCGATCGCCGGCGCTATCGCGGTGACTCCTTGGTGCTCGAAACGGAGTGGGACACCCCGAGGGGAACCGTCCGTGTCATCGACTTCATGCCTCCTCGCGAGGATCACGCACCGCAACTGATCCGCGTCGTGGAGGGCGTCAGCGGGCGCGTCCCGATGCGCTCGGCGCTGCGGATGCGTTTCAGCTACGGACGGATCGTGCCCTGGGTGCACAAGGTGGACGGCCGTACGGTGGCGGTCTCCGGCCCGGACTCGGTCTGGCTGGACACCGACGCGCAGACCTACGGCAAGGACCTGACGACGTACTCCGACTTCACCGTCGGGCCCGGCGACCGGGTGGCCTTCGCCATCAGTTGGCAGGCCTCGCACCGGGGCGCCCCCGAGGCGCCGGACGCCGAGGAGGCCCTGGGGGTCACCACCGACTTCTGGCGCGAGTGGGTCGACCAGTGCACGTACCACGGCCCCTACCGGGAAGCCGTGGTCCGCTCCCTGATCACGCTCAAGGCCCTCACGTACGGGCCCACGGGCGGCATCGTCGCCGCGCCGACCACCTCCCTGCCGGAGGAGATCGGCGGCAGCCGCAACTGGGACTACCGGTACACGTGGCTGCGCGACGCCGCCATCACCCTGTCCTCGCTCCTGCGCACCGGCTACCGCGACGAGGCCTCCGCCTGGCGGGACTGGCTGCTGCGCGCGGTGGCCGGCGACCCCGAGAACCTGCAGATCATGTACGGGATCGCGGGCGAACGGGAACTCGGCGAGACCGAACTGGACTGGCTGCCGGGCTACGAGAACTCCCAGCCGGTCCGCGTCGGCAACGGCGCCGCCCACCAGCTCCAGCTCGACGTGTACGGCGAGGTCACCGAGGCCCTCCACCTGGGCCACATGACGGGCCTGGCCCGCAACGACTACGCCTCGCTGCTCCAACTCAAGCTCATCCGCTACCTGGAGACCCACTGGAACGAGCCGGACGAGGGCATCTGGGAGGTGCGCGGCCCGCGCCGCCACTTCGTGCACTCCAAGGTGATGGCGTGGGTGGCCGTGGACCGCACGATCAAGCTGATCGAGAGCGGTGACGCGGACGGCCCGCTGGAGCGTTGGCGCGAACTGCGCGACGAGATCCACGCGGACGTGTGCGAGAAGGGCTACGACAAGGACCGCAACACCTTCACCCAGTCGTACGGGTCGAAGGAGCTGGACGCCTCGCTGCTGCTCATCCCACAGATGGGCTTCCTTCCACCGGACGACAAGCGGGTCATCGGCACCATCGAGGCGATCCAGCGCGAGCTGTCGACCCCCGACGGCTTCATCCTGCGCTACCCGACAGCCGGCGAGGAATGCGGCGTGGACGGCCTGGAGGGCGACGAGGGCGCCTTCCTCGCCTGCTCGTTCTGGATGGCGGACGACCTGGCGATGATCGGCCGGGTCGACGAGGCCCGCCGGCTCTTCGAGAAGCTGCTGTCGCTGCGCAACGACCTGGGCCTGCTCGCCGAGGAGTGGGACCCCAAGCTCCAGCGCCAGGTCGGCAACTTCCCGCAGGCCTTCAGCCACGTCCCGCTGATCGACACCGCGCTGCGCCTGACGGCGAGCGGGGCGTACGGGGGCTGACCCCGGGCCTTGTCGTCGAGGTTCCGACCGGCGCGACCTCGACGACAAGGCCTAACCTGGAGGGGTCTTGTGTGCCCCTCGCGGAAGGGGGCGGTCATGGCCCCGCTCTCGAAGGCGGGCGCGGCGTTGACCGCGCTCCGCGAAGACCTCTCCGGCGCCGTGCTCGCGCCCGACGATCCGGGCTACGACGAGGCCCGGACCGTCTTCAACGCCATGGTCGACCGACGTCCCGCCGTGATCGCCCAGTGCGAGAGCGAGTCGGACGTGGTCACGGCCGTGCGGTTCGCCCGACGGTTGGACCTGCCCATCGCGGTGCGGGGCGGCGGCCACAGCGTCGCCGGCACGGCCCTGGGGGACGGCGCGCTGGTGGTGGACCTCCGCCGGATGAACGAGGTGACGGTGCATCCGGGGGCGAAGGCCGTACGGGTGTCCGGCGGCGCCCTGATGAGCGACCTGGACCGGGCCTGCGCCCCGCACGACCTGGCCACCACCGGCGGCCGGGTCTCGACCACCGGGGTCGGCGGGTTCGTGCTCGGCGGCGGCTCGGGCTGGCTGGACCGGAAGTTCGGCCTGGCCGTCGACAACCTCCTCGGGGTGGACGTGGTCACCGCGGACGGCGAGATCGTCAACGCGACCGCCGAGGACGAACCGGAGCTGTTCTGGGCCCTGCACGGCGGCGGGGGCAACTTCGGGGTCGCCACCTCGCTGACGCTGCGGCTGCACGAACTGCCCGCCATGTCGGTCGCGATGCTCATGTACGCCCCCGAACGGGGCCCCGAGGTCACCCGCCTGTACCGGGAGATCATCGAGGCCGCGCCGCCCGAGGCGAGCGGTGGCGTGATCCACCTCACCGCGCCTCCGGAGCCCTTCGTGCCGCCGCACCTGGTCGGCACCATGCTCTGCGCGGCGCTCCTGACGTACGCCGGTTCCGAGGACGCCATGCGCGCGCTCCTGGCGCCGCTGCTGGCCGTGCCGCACGAGGTGGAGATCGTCACCGCGATCCCGTACGCGGACCTCCAGTGCATGATCGACGACCCGCCGGGGATGCGGAACTACTGGTCCGCCGAGTACCTGACGGGGCTGCCCGACGAGCTGGTCGACCTCTACTGCGCCCGCGCGGCGTCCATGCCGGTCCCGACCGGCACCCAGCACATCCTGTTCCCCCTGGGCGGGGCCATCGCGCAGGGGCCCGCGGACTTCCCCGTGCCGTACCGGGACGCCGCCTGGGCGGTGCACCCGTTCGCCGTCTGGGAGGACCCGGCGGACGACGAGCGGTGTCGGCGGTGGGTGAAGGACGTACGGGCCGACGCGCGGCCGTGGAGCACCGGGGCGGTGTACCTCAACTTCCTCGGCGACGAGGGCGAGGACCGGGTCGCGGCGGGCCTCGGCGAGGACAATCTGCGGCGCCTGGCCTCGGTGAAAAGGCGGTTCGACCCGGACAACGTCTTCCGGTTCAACCACAACATCAAGCCGGCCTGAGGCCCTGGTAGCGTCCCGCGACATGGACAACCAGGGCGGGATCACTGTTCAGCGGGCGCTGGAGCTGCCGGGACTGCGCAGCGGTCTGCCGGAGGTGATGGCCTGCGCGGATCGGCTCGGGCGGACCGTGCGCTGGGTCCACGCGGGCGAGGTCCCCAACATCGCCTCGCTCCTCAAGGGCGGCGAGCTGCTCCTGACCACCGGGCTGGGGCTGGGCACCCGGCCGGCCGAGCAGCGTGCGTTCGTGCGCCGCCTCGCGGACCGGGGCATCGCCGCGCTGGTCGTCGAACTGGGCCCGCGCTTCACGCGCCTGCCCGCCACCATCGTGGAGACGGCGCGGGCGGCCGGCCTCCCCCTCGTGCAGCTCCACCGCGAGGTGCCCTTCGTGACCGTGACGGAGGAGGTGCACACCGAGATCGTCAACGGCCACTACGCGCTGCTCCAGCGGGCCGAGGAGGTCCACCGGCGATGTACCGAGGCCCTGCTGGGCGGCGGCGGGATCCCGCAGGTGCTGAGCATCCTCGCCGACTTCACGGCGAACCCGGTCTTCCTGGAGACCCCCGACGGCCGGCTCCTCTACGCCGCCGGGCCGGTCTCCGGGGACGCCGCCGCCGACCCGCTCCAGGTGTGGGAGGGCCTGCGGGGCCAGCGCGAGGCCGAGCCGTCCGCCAACGCGGTCGTGGTCGACGTCCCCGGGGGCGGTCACGGCACGGGCTCGGTGCGGGCGCGCGTGGTCCTGCTCGGGGTCTCGGCCCCGCTGCTGCCCGTCCACCGGATGGCGGCGGAGCGGACGGCGGGCGTGCTGGCGGTGGTGTTGATGCAGGCCCGTCAGGAGGACGAGTTGTCCGCGCGGGGGCGGGGCGACTTCCTGACGGATCTCGCGGAGGGTCGCATCTCCGCCGAGGACGCCCCGGCGCAGGCGCGCGTCCTGGGTTTCAAGCCGGGCGCGGGCCCCCTCCTGCCGGTCGTGATGCGGCTGGCCACGGACCCGGGCCCGTCCGGGAACTGGGCGGTCCTCGCGCGGGCGGTGCTGGAGGAGCTGTCCTCGGTGGGCGTCCCGGTGCTGCTGGGCGTCCGCCCGGTGGAGGGCCGGGTGCCGCTGCTGGTGTCCCTGCGGGCGGAGTCGGAGCGCACGACGGTCGCCGACCGGGTCGCGGCGGCGTTGCGCGCCGGCGTGGAGCGGGCCGGTCTGGACCGGGCGGGTGCCTCGCCGGCGGTGGTCGTGGGCGTGTCGGGGAGTTGGGCGGCGGCCTCGGCCGGGCTGCGGCACGCCGCCGAGACGGCGACGGCGGCCCAGGGCCTGCCGGCCCGGCCCTGGTACGACGCCCGGCGTCTCGACATCGACCTGCTGCTGTGGCGGCTGCGCGAACACCCCGACCTCGCCGCTTTCGTGGACCGGGCGATCGGCCCGCTGCGGGTGCACGACGTGGCCTCCCGCCCCTCGCTGCTGCCGACCCTGGAGACGTACCTGGCGCACGCGGGCCGCAAGGCGGAGACGGCCCGTGAGCTGCATCTGAACCGTCAGACGCTGTACAACCGGTTGGCCCGCATCTCGGAGCTCCTGGGCACGGACCTGGACGACCCGGAGACGGTGCTCTCCCTCAGCCTCGCCCTGCGCGCCCGGCGCCACACCGCTTCCTGAGCCGGCGGGCGGCGTCCGGCATCCGCCGGACCTACCGTTCGCGCTCCATCAGCTCGTCGTACACCGACAGCACCTGGGCCACCGTGTCGTCCTCCGACGGCCACGTCGCGGCCTGCGCGCGGCCCGCCGACGCGAGCGCCGCCCGCCGGGCCGGGTCGCCGAGCAGCCCCGACACCGCGGCCGCCAGCGCCGCCGGGTCCCCGTACGGCACCAGCACCGCCGCGTCCCCGACCAGTTCCGGCACTCCCCCGACGTCCGTGGCCACCAGGGCCACGCCGGACCGCAGCGCCTCCTGGGCGAGCAGCGAGCGGCCCTCCCAGCGGCTCGGCAGGACCGCCACGTCCGCCGCGGCCAGCAGTCGGTCCGCGTCCCGGCGGCGCCCCAGCAGTCGTACGGGCAGTCCCTCCGCCTCGATCCGGCGCGACAGTTCGGCCCGCAGCGGCCCCTCCCCCGCGATCAGCAGCAGCGGTACGGGGTCCAGCTCGCGCCAGGCACGCGCGGCGTCCAGCAGCACGGAGTACCCGCGCCGGGCGACCAGGCTGCCGACCGCGATCACCAACGGCCGTTCCACCGCGCCCAGTTCGGCCCGCACCTTCTCCGGGTCGGCGGCCGGTTCGGGGATCGCGGGCAGTGGCGTCGCCATCGCCGCCAGTCGGGCGTCGCGCGCCCCGCGCGAGCGCGCCCGGTCCACCTGGTCCGAGGAGGCGCCCAGGACCACCGCGGCCGCCCGGGCCACTCGGCGTTCCAGCAACCGCCCCATCCGCCCCAGCGCGCCCGGCGCCTCGGGGGCGCCGCCGTGCCAGGTCACCACGAGCGGGGCCCGGTGGCGGCCGCCGCGCAGGGCCAGCGCGGCCCGCAGCCCGGCCCGTACCCCGTGCGCGTGGACCAGGTCGGCTCCGGCGCAGGCGGCGCGCAGGGCGCTCACCGCGTCGGGCGTGAACTCGGCGCCGGCGCCGGTGAAGTCGTACTCGCCCTCCGCCGCGACGGGGGCGCACACGGTGACCCGTACGCCGCGCGCCGCGAGCCCCGTGGTCAGGGAGCGGACGTGCGCGCCGCTGCCCGCGCCGGCGCCGCCCAGCACCTGGACGGTGCGCAGGGGCGGCCGGCCGTAGGGCTGGGCGGGAGGGGGGACCGGGACCGGGGAGCTGCTCACGGGCCGAAGCTCCAGGGTGAGGGAGTCAGAGACGTCGCCCAGGATGCCAGTCCGCACGCGCGTTCCGGGACCATACGGGTGCGGATCCCCGAGGAGATACCGCCAGACGCCCCCCAGCCTCACCCACACGGGCTACCCGCCGCCACCCGGACGGCGAAATCTCCCGATGCCGAACGTGTCCGGGGCCCGGGACGCGTCGCGTCCCGGGCCCCGCCCGACAAGATCCGAAAGAGCTGAAAGAGCTGAAAGAGCTAGGCGTCCGCGCGCGCCGTCGCGAGGAGTTCCTCGGCGTGCGCGCGCGCCGTCTCGGAGTCCTCCTGGCCCGCCAGCATCCGCGACAGCTCGCGGATCCGGTCCTCGCCCTCCAGGACGGTGACGCCGCTGCGCGTCACCGATCCGTCGACGGTCTTCTCCACCAGCAGTTGCCGGTCGGCGAAGGCGGCCACCTGCGGGAGGTGCGTGACGACGACGACCTGCGCCGACTTGGCAAGTTTGGCGAGCCGCCGGCCGACCTCGACGGCCGCCTTGCCGCCGACGCCCGCGTCGACCTCGTCGAAGAGGTAGGTGGGCACCGGGTCGGAACCGGCGAACACGACCTCCACCGCCAGCATGACGCGTGACAGCTCGCCGCCCGAGGCGCCCTTGGCGATGGGGCGCGGCTGGGCGCCGGGGTGCGGGGCAAGCAGTAGTTCGACCTCGTCCGCGCCGGAGGGCCCGTAGGCCACGGTCCGGCCGCCGACCTCGACGCCTTCGGGGTCCTCGATCTGGCGGATGTCGAAGGTGACCCGTGCGTGGGGCATCGCCAGCGAGGCGAGTTCGGCGGTGACGGCGGACGCGAACCGGGCGGCGGAGTCCATCCGGGCGTCGGTCAACGCCTGGGCCAGTTGGGACAGTTCGACCCGCAGGCCGTCCCGTTCCGCGGTCAGTTCCGCGATGTGTTCGTCGTCGCCGTCCAGTTCCAGGAGCCGCTCGGAGCCCTGTTCGGCCCACTCCAGCACGGAGTCGATGGAGTCCCCGTACTTGCGGGTCAGCTGGGTCAGGGCGGCCCGGCGCTCCTCCACGGCGGCCAGCCGCAGCGGATCGGCGTCCAGGTCGTCGGCGTAGCCGGCGAGTTCCCCGGCCACGTCGGCCAGCAGGATGCCCAGTTCCCCGATCCGCTCGGCGAGCGTGCCGAGGGCCGGGTCGTGGGACCGTACGGACTCCAGTGCGCGGTGGGCGCCCGCGACGAGGGTGTTCGCGTCGATGCCCTCGGGGTCCTCGGGGTTGCCCGCGAGGGCCGCGTGCGCGGCCTGCGCGGCCGAGGCGAGCGATTCCGCGTGGCCGAGGCGCTCGGCCTCCGCGGACAGTTCGACGTCCTCGCCGGGCAGGGGTTCCACGGCCGCGATCTCGTCGAGGCCGAAGCGCAGCAGGTCCGCCTCCTGGGCCCGCTCCCGGGCCCGGGTGACGAGGGTGTCCAGTTCGACGGCGACGGCGCGCAGGCGCCGGTAGGCACCGGTGTACTTCTCCAGCGGGACGGCCACGGAGCCCCCGGCGTACCGGTCGAGGGCCTGGCGCTGCCGGGCGGGCCGCAGCAGGCCCTGCTGGTCGGTCTGGCCGTGTACGGCGACGAGGTCGTCGGCGAGTTCGGCGAGCAGGCCCACGGGCACGGACCGGCCGCCGACGTGGGCGCGCGAGCGCCCCTCGGCGGACACGGTGCGGCTGATCAGCAGGGCGCCGTCGTCGAGCTCGGCGCCGGCCTCCTCGGCCCGCAGTGCGGCGGGGGCTCCGGGGCGCAGCACGATGCGCCCCTCGACCACCGCTGCCTTGGCACCGATCCGGACGAGGGCCGGGTCGGCGCGGCCTCCGAGCAGCAGGCCGAGGCTCGTGACGACCATCGTCTTGCCCGCGCCGGTCTCGCCGGTCACCGCGGTGAAACCGGGCGACAGCTCGACCACCGCGTCGTCGATGACCCCGAGCGACCGTATCCGCATCTCCTCAAGCACGGGACGACCATACCGAGGTTTGACGGGTGCCATGCGACGTCACCCTCGCCGAGTTCTCCGAACGCACGTGCTATTGGCGTGCTTCGTGCGGGGCTCCGCGCCACCCCGACACGGGCAGCGCGAACTTGGCGACGAGGCGGTCGGTGAAGGAGGCGTGGTGCAGTCGGGCGAGGCGCACGGGCACCGTGCCCCGCCGGACCTCGACCCTGGCGCCGGCCGGCAGTTCCAGGGTGCGGCGGCCGTCACACCACAGCACGCCGTGCGGGGTCCCGGGCTGCACCTCCACGGCCAGCACCGAGTCCGGCGAGGTCACCAGCGGCTTCGCGAACAGCGCGTGCGCGCTGATCGGCACCATCAGGAGCGCCTCCACCTCGGGCCAGACCACGGGTCCGCCCGCCGAGAAGGCGTACGCCGTCGAACCCGTCGGCGTCGCGCACACGATCCCGTCGCAACCGAAGCCGGTCACCGGACGCCCGTCGATCTCCAGGACCACCTCCAGCATCCGCTCCGGGGACACCTTCTGGACCGCGGCCTCGTTCAGCGCCCAGTCCCGGTGGAGCACGTCGCCGTTGGTGCGCACGACCACGTCGATGGTCATGCGTTCCTCGACCTCGTAGGCGCGCGTCACGACGCGTTCCACCACCTGGTCGAGGTCGTCCCGCTCGGCTTCGGCGAGGAACCCGACCCGGCCCAGGTTGACGCCGAGCATCGGCACCCCGGAGCCGCGCGCGAACTCGGCCCCGCGCAGCAGGGTCCCGTCCCCGCCCAGCACGATCAGCAGCTCGCACCCGTCGAGCACCTTCGGGGTGCACTCCGCGACCAGCTCGACCTCGGGCGGCAGCGGCAGGTCCACCGCCTCGTCCGCGAGGACCCGTACGCCCAGTCCGGACTTCAACAGTCCCTGGACGACCAACTCGGCGCTGCGGATGGCCGCCGGCCGTCCGGTGTGGGCGAGGAGGAAGACGGTGCGTTCCCCCGCGCCTCCCGCCGTCGAACCCGTGTATGCGCCTGTGTCTGCTGTATCGGTCACTGAGGCCCCTCCGCCACTGCACGGTCCACGTCCCCCGGGTCGAGTGCCGGTGCCCCCGCCCGCAGCCACAGAAAGTACTCGACGTTGCCCGACGGCCCGGGCAGCGGGCTCGCGGTCACCCCGAGCACCCCCAGCCCCAGCTTCCAGGCCCGCGCCGCGACTTCCCGTACGGCTTCCGCGCGCAGCTCGGGGCTGCGCACGACTCCTCCGCTGCCGAGGCGGTCCTTGCCGACCTCGAACTGCGGCTTCACCATCAGCACCAGATCCGCGTCCGGCGCGCAGCACCGGACGAGCGCCGGCAGCACCAGACCGATCGAGATGAACGACAGGTCGCCGACGACCAGGTCCGCCGGAACGCCGTCGATGAGTTCGACGGTCAGTTCGCGGACGTTCGTGCGGTCCTTGACCGTGACCCGCTCGTCGCTCTGCAGCGACCAGGCGAGCTGCCCGTAGCCGACGTCCACCGCGACGACGTGATCGACGCCCGCGCGCAGCAGCACGTCGGTGAACCCGCCGGTCGAGGCGCCCGCGTCGAGCGCCCGCCGGCCCTCGACGACCAGCCCCCGCGGCCCGAAGGCGGCGAGTGCGCCCGCCAGTTTGTGGCCGCCCCGGGAGACGTAGTCGGGGTCGCTGTCGTCCTTGAGGACGACGAGGGCCGCGCTGGTCTCGACCTGGGTGGCCGCCTTGGTGGCGGTGGTGCCGCCGACGGTCACCCGGCCCGCGGCGATCAGCTGGGCCGCGTGCTCGCGCGAGCGGGCCATGCTGCGGCGTACCAGTTCGGCGTCCAGGCGGCGGCGTGCCACTCCTGCCACGTTCGGTTCAGCTCCTGTTTTCGTACGGTCCGGGGACGGGCGGTGCGTCCAGCGCGGTCAGCGTTTCGCGCAGCCCCCTGTGCACATCCTCGTACACCTCGGCGTGCCCGTCCGCCGTGAGGTGGTCCGCGTCCGCCAGCCGCTCCAGGAGCGCGTCGACCCCGGCGTGCCCGGTGGGCGTCCGCACGACGCCCAGCGGCGCGGGTCCGGTGGGCTCGCCGGTGGCCCGCCCGGACGCGTCGGGGGCTGCCGGGACTCTCTCGGACACTTCGTCGGTCATGCCCCGACGCTACCTCGTAGCGCGCCGCGACCACGTACGGCTCTGCGGTACCGTCGTGATCACGATGGCTACGATTCAGGAGTGCCGCGAAGCACTCGACCGACTCTCGGACAACCTGGCCCGGGCCGACGGTGACGTGCGCGGTGCGGCCGCCTTCGACCGTTCCTTGAGCTGCCACATCACCGACCTCGACCAGACCTTCACGGGGCGGCTCGACAACGGCCGGATCCGGGTCGACGCGGTCGCCCCGGGGGCGCCCCGCACCAAGGCCGAGATCCGGTTGGCGATGTCCGGCGACGACCTGCTCGCCCTGGTCGCGGGGGAGCTGAAGTTCGCCAAGGCCTGGGCCTCGGGCAGGGTCAGGCTGGAGGCCGGTTTCCGCGACCTGCTCCGCCTCAAGAGCCTGCTGTAGACCCAGGGGCTGTAGACCCGAGCCCCGGGCGCCGCGGCGCCCGAGGCTGTGGGGCCCCTCAGACGGAGACCTTCGCGCGGGCCTCCCGACCCGCCGGGATCACCAGCGGCGTCCCCGTCTGCGGGTCGTCGATGATCTGGCAGCGCAGCCCGAACACCTTCTCCACCAGCTCCGCGGTCACCACCTCGGACGGCGGCCCCTCGGCCACCACCACGCCCCCGCGCAGCGCGATCAGGTGCGTGGCGTAGCGGGCCGCGTGGTTGAGGTCGTGCAGCACCGCCACCAGGGTCCGGCCCTGGTTCTCGTGTAGTTCGGCGCACAGGTCGAGGACGTCCAGTTGGTGCTGGATGTCCAGGTACGTCGTCGGTTCGTCGAGGAGCAGCAGCGGGGTCTGCTGGGCCAGCGCCATCGCGATCCACACGCGCTGACGCTGTCCGCCCGACAGTTCGTCCACGGCCCGGTCCGCGAGCTCGGCGACCCCGGTGGACGCCATGGACTCGTTGACGATCCGTTCGTCCTCGGGCGACCACTGGCGCAGCAGTCCCTGGTGCGGGTACCGGCCGCGGGAGACCAGGTCGCCGACGGTGATGCCGTCCGGGGCGATCGAGGACTGCGGGAGCAGGCCGAGGGTCTTGGCCACCTTCTTCGCCGGCATCGACCCGATGGCGTGGCCGTCGAGCAGCACCCGCCCCGCGGACGGCTTGAGCATCCGCGACAGCGCGCGCAGCAGCGTGGACTTGCCACAGGCGTTGGGTCCGACGATCACCGTGAAGGAATGGTCGGGTATCTCCACCGACAGGTTCTCGGCGATGACCCGCTGGTCGTAGCCGAGGGTCACGTTCTCCGCGGTCAGCCGCTGCACTTGGGTCCTCCTGGAGGTCTTCATATACGTCCCGCCTTGCGCTCGGTGACGAGCAGCCAGAGCAGATAGACACCGCCGACCAGCCCGGTCACCACACCCACCGGCAGCTGGTCGGCCCCGAAGGCCCGCTGTGAGGCCCAGTCGGACACCAGCAGCAGGACGGCGCCCATCAACGCGCCGGTGAGCAGGTTCGAGCCGGGCGAGCGGGTGAGCCGCCGGGCCAGCTGGGGCGCGGCCAGCGCGACGAAGGTGATCGGTCCGGCGGCCGCGGCGGCCGCGGTGGTCAGGACGATCGCGGCGAGCATCAGCAACAGCCGGGTCCGCTCGACCCGCACGCCCAGGGCGTACGCGGCGTCGTCCCCCATCTCCATCATCCGCAGGGCCCTGCCCTGCCCGAGGATCACGGGGAAGAGCACCGCGCAGGTCACGAGCAGCGGCCACACCTGCGCCCAGTCCCGGCCGGCCAGCGAACCGGTCAGCCAGACCATGGCGCGGGTGGCCTCGGTCAGTTGCGCCTTGGTGATCAGGTACTGGATGAGGGCGACGAGCATCGCGGACGCACCGATGCCGACGAGCACCAGGCGGTACCCGTGGATGCCCTTCTTGTACGCGAGCAGGTACACGGCGATCCCGGCCAGCACGCCGCCGACGACGGCGCCCATCGCCACCTCGGTCGCGCCGCCCTTGAACACGATGATCACGGTGAGCGCGCCGACCGCCGACCCGTACCCGAAACCGAGCAGGTCCGGGGAACCGAGCGGGTTGCGCGACACCGACTGGAAGACGGCGCCGGCCATTCCGAGGGCCGCGCCGACGAGCACCGCGACGAGCACGCGCGGCAGTCGAAGGTCGTTGACGATGAAGTCGTTGGCGGGGGTGCCGTTGCCCAGCAGCGTCTGCACGACGTCCCACGGGGCGATGTCGAAGTCGCCGGTGCCGATCAGCAGGACGACGAGCAGCAGCGCCACGACGCCCAGCAGCACTCCGGCGAGCAGCGCGCGGGGTTCCGCGCGCAGCGAGGTGCCTCGGGGGCCGCGCAGGGCGCGCGAGCGGAGCGGGGCGGCCTTCACCGGCTTCGTGGTCCGTACGGGGCTTTCGCCGTCCGCCGTCTCCCCGGTCTTCGCGGTCAGGGTCACAGCTGGGCCATCCTCTTGCGCCGAACCAGGTAGATGAAGACGGGGCCGCCGATGAGCGCGGTGACGATGCCGACCTGGAGTTCGGCGGGTCGGGTGACGACCCGGCCGACCACGTCGGCGCCGAGCAGCAGCACGGGTGACAGGACCGCCGAGTACGCGAGCACCCAGCGCATGTCGGGGCCGGTGATCATCCGTACGAGGTGCGGGATCATCAGCCCGATGAAGACGATCGGCCCGCAGGCGGCGGTCGCGGCCCCGCACAGCAGGGTGATGGCGAGCATGGCGCCGATCCGGGTCCGCGTCAGGTTGGCCCCGAGCGCCCGCGCGGTGTCGTCGCCCATCGCCATCGCGTTGAGCGGCCGGCCCAGCGAGAGCGCCAGCACGGCGCCGATCAGCAGGAAGGGGGCGACCTGCCGGACGGTGTCCATGTTGGCCGAGGACAGCGAACCCACCGTCCAGAAGCGCAGCTTGTCCAGTGCCTTGCTGTCCATCAGCTGGACCGCGTTGATGTAGCCGACCAGGGCCGCGCTGGCCGCCGTCCCCGCGAGCGCGAGCCGTACCGGGGTCGCGCTGCGGCTGCCGCCGAGCACGTACACGACGACCGAGACGACCGCGGCGCCCAGGAACGCCCACCAGACGAACTCGCTCAGCGAGGAGGCGCCGAGGAAGCTGATCGCCGACACGACGGCGGCCGCGGCGCCCGCGTTGACGCCGAGGATGCCGGGCTCGGCCAGCGGATTGCGGGTGAGTGCCTGCATCACCGCCCCGGACAGGCCGAGGCCGAGACCGACCAGCACGCCGAGGAGGGTGCGCGGGACCCGCAGGTCCCGCACCACCACGTCGTTCGCGGTCCCCGCGTAGTGGAACAGGCCGTGCCAGACCTGGTCCAGGGCCATCGGCTTGGCGCCCACGGCGATGCTCGCGACCGCGATCACGGCCAGCGCCGCGAAGGCGACCAGCAGACCGACGGCGCGAGCGCCATGGCGCTCGCGGGTGGCGGCGACGGGCGCCGCGCTCTGTTCGGGGGGACTCTCGACCAACACGCAGGTTAGGTTAGCCTACCCTCCCAGTTGTTCGGATCGACCGAACGTCCCTTCGCCCGCCGCACGCCCTGCGCCGGAGGGTCTAAAGCCCCAGCCTGGCCAGCGCCTTGTCCGCGTCGAGGTCGCAGGACCCGTCCCCCGCCCGCGTCCAGGCCGCCGCGCACAGCGCCCGCAGGCCGTCGATGGCGTCGAGCCGATCGCCCCCCTCGCCGCGCAGTTCCAGGACGTCGCCCGACACGAGCGCCGTCCAGCCGCCGCAGCGGAACCCGTCCTCGGCCCGCTCGACCTCAGGCTGCCCCGTCAACAGTCCGCGCAGGTCCCGGTCCACGTACGTCGGCCGGTACTTCGGCTCGGCGCGCAGCAACTGTGCGGCGTCCGTCACCCCGGTCAGGACCAGCAGCGAGTCCACCTCCCCGTTGTAGGCGCCCTCGATGTCGGTGTCCAACCGGTCGCCGACCACCAGCGGCCGCTTCGCGCCCGTCCGCAGTACCGTCTCCCGGTGCATCGGGGGCAGCGGCTTGCCGGCGACCTGCGGCTCCGCGCCCGTGGCGATCCGTACGACCTCCACCGCGGCGCCGTTGCCCGGCGCGATCCCGCGCGCGCTCGGAATCGTCAGGTCGGTGTTCGACACGTACCAGGGCACCCCGCGGTTGATCGCGTACGAGGCCTCGGCGAACCGCTCCCACCGCAGGTCCGGTCCCCCGTACCCCTGGACGACCGCCGCCAGCCCCTCCTCGTCGGCGGATTCCACGGGCACCAGCCCGCGTTCGCCCAACGCGACCCGCAGCCCCTCCCCGCCGATCACCAGCACCTTCGACCCGGGCTCCACCTGCTCGGCGATCAGCCGGGCCACCGCCTGCGCGGAGGTGATCACCTCGTCCGCCTCGGTGGGGATGCCCAACTCGCCGAGGTGCTCGGCGACCGCGTCCGGGGTGCGCAGCGCGTTGTTCGTCACGTACGCGAGGTGCATCCCGCCGGCCCGCGCGGAGGCCAGCGAATCCACCGCGTGCGCGATGGCCCGGCCGCCCGCGTAGACCACGCCGTCCAGGTCCAACAGGGCCGTGTCGTAGGCCTGGTGGAGACTGCGTTCACTGCCCTCGGGGCGGGTCCTGCTCTGCCGGCTCATCGTGTCCGCTCCTCATCCGAAAACCTCATGCGAACGCTCTTCGATCGGCGCTGTCCGCGTTCCGCGCCTGCCTGCCGCTCCCCCGATCATCCCGCATCGCGAGACGCGTCCTACCATGCATCAATGACCACTTCAGACAACGCGGAGCACGGACTGCGGCTGACCCCCTTCAACGGGCTGCGCTACGTCCCGGAGCGTGTGGGCAGTCTCGCCGCCGTCACCTCACCGCCGTACGACGTGGTCGTGCGCCCCGACGGAGTCGACTATCTCGAATCCGCCGAGCCCCACAACATCGTCCGCCTGATCCTGCCCCAGGCCGAGACGCCCGCCGCCCGCAACGAGCAGGCCGCGAGAACCCTCCGCGAGTGGCTCGCCGAAGGCGTCCTCAGCGCGGATCCCACGCCCGCGCTGTACGTGTACGAACAGCGCAAGGCGGGCCTCCTCCAGCGCGGGATCATCGGCGCCCTCGCCCTGTCCGCCCCCGACGCCGGCATCGTCCTGCCCCACGAGGACGTGATGCCGCACGTGGTCACCGATCGGGCCGGTCTGATGCGCGCCGCGTCCGCGAACCTCGAACCCCTGCTCCTGACCTACCGCGGCGACGACCCCGCGGCGGGAGCCTCGGCGGTCGTCGAACGGACCGTCCGCGGCACGCCGCTGTTCTCCACCACCACCGAGGACGGTTTCCAGCACCGCCTGTGGGCCATCACCGACCCCGTCGACCTGGACGCCGTCACCGCGGACCTCGGCCACCGGCAGGCGCTGATCGCGGACGGCCACCACCGTTGGGCGACGTACCTGCGCCTCCAGGAGGAGCACGACTCCCCCAGCCCCTGGGACTTCGGGCTGGTCCTCCTCGTGGACACCGCCCGCTATCCGCTCCAGGTCCGCGCCATCCACCGCATGCTGCGCCGCCTCCCGCCGGCCGAGGCCCTGGCCGCGATCGAGGGGCACTTCCGCGTGCGGGCCGTGGACGGCCCGCTCCCGCTGGCCCTGGAGGCCCTCACCGACGCGGCCGAACGCGGCAACGCCTTCCTGCTCACCGGGGACGGCAGGTTCCACCTGGTCACCGACCCCGACCCGGCCCTGATCGAGCGCACCGTCCGCCGCGACCGGCCCGAGGCCTGGCGCCGACTGGACGCGACCGTGCTGCACGCCGCCCTGCTCGACACCCTCTGGCAGGTCCCCGACGAGCCGGAGCACATCACGTACATCCACGACACCGCCGCGACGGTGGAGATGGCCGAGCGGCATGGCGGCACCGCCGTCCTGCTGCATCCCGTACGCGAGGAAGTGGTCCGGGACCTGGCCCGCCAGGGCGTCACCATGCCCCGCAAGTCGACCTCGTTCGGTCCGAAGCCGGCCACCGGGCTCGTCCTGCGCAGCCTGGTCTGACGTTCTCCCGGGGGCGCCCGGACATGCGAAAGGGCGGTACCCCACCGGGGGTACCGCCCTTTCACGTCAGATCACGCCGACGAAGACCGGTCAGGCCTTGTCGCGGTCCTCGCGCTCGTCGCGCTCGTCACGCGGCTCGTCGTCCTCGATGACGACGATCTCGTCGGTGACGTCGACGTCGGAGTCGGAGTCCGGGACGGGCTCGTACTCGTCGTCGTCCTCGTCGTAGTACTCGGCCTGGTCGGACGCGCGCTCGGCGGCGGCCACCTCGGCGTCGTCCTGGTCGTCGTCCTCGTCGATCTCGTCGGGCTCGTCGTCGAGGTCCGCGTCGTCCATCGCCGCGGCGTCGACGAACTCGACCCCGTCCAGCTCGGCGAGTCGGTCCGAGGCGTCCGTCGCCCCGTCCTTGTCGGCCTCGATGGTCTTGGCGAACCACTCGCGGGCCTCGTCCTCACGACCGGCGGCCAGCAGCGCGTCGGCGTAGGCGTACCGCAGACGCGCGGTCCACGGCTGCACGGAGTGGGAGGCGAGCTCCGGGCTCTGCAGGGTCACGATGGCGGCGTCGAGCTCGCCCATGTCCCGACGGGCACCGGCGGCGACCAGACGCATCTCGACCTGGCCGGCCTTGTCCAGCTTCTGCACCTCGGGCTCGCCGGCCATGGCCAGCGCCCGCTCGGGACGGCCGAGGCCGCGCTCGCAGTCGGCCATGACGGGCCACAGCTCGACGGAGCCGGTCATGCGCTTGGCTGCACGGAACTCCGCGAGCGCCTCGCTGTACTTCTGCGTCGCGTACGCGGCGAAGCCGGCGGCCTCGCGGACGGCGGCGACACGGGAGGCCAGACGCAGGGCGATGCGGGCGTACGCGTACGACTGCTCGGGGTCCTCGTCGATCAGTCGGGCCACCATCACGAGGTTCCGGGAGACTTCCTCCGCCAGGCCCTTGGGCAGGCTCAGGAGTTCCTGACGCACGTCGGCGTCGATCTCGTGACCGGTGATGTCCTCGTCGATCGGAAGCCGCTTGACCGGGTCCCGGTCGCGGTCCGCGCGGAAGTCACGGTCGCCACCACGGTCATCGCGACCGCCGCGGTAACCACCACGATCGCCACCGCGGTCATCGCGGCGGGGGTAGCTGGGGCGGTCCCCGCCACGGTCGTCACGGCGCTGGAAGCCGCCGCCACCACCGGTGGGACGACCACCGCGGTCATCGTCACGACGCGGGTAGCTCGGACGGTCCCCACCACGGTCGTCACGACCGCCGCGGTAACCACCACGGTCGTCATCACGACGCGGGTAGCTCGGACGGTCCCCGCCACGGTCATCGCGACGCTGGAAGCCACCGCGGTCGTCATCGCGGCGCGGGTAGCTGGGGCGGTCGCCGCCACGGTCGTCACGGCGCTGGAAGCCACCGCCGCTGGGACGGTCACCCCGGT
>NZ_LGDE01000203.1 GCF_001279725.1 Streptomyces sp. WM4235 | reverse complement strand
GCCGCGGTGCCGGCGCACGCGGTCGGTCTGGGTGGCGGGGTGGGTCTGTCCGCCGACCAGGCTCGACTGTGATATCCGGGCGGATGACGGAAAGCCTGGTCAGGGCGTGGGCGAGCCGGCTGTGGGCAAGTCTGCCGGGGGGTCGGGCAAGCCGGCCGGTGCCGGGTCGGGCAAGCCTGCCGGGGGTGTGATCGACGGCACGGAAGTCCCCTGTTCCACCGCCGGGATGGGCCGATTCAGCGCGGTGGACTCGGCTGTTGGAAGGAGACGACCGGTCCGGCCGGCGGCCTTCCCGCCGGTTTTGACACCGGAGCTCTGGCCGGCTGGAAGCCCGGCGTCGGTGGCGGGTCGCTGTACCTGGTGACGTGCCCGAGCGGCTCGGGTGACGTTCGGGGCGGGATCCGCTGGTCCGCGTCTGGCCCGCCGGCCGCGGCGTCGACGTCCAGGTCCTCGTCCACCAAGCGGTCGAACGGCTGCTGCTCGAAGGTCCGGACATCGGGATCGTGCCCCGCCCGGAGGGCGCGGGGCTGGTCGGGATGCGGGTGTGGATGTGGTCCGGGCCCGGGCCCGTCACGCACCTGGTCGGCGTCGGCCGGGGCGGTCACGGTCGCCGCGATGGTCTGGGTGCGCGTGTGGTCGATGGGTGACGGCGCCATTGTCCCTTGCGTCGGTCCCGGCGACCCGGCCAACGACATCGGCCGGCGCGGGGTGCGTGACGCACACGCAGCCGATCGCCCCGAGGAACAAGACCACCACCAGGATGACGCCTGCACCGGGCCGGTACCCGGGGCCCGCAGGACCGGCTGCCAAGGCTGGGGCCACCGCTTGCCGAACACCGGCCCGTACGGGATCCCGGGGAGTCGGTGTGGCCCTGGTGGTCATGTTCGTGGCGGCGTTCGTTCTCCGCCGACGATGACGTCGGCTGCCGAGCCGGGGCGGGGAACGGCCCACGACACGCGGTGACGGCCCTTTGGGCCCCGGGGGCGTCCGGCGGACCTTCTTGTTACAGGTCGGTGTAGGGG
>NZ_LGDE01000202.1 GCF_001279725.1 Streptomyces sp. WM4235 | reverse complement strand
CGCCGGGCCGCAGCAGTGGCGGGCAGGACGATCGCGGTTCGCAGGGTGCGGGGGGTCGCGAGGGCGTCGGCGAGCTGCGTGACGTGTTCCTCGTCGTGCTCACCCGCGCCGATCATCAGCCACGGCAGGACCTGTTCGCCGCTTTGATGGGCTTCGAGGAGGAGTTCACCGAGGTCGGTGGCGACGGCCGGGAGGTGGGGCATGGTGCGGATGCGGCCCTGCGGCAGGAGTCCGGACAGTCGGGCGCCGAGTCCGGTGGTGAGGATCTCGCTGTAATCGGTCCAGCGGCACGTGCCGAGTTCCAGGGCGAGGGCGCGGGCGACTTCGAGAACCTCGTCCGGGGTTCCGTCCAGGAGCAGGACACCGCAGGTCGTCAGGTCCGCCAGGACGAGACCGTCGTCGTCCGCCCCGAGCGTGACCAGACCCGGGTAGGGGGCGTGAACGTCCCCGAGTTCCTCGACCGTCGGCAACACCGCCGCGGGGCCGAGTGCCCATGTGCGGGCCTCTGGACCGGTGGTGAACGGGGCGATGGGGTCGGCCGGCTCGTCCAGCAGGAGCGTGATTCCGTCGGCCGTGAGGCGCGCACCGCGCAGCGCCGGCAGGGCGATGCCCTCTTCGGCGGCCTGGTGGGCCAGGGCCCGCAGGGCGTGGTCGAGGAAGTCGATGCCCTGCGGCTCCGCCGTCGCGTCGAGGACCAGTTCCACATCGGTCGGGACGCTGTCCTGCGCGATCGTCTCTCCCGCGCGGCGCTGGCGCTGTTGCAGGATCCGCCGCACCCCCAACGCGCCGGCGAGAGAAGCGGCCAGGAGCGTGCCGATGCCGGCGACCAACGCCCAATTGACGCTGCTGCCCGTGAGCTGCGCCCGAGGGGCGGCCGCGGCGGCCGCGGGTGTGGCCGGGGTGGCTGCCTCAGGGGAGGCCGACGCGGCTGGGCTGGGCTTCGCGGCGCTCGCGCTGGAGCTCGCGGTCGGGCCGGCCTGCGGCGTCGCGCTCGTCTGCGGCGCTGTGCTGGTCTTCGGCGTGGGGGTGGCC
>NZ_LGDE01000201.1 GCF_001279725.1 Streptomyces sp. WM4235 | reverse complement strand
GCGTAGGGCAGGGCGGGGTGTCCGCCGCCGGTCAGCAGGAGCCCGTACACGGCGAGGAGCGCGAGGTGACCGCCGAGGAAGACGCGCCGGCGGCCGATGCGGTCGGCGAGCCGGCCGAGCGGCAGCAGCGCGAACCAGCGGTCCGCGAGGCCGGTGGCCCGCTGGAGCAGCAGGAACACGAAGGCGTCACTGACCGTGCACAGTCCGAGGAGCAGGGCGCAGAGGCCGATGCGGCGCAGGTCGCGGCGGCGCAGCAGTCCGAGGGCGGCACGCAGCGAGACGGGTTCGGCGGCCGGGGTCGGGACGGTGCGCCGGCCGGGTACGAAGAGCACCAGGACGAGCACGCCGAGCGCGGCCACGCAGGCGCTGACGGTGAACACGGCGTCGTAGCCCTCGGCGGCGCCGCGCAGGACGAGGAAGGCGAGGATCGGTCCGATCAACGCGCCGGCGGTGTCCATGGCCCGGTGGACGCCGAAGGCCCGGCCGCGTTCCCCGGGCGCCGCGGAGAGGGAGATCAACGCGTCGCGCGGGGCGGTGCGCAGCCCCTTGCCGGTGCGGTCGAGCGCGAGCACGGCCCCGATGGCGGGCAGGGTGTGCGCGAGCAGCAGCAGCGGTTTGCAGAGGGCGGAGAGTCCGTAGCCGAGTCCGGCGAGGAGCTTGTGGCGGCCGAAGCGGTCGCCGAGGTGGCCCCCGGCGAGCCGGACCAGGGCACTGACGCCGTTGTAGAGGCCGTCGAGCAGTCCGAAGCCGAGCGGGGAGAGGCCGAGTCCGGCGACGAGGTAGAGCGGCAGGACGGCCGTGACCATCTCGGAGGAGACGTCGGTGATCAGGCTGACCGTGCCGAGGGCGAGCACCGTGGGGGCGAGCGCGGCGCGCCGCCCCGGGCGGGTGCCCGGGGCGACGGCCGGCGACTCGGGGGGCACGGCGGGCGCGGGGGTTCCGCGACTGTCCGCGACGTACATGGTCAGGAGGCCCAGATCCCGGTGATGTCCTGGGCGCCGGCGGCGTTCCCGGCGTGGGTGGTCAGCCCGGCCAGGCCCTCCAGGG
>NZ_LGDE01000200.1 GCF_001279725.1 Streptomyces sp. WM4235 | reverse complement strand
GCCACCGTCACCGCCACACCGCGCCCGGTCGCCGCCGACGCCGCCGGCCACGCGGAGGCGCGCTCCGAGGCAGTCCCGGCCTCGCGGCCGCGCGACGTCGCCGTCGTGGGCGCCGCGATCCGGCTGCCCACCGCCGGTTCCCTGGCCGCCTTCGCCGAACTGCTCGTCGAAGGCCGGGACACGGTCCGCCCGCTGCCCGAAGGGCGATGGCAGAAGACGGAAGGGCCGGTCCCGCACGCCTCGTTCCTGGACCGCGTGGACGAGTTCGACCCCGCTCCCTTCCGGATCTCGGCCCGCGAAGCCCCCCTCATCGATCCGCAGGCACGCATCGTCTACGAGACGATCTGGGAAGCCCTGGAGGACGGCGGCCGGATCGGCACCCGCGCCCACGGCAGCACCGGTCTGTGGATCGCCTACAGCCACGACCACTACCACGAGGAGCGCGTGCGCCACGGCGTGGCCGACGGCCGAGGCCTCGGCCTGGAGGCGATGATCGCCAATCGGCTGTCGTACCTGATGGACTGGCACGGCCCGAGCGGACTCGTCAACGCCCTCTGCTCCTCCCCGCTGGTCGCCCTGCACTCGGCGCTCCAGCACCTGCGCCCCGGTGACATCGACACGGCGGTGATCGGAGCCGTGCACGCCGGCATCAGCCCGGAGTACTTCCGGTCGATGGGCGACCTCATGGCCCTGTCGCCCCGGCACCGCAGCCGCGCCTTCGACAGCACCGCCGACGGCTTCGTCCCCGGAGAAGGAGCCGTTGCCGTCGTCCTGCGAAGGTACGACGACGCCGTGCGCGACGGCGACCGGATCCGAGGCGTGGTCAAGGGCGCGGCCGTCAACCACGGCGGACGCACCAGCCGCTACTCGGCGCCCAGCCCGCGAGCCCAATCCGACGTCATCTCCGCGGCGTTGCGGGACGCGGGGGTGTCGGTGGAGTCGATCGGTCTGGTGGAGGCGCATGGGACGGGGACGGGTCTGGGTGATCCGATCGAGGTGGAGGGTTTGACCCGTGCGTGGCGTGGGGTGACGGACAGGTCGCAGTTCTGCGCGATCGGTTCG
>NZ_LGDE01000199.1 GCF_001279725.1 Streptomyces sp. WM4235 | reverse complement strand
CTTGTAGTTCGCGGGGCCGAAGTTCTTCTTCACGGCCGCGTCCCAGGAGCCGTCCGAGACCATCTTCGTCAGCGCGCTGTTGATCTTGCGCTGAAGGTCCGCGTTGCCCTTCTTGATGCCGATGCCGTAGTTCTCGTTGCTGAGGTTCAACCCGATCAGCTTGAACTTGCCCGCGTACTCCTTCCGGGCCCCGTACCCGGCCAGGATGGAGTTGTCGGTGGTCATGGCGTCGGCCTCGCGCGCCTGAAGGGCGACGACGCACTCCGAGTAGCTGCCGAGCTCCAGCAGGCTCGCCTTCGGGGCGAGGTTCTTCTTGACGTTCTCGGCGGAGGTCGAGCCGGTGACCGAACAGAGCTTCTTGGAGTTCAGGTCCTCGGCCTTGGTGATGCTGTTGTCGTCGGCCCGGACCATCAGGTCCTGGTGTGCGATGAAGTACGGGCCGGCGAAGTCGACCTTCTCCTTGCGCTTGTCGCTGATCGAGTAGCTCGCGGCGACGAACTGGACCTCGTTGTACTGGATCAGCAGTTCCCGGTCGGAGCTGAAGACCTGCTTGAACTCGATCTCGCTCGGCTTGTAGCCGAGCTCCTTCGCTTTGTACGTGGGGACGTCGACGTCGAAACCGGTGAAGGTGCCGTCGGGCTCGCGCATGCCGATCCCCGGCTGGTCGAACTTGATCCCGATGCCGATGGGCTCCTTGGGGTCGTCACCGCCACACCCGGAGGCGGTGACGGCGAGGGCGATCACTGCGGCGACCGCACCGGCCTTGGGAACCTTCATGCTGCACTCTTTCCTCGGGAACGCGGATCACGCGGGAACGGGGGTGAACGGTGTCGTGCGGAGTACCTGGGTCGGTACGGGGTGGCGGGGGAGCGGAGCCGGTAAGGGTCCGGGCACGCGCGGAACCGCGGGGTCGTCGCGCACGTGTATGAGGAAGCTAGGAAGGTGGCGGGCACACCGTCACTACATCTGAGGAAAACTTGAGGGTAACAATCCGGTTCGGCCAAAGATTTACCGGTCGATCCGGGGCGTAGCCGGACAAGGGGGATCGGCGTGGCGAACGGTTCGGTAA
>NZ_LGDE01000198.1 GCF_001279725.1 Streptomyces sp. WM4235 | reverse complement strand
CCGTGATGCCGACCACCGGTCGCGAGACCCCGACGTGCTCCATCTTCGCGATCAGCCGCGGCAGCGCCGACTCGGACGAGGACGTCGACAGGATCAGCAGGAACTCCCGACCCAGATAGCGCAGCAGGGAGAACACGTTGATCCCCGTACACACCCGCAGCAGCGTGCCCAGCACCACGAACACGAACAGCAGGCAGGTCGTGTAGAAGCCGATCATGATCACGGCCAGGGACTTCAGCGCGTCGACGCCGGTGGCGCCGACCACCGCCGCGATGGCCCCGAAGGCACCCACCGGGGCCGCCCACATGATCATCGCCAGCACCCGGAAGACCAGCTTCTGGATGTACCCGATGCCGCGCAGCACCGGCTCGCCCGAGCGCCCCATGGCCTGGAGGGCGAAACCGCAGAGCAGCGCCACCAGCAGCGTCTGGAGCACCTCGCCCCCGGTGAAGGCGGACACCATCGTGGTCGGGATGATCCCCAGCAGGAACTCCTGGGTGCTCTCCGCCCCGCCCGCCTTCGCCTGCGCCTCGCCGGCGCTGCGCGCCGCCTCGGTCAGGTGCAGTCCGCTGCCCGGCTCCAGCAGGTTCCCCACCAGCAGGCCGATGGCCAGCGCCACCGTGGACATGACCATGAAGTAGCCGAGGGCCAGACCGCCGACCGCGCCCACCTTCGCGGCCTTGCGCACCGAGCCGATGCCCAGCACGATCGTGCAGAAGATCACGGGCGAGATCATCATCTTGATGAGGTTGACGAAGCCGGTGCCCAGCGGCTTCAGCTCGACGGCCACGCCGGGGGCGGCGAAGCCCACGGCGATGCCGAGCAGCACCGCGGCGATCACCGCGATGTAGAGATAGTGGGTCTTGTCGCGCCTGGCGGCCACGATGCCTCCTGGTGGTGATTGCGTTCCGGGAGACCATCGCCCACCCTGTGACCCCGGTCACCCTTGCGTTCATTGAGTTCACGGCCAGGTGCAGACTGAGCGCCATGTTCCGCTTCCCCCGACCGCCGCGCAGCCTCGCCGGCCAGCTCTTCGCCATGCAGGTGCTGCTGGTCGCCGTCGTCCTCGCCG
>NZ_LGDE01000197.1 GCF_001279725.1 Streptomyces sp. WM4235 | reverse complement strand
CCGGGTCCGCTGGGGCGCCGACGGGAACCTGGAGTTCCTGGGCCGGGCGGACGGTCAGTTCAAGATCCGGGGGCACCGGATCGAACCGGGCGAGATCGAGAGCGCGCTCATGGCCTGCCCGGGCATCGCGCAGGCCGCCGTGCTCGCCGTCAAGGACCACCGGGGAGCCGGGCGCCTGGTCGCCTACCTGGTCACCGACTCCGGGGCCAACGAGGCGCACGGGACGCACGGGGCCTCTGACGATCGGGGCGGCGACGGGCACCGGGTGGACGACCTCGGGGTCGACGGGCCCGCCGCGGAAGGGCCCGCCGCGGACGCCGTCGTGCGGGCCGCGCGCGCCCGGGTGACCGAGGTGTTGCCCGAGCACATGGTGCCGTCCGCGGTGCTGCGCCTGGACGGCCCCCTGCCGCTGACGCCCAACGGGAAGCTCGACACGCGGGCGCTGCCCGCACCGCGCTGGACGGAACTCACCGGGGACGCGGAGCCGACCACGCCGGCCGAGGCACTGTACGCCGGGCTGTTCGCGGAGGTGCTCGGACTGCCCTCGGTGGGCGTCCACGACAGCTTCTTCGAACTCGGCGGCGACAGCATCGTGGTGATCCGACTGGTCACCCGGGTCCGGGAGGCCGGTGTCGAGGTCAGCCCGCGCGAGGTGTTCCGGCTGCGCACCCCGGCCGCACTCGCGCGGGCCACCGGCGCCGCGGCCCCCGACGCACGGCCGCCCGCCCCGCTGCCCGAGCCGTTCTCCCTCGTCGATTCGACGGTCGCCGAGCGCGCCGACTTCGTCGCCGCCGTCCCCGATCTGGTGGACATCGTCCCGGCCACGCCTCTCCAGGAAGGTTTCTTCTTCCACGCGCAGATGGACGGCGCCGGGGCCGACGGGTACGCCGTGCAGGACACCCTCGACCTCGCGGGCGACGTGGACGCGGACGCGCTGCGCGTCAGCGTCCAGCACCTGCTGGATCGTCATCCGCTGTTGCGCGCGGCCTTCGTCCAGCGCCACGACGGACGGATCCTGCAGCTCGTCGGCGAGCAGGTCGAACTGCCCTGGAGCCAGGCGGACCTCTCGGGCCTGGCCCCGGACCGGCGGGACG
>NZ_LGDE01000196.1 GCF_001279725.1 Streptomyces sp. WM4235 | reverse complement strand
GGTGGTGCCACCCGTCGCGCCGCCAAGATGGTCGTCCTGGACGTGGACCACCCGGACGTCGAGGACTTCATCGCCACCAAGGTGAAGGAAGAGGAGAAGATCCGCGCCCTGCGCGACGCGGGCTTCGACATGGACCTGGGCGGCGACGACATCACGTCCGTCCAGTACCAGAACGCCAACAACTCCGTCCGTGTGAACGACGAGTTCATGACGGCCGTCGAGAACGGCACCGAGTTCGGCCTGCGGGCCCGCATGACCGGCGAGGTCATCGAGAAGGTCGACGCCAAGGCGCTCTTCCGCAAGCTCGCCGAGGCCGCGTGGGCCTGCGCCGACCCGGGCATCCAGTACGACGGTGTGATCAACAACTGGCACACCTGCCCCGAGTCGGGCCGCATCACCGCGTCCAACCCCTGCAGCGAGTACATGCACCTGGACAACACGTCCTGCAACCTCGCCTCGCTGAACCTGATGAAGTTCCTCGACGACGACGGCAAGGGCAACCAGGCCTTCGACGCCGAGCGCTTCGCCAAGGTCGTCGAGCTCGTCATCACCGCGATGGACATCTCCATCTGCTTCGCGGACTTCCCGAC
>NZ_LGDE01000195.1 GCF_001279725.1 Streptomyces sp. WM4235 | reverse complement strand
CCGTACGACGGCTACGCCCGCAACGCCGACTCGCACAAGCGCGTCATGAAGCAGCACGCCGACGCCAACACCGTCGCGCCGCGCACCCAGGACCTGGACAACTCCATCTGGGCCGCGGCCACCGAGGCCTGGCAGGACGTCCTGCGCCTCGGCGAGAAGAACGGCTTCCGCAACTCCCAGGCCTCCGTCCTCGCGCCGACCGGCACCATCGGTCTCGCGATGTCCTGTGATACCACCGGTGTCGAGCCGGACCTGGCGCTGGTCAAGTTCAAGAAGCTCGTCGGCGGCGGCTCGATGCAGATCGTCAACGGCACCGTCCCGCAGGCCCTGCGCCGCCTGGGTTACCAGGAGGAGCAGATCGAGGCGATCGTCACCCACATCGCCGAGCACGGTGTGGTCGTCGACGCCCCGGGTCTCAAGGCG
The DNA here is from genome assembly GCF_001279725.1 of Streptomyces sp. WM4235. Taxonomy (GTDB): domain Bacteria; phylum Actinomycetota; class Actinomycetes; order Streptomycetales; family Streptomycetaceae; genus Streptomyces. Next base: position 683 of record NZ_LGDE01000195.1, on the reverse strand, counting down.
GAGCACTACTCGGTGTTCGACTGCGCCATGGGCGAGCGTTCCATCTCCGCGATGGGCCACGTCCGCATGATGGCCGCGATCCAGCCCTGGATCTCCGGCGCGATCTCGAAGACGGTCAACATGCCGGAGACGGCGACCGTCGAGGAGATCGAGGAGATCTACTTCGAGGCGTGGAAGATGGGCGTCAAGGCGCTGGCGATCTACCGCGACAACTGCAAGGTCGGTCAGCCCCTCTCCGCGAAGAAGAAGGAAGCGGAGAAGGTCGAGGTCACCGAGAAGGCCGAGGAGACCATCCGCGCGGCGGTCGAGAAGGTCATCGAGTACCGCCCGGTCCGCAAGCGCCTCCCGAAGGGCCGTCCGGGGATCACCACCTCCTTCACGGTCGGTGGCGCCGAGGGTTACATGACGGCGAACTCCTACCCCGACGACGGTCTGGGCGAGGTCTTCCTGAAGATGTCCAAGCAGGGCTCGACCCTCGCGGGCATGATGGACGCCTTCTCCATCGCCGTCTCGGTCGGTCTGCAGTACGGCGTCCCGCTGGAGACGTACGTCTCGAAGTTCACGAACATGCGCTTCGAGCCGGCCGGTATGACGGACGACCCGGACGTGCGGATGGCGCAGTCGATCGTCGACTACATCTTCCGTCGCGTGGCGCTCGACTTCCTGCCCTTCGAGACCCGCTC
>NZ_LGDE01000194.1 GCF_001279725.1 Streptomyces sp. WM4235 | reverse complement strand
CTTCGTCCGCAGGAACGCCTCCGTGCCCTCGGTGGGGCGGTGGTACATCCACGACAGCAGGCCCAGCGCGAACATGTTCTTGCTGCGCTCGGCCTCCTTGCGCGACAGCCCGAACTCCTTCAGCGCCTCCACCGTCAAGGTGGTGAGCGGCACCGGGTGCACGCGGTAGGCGTCCAGCGAGCCGTCCTCCAGCGGGGAGGTCGCGTAGCCGACCTTGGCCATCGGGCGCTTGGTGAACTCGTCGGTATTGACGATGATCTCCGCGCCGCGCGGAACGTCCGCGATGTTCGCCTTCAGCGCCGCCGGATTCATCGCCACCAGGACGTCCGGGGCGTCGCCCGGGGTCAGGATGTCGTGATCGGCGAAATGCAGCTGGAAGGACGACACGCCCGGAAGGGTTCCGGCGGGGGCACGGATCTCGGCGGGGAAGTTGGGGAGGGTCGAGAGGTCGTTGCCGAAGGAGGCCGTCTCCGAAGTGAAACGGTCACCCGTCAGCTGCATGCCGTCGCCCGAGTCGCCCGCGAAACGGATGATCACACGATCGAGGCGGCGGACTTCCTTCTCGCCGGCCGGGGGAATGGCAGTCTCGGTCATCACTCAGTCCTTGATCTCGCAGATGGTGGCACCGGAGGTGAGGGACGCGCCGACTTCGGCCTTGAGGCCGACGATGGTGCCGGAGCGGTGTGCGTTGAGCGGCTGTTCCATCTTCATGGCCTCAAGAACGACGATCAGGTCGCCCTCGTCGACCTGCTGACCATCCTCGACGGCGATCTTGACGATGGTTCCCTGCATCGGGGAGGCCAGGGTGTCGCCGGAGGCGGCTTTGACGCTCTTGTTGCCGCGCCGCTTGATCTTGGTCGCGGTACCACCGCCCGCGGTGGCCGCGCCCCGGGTCAACGTCGTCCCCAGCGAGGCGGGCAGCGAGACCTCCAGGCGGCGGCCACCGACCTCGACCACCAGCGATTCGCGACCCTCTTCCGCCTCGGGACCCTCGCCCGCCACCGCGTTGAACGCCTTGATGTCGTTGACGAACTCGGTTTCGATCCAGCGGGTGTGGACCGTGAAGGGTCCTTCGGTGGGGGCGAAGGCGGGGTCGGTGACGACGGC
>NZ_LGDE01000193.1 GCF_001279725.1 Streptomyces sp. WM4235 | reverse complement strand
TCCGGTGTGGATCCGGATGGTGGCGCGGCCGCCGATGCGGGTGTCGTTGAAGCGGTACCGGTTGCCGTCGGAGTCACGCAGCGTCCAGCCGCGGAGGTTGACCGGCTGGCGGGTGGTGTTGCGGATCTCGACCCACTCGCCGTTCAGGGAACGGTTGGAGCGGTCGTCGCGTCCGGGAGCGTCGGCCTGGACCCGGGAGATCTCCACCCGCGGGTGCCGGTCATGACCCCGGTCCGCGGCAGTGGCGGGGAGAGCGGCGGCCGAGACGATGGCGCCGGCGGCGAGGACGGTCGCGGCGACGAGGCGGGCGGTCGACGAAGCAGACATCTGGTGACCCCTCAAGAACGGTGCTTCACCCGCCGATACGAAGCTCGTACCGGTGCGGTGCCCGGCCCCCGGTGGGCCGAGGACCCAAACTCTCGACCCGACACGGGACCGGCCACGGCCCCCGACGAGGCCGGTTACCGACCCCGGACATTCCCGTCACACACGCTTGCGCACTACACGCAGTCCGCATGAGCGTGCCCTGACATTCACTGACCGCTACACCCACCCAAAGCGCACACCGTCCGGTCGATCATTGCGCGCCCGGAGCGCACCACCGGGCGCACTCCTCCGCCCGTCACCCAACCGGAGCAGCAAGTTTCGTAACGGCTGTTCTGCACGATTCTTCGCATGGAGATACGGAAGTCGTAGCTCAGGCCGACGTTGGCGACTCGGCATCCCCAGTCGCCGCCTGGCTCCAAGGGCCTCTTCAGGACCGCGCGAACTCGGCTCGGCGGAAGTTTGTCCGTCCCGGCCACCCTGGAGGTGCGTGACGTGAGGCTGGCTTGGACACCAGCAGCAGAGCCGACCAAGACCTGTCAGCAAGGACTCCGTGAAACCGTGGTCCACGGCGGTGCACGGGTTCCGATCATGACACCTGCCGCCACGTCGACCACGTCCCCGGGGAAGTACCAATTCGCAGCTGCGGGTTCAGAGTTGCCAGGAGGTACTGCGGGTAGGTTCCATGTATGGCGGAAATCAGTGCGGAAGAGCTGTTGCGTCGTATCAGGGTGGCGAGGGACTGGGCGCGGGAAGAGTCCGACCGGCTCGAGGCGGTGTCCAGG
>NZ_LGDE01000192.1 GCF_001279725.1 Streptomyces sp. WM4235 | reverse complement strand
GGGGGGCGGCGGTGGCGATGGCGGCCGCGATGGCGGTCGGTGGGGGGTGGGGGGGCATGACGGGGTACTCCTGAAAGGGGAACGGGGGCGACGGGGGGTGTGGCGGGGTGCGGGCGAGGCGGGGGTGTCACGGCTGCGCGTCGGCGGAGCCCGAGGGCTCCGAACCGGACGCGGCCGTACGGCGCTTGCGCAGGACGAGGAAGATCGCGCCGGCGGCCAGGACCAGCAGGACCAGGGCGAGGGCGACGTACGGCCCGACGGACGAGTCCTTCTCGGCCTCGGCCTTCGGGGGCGCCTGGGAGGCGGCTGCCGCGGGCGCCCGGGAGGGCGACGGCGAGGCCGTGGAGCCCAGGTCGGGCAGGGCGGGAAGCTTGGCGTTGGCGTCGAGGGCGACGGAGAGCGAGACGGGGTCCATCTCGGTGCCGGCCTTGTACATGGCGTTGAAGGCCTGGGAGCCGCCCTCGGTGAGGGTGGCCGGGGCTTCGGTGAGGGTGGCGAGGCCGCCCTCGGTCTTGAGTGCCTTGGCGTCGAACTCGACGAGCGCGACGGCGTTCCTGGTCTCGGTGGGGGTGACGACGTCGGCGGTGAGGACACCCTTGCCGCCGTCGACCTTGACGTTCACCTTGCCGAGGGTGAGGTCGAGGTGGGCGCCGGTGAACCGGACGGTGCCGGCGAACGCCGCGTCAAGGGTGCCCTTCCCGCCGTCGTACGTGCCCTTGCCCTGCGGGAAGCGGAACAGCGCGCCGCCGTCCTGGGCGCCTTCGGCCAGGGTCCACTTGCCCTGCCCGACGGAGCCGGTGACGTACTCGCGGAAGGTGCGCCGGACGCCCCAGTCGACGGCGGCGTCGGTGAAGGCGCCCGCGGCCTGCGGAGCCTGCGGACTCCGGGCCGGGGCGCCGGCCTGCGTACCGGGCGTCGCGCTCTGCTCGGCGGGGGCCTTGACGTCGACGGACAGCGAGATCGGGTCGAGTCGGGTGCCGGCGGTGTAGTAGCCGGCGAAGGACTTCGCGCCTTCCGCGGTCAGGGTGGTCGGGACGTTCGTGAGGGCGATCGGGCTGCCGCCGCCCTTCATGTCGATGCCGGCGAGGCCGAGGGTGGCGAAGGGGACCTGGGAGGCCGTGCTGACGGCCCCGGTGTCCTTGGCCTTGCCGGCGACGTCCACGTAGAGGGTGCCGCGGCCGCCGGAGATCTTGACGGTGGGCCGGCTGACGGTGAGGTCGAGTTCGTACGACCCGTCGGACTTCTGGTGGCCCTGGAAGGTGACCCCGCCGGTGAACGCGGCGCCGAAGGAGCCGGAGTCGGGGTCGTAGGAGCCGGTCGCGGAGTGGAAGCGGAACAGGCTGCCGCCGACGGTGGCGGCGCCGCTCTTCAGCTTGAATCCGCCTTTCGAGATGGGGCCCGTGACATAACTCTGGAAGGACGATTTGATGCCCCAGTCGAGTCGCCCTCCCTGCACGGTGCGGTCGGCCGCCTGGGCGGCGGTGGCCGGGAGCAGGGCCCCCAACATGGCCGCCAACACGGCGACCGCGAACGCACGGACAGGTCTTGCGGGCATGACGGGCCCCTCCAGGGTCTGGCCAATAAGGTTAGGCTAACCTAAGCTACCTGCTGCCGGGGTGGAACCCCTCGGTCGCCAGAACTTTGAAGAACATTCAAGAACTCCAGTCGGACGATCAGGACGGTGCCTTCGTGCCTACGCCCGCCGCGTCATCCCGCTTCCCCCGTCTCGCGTCCGTCGCGGCCTCGTTGGCCCTGGCACTCACCGCGCTGACGGGCTGCGGAGGTACGGCCACCCCTGCGGGCTCCCCCGCCCACACCGGCGCCGCGGCGGCCGCCCCCGACCGGGTGGAACCCCTCACCCCGTCACCGACGCCCGCCCTCCCGGTGACCGTGCCCTCGGCGGACGGCACATCGGTGACCATCGCCTCGGCGGACCGCGTGGTCCCGCTCACCGGCAGCCTCAACGAGATCGTCCACACCCTGGGGCTCGGCGACCGGGTCGTCGCGCGGGACATCACCGCCACCTTCGAACAGGCCGCCAAGCTGCCGGTGGTGACACGGGCACACGACGTGTCGGCCGAGAGCGTGTTGTCGCTGCGTCCCACGCTGGTGATCGCCGAGACCACCACCGGACCCGCCGAGGCGATCGGGCAGATCCGCGACGCGGGCATCCCGCTGCTGGTCGTCGCCCCCGCCAAGACGCTGGACGACGTACGGAAGCGGATCGACACCGTCGCCGGCGCGCTCGGCGTCAAGGACGCCGGGACCCGGCTCAACGGGCGCACCGCCGACCGGATCGCCACCGCCCGCGAGGGCATCCCCGCCTCCGCGGCCGGCAAGAGGCCCCGGGTGGCCTTCCTCTACCTGCGCGGCACCGCCTCCGTCTACCTGCTGGGCGGTTCCGACTCCGGCGCGGCCTCGCTGCTGGAGGCGGCCGGCGCCGTGGACACCGGCAAGGAGTCCGGGCTCGGCAAGGACTTCACCCCGATCACCAGCGAGGCGCTGGCGGCGGCGGCGCCCGACGCGATCCTGGTGATGCGCAAGGGTCTGGAGTCCGTGGGCGGCGTGGACGGCCTGGTGAAGATCCCCGGTGTGGCCCAGACGCCGGCCGGCATGGACCGCCGCGTGGTCTCCGTCGACGACGGGGTGCTCCTCAACTACGGCCCCCGTACCGACCAGGTCCTCGCCTCCCTGATCTCCCAGCTCTACGGCAAGGCCTGATGTGACCGTCTCCCACGAGCCCCCGCGCGCGGGCGGCTCCTCGACGCCGACCGTGACGCCCGCGACGCCCGCCGCGCCCGCCGCGCCCTTGAAGGGTCCTGCCCGCAGGCGGCCCACCGCCCTGATCCTGACCGTCGCCCTGGTCGTGACGCTGGTCGTGCTGGCGCTGGTCTCCGCGGGCGTGGGCGCGTACCGGATCCCCGTCGGGGACGTACTCGCCTCCGTGCAGCACCGCGTGGGCCTCGGCGGGGCCGCCCTCGACCGGGTCGGCGAGAGCGTGCTGTGGAACGTACGGCTGCCCCGCGTCGCGCTCGCCCTGCTGGTCGGCTCCAGTCTCGGCTGCGCCGGCGCCCTGATGCAGGGGGTGTTCGGCAACCCGCTCGCCGAGCCGGGCGTCATCGGCATCTCGGCGGGCGCAGCCGTCGGCGCGGTCGCCGCGATCGGACTGGGTCTCACCTTCCTCGGGAACTGGACCGTCACCGCCTGCGCCTTCGTGGCGGGTCTGATCACGGTCGGCTCCGTGTACCTGCTGTCCCGCAACGGCGGCAGGACCGAGGTCGTCACGCTGATCCTGACCGGCATCGCCGTCAATGCCTTCGCGGGCGCCCTGATCGGCCTGTTCGTCTTCTTCGCGGACAGCGGCCAGGTCAACCAGATCACCTTCTGGCAGCTCGGCTCCCTCGCCCAGGCCACCTGGCCCAAGGTGCTCGCCGTCCTGCCCTGCGCCCTCGCCGGCCTGCTCGTCGCCCCCTTCCACGCCCGCAAGCTCGACCTGCTGTCCCTGGGCGAGCGACCGGCTCGGCACCTCGGCGTGGACGTGGAACGGCTGCGGCTGGCCCTGATCCTGGTCGTCGCGCTGCTGACCGCGGCGGCCGTGGCTGTGGCGGGCATCATCACCTTCGTCGGGCTGCTCGTCCCGCACCTGCTGCGGATGGCGAACGGCCCCGGTCACCGCTTCCTGGTCCCGGGCAGCGCCCTCGCCGGGGCCGTGGTCCTGGTCGCGGGCGACCTGGCCGCGCGGACGCTCGCGCAGCCCGCCGAACTGCCGTTGGGCGTGCTGACCGCGCTCATCGGCAGCCCGTTCTTCTTCTGGCTGTTGCGCCGGACCCGACGCAAGCAGGGAGGCTGGGCGTGATCACCCTCTTCCGCCGGACCCGCCGGAGCATCCCCGTCCGGCCCGAGCCCGGCACGCCGTACGCCGAGGCCGTGGACCTGCACGTGCGTCTCGGGCAGCGCGAGGTGCTCGCCGGCATCGACCTGACCGCCCGGGCCTGCGAGGTGCTGGCCCTGGTGGGACCGAACGGCGCGGGCAAGTCCACGCTGCTGGCCGCGCTCTGCGCCGACCTGCCGGCCGCGTCGGGGACCGTACGGATCGACGGGCGCCCGGTGGGCGACTGGTCGGCGCCCGATCTGGCCCTGCGCCGCTCGGTGCTCCCCCAGTCGGCCGCGCTGTCCTTCCCCTTCCCGGTGGAGGACGTCGTACGAATGGGCCGCGCGCCCTGGGCCGGCACCCCGCTGGAGGAGGACGACGAGGAGGCGGTGGCCCGGGCCATGGCCGCGACCGAGGTGACCGACTTCGCGGGCCGCCCGTTCTCCGCGCTGTCCGGCGGCGAACGCGCCCGGGTCGCGCTCGCCCGGGTGCTGGCCCAACGGGCCCCGCTGCTGCTGCTCGACGAGCCGACCGCCGCCCTGGACCTGCGCCACCAGGAGCTGGTGCTGCGGATCTGCCGGGAGCGGGCCGCGGCCGGGGACGCGGTGGTCGTCGTCCTGCACGACCTGGGCCTGGCGGCCGCGTACGCCGACCGGGTGGCGGTCCTGCACGACGGGCGGATCGCGGTGGACGGCCCGCCGTCCGAGGTGTTCGAGGACGGCCTGCTGAGCCGGGTCTACCGGCAGCCGGTGGAGGTGCTCCCGCACCCGCGCGGCGGGGCGCCGCTCGTGGTTCCGGTCCGCGGCTGAGCCGGCCGCCCCGGCCTGTCGGTGATGGTCACGGGCCGTGCGGCGGCCGGGCCGGGCGCCTTCCGTCGCGCGGGACGCGAAGCCCCGCTTGACCCCGGCTTGACCCGGCCATGGGGTCGTCATGGAGGGGTCGTGACGGCCTCGTGTCCGGCGGTGGAAGGTGAGAGCTGTATCACTGGACTGTCGGGTATGAGTGAGGTAAGCCTCGGTTAAGTTAGGTCCGCCTCACCAGCCCTTACCTCGCCAGGAGCCTCCATGCGACCCGCTCGCCTCACCGTTCTCGCCGCGGCCGCCGTCGTGGCCACGCTCACCGCCGTCACGGGCTGCGCGGAGAAGGGCGACGCCGGCGGCGACGGCGCGATCAAGGTCGCCGCCTCGGACAGCGCCTGTGAGGTCTCCAAGAAGGAGTTCCCCGCCGGCAAGATCACGGTCGACGTCGAGAACAAGGGCTCCAAGGTCACCGAGGTCTACGTCCTTTTCCCCGACGACCGGATCGTCGCCGAGCGCGAGAACATCGGCCCCGGCACCAAGGCCTCCATCACCGCCGAGATCAAGGCGGGCGACTACGAGATCGCCTGCAAGCCCGGCATGAAGGGTGACGGCATCCGCCAGGCGGTCAAGGCCACCGGCGGCGGCGCCGTCGCCAAGCGCAGCCCGGAGATGGACGCCGCGGTCGCCGAGTACCGCAAGTACGTACAGGGGCAGGCCGACGAGACCCTCCCCAAGGCGCAGGCCTTCGCGGACGCGGTCAAGGCCGGCGACGTCGAGGCCGCGAAGAAGGCGTACGCCGTCTCGCGCATCGGCTGGGAGCGCACCGAGCCCGTCGCCGAGTCCTTCGGCGACCTGGACCCGAAGGTCGACCTCCGCGAGGCCGACCTGGAGGCCAACCAGGAGTGGACCGGCTGGCACACGCTGGAGAAGGCCGTGTTCAAGGACGGCAAGCTCGGCGAGCCGGAGAAGAAGCTCGCGGACACCCTGATGGCCGACCTCACCGTGTGGCAGAAGAAGGTCGGCACGGCCGAGATCACCCCGACCTCGATGGCGAACGGCGCCAAGGAGCTGCTGGACGAGGTCGCCACCGGCAAGGTGACGGGCGAGGAGGAGTTCTTCAGCCACACCGACCTGGTCGACTTCAAGGCCAACGTCGAGGGCGCGGAGAAGGCCTACCAGCTGCTGAAGCCGGTCGCCGCGAAGAACGACCCGGAACTCGCGAAGACCCTGGACACCCGGTTCGCGGCGCTGAACACGCTGCTGGACAAGTACCGCGCCGACAAGACGGGCTACGACTTCGTCTCGTACGACAAGGTCGGCGACGCGGAGCGCAAGGAGCTCTCGGACGCGGTCAACGCGCTGGCCGAGCCGCTCTCGAAGCTCGCCGCCTCGGTCGCGAAGTAACCAGGGAGAACAGCGGAGCGGACGGGAGTACGAGGATGGCGGAGTCGAAGTCCCAGCCGGCGGGAATGCCGGAGCCGCAGCCCGGCGACGGGCCGCGCGCCGACGGCCCGGAGGCCGGCGCGCCGACCGGTGGCGGCCCCGCCGCGCCCTCGCGGCGCGCCGTGCTGGGCTGGGGCGGCGCCGGGCTGGCGCTCGGCGCCGCCGCGACCGGCGGCGCGGTGGCGGTGTTCGGCGGTGGCACGGACGTGGTGCCGGCCGCCTCCTCGGGGGCGGCCGTGCCCTTCCACGGCGAGCACCAGGCCGGGATCGCGACCGCCGTCCAGGACCGTCTGCACTTCGCCGCCTTCGACGTGACGACGAAGGACCGGGCCGAACTCGTCGCGCTCCTCAAGGAGTGGACGCGGGCGGCCCGGTTGATGACGGCCGGGCTGCCGGTCGGCGAGGGCGGTTTCGGCGGTCTGCCGGAGGCTCCGCCGGACGACACGGGCGAGGCGCTGGGCCTGAAGGCCTCGCGGCTCACCCTGACCGTCGGCTTCGGCCCGGGCCTCTTCGCGAAGGACCGCTTCGGCCTGGAGGGCAGGCGCCCGGCCGCCCTGGTGGACCTGGAGCTGTTCCCGGGCGACAACCTGGACGCGGCCCGCTCCGGCGGCGACCTGTGCGTCCAGGCGTGCGCCGACGATCCGCAGGTCGCGGTGCACGCCATTCGCCAGCTCGCCCGGATCGGCTTCGGCAGGATCGCGATGCGCTGGTCCCAGCTCGGCTTCGGCAAGACCTCCTCGACGACCCCGGACGCGCAGACCCCGCGCAACATGATGGGCTTCAAGGACGGCACCCGGAACGTCTCGGGCACGGACCGGGAGGCGTTGGAGAAGTTCGTCTGGGCGGGCCCCTCCGACGGCTCCGACTGGATGGCCGGCGGCTCGTACCTGGTCGCCCGGCGCATCCGGATGCACATCGAGACCTGGGACCGCACCTCCCTGCGGGAGCAGGAGGACATCATCGGCCGCGACAAGGGCGAGGGCGCCCCCGTCGGCAAGTCCAAGGAGCGCGACGAGCCGTTCCTGAAGGCGATGAAGCCGGACGCGCACGTCCGCCTCGCGCACCCGGACACCAACGGCGGCGCGACGATCCTGCGCCGCGGCTACTCCTTCACCGACGGTACGGACGGGCTGGGCCGGCTCGACGCCGGACTGTTCTTCCTGGCGTACCAGCGGGACGTCCGCAAGGGGTTCGTGCCGATCCAGCGGGAGCTGGCCAGGAACGACTCGCTCAACGAATACATCCAGCACGTGGGTTCGGCCGTCTTCGCCGTCCCGCCGGGCGTCCGTGACAAGGACGACTGGTGGGGCCGGACGCTGTTCGCGTAGTTCCCGTAGCGCGTAGGAGGATCCGCGTGTTCAGCAATTATCTGATCGGTCTGCGCGAGGGGCTGGAAGCCAGTCTCGTCGTCTGCATTCTCATCGCCTACCTGGTGAAGACCGGGAACAAGGACAAGCTCGGGCCGCTGTGGCTCGGCGTGGGGCTGGCCGCCGGGCTGAGCCTGGCCTTCGGCGCGGGCCTGGAGTTCGGCACCCGCCAGTTGACGTTCGAGGCGCAGGAGGCGATCGGCGGCTCCCTGTCGGTCGTCGCCGTGGGCCTGGTGACGTGGATGGTCTTCTGGATGAAGCGCACCGCGCGGCACCTGAAGGCCGAGCTGCACGGGAAGTTGGACGCCGCCCTCGCGATGGGCACGGGCGCGCTGGTGGCCACCGCGTTCCTGGCCGTCGGCCGGGAGGGGCTGGAGACCTCGCTGTTCGTGTGGCGGTCGGTGAAGGCCGCCGGTGACGGCGCGGGCCCGCTGACCGGGGTGCTGCTCGGCATCGCGACGTCGATCCTGCTGGGCTGGCTGTTCTACCGGGGCGCGCTGCGCATCGATCTCGCGAAGTTCTTCAAGTGGACCGGCGGCCTGTTGGTCGTGGTCGCGGCGGGCGTGCTCGCGTACGGGGTCCACGACCTCCAGGAGGCGGACTTCCTGCCCGGACTGTCGAACAAGGCCTTCGACATCAGCGAGACGATCCCGCCGGACAGCTGGTACGGCACCCTGCTCAAGGGGACGTTCAACTTCCAGCCGGACCCGACGGTGTTCCAGCTCGTCGTGTGGGCGCTGTACCTGCTGGTCGTCCTGACCCTGTTCCTGGTCCCGGTGCGCTCCGGTCGGTCGTCTGCGCCGGTGCCCGCGAAGGCGGCGACGGCGGCGAAGGGGCCGGACGGCGACGACGCGGGCCGGCGGGCCCGGGACTGACGCCGAACGGCCTACCAGAGGCGGTCGATCGTCCCGGGGTACAGCGGGACCCGGATCCCGGTGAACGCGGTACGGGCCCGCTCCGGGTCGGGGCCGAGGAAGGCCGCCAGGACCGTCTTGTCGAAGCCGGGGGCGTCGGTGGCCAGCGGGTCGGCGGGGGTTCCGCCGACCAGGACCGTGCCCGGGAGCCGTTCGAAGCCGGCCGCCTCGTAGAACGCGCCGAGCGGCCGATCGCAGCTGAACAGGGCGAGGTCCACCGTCGGGTCGGCGGCCAGTTCGGCCCGGGCGGCCGCGACCAGGCGCCCGCCGATGCCCCGCCCGCGCAGCTCCGGCCGGGTCACCACCCCGCTGAGCCCGGCGGCCCGCCAGGTCCGGCCGGGCAGGCGGATCTCCTTGCGCAGCAGGGCCAGTGAGGCGGCCACCGTGCCGCTCCCGTCGACCAGCAGCACCGTTCGGGGAGCGAGGGCCGGGTCGTGGCCGGCTCCGGCGCCCGGCCATGCCCGCTCCTCCAGGGCCCGGACCTGCTCGGCGAGCGGGTCGGGCGGTGTCTCGTACGTCTCGACGCGCAGCACGACGCCCTACGCGATCCGCACCCCGGCCCCGCCCACCCGCACCCGGGGGTCGCCGGGGCGCAGTTCGACGGTGAGGATCCCGGGGCGGCCCATGTCCTCGCCCTGGTGGAGGGTGAGGAGCGCCTGCTCGGGGACGAGGCCGGCCTCGCGGGCGTACGCGCCGAAGGCGGCCGCGGCGGCCCCGGTGGCGGGGTCCTCGACGACGCCGCCGACCGGGAAGGGGTCGCGTACGTGGAAGACGGTCGGGCTCTCGCGGTAGACGAGCTGGACCGTGGTGAGGTCCAGGCGCCGCATCAGGGCTTCCAGGCGGGCGAAGTCGTAGGAGAGGTCGGCGAGTCGGGCGCGGGTGCCGGCGCCGATCACCAGGTGGCGGGCGCCGGCGTAGGCGATGCGGGGCAGGAGTGCGGGGTCCAGGTCGGTCGCCGGCCAGTCCAGCGCGGCCAGGGCCTCGGCGAGGTCGGCGTCGGCGATCTCCTCGACGTGCGGTGCGACGCTGGTCAGGGTGGCGCGCAGGCCCTCGCCCGGCTCGGCGGTGACCGAGACGGGGACGGTTCCGGCCGGGGTCGCGAACAGCAGCTCGCCGGGGCCGATCCGCTCGGCCAGGGCGACGGCGGTGGCCACGGTGGCGTGCCCGCAGAACGGCACTTCCGCCTTGGGGCTGAAGTACCGCACGGTGAAGGCGCGGCCGGGTTCGCCGCCGAGGTCGTGCGGCGGGTCGGTGAGGAAGGCCGTCTCGCTGTAGCCGATCCCGGCGGCGATGGCCAGCATCGCGGGTGCGTCCAGGCCGGCCGCGTCGAGGACGACCCCGGCGGGGTTGCCGCCCGCCGGGTCGCCGGAGAAAGCCGTGTAGCGCAGCACTTCGGTCGTCATGATCGGCTCAACTTCCGGGGGCGGGAACGCATTCCCGGGTCCGCGCCGCCCTTGTCCCGCGTCCGCCCCCGGCCCGGTCGCGGGTCCGCCCCCGGCTTGGTCGTGGCGGCGGGTCAGCCGCGTCCGATGTAGGGCATGGCGCTCGCCATGACGGTCGCGAACTGCACGTTCGCCTCCAGGGGCAGTTCGGCCATGTGCAGGACCGTGCGCGCCACGTCGGCGGCGTCCATCACGGGTTCCACCTCCAGTCGCCCGTTGGCCTGGAGGATGCCGGTCCGCATCCGCTCGGTCATCTCGGTGGCCGCGTTGCCGATGTCGATCTGGCCGCACGCGATGCGGTACGGCCGGCCGTCCAGCGACAGCGACTTCGTCAGGCCGGTCATGGCGTGCTTGGTCGCGGTGTAGGCGATCGAGTTCGGGCGCGGGACGTGCGCGGAGATGGAGCCGTTGTTGATGATCCGGCCGCCCCGCGGGTCCTGGGCCTTCATCATCCGGAAGGCGGCCTGGGCGCACAGGAAGGAACCGGTGAGGTTGACGTCGACGACGGACCGCCAGGCCTCGTACGTGATGTCCTCCAGCGCGACGCCGGCCGGGCCGAAGGTGCCCGCGTTGTTGAAGAGCAGGTCGAGCCGCCCGTACCGCTCCCGTACCGTCGCGAACAGGGCGCCGACCTCGTCCGGGTCGCGGACGTCCGCCGGTACGCACAGCACGTCCGCTGCGGCGCCGGCCGCCTTCGCGGTGTCCTCCAGGGGTTCCGGACGGCGGCCGGCCACGGTCACCGACCAGCCGGCGCCCGCCAGCGCGAGGGCGACGGAACGGCCGATGCCCGAGCCCGCCCCGGTCACCACGGCGATCTTGTTTCCACGTGCGTTCATGGGGCCGCAGGGTACGTCACACGGGAGACGGGTCCACGGGCGTTCCGACAGCTGAGAGCATGGATCGCTCAGGGGTGCGAAAAGAAGACAAAAGACTGGAGTTCCGCATGTCGGAGAGAGGCCCCTCGACGGCCCCCTCGGAAGAGTCGCCGCACGGCTCGGTCCCCGTCGCCGGCGCGGCGCCGACCGCCGACGCCGCACCGCTGAAGGCCGCGCGCCGCACCGGCCTGCTCGTCACCTTCATCCTGGGCGGACTGACGGCCCTGCCCCCGCTGTCCATGGACATGTACCTGCCGGCGCTGCCGCAGGTCACCGACGCCCTGCACAGCCCGGCCGCCACCGTCCAGCTCACCCTGACCGCCTGCCTGGCCGGCATGGCGCTGGGCCAACTGGTCATCGGCCCGATGAGCGACAAGTGGGGCCGCAGGCGCCCGCTGCTCATCGGCATGATCGTCTACGTGCTCGCCACCGCGATCTGCGCCCTCGCCCCGACCACCGAGCTGCTGATCGCCTTCCGGCTCCTCCAGGGCCTGGCCGGCGCCGCCGCCATCGTCATCGCGCGCGCCGTCGTCCGCGACCTGTACGACGGCGTCGAGATGGCCCGGTTCTTCTCCACCCTGATGCTGATATCGGGGGTCGCCCCGATCATCGCCCCGCTCATCGGCGGGCAGATCCTGCGCGTCGCCGACTGGCGCGGGGTCTTCGTCGTCCTGACCGCCGTCGGCACCGCGCTGACCCTCGTGGTCTGGCGGGGACTCGGCGAGACCCTGCCGCCCGAGCGCCGCCACACCGGCGGCGTCGGCGCGGCGCTGCGCACCATGCGCGGGCTGCTCGGCGACCGGGTGTTCGCCGGGTACACCCTCACCGGCGGGTTCTCGTTCGCGGTGCTCTTCTCCTACATCTCCGCCTCCCCCTTCGTGGTGCAGGAGATCTACGGTGCCTCGCCGCAGGCGTTCAGCCTGCTGTTCGGCCTGAACTCCGTCGGCCTGATCGTCGTCGGGCAGATCAACGGCAAGCTGCTGGTGGGCCGGGTCAGCCTCGACAAGGCCCTCGGCGTCGGCCTCGCGATCATCACCACCGCATCGGTGGCCCTGCTGCTGATGGCCACCGGGGTCTTCGGGAAGGTCGGGCTGGTCCCGATGGCCGCCGCGCTGTTCGTGCTGATGTCGGCCATGGGCCTGCTGCTGCCGAACACCAACGCGCAGGCGCTGATGCGCACCCCGCACGCCGCCGGGTCGGCCTCCGCGCTGCTGGGCACCTCCTCGTTCCTCGTCGGGGCCATCGCCTCGCCGCTGGTCGGGATCGCGGGCGAGGACACGGCGGTGCCGATGGCGGTGGTGCAGTTGTCCTGCTCGCTGCTCGCGGTGGCCTGCTTCCTGGGCCTGTGCCGGCCGTGGCGCGGCCGCGAGCCGATGTCGGGCGCCCGGGCCCGCGCGTAGGTCCTGTCCGGGGCGGTGCCTCCGTCCCGGGACGGAGGCACCGCCCCGGGGCTCGGCCCCGGCCCGGGCGGTACGTCACCGGCCCGGGCGGTACGTCCGCCGCGTCACCGGGCCCCGCTCGGCGCCGTAAACTTCGCGGGTGAACGCCGCCTCCGCCCCCGCACCCACCACCGCCGAAACCCTCCGGTCCGCGCTGGGCCGGCTCCTCGACGGGCTCCCCCCGAAGCAGGCCTCCGCCGCCGTGGAGCGGCTCATCGCCAACTACCGGGGCACCACCCCGACCGACGCGCCCGTACTGCGCGACCGCTCCGACGTCGCGGCGTACGCGGCGTACCGGATGCCGGCGACCTTCGAGGCGGTGCGGTCCGCGCTGGACGGGCTGGCCGAGGCGGCCCCGGAGTGGGTCCCGGCCTCGCACGTCGACGTGGGCGGCGGCACCGGGGCCGCGACCTGGGCCGTGGACGCCATCTGGGACGGGCCGCGCGAGACCACCGTGCTGGACTGGGCGGAACCCGCGCTGGTCCTGGGCCGGGAACTCGCGGCGGCCTCCGCCTCCCCGGTGCTCCGCGCGGCCGAGTGGCGGCGGGCCGTCATCGGGTCCGGGATCGCCCTGCCCGACGCGGACCTGGTGACCGTGTCGTACGTCCTGGGCGAGTTGACGGCGGAGGCCCGCCGGGCCGTCGTCGCGGAGGCCGCGCGCGCCGGTCGGGCGGTCGTGCTGATCGAGCCGGGCACCCCGGACGGGTACCTGCGCCTGCGCGAGGCCCGCGAGCAGCTGATCGAGGCCGGTATGACGGTGGCCGCGCCCTGCCCGCACGACGGCACCTGCCCGATCGAGGTCGGGAAGGACTGGTGTCACTTCTCGACCCGGGTCAGCCGGTCCTCCCTGCACCGTCAGGTCAAGGGCGGCTCCCTGCCGTACGAGGACGAGAAGTTCGCGTACGTGGCCGCGACGCGCTTCCCGGTCGAGCCGGCCACCTCCCGGATCACGCGGAGGCCGCAGATCCGGAAGGGGCTCGTGCTGCTGGAGCTGTGCGGTCCGCAGGGGACGGGCGAGGGCGAGGGTCTGACCCGGGCCACCGTGACCAAGCGCCACGGTGACCTCTACAAGGCGGCGCGGGACGCCGACTGGGGACAGGAGTGGCCGCCGCCCGCCCGGTGACGTCCGCCTCGGCCACACTCGCCTCGGCCACATCCGCCCCGGGCCACATCCGCCCCGGCTACATCCGCAGCTCCTGGGTGCAGCACTTCACGCTGCCGCCGCCCTTGAGCAGTTCGCCCAGGTCCATCGGGACCGGCTCGAAGCCCCGGTCCCGCAGGGGTGCCAGCAGGCCCGTGGCGGCCTGCGGGAGCAGCACGTGCAGCCCGTCGGAGACGGAGTTCAGCCCGAAGGCCGCCGCGTCCCGGTCCTCCACGAGGAGGGCGTCCGGGAAGAGGCGCCGGAGCACGGCCCGGCTGCCCGGCGAGAAGGCCTGCGGGTAGTACATGACCTCGTCCCCGTCGAGGACGGACAGGGCCGTGTCGAGGTGGTAGTAGCGGGGGTCCACCAGGTCGAGGCCGATGACCGGGCGGCCGAAGAACTCCTGGGCCTCGTCGTGGGACAGGGGGCTGGAGCGGAAGCCCCGGCCGGCGAGGATGTAGGTGGCGGTGACGGCGAAGTCGCCCTCGCCCTCGTTGACGTGGGACGGCTCGCGGATGTCCGTGAAGCCGTGGGTGCGGAACCAGTCGAGGTGGAGTTCCGCCTCGGCGGTGCGTTCCGGGTAGGCGAACCGGGCTCCGAGGACCCGGCCGTCGACGACCAGGGCGCCGTTCGCGGCGAACACCATGTCGGGCAGGTCGGGGTCGGGCACGAGGGTCTCGACGGTGTGGCCGAGGGCGCGGTAGCGGTCCCTCAGGTCCTCCCACTGGGCCAGTGCGAGGGGCAGGTCCACCGGTTTCGTGGGGTCCATCCACGGGTTGATGGAGTACGTGACCTTGAAGTGCGCGGGCGGGCACATCAGGTATCGCCGGGGTGTGGCGTCTCTGCGCAATGAGGGCTCCTCACGGTGATGAGGAGTGAATCGTCTCTCCTCCGGGGCGACCGCGCAGTGAACTGACCGGGTGGTTCAGCTCAATGACCGAAACACAAGACGAAACGTCTCGCATTGGTACGTTGGCCGGATGAACGAGACCCCTGCCGCGGATCCGCGAGACGCCAAGGCCCGCACCCCCAAGGCCCCGGACGCCGCTCGCCGCAGCGACCGGTCCCGGCGGGCCATCCTGGACGCCGCCCTGGACCTGGTCGGGGAGGTCGGCTACAACCGGCTCACCATCGAGGCCATCGCGGCCCGCGCGAAAGTCGGCAAGCAGACCATCTACCGCTGGTGGCCCTCCAAGGCGGCGGTGCTGCTGGAAGCCTCGCTCGCGCTGGCCGGCGAGGCGGAGGAGGACGTCGAGTGGACCGGCTTCCCGGACACCGGGGACCTGGCCGCCGACCTGAAGTACGTCCTGCGGGCGACGGTGGACCAGTTCAACGACGAGAAGTACGAGGCCGCCGCCCGCGCCCTGACCGCCGCCGGCGCCACCGACGCGGAGCTGGGCGCACGTATGACCGAGCAACTGCTGGAGCCCCAGCTCGCCCTGTACGAGGCGCGGTTGCGCACGGCGCGGGCGGCGGGCCAACTGGTGCCGGAAGCCGATCTGCGACTGACCGTGGAACTGCTGGTGGGGCCGCTGACGCACCGCTGGCTGATGCGGACGGCGCCGCTCACGCACGCCTACGCGGACGCCCTCGTGGACGCGGTGCTGCGCGGCGTCGGCGGGGTGGGAAAAGTCACCGCCTGACACTCGGCCGACCGGGGCCGTACCGGGGGCCGAGAACATATGGCCGGTTCCTGTGGTTATGTGGGCCACCCGAGTTCGGGGGGTGCGGTCACTCTCGGCCCGGGATGGTGGGACCATGTGAGGGTCCGCCGGGGGCAACGGTGAGGTGAGGGGATTGATGGGGTCTGAGTCCGGCCGCGTCCAACGCGGCGAGCAGAGCAGGATTTCCCAGTGGCTGCGCCGCCGGCCGAAGCCCACTCCGGAGGACCCCGGCGAGGAACGCGAAGCCCTGCTGTTGGCCGTCGCCGCCGCGGGCCTCCCGATCGCCCCGGCCGCCCATCCCGCCGGCTACCGGTGTTCGTGCGACCGGATCGGCTGTCCCACGCCCGCGCGGCACCCCGTCTCCTTCGCCTGGCAGACCCAGTCGACCACCGACCGCGCGCAGATCGAGCGGTGGGCGCGCAACCAGCCCCAGGCCAACTTCATCACCGCGACCGGCATGGTCCACGACGTCCTGGACGTACCGCTGGAGGCCGGCCGCGACGCACTGACCCGTCTGCTGGCCGCCGGCGTAGAGGTGGGCCCGGTCGCCGAGTCCGGCGGTACGGGCGAACAGGCACGGATGCTGTTCTTCACCGCCACCCGGGGCACCCCGGAGGACGAGGACGAGTGGTGGCCGTGCGAGCTGGACTGCCACCCCGAGACGATGGACGAGCATCCGGGCCTGCGCTGGCACTGTCGGGGCAGCTATGTCCTGGTCCCGCCGGCCGCCCTCCCCGGTGACCTCTCCGTCGGCTGGCTGCGCGGCATGGAACACCCGCTGCCCGACCCGCTGACGCTGCTGGAGACCCTCACGGACGCCTGCGCCCTCTACGCGGGCTCCTCCGCCCGGACCCCGGAGGCCGTGGCCTGGCCCCTGGGCCGCTGACCCCCTGGGCCTCTGAGCCCCTCGGCCCCGGCCCGGGCCCGGGCCCCGGCCCCGGAGCCCTCGACGACGCCGGTCCCTCAGTGGATCCGCGTCACGACCACGTCGAGGGACCACGCCTTCGCCGGCTTCGCGGGAACGTCGGCCTCCACCGCGTAGCCGAGGTCCCGCAGGGCCGTCACCAGCTCCGCCGGCGACCCGGGGGCCGCCCCGGCGAGCAGCAGGTCCCGGACCAGGCGCCCCTTCGTGGCCTTGTTGAAGTGGCTCACCACCGACCGCTTCTCCACGCCGTCCACCCTCTGCGAGTGCAGCACCCGCACGGTGGCGGTGCGGCCCGCGACCTCGCCCTTGGGCTTCCACGCGGAGGCGTAGGCGGAGGACCGCAGGTCCAGCACCAGCCCGTCCCCGGCGGCCTCCGGCAGCACCGACGCCATCGGCTCCCGCCAGTGCGCGCCCAGCGCCCCCAGCCCCGGCAGCTTGACGCCCATGGAGCACCGGTACGAGGGGATGCGGTCGGTGACCCGTACCGCGCCCCACAGCCCGGAGAAGACCAGCAGCGACCGCTCGGCGGCCAGGGCGGCCGGCTCGGGCAGGTCGGCCAGGCCGAGCGCGTCGTACAGGACCCCGGTGTAGATCTCGCCGGCCGGTCGCGCGACGGCCGTCCGCAGCTCGGCGTTCTTCGCGACCTCGCCCCGCAGCCCCTCGCTGAGGCCCAGGACCTCGCGCGCCTTGAACTCGTCGCCGACGCACAGCTCGACCAGTTCCTCCAGGACCGCCGCCCGCGCCCCGGCCAGCCCCGGCAGCGACAGCGTCTCCGGCTTCAGCGGTGCGCCGGAGCCGCCGGCGGCCTTTCCCTCGGAGGGCGGCAGCAGCACGAGCACGGTGGTTCTCCTTCGGTACGACACGGCGCAGGGGGTGCGGCCCCCGAGCCAGGGTAGACGGCTCGACGCGACGGCGAGGCCGCCCGGCCATAGGCTCGGTCCATGCCACGCCGTCACCTGCACATGACCGGCGCAGACGGGGCTGCCCTGCGGGCCGCACTGCGTGACCTGCGGACGAAGCTCGACGTGCCGCGCGAGTTCCCCGCCGAGGTGCTCGCCGAGGCGGAGCGGGTCGCGCGGGACCCGCGCCTGCCGGCGTACGACGCCACCGACCTCCCCCTCTTCACCCTCGACCCGCCGACCTCCCTCGACCTCGACCAGGCGATGCACCTGGCGAGGCGGCCCGCCGGCGGCTACCGCGTGCACTACGCCATCGCGGACGTCGCCGCGTTCGTCACGCCCGGCGGCGCCCTCGACACCGAGGCCCACCGCCGGATCACCACCCTGTACTTCCCCGACGGGAAGGTCCCCCTGCACCCGGCGGTGCTCTCGGACGGCGCGGCGAGCCTGCTGCCCGACCAGGACGCCCCCGCGCTGCTGTGGCGGTTCGACCTGGACGCCGACGGCCGCGTCGAGACCACCGAGGTGCGCCGCGCCCTGGTGCGCAGCCGCGCCAAGCTCGACTACGCCGGCGTACAGCGGGCGATCGACTCCGGTACGGCCGAGGAGACCGTGGCCCTGCTCAAGGACGTCGGCGTGCGCCGCGAGGCCCTGGAGACCGAACGCGGCGGAATCTCCCTCGCCGTGCCCGACCAGGAGATCGTCGAACACCACGGCGCGTACACCCCGGCCTACCGCATCCCGCTGCCGGCGGACGGCTGGAACGCCCAGATGTCGCTGATGACCGGCATGGCGGCGGCCGAACTGATGCTCACCGCCGGCGCCGGCATCCTGCGCACCCTCCCGAACGCCCCCGACGGCGCGGTCGGCCGGCTGCACCGGGTGGCGAAGGCCCTGCGGATCGAGTGGCCCCACCACGTCCCGTACGCCGAACTCGTGCGCTCCCTCGATCCGCGGCTGCCGAACCACGCGGCGTTCCTCCAGGAGTGCACGACCCTGCTCCGCGGCGCCGGGTACACCGTCTTCACCGACGGGCGGACCCCGGACCCGCTGCTGCACGCGGCGGTGGCCGCCCCGTACACGCACTGCACCGCTCCCCTGCGCCGGCTCGTCGACCGGTACACCGGCGAACTGTGCGTCGCGGCGGCGGCCGGGGTCGCACCGCCCGCCTGGGCGGTCGACGCGCTGGCCGGGCTACCCCGGGAGATGGAGGTGGGCAACCGGCTGGCCAACACCGTGGAACGGGAGTCCGTGAACCTGGTCGAGGCCGCCCTGCTGACGGGCCACGTCGGCGACACCTTCGACGCGGTGGTCATCGACGTCAAGGAGCGGGAGCCGCTGGTGGGAACGGTCCACCTGGAGGACCCGGCGGTGGTCGGCCGCGTCGAGTCCCCGGCCGACGCGTTGCCGCTCGGCGAACGGATCCGGGTCCGGCTCACGGAGGCCGACCTGGGCACCGCGCGGATCCTGTTCGCCCCGGCCTGATCCCGTACGCCCGTCGTCGGCCATGGCCACGGGCCACGGCTCCTGTCATCATCTGCGCACGGCGCCGCAGGACCGGGCCGTGCGACGCCTCGGGGGAGGGACAACGGATGGGTGCCGTCGACCTTCCCGCGCGCCCACCGGCGCACCGCCCTCCCCCGCCCCGGCCCCTGACCCGCCCGCCGGCTCCCCCGCTGCGCCCCCACATCGTCAACTACACCGGATTCCGTACCGAGTTCGCGGTCCCCCGACGCCGGCTGGAGCTGCCCACCGGCCTGGTCACGCTCGTCTTCACCTTCACCGAGGGGCTGTGGGTGGCCCGCACCGGCGCGGGAGCCGACATCGAGGGAGCCGACGGCACGGGCACCGCCCTCGCGGGCGTCGGGCTCGACACGGCCCGGCTGATGCCCGCCTCCCACGCCCTGATCAGCGGCCCCCGCAGCGGTCCGGCGATAGGGGTGCACGCGGGCCGGGTCCACGGCCTGGAGGTAAACATGAGTCCGCTGGGCGCCTACCGGCTGTTCGGCATCCCCATGGTGCACTTCGAGGAGGCCCGGGTGGACCTGGCGGAGGTCCTGGGCCCCGACGGGCGGCACCTGGCGGACCGGCTCGCGGCGTTGGGCGGCTGGCGGGAGCGGTTCGACCTGCTCGACTCGGTGTTCGTCGCCCGTCTGGAGCGGGGGCCGGCCGTCGCGCCCGAGGTGCGCGGGGCGCTGGCCCGGCTGTGGGCCGACAGCGGGACCTCCCTGGCGCGGGCGACGGCCGGATCCGGTTGGAGCGCACGCACGCTGCGCGCCCGGTTC
The DNA here is from genome assembly GCF_001279725.1 of Streptomyces sp. WM4235. Classification (GTDB taxonomy): domain Bacteria; phylum Actinomycetota; class Actinomycetes; order Streptomycetales; family Streptomycetaceae; genus Streptomyces. The sequence continues at coordinate 54,220 of NZ_LGDE01000192.1, read as the reverse complement.
CGGGAGCAGGTCGGGCTGTCGCCGAAGGCCGTCGCCCGGGTGTTCCGCCTCCAGCACGCGCTGCGCCGGCTCGCGGCCGGGGAGCCGCCCGCCCGGGTCGCGGCGGCCTGCGGCTACCACGACCAGGCCCACTTGAGCCGCGAGGTGAAGGCGATGACCGGGCTGCCGCCCTCCCGTTTCGCGCTGCTGCGCGAGGGGCTGCCTCCGGGGTCGGCCCTGGACCGGACACCGGGCCGGATCACGAGCGTGCTGCTGTGAATCGGCCGTGCGTGCCGTTTTTGACAAGACAGGACCGCTCCGGTTTGCCACGCTCGGCGCGGGACCCCGCACTGCGTCGGCTCGTCACGGGGGTGTGAGCCGGCGCAGTGCGGTGACCAGCGCGCGCGGGTCGTCGGCGTGGAAGCGGATGGTGCGCGCCCGCCCGGGCCCGCCGAGGGGGCGGACGAAGGACAGCGGACGGTTCAGTTCCAGGGTCACGGAGGTCTGGCTGCCGACGATCAGGTCGAGCAGCCCCTCCTCCTCGTCCAGGGTGACCAGCCGGCCTTCGGGGTAGCGGCGGTCCACCCGGACCGAGGCCACCGCGTCCGGCGGGACGGTGAGGTCGAACAGGGCCCCGTACCGGATCCGCAGGGACCCGTCGGCGCCGACGACGTGCGGTCGCACCACGCAGGCGGCGTGCATCGCGAGGACCAGCACCACCCCGTACACGTCGAGGACGAGCACCACCCGGTGCACGGTCGGCCAGGGGATCAGGTAAGCCAGCGCGACGGTCTCGATCAGCGACACGAAGAGCAGGCCATACATCATGGCCGTCTGCGGGCCGGTGTACCCGGCGGGCACATCGCCCGTCCCGACGCCGTGCGGCGCCCGGCGCCCGAGCCACCGCCCGAGGGAGGCGGCGGCCCGCAGTTCGTGCAGCAGCAGCCGCCGGACGGGGGCCGGGACCACCGCGCGCACGGCTCCCCGCCAGGCCTCCCCGGGGGCGGCGCCCCGGGCGCGCCGTTCGACGTACAGCCCGCGCAGCACCCGGGCCTCCAGCAGCAGCGTCCCGAGCACCAGCGCCTCGGCCACGACCGGTACCCAGCCGGGCAGCCGCACCCCGGCCACCAGACAGACCACCAGCGCCAGTTCCCCGGGGATGACGGCGGTCGCCGCGATCCGGGCCGCCCGGATCGCGCTCATCGCCTGCCCCTCTCCACGAACCCCTCCATGACCCGGCGCACGACCTCCGCCTGCGCCGGTGGGTACTCGGCGAGCAGCGCCTCCTTGAACCCGGGGGCGACCGGTCCGTCCGACGGGATCGCGGCGAACACCTCGTCGGGCACGGCCGCGACCAGGGCCCGCGCGAGGGGGGCGATCCGCGGGTCGTCGACGGGCGCGTCGACCAGCTCGTCGAGCCGCTCGTACAGGCCGAGGACGGCCGGGTCGGCGGCCAGCGTCCCGAGCAGGGCGTAGACCTCCTCGCCGATGGCGCCCGTGCCGTCGAGCAGCGTGAGGTGCTCGCGGTCCAGGGCGGCGCTGGGCGAGTCCGTCGCCGGCGCCTTGGCGAGCAGGGCGGCGAGCGCCGGCGACAGCGGCTCGACCTCCCCGGGCGGGGCGGCGAGGAGCAGGGCGAGCCGCTGCCGGCGGGCGGCCAGTTCGGCCTGCTGCCGGGCCAGGTCGGCGTCCAGTTCCGCCAGCACCTCGGCGAGTTCGCGGCCCGCGTCGTCGGCGAGGACGTCGCGGACCTCGTCGAGGCTCAGCCCGAGCTCGGTGAGCCGGCGTACGCGGGCCAGCAGGACGGCGTCGCGCACGGTGTAGGCCCGGTATCCGTTGGGGCGCCGCTCCGGTTCCGGGAGCAGCCCGACATGGTGGTAGTGCCGGATCGCCCGGGTGGTGAGCCCGACGAGCGCGGCGATCTCTCCGATCCGCATGGGGCCAGTAGAAACCCTGCCGTCACGTCAAGGTCAAGCGGTCGCGGGGGTGCCGGTAGCATGGTCGTCACGCAGAACGACACAAGCGGGCGGCCGCGTCGGGATCCTCGGATCCCGCCGAGGAACGTCCGGGCTCCACAGGGCAGGGTGGTGGCTAACGGCCACCCGGGGTGACCCGCGGGACAGTGCCACAGAAAACAGACCGCCGGGGACCTCGGTCCTCGGTAAGGGTGAAACGGTGGTGTAAGAGACCACCAGCGCCTGAGGTGACTCAGGCGGCTAGGTAAACCCCACCCGGAGCAAGGTCAAGAGGAGTCGTCTCCGGACGGCTCTGCGCGGACGATCGAGGGCTGCCCGCCCGAGTCCGCGGGTAGACCGCACGAGGCCGGCGGCAACGCCGGTCCTAGATGGATGGCCGTCTCCCCGGCGACCGCGAGGTCACCGGGCGACAGAACCCGGCGTACAGCTTGTGTCGTTCTGCGCCACCGCCCTGACCAGGGGTTTCCTCCGGTCAGGGCGGTTTTGTGCGTCCGGGCGGCCCCGTGTGTCCGGGGCGCGCGGTGGTGTCAGCGCAGGTGGCCGGTGTCGTTCAGCAGCCGCACCGAGGCGTTGCCGTCGGCGTAGTAGGCCACGGCCGAGAGGGAGGCCGCGGACAGCTCCATCTTGAACAGGGACTCGGGCGGGGCGCCCAGGGCGAGGCGCACCAGCGTCTTGACCGGGGTCACGTGCGTGACGACCAGCACCGTCCGGCCCGCGTGCGCGGACACCAGCCGGTCGCGCGCGGCCGAGACCCGGCGGGTGACGGTGGCGAAGCTCTCGCCGCCGCCCGTGGGGGCGGCCTTCGGGGAGTCCAGCCATGCCTGGAGGTCGTCGGGGAACCGTGCGCGCACCTCGGCGAAGGTCAGGCCCTCCCACGCGCCGAAGTCCGTCTCGCGCAGGCCCTCTTCGATCGCCACCGGCAGGCCGAGCCGGTCGGCGACCGCCTGGGCGGTCTCCCGGCAGCGTCGCAGCGGGGAGCTGACGACGGCCTGTACGGTGCCCCGCGCGGCCAGCGCCTCGGCGACCGCGGCGGCCTGGCGACGGCCGGCCGGGGAGAGTTCGGGGTCGGTGCCGCCGCTGCCGGAGAAGCGCTTCTGCGGGGTCAGGGCCGTCTCGCCGTGCCGCAGCAGTACCAGGGTCGCGGGCGCGCCGAGGTCGGGACCCCAGCCGGTGCCCGCGGCGGGCGCGCCGGCGGGTGCCTCCTCGGCGGCGGGTTCCGCGAACAGGGTGTCGGCGGCCGGGGCCGCGGAGGCGGCGAGCGCCGCCCGGACGGCGGCCGCGCCGGCCACCGCGTCCCCGGGCGGCCCGGAGGCCGGCGGGGTCGCCAGGGCGCGCGCGGCGCTCCGGTCGAAGACGGCCGTGGAGCCCGACGGCTCCCACTGCCCGCCGCGCTTGCCGGCGTCCATGGCCTCGTTGGCGAGCCGGTCCGCGTGCTTGTTCTTCTCGCGCGGGATCCACTCGTACGTCACCTGCGAGCGGGGCAGGATCTTCGCCGCCTCCGCCGCGAGCGGCTTCATGTCCGGGTGCTTGATCTTCCAGCGCCCCGACATCTGCTCGACGACGAGCTTGGAGTCCATGCGGACGAGGACCACCGCGTCCGGCGCCAGCTCGTGCGCGGCGCGCAGCCCGGCGATCAGACCCTTGTACTCCGCCACGTTGTTCGTCGCGACGCCGATGTACTCGGCGCGCTCGGCGAGGGTCTCCCCCGTCGCCGGGTCGAGGACGACCGCGCCGTAGCCGGCGGGCCCCGGGTTGCCCCGGGAGCCGCCGTCCGCTTCCACGACAAACCGCGGCATCAGATGCCCGAGTCGGCCGTACGGACGAGGATGCGGCCGCAGTTGTCGTGGCGGACGACCTGGTCGCGGGCCGCGGCCTTGATCTCGTTGACCTCGGCCATGTCGAGCTCCAGGCGGCAGCCCTCGCAGCGGCGCTGGTAGAGGCGCGCGGCGCCGACGCCGCCCTGCTTGACGCGGATCTTCTCGTACAGCGCCATCAGGGCTTCCGGCATGGAGCCGACGATGACCTCGCGGTCCTTGGCGATGCCGGCGACCTCGGCGTCGATCTCGCCGGTGGCGGCGTCACGGCGCGCGGTGGCGTCCGCGAGCTTGACCTCCAGCGAGGCGACCCGCTCGGTCAGCTCGGTGACGCGCTCCTGCGCGCCCTCCAGACGCTCCATGACCTCCAGGACCACGTCCTCCAGGTCGCCCTGGCGCTTGGCGAGCAGGACGACCTCGCGCTGGAGGTTCTCCAGGTCGCGGGCCGAGACGCCGACGCCCGAGTCGAGCCGCTGCTGGTCGCGGGCCGCGCGCTGACGGACCTGGTCGACGTCCTGCTCCGCCTTGGTCTGCTCGCGGGCGGCGTCCTTGGCCTGGGTCTGGGCGGCGACGAGCATGTCGCGCTGCTGGGTGAGGTCCTTGGCCAGGGAGTCGACCTCGGCGTGCTCGGGGAGCGACTTGCGCTTGTGGGCGAGCTGAGACAGCCGGACGTCCAGGGCCTGGACGTCGAGAAGTCGGATCTGGTCGGCGGGCTCGGCGTTCAGTTGGGGGCTCCAGGGTTAGAAGGGGAGGTCACGGACGGCGCGTGCGCCGTCCACGGGTCGGTGACCGTGCGCGAGACGTGGGTCCGCAGACCCCAGCCGTGGCGCTCGGAGATCGCGTCGAGCTGCGCGGCGGCCTGCTCGCACCAGGGCCACTCGGTGGCCCAGTGGGCGGCGTCGACGAGGGCGAGCGGGCTCTGCCCGCGGGCCTCGGACACCGGGTGGTGGCGCAGGTCGGAGGTGAGGAAGACGTCCACGCCGGCGGCGCGGACCTGCTCGAAGAGGCTGTCGCCGGAGCCGCCGCTGACGGCGACGGTGCGGATCGGCGTGTCCGGGTCGCCGGCCACGCGGATGCCCTGTGCGGTCTGGGGCAGCCAGGCGGCGGCGCGGGCGGCGAACTCGCGGAGGGTCTCGGGGTGGTCCAGTTCGCAGATCCGGCCGAGGCCGCGGCGGCCCTCGGGGTCGGTGGGGTCCGGGACCAGGGGGCCGGTGATGCGCAGGTCGAGAGCGCCGGCCAGGGCGTCGGAGACGCCGGGGTCGGCGGTGTCGGCGTTGGTGTGCGCGACGTGCAGGGCGATGTCGTTCTTGATCAGCGTGTGCACGACGCGGCCCTTGAAGGTGCCCGCCTCGACGGTGGTGGTGCCCCGCAGGTAGAGGGGGTGGTGGGTGACGACCAGGTCGGCGCCCAGTTTCACGGCCTCGTCGATGATCTCCTGGACGGGGTCGACGGCGAACAGGACGCGGGAGATCTCGGCGTCGGGGTCGCCGCAGACGGTTCCGACCGCGTCCCACTGCTCGGCCCGCGAGGGGGGCCAGAGAGCGTCCAGCGCGGCGATGACTTCAGAGAGACGGGGCACGGGCCAAGGCTACCGTCCGCCCGGACCGGCCCCGTGCTCGACGTCGGGCCGTTCCCGCGGGCGGTCGCCGGGTGTCCCGGGGCGTCTTCGGGAACTCCCGGGGGGTGGCGCGGGACCCGCCCTCCTCATCCCAAACCCCCCGAAATGGCACAGCACACTGCCGGTCTCCGTCAGGGGGGAACGAGCATCGGGCCACCCGTACGTGTGAAGCGCGGTTGCTGGTGTTGTTCGGCGTGAGGCGCGAAAACTAGCTTCCTCACCGGAGGTGACGGCCCGGATGACTGTCTGTGCCATCGAAATGACGACGACGGCCCCGTTCACGATCGCCGCGGACGGGTCGTACGCGACCCGCCTGGCCGGGGACGGCGAGGCCCGCTACCCGGAGCGTTGGACCCTCTCCGGACCGGAGCCGTACGCGGTCCCGCTGCCGCTCTCGCAGCCGGAGGAGGCGGACACCGAGGTGTCGCCGCTCGCCGACGGGCGGGTGCTGATCCACCGTCGCGTCGCGGAGCGACACGCCTTCGCGCTGCTGTACCCGACGGGGCCCGTCGGGTCGGCGGGCGGCGCCGCCGGGGGTCCCCGCACCGGGGAACGCCCGCTGGGCGCCGTACAGCCCGCGACCGAGGACGTACGGGTGAGCCTGCTGCCGCCGTGCCCGGACGGCGGTGCGGCCTTCGCCCTGGAGGTGGGGGCGGACGAGACCACCGTCTGGCAGGTGGCCGGGAGCGCGTTCGGCCCGGAGCGCGTGGCCCTGGTGCCCGGCCGCTGTTCGGGCGGCGTCTGGCTGGACCGGACGGGCCGCCTGCTGGCGCTGGACCGTGAACTGGACGGCCGCACCAAGAGCGTGGCCGTCGACCTGTGCCGGGGCGGGGACGTCACCCCGCTCCTGCAGATCGCGGAGGAAAGCGACGACCGGTTGTTGTCGGCGGCCCCGGACAGCGGCCTGCTGCTGATCCGCTCGGACGCGCCGGGTGAGCCCCGGCTCGGCTGGGGGGTCCTGGGCAGTTCCCGCCCGGTCCGCTTCCCGGAGTGCCTGCGGCCGGCGGACGCGGTGCCGTTCGCGGTGCAGCCGGGGCAGGCGCTGATGCCGGAGACCTGTGGGGTGGCGCTGCGCGTGCCCGAGGGGATCGTGCTGTGGCGGCCCGCCGACCGGCACGTCTTCCGCCTGGCGGCCCCGATGGGCTGGCTCGGCGGCGGCCTGTGGAACGCGGAGGGCCGGTTGCGGCTTCCGTACGCCACGCCGGAGGTCCCGTGCGGTGTGGCCACCCTGCGCCGGCCGATCGCCCCGCCGCCCCCGGTGCGGGTGGCCCCGGCGGAGGTGCCCCCGGTGGACGCGGAGCCGGAGGACGTGGCCGCCGCGCACGTGGACCCCGCCCCGCCGGCGGCGCCGCGCCCGGTCCCGCTCCAACAGGCACCGCTGAGCTGAGGCCCGTACGTCGGGCGCCGGCGGGCCTCTGCTAGACAGGGGAGATGGCGAACCCAGGGGCTCACGACGCGGTGCTGTGCGATGTCGACCAGGTGATCCGGTTCTACGACACGACCCGGGTGACGGAGCTGGAGCGGGCGGCGGGGCTGGCCGAGGGCACGACCGGCAAGGTGGCGTTCGCCCCCGAGCGGGAGGAGCCGCTGATGGTGGGCCGGCTCACCCGCGACCAGTGGGCGGAGTCCGTCACGGCCGAACTCGCCGGGTCGTTCGGCCTGCCGGTCGACACGGCCCGCGCGTTGGCCGACGCCTTCACCGGGGCGCCGTTCTCCGCCGACCCGGCGGTCGTGGACCTGCTGCGCCGGGTGCGCGCGGCGGGGAGGCCCGTGGTCCTGGTGACGAACGCGACCCTGGACCTGGAGGACGACCTGGAGTCCCTGGGGCTGGCCGACCTCGCGGACCACGTGGTGAGCAGCGCCCGCGTGGGCGTGGCGAAGCCGGACCGGGAGATCTACGAGATCGCAGCCGCCCGGGCGGGCGTCGACCCGGCCCGCTGCCTGTTCGTCGACGACCGCGAGGAGAACGTCCGGGCGGCCGTCGCGCTCGGCATGACGGGCGTCCACTACCGGGAGCCCGCCGACCTGCGCGCCGCGCTGGGCCTGGCGCCCGGGGCGTGACGCGAGCGGGGCCCGGGGCCCGGGGGCTCCGGTCCCCGCTCGTGCCAGTCGCGCTCTCGTGTCAGTCGTGCTCTCGTGTCAGTCGTGCTTGAGGCCGAGCACCTCCGTGGCCGCGAAGGTCTCGTTCGCGGGGCGGGCGTCGTAGTGCGGGGTGAGGACCTCGTCGAGTTCCTCGTAGGAGAAGGCCTCCTTGGTGGTGTCGAACTTCGCGGCCGGCTTGGGGCGTTCCATCACGACGACGATGCCGCCGTGCACCACGAACAGTTGCCCGTTGGCCTTCGCCGAGGCCGGCGAGGCCAGGTAGCCGACCAGCGGGGAGACGTGCTCGGGGGCAAGGGCGTCGAGCTTGCCGTCCTGCGGCACCTGGAAGCCGGCGAAGACGTCCTCGGTCATGCGGGTGCGGGCGCGCGGGCAGATCGCGTTGGCCGTGACCCCGTACTTGGCGAGGGCGAGGGCCGTCGAGGTGGTGAGGCCCACGATGCCGCCCTTGGCCGCCGCGTAGTTCGGCTGGCCCGCCGAGCCGCCGAGGAAGGCCTCGGAGGAGGTGTTGACGATCCGGCCGTAGACCGGGCCGCCGGCCGCCTTGGAGCGTTCCCGCCAGTGCACCGAGGCGAAGTGCGTGGTGTTGAAGTGGCCCTTGAGGTGGACCCGGATCACCGAGTCCCATTCGGCCTCCGACATCGAGAAGACCATCCGGTCGCGCAGGATGCCCGCGTTGTTGACGAGGACGTCGAGCTTGCCGAAGCTGGCGACGGCCAGTTCGACCAGTTCCCGGGCCTGCTCGAAGTCGGCGACGTCGCCGAGGTGGGCGACGGCCGCTCCGCCCGCCGCGCGGATCTCCGCGGCCACCTCCTCCGCCGGGGCGGCGGAGGCCTCCCCCGAGCCGTCGCGGCCGGGTTGGCCGAAGTCGTTGACGACCACGCTCGCGCCGAGCCGGGCGAGTTCGATCGCCTCCGCCCGGCCCAGGCCCCGGCCCGCCCCCGTGACGATCGCGGAGAGTCCCTCAAGTGGCAGTGACATCCGTACGGTTCCTCTCTCAGAGTTCGATGCAGGTGCGCAGGGCGACGCCGGTGCGCATCTGGTCGAGGGCGTCGTTGATCTCGCCGAGCCGCACCCGGTGGGTGATCAGGCCCGCGAGGTCCACCCGGCCGGCCCGCCACAGGGCGATGGTGCGCTCGTAGGAACGCAGGACGTCTCCGCCGCCGTACATCGACGGCAGGATCTTCTTCTCGTCGAAGAACAGCGAGAACATGTTGATCGAGTAGGTGTCGTCGAGGGCGCCCGCGCCGACCACGACGACGGAGCCGCCGCGCCGGGTCATCTCGTAGGCGGTCTGCGTGGTCGTGGACTTGCCGACCACCTCGAAGACGTAGTCGAAGCCCTCGCCCGCGGTGATCCGGTTCCTGGCGTCACCGAAGGCCTCCGGGGAGACGGCCTCGGTCGCCCCGAAGCGCAGCGCCGCCTCCCGCCGTGAGGCGACCGGGTCGACGGCGACGATCTGGGCGGCGCCCTGCACCTTGGCGCCCTGGATGACGGAGATGCCCACGCCGCCGCAGCCGATGACGGCGACCGAGGAGCCGGCCTCGACCTTGGCCGTGTTGATGGCGGCGCCGAGTCCGGTGGTGACGCCGCAGCCGATCAGGGCGGCGATGTCGAAGGGGACGTCGTCGGGGATCGGTACGGCGCACCCGGCGGGGACGACCATCTCCTCGGCGAAGGTGCCGGTGCCGGCGAAGCCGAAGATGTCGTCGCTCCCGCGCCGGAAGTTGGGGGTGGCGACGTTTCCGAACGCCTCCAGGCACAGGTGGCCCTGGCCCCGCTTGCAGGAGGGACAGTGCCCGCAGGGCGGCAGCCAGCAGACCAGGACCCGGTCCCCGATCTTGTGGTCGGTGACCCCGTCGCCGACGTCCGTGATCACGCCCGAGCCCTCGTGCCCGGGGATGAAGGGGGCCGGCTGCGGCAGCACGCCGCTCATCGCCGAGAGGTCGGAGTGGCACAGGCCGGTGGCCTTGATCCGGATCCTGACCTTGCCGGGGCCGAAGCCCACGGCCTCCATGTCGTCGACGACTTCGAGCTTGTCCTGACCGATCTGGCTCTGCAGTGCTGCGCGCACGGTGCGGCTCCTTGGGTCGTGTGGTTTGCGCGTGCTCGGCGCTTACGCGTGTTCGACGACGGTGTCGGCGAGGACCGGCGCGTCGTCCCGTTCGACGGCGGTCACCGACACCCGCACCCGGCCGGGCTCTTCCCACATCCGGATGCGCAGGGTCTCGCCGGGGAAGACGATCCCGGCGAAGCGGGTGCGGTAGGCGCGGACCCGGGTGACGTCGCCGCCCAGCGCGGTGTCGACGACGGCCTTGAGCGTCATCCCGTACGAGCACAGGCCGTGCAGGATCGGCCGGTCGAAGCCGGCCGGTTTGGCGAACTCCGGGTCGGCGTGCAGCGGGTTCCAGTCGCCCGACAGCCGGTAGAGCAGCGCCTGCTCCTCGCGGATGTGTCGTTCGACGGTCCGGTCGGGCTCCCGGTCGGGCGCCTCCTCCTTGACGGAGGGTCCGCGTTCCCCGCCGAAGCCGCCTTCGCCGCGGACGAAGATCTGGGCGTCGCTGGTCCACAACGGGCCGTCGGCGTCGGCGACCTCGGAGCGCAGGACGATCACGGCCGCCTTGCCCTTGTCGTGAATGGCGGCGACGTGGGAGCTGGAAGTGGCCTGCCCCTTGACGGGGATCGGCCGGTGCAGCTCGATGGAGTGTCCGCCGTGCAGGACGGCGGCGAGGTTCACGTCGATCCCGGGGGCGGCGAGGCCGCCGAGCATCGCCATGCCGGCGCCGGCGACGGTCGCGAAGCTGGGGAGGACGTGGAGTTTGGATTCGAGGGTGTAGCGCAGCTCGTCGGGGTCGGTGGCCGGGCGGCCGGCGCCGAGGCCGAGGTGGTAGAGCTGGATGTCCTTGTGGTCCCAGGCGATGTCCCCGCGGCGGGGGGCGGCGGCGAGGGCCTTCGCGGCATCGATCGGCATTGAGGACGCTGCTCCTTGTGTGTGGTTCGTGCTTCCACCGAGTGGAAGACCTCGGTGCGGCCGTCCGCACCGTCGGTCGCACCGAGGCCGTATGCGGGACCGACTCCGCGACTCGTTCTAGAACGCGTTCTAGGGTCGGTGAAGGAATGTATAACGCACGGCCCAGCACTTGGGAAGACTCCTGACTTCACGTCAGATCCTCTTTCGGCGGGACGGAAGTGCCGCCCCGGCAGGAGGGAAGTCCTGCCCCGGCGGCGCGGGGGGCCTACTCTGACAGGGTGGACGAAATGCCCGTTGCCTCCCGACCCGCCCGATCCCTGCGGGTGCTGCTGGACCCGCCGAACCCGGCCCTGGCGCTGCGGCTCGGCCTGGAACCGGACATCGACGTGGTGGCCTCGACGATGAGCCGCCCCGCGGTGGCCCTGGTCGAGGAACTGGACACGGTGCCGGCCCTGCTGGCCGACGACCCGGAGTGCGCCGTCCTGCTGATGACGGGTTCGGCGCATCCGGGGCTGCGCGACGCAGCCCTGGCCGCGGGGGCGGCGGGGCTGATCCTGCGGGACGGCCCGATCGATGACCTGGCGGAGTCCGTCCGCCGCGCCTCGCGGGGGGAGACGGTCGTGGACCCGGCCCTGGCGGGTCCGTAGCGGCTCGCCCCCGGTCCCCGCCCCCGGAACGCGGACCGCCCCGACCGCGCCCCGGAGTGGGGGCGCGGTCGGGGCGGTCGGGTCGGGCGGGGCCGTCAGGCGATGAGGTTGCCCGGGTCGTTCACGTACGGCAGGGAGGCGAGCTGCCTGCCCCGCAGGGGCGCGTTCAGGTTCCCCGTGCCCCCGTAGAGGTACTGCGCCGCCGTGCCGGAGGCGAGGAGGTCGGGGCGGCCGTCGCGGTCGCCGTCGCCGATGCCGACGAGCGAGCCGTACTCGTTCCAGCCGGCGCCGAGCTTCGTGCGGGGCGCGAAGGTCCCGTCGCCCTTGCCGGCGTACAGCCACAGGACGCCGGCCTTGTCCCGGGCGAGGAGGTCGCCCGCCGGGGTGTCCGCGATGTCGCCGACGGCCGTGAGTTCGTTGTAGATCCCCCAGCCCTCGCCGAGCTTGGTCTTCGCGGCGAACGGAGTGGTGGCGGAGCCGGTGCCCTTGTAGAGCCAGAGCGCCCCGGCGGTGTCAGTGGCGAGCAGGTCGGCGCGTCCGTCCCCGTTCAGGTCGCTGCCGCCGGCGATCTTGTCGTAGATCTGCCAGCCCCCGCCGACCTTGACGCGATTGGCGAATCCGCCTCGGCCCGTGCCGGGGTAGAGCCACAGCACGCCGGTCTTGTCCCGGGCCACGAGGTCGCCGAACGCCGAGCCGTCGAGGTCCCCCGTCGCCTCGATCCGGTCGAAGGCGTCCCAGCCGGCGCCGAGCGATTGGCGCGGCTGGGCCGTCAGCTGTCCGAACTCCTTGAAGAAGGTGGTGTCGCTGCGCCACAGCCGACCGGAGCTGTCACGGGAGAGCACGTCCGTGCTGCCGTTGTCGTCGAAGTCGTGCGGCGCGGTCTTGCGGGTGACGGCGAACGTGCCGGAGGCGGAGGTGGCCGGGCCGATGCCGTTGAGCGGTCGGACCTTCAACTCCCAGGTGTACTGCCCGTTGTGGGCGCTCGCGTGGTCCGGTCCGATCGTGCCGTCCCAGCGGAACGTCGCGTCCGGGGTGTTCGGGTGCCTGATCGAGAGTTCGCGGGTCAGGCCGGTCCGGACGTGGCGCAGGGTGAGGTCCGCCTCGACGGTGCTCCGGGACAGCCCCCAACCGAGGTGGATCTCCCCGCCGTTCTGGTCGAGGTCGACGACGGCGGGGACCCTGTTCTCGGTGATGACGACCTTGGTGGGCTCGCCGGTGCTCGCCACCAGGGTGACGGTCGGTGTTCCGTCCGCACCGGTCACGATCTTGTAGAGGCCCTCGCCCCGGTCGACGGTGCCGCCGCGGACGTACAGGCCGTCGGGGGCGGCCGCGGAGGAGGTGAGGTGGTCGAGCAGCTTCACCTTCGTGCCGGTGGCCGGGTCGTACGCGGTGAGGGCGTACAGCGGGTTCGTGTCGCCGTTGGAGAGGCCGCCCGCCTCGCCGTACACCAGCCGGCTGCCGACCAGGCCGATCCGGAGGTCGCTGGACCAGGCGTCCTCGACGGGGATCTCGCGGACGGTGCCGGTGGCCCGCTCCTTGAGGAACACCGCCGGCTTGTCGGTGGAGTCGCCCTCGGTCCAGGCGAGGTGTGTCCGCGAGACGGCGACGTCGCCGCCGGCGGAGCCCGGCGTCCGGTCCTGGATCTCGTCGACGACGCCCGTGGCGAGGTCGAGCAGGCCCCACTTCGCGGCCGTGCCGACGGTGAAGGTGACCAGGGCGTCCTCCGGGGTGCCCGGGGTGACCGCGATGGCGCTCGCGCCGGCCGGGAGGCCGGTCACGGTCACGGTGCCGTTGCCCTCGGTGGGGTGCGTGTGCTTGCGCAGCACGGTGCCGTCCGAGGACGTCGTGAAGACGGCGTCGGCCGCCGAACCGGCGTACGTGGCGCCGTTGCCGGCCGATCCGACGGGTACGTCGAGCACGGACATCGTGCTCAGGTTCCGGAGCGTGACCTGATAGTGCATGGGAAAGACCAGGTAGTCCGCGGTCTTCGAGGACCGCAGGACGGTGGTGGAGCCGTAGCCCTGCGAGGCACCGTTCGAGTAGCGCGTCCAGCGCTTGTCGAAGGTCCCTTCCTCCCGCGTCAGGAAGCCGGTCAGGCCGGCGTCGAGCAGCTTGGAGTTCTTCGGAAAGCCGATGACGTCGGCGGCGGTCTTCGCCGCGGGCGCCTTCGTCGTCTTCGCCGCGCCCACCGGGGTGGTGGCGGCGTGCGCCGGGGCGGACAGCGCGCCCGCGCCGAGCGTGACGGCGAGAACGGTGGTGGTGGCGGCGAGGATCCGCCGCCGGGTCGAGCGGGCGTGAGCCACGTTCACTTCTCCCTCAAAGGCACCAGGCGCACTGTGCGCCACACCCGTCTGACTCCTGAGAGGGCGAAAAGTTGTACGAGTACCCGGATCCCGTCCGCCCGAACACCACCCTGACCGGCGCTACTTCGACGGCGGGGTGTCGCGGCGCAGCAGGGTCACCACCGCCGCGCCGCCCAGCCCGATGTTGTGGGCGAGGCCGACGCGGGCTCCGGCGACCTGCCGGGGTCCCGCCTCGCCGCGCAGTTGCCACACCAGTTCCGCCGCCTGCGCGAGGCCCGTCGCCCCGAGCGGGTGCCCCTTGGAGATCAGGCCGCCGGAGGGGTTGACCACCCACCGGCCGCCGTGGGTGGTGGCCCCGCTCTCCACGAGTTTGCCCGAGGCGCCTTCCGCGCACATGCCGAGCGCCTCGTAGGTCAGCAGTTCGTTGATCGAGAAGCAGTCGTGCAGTTCGATGACGTCCACGTCCTCGATGCCGAGACCCGACGTCTCGAAGGCGGCCCGGCCGGCCGCCGCCGACATCGGCTTGCCGACGACGTCGATGCAGGATCCCGACGCGAAGGATTCGACGGTGTCCGTCGTCATCGACTGGCCGACGATCTCGACCGCCTTGTCGTGGAGGCCGTGGGCGACGACGAACCGTTCCGACACCACCAGGGCCGCCGCGGCCCCGTCGGAGGTCGGCGAGCACTGGAGTTTCGTCAGCGGTTCGTGGATGGTCTTGGCCGCGAGGATCTCCTCGATCGTGTACACGTCCTGGAACTGGGCGTGGGGGTTGTTCGCCGAGTGCCGGTGGTTCTTCTCGCCGACCGCCGCGAGTTGCGCGGCCGTGGTGCCGTACCGCTCCGCGTGCTCGCGGGCCGCGTTCCCGAAGATCTGCGCGGTGGGCGGGGACATCTCGAAGCCGTGCCCGCCGGCCATGATCCCGTAGTGCCGGGCGACGGGTGAGGTCGCGAAGTCGCCGCCGTCGGCTCCGCCGCCGAGCGCGCCCCGCTTCATCTTCTCGAAGCCGAGCGCGAGCACGCAGTCGTTGATGCCGCCCTCGACGAACTGCCGGGCCATCATGAGCGCGGTGGCGCCGGTCGCGCAGTTGTTGTTGACGTTGTAGACGGGGACCCCGCTCAGCCCCAGTTCGTACGCGGCGCGCTGGCCTGCGGTGGAGGCCTGGAAGCAGTAGCCCACCGGCACCTGTTCCACCAGGTCGTATCCGATGCCGGCGTCGGCCAGTGCCGCGGTTCCGGCCTCGCGCACCATGTCCCAGTACTGCCAGTCCCTCGACTCCGGCTTCTCGAACTTCGTCATGCCGACGCCCACGATGTACGACTTCATGTGCCCTACCGCCCTTCGGTCAGTCCCTGGGAAGGCCGAGAATCCGCTCGGCGACGACGTTGAGCTGGACCTGTGTGGTGCCTCCGGCGATGGTCAGGCAGCGGGACATGAGCATCCCGTGCACCGCCCGCTCCCCGGCCCCCTCGCGCACCGCGCCGGCCGGGCCCAGGAGCTCCAGGGCGAGTTCGGCGGTCTTCTGCTGGTGGGGGGTCTGTACGAGTTTGCGTACGGACGCGCCCGCGCCGGGTTCCGCTCCCGAGACCTGCCGGAGGGTGGTCCGCAGGCCGATGCAGGCGAGCGCGTGGGCCTCGGCGGCGAGGGCGCCGATCCGGGCGCGGTACGAGCCGTCGAGTGCGGCGGAGTGTGTGATCAGCGCCTCCAGGCCGGTGTCGAAGGTCATCTGGTCGGCCATGTGTACGCGTTCGTTGCCGAGGGTGTCGCGGGCCACCTTCCAGCCTCCGTCGACCGCGCCGACCAGCGCGTCGGCGGGCAGCAGCACGTCGTCGAGGAAGACCTCGTTGAAGAGGGCCTCGCCGGTGATCTCCTTGAGCGGCCGGACGTCGATGCCGGGGGTGGTCATGTCGATGACGAAGTAGCCGAGGCCCTTGTGCTTGGGCGCGGTCGGATCGGTGCGGGCGAGCAGGATCCCGAAGTCGGCGGTGTGCGCGGAACTCGTCCACACCTTCTGTCCGTTGACCCTCCACGAGCCGTCGGCGGTCCGTTCGGCCCTGGTGCGCAGCGAGGCCAGGTCGGAGCCGGCGCCCGGTTCGGAGAAGAGCTGGCACCAGGTGAGGTCCCCGCGCAGGGTCGCCGGCACGTAGGCGTCCTGCTGCGCGGGCGTTCCGTGGGCGAGCAGCGAGGGCACGACCCAGGTGGCGATGCCGAGGTCGGCGACCTTGACGCCGGCCGTCGCCATCTCCTGCTGGACGACGAGCTGTTCGACGGGGCCGGCGCCGAGTCCGTACGGCGGCGGGAGGTGGGGGGCCGCGTATCCGGTGGGCGCCAGGATCCGGCGGGCGGCGGCCGGGTCGAGCCCGTGCGCGTCCTCGATGGCGGCGCGGGCCTTCGCGCGGTGGTCCTCGGCCCGCGCGGGGAGTTCGAGGCGCAGTTCGCGGCGTGCCCCGCCGGCCGCGAGGCGTACGGCCCGTAACCGGTGGCCGTCGCCGGCGCCGAGCAGTTGCCGGGCGACGACGGCCCGGCGCAGGTGGATGTGCGCGTCGTGTTCCCAGGTGAAGCCGATGCCGCCGAGGACCTGGATGCAGTCCTTGGCGCAGGAGTAGGCGGCGTCGAGGGCGGTGGCGGCGGCCAGCGCGGCCACCAGGGAGCGCACCTCGGCCGGTTCGTCCGTCGCCCGGGCGGCGTCCCAGACCAGGGCGCGGGCCTGTTCGAGGCGTACCAGCATGTCGGCGCACAGGTGCTTGACGCCCTGGAACCGGCCGATGGGCCGGCCGAACTGCTCGCGCGTCTTCGCGTAGTCGGCGGCGGTGTGGACCGCCCAGGCGGCGGTGCCGCAGGCGTCGGCGGCGAACAGGACGCAGGCCAGGTCCCGGACCAGGGCGGCGTCGAGGGCGAGGAGGCGGCCGGGCGGCACGGTGATCGCGCGTGCGCGCACCTCGGCCGTGGGCCGGGTCGGGTCGGCGCTCTCGTGGGTGCGGATGTCCAGGCCGGCGGTGTCCACGGCGAACCAGCAGGTGCCGTGGGCCGCCTCGGCGGCGAGCAGGACGAGGTCGGCCTCCCCGGCGCCGAGCACGGGCGGCGCGAGGCCGTCGAGGAGGTGGCCGCCGCCCTCGACGGCGACGGCGGTCAGGCTGCCGGGGCCCAGCGCGACGGCCCCGACGCGGGTGCCGTCGGCGAGGGCGGCGGCCAGGTCGTCCGCCCCGGCCCGGTCCAGCAGGGCGGAGGCGAGGGCGCCGGCGAGGTAGGGGCCGGGAAGGGCGGCCCGGGCGGCCTCCTCCACGGCGACGGCGAGGTCGAGCAGGTTGCCGCCCTCCAGGTGGGGTGCGAGCAGTCCGGCGGCGGCGAGCGCGTCCCAGTACGCGGGCCGCACCCCGGTCCTGGGCGGGCCGTCGAGCAGTTTGCGCACCTCCTCGGGGGGCACGGTGCGCGCCGCCCAGCCGCGCACGGCCTCGGCCAACTCCTGGTGTTCCCGCGTGATTCCGATGCCCATACGGTTCCCTGCCGCCTCTCCGACGCTTCCGGCCGGCGCCGGTCGTCCCCCCGAACGCGGGCCAGAGTAGAACACGTTCCATTCTGACGGAAGGTCAGATGACGGAGTGGCCGGTGGATCAGGACGAACCTCACAGGGGGCCCGCCCCGGCTTGTCGGTGGGATGTCGGGCGTCCGGCGGGTTCGTCGGTGGTGCACACGCGAGGTGTCGGTGGCCGGCGCGACGGTGGAGGTCGGGTTGCCCGAGGGGCAGCCGCAGCCGCCCTCCACCAAGGGAGCCCGTCACCGTGTCGTCCGCATCCTCCACCCCGCCCTGGAACGTCCGACGGCTGCCCGGCGCCGCCGG
Organism: Streptomyces sp. WM4235; assembly: GCF_001279725.1. Lineage (GTDB taxonomy): Bacteria > Actinomycetota > Actinomycetes > Streptomycetales > Streptomycetaceae > Streptomyces. Next base: position 36,977 of record NZ_LGDE01000192.1, on the reverse strand, counting down.
CCGCGTCGTCCTGGTGACCGGCGGCAACGCCGGCATCGGGTACTTCGTCGCGGAGCAGTTGTCTGCGACCGGAGCCGACGTCCTGCTCGGCAGCCGCAATCCCACCCGGGCCGAGGCCGCGACGGCCTCGATCCGCGCCCGGGTCCCCGGTGCGCGGGTGCGGGCCGTACGACTGGACCTCGCCGACCTCGCGTCGCTCGAAGCGTCGGTGGGATCCCTGGGAGTGGAACGCCTCGACGCGGTGGTCCACAACGCCGGGGTCGCCCTGGACGACCCGCCGCGCGAGGAGACCGGCGACGGTCACGAGCTGATGTTCGGCACGAACCACCTCGGGCACTTCGCCCTGACCAAGTGGCTCATGCCGCTGCTGTCGGCCGCCCCTGCGGCCCGCGTCGTCAGCACGGGCAGTTTCGCGGCGAAGTCCGAGCGGCTCGACCTGGACGACCTCCAGTCCCGGAGGGACTACCGGCCCAAGCGGACCTACGGGCGCTCCAAGCTGGCACAGATGCACTTCGGCCTCGAACTCGACCGCCGCCTGCGCGCCGCCGGCAGCACGGTGGCGAGCGTGGTCGTCCATCCCGGGGGCGCGCTGGACTCCCTCACCCCGTCACGGCCGCCGATCCACGTGCGCACCACGGCCGCACGGCTGGGCGCGGCGCCCTCGGCCCTCCTCCTCCAGGGCAAGCACGCCGGCGCGTGGCCGGCGGTCCGGGCGGTGCTCGACCCGGCCGTACGCGGAGGGCAGCTCTGGGGGCCGCGCCACTTCGGCCTGCGCGGCGAGCCCCGACGCGAACCGCTGTGGGACCACCTCGCCGACACCACCGTCGCGGCACGGTTGTGGGACGCGAGCCGCGACCTCACGGGCGTCGACCCCGGCGCCCTCCCCGGCTAATCGAGGCCGGCGACTCAGACGCTGCGCACGAACTCCGCGAAGGCCTCGGGGGCGACGGTGAAGACGGGGCCGTCCGGGTCCTTGGAGTCCCGGACGGCGACCAGGTGGGGACGGGCGGCGATCTCGACGCACTGGCCACCGGTGTCACCGCTGTAGCTGGACTTGCGCCAGTCGCCGCCGAGCGGGGTGCATTCGACGCAGTCGCCGCCGGTGTCTCCGCTGTACGAGGACTTACGCCACCGCGCGCCCGTCAGGTTCTGGGTGCTGTCCATATCGCTCCTCCATTACACGGGCAATTTGTACCGCCGAGTCCTCCACGGAGAGAGCAGCGGCCTGAAGGTGATCGTAACGGAGCGAACCCTCCCTGAGAGCTTGCGGATTGGCCGTCATATGACCCTGGACGAAGTCCTCGGTGTAGACGAGATCCGGGTCCCCGTCGAACCGCAGCAGATTGAACGAACCCAGAACCCCCGCATGGGCGCCCGTCTCGAACGGCAGGATCTGCACCCGCACCCACTCACGCCCCCGCAGCCCCAACAGGTGCGCCAGTTGGTTGCGCATGACCTCCCGGCCGCCGATCTCCTGGTACAACGCGGCCTCGCTCAGTACGACCCACATCAATGGCGGGTTCTCGCGGTCGAGTATCCGCTGCCGCTCCATACGGGCGGCCACCTTCGCGTCGAGATCCCCCTCCGTACGCACCCCCAGTACCGCCCGCGCGTACTCGGGAGTCTGCAGGAGCCCATCGACCAATTGCGCTTGAAAGGTGGAGATGTACGCCGCCTTCGCCTCCATCTCCGCGTACGGCTGGAACCACGTCGGGAGCTGGCTCCGCAGCACCAGCCCCACCAATCGCGAGAACAACCCGCCCGTGTCGAGCGCGGCGTCCAGCCGTTCCGAGAAACCCCTCGTCGGAACCTTCCGCGCCGTCTCGATCTGCCCGACCAGCGAGCCCGCGCAGTAGAGGATGCCCCCCAGCTGTCCCTGCTTGAGCCCTGCCTCTTCCCGCAGGCGGCGTAGTTCGGAACCGTAGTAGTCCAGGGCCGAGGCGCTGGGATCGAGATCACGGATGTTGACCATGGAGCGGTCACCTCCAAGTACACGCCGTGCGGCGTTCGGTTCGGTCCGTAGCCGAGCGTAACCAGATCACTCCACGCTGGTCTCATGAATCGCACAACTGAGTACTCAACCAACACAGTTGACGAGAGCTATCGCATGGGGTTCACCGTGGGTGAGCACTCCGCCCGTCACCTTCGGCGCATCCTGCGCATGTACCTCGCCAGTTGGGGTCTGGCCTCGCTGACCCATGCCGCCGAACTGGCGCTCACCGAGCTGATCGCCAACGTCGTGCGTCACGTCCCCGGCCGGGGATGCTCCGTGCTCATCCTGTGCCGGCCCGGCGGTCTGCGGGTCGAGGTGTCGGACGACTGCCCCGCGCTCCCCCGGGTGGCGGGGCCACCCGGCCCCGAACTCGCCGAGGGCGGGCGGGGGCTGCTGCTGATCGACGCCGTCACCGATCGGTGGGGCGCCGAACCGAATGCCACCGGCAAGACGGTGTGGTTCGAGTGCGACGGGTGAGGCGCTGACCCTCCCCGGCCCACACTCGGAACCCGCCCGCACTCGGCGATAATGCTCCTGCCGCGCGGGCGGAGCAGGGTGTTGACGGGGGTCGAGGGTGTGCGGGAAGTGATCGAAGACCGGTACGAGTTGGAGGAGTTGCTCGGACGGGGCGGATTCGGCGAGGTCTGGCGGGCGAGGGACGCCCGGGTGGGCCGCCGGGTGGCCGTGAAGATCGGATACCCGGAGACCGTCGAGGCCGCCCGCCGGTTCGAGCGGGAGGCGAGCCTCGCCGGGAACCTCGCGCACCCCAACATCGCCACCATCCACGACTTCGGCCGCACCGAACACGGCGGACGGGACGCGGTGTTCCTGGTGATGGAACTGCTCCGGGGCCACAGCCTCGCCGAGGTCCTGGACGCCGGCGTACCGCCGCTCGCGGACGCGCTGGACTGGGCCACGCGGATCGCGGACGCGCTCGGGGCCGCGCACGACGCCGGGATCGTCCACCGGGACATCAAGCCGGCCAACGTCATGGTCACCGAGAGCGGGATGACGAAGGTCCTCGACTTCGGCATCGCCAAGGCCCCGGGCGGCCCCGGTACGGAGCTCACGGCCACCGGCATGATCATCGGGTCCTTCCCGTACATGGCGCCGGAACGCTGGACCGGCGGCGCGAACGGGGTTCCCGTCGACGGGCGTTGCGACCTGTACGCCCTCGGCTGCGTGCTCATGGAGCTGCTCACCGGCAGTCGCCCCTTCCCCGCCCGTGAGATGCACGAGCTCCTCGCCCAGCACCTCACGACGGAGCCGCCCGCGCCCGGTTCGCTCCGCGAAGGGCTGCCGGCCGCGCTGGACCCCCTCGTGCTCGACCTGCTCGCGAAGGACCCCCGGCAGCGTCCGGCGACCGCGCGGGAGGTGAGCCTGCGCCTAGCGGAGATCGCCCGGGGCGCGGCGGCCGTCCCCGCCCACACCCCCGCCGGCGCCCCCGCCCCCGTACCGGCTGCTCCGGCGGCCCCGGCCGTCGCGTGGCCGCCCCCGCCCGCCTACTCCCCCACCGTGCACACCGCTGCCGGGGATCCGGTCCGGGCGATGTTCGGGCGGCGGCTGAACCTGCTGCTGGAGGACGCCCCGACCGACCTCCCCGAGCGGCTGGGCATGCTGGTCGCCGACCTGACGGAGGAGCTCGGCGCCCACGACGCCCTGACCGTGCGGGCCGCGTACCACCGGGCCATGGCCGTGCGGGGCCAGTCGGCCACGGAGTTGGAGCGCATCCTGCCCCGGATGATGCGGGTGCTCGGTCTGGAGCACCCCGACACCATCGCCGCGCGCGCCGCGTACGTCGGTGAGGCCGCGGCCCACGGGCCCGGCGACGGCCGCCGCCACGAGGACGAACTGCGCGAGATCATCGAACAGGCGGCCCGGGTCCTCGGCGCCGACGATCCCGTCACGCTGACCGCCCGCTACCACCTGGCCGGGGCCCGCCGGCGGGGTGACGGCGGCCCGGACGGGGAGTGGGGTTCGCGCACACCGGAGCAGGCGCGGAGCGAGCGCGAGTGGCTGGGCCCGCTGCTGCCCGACCTCGAACGCCGGCTGCCGGCCGAGAGCCCCGTCCTGCTGGACGTACGGCGCCGCCTGGCGCACGCCGCCTGGCTGCTCGGCGACTTCCCGACCGCCGCCCGGCTGTACCTGTGGCTGTACCCCGATCCCGAGGGCCTGGCGGAGCGCGGTCACGCGGAGGTGGCGTACCGGGTGGCCCGGAGCATCGGCGAGGCCGGTGATCCCGCCCGCGCGTTGACCCTCCTGAAGCCGTTGTTGCACCGGCTCCACCTCACCGCCGGCAACACCCACTGGCTGACCCGCGAGGTGACCGACGTCCGTGCGGACTTCCGGCGGATGCTGTGGGAGGACCGGCGCTCGGACCTCGGCGGTGGCCTGTCCCGGCTCTTCGGCCGCTGATCGCGCGCGACCACGGGTCACGGGCCCCCGGCCGTGGCGTCCTACCGGGCGGTAGGGCAGCATGGGCGGCCACTCACCCGCAGCTCAGGAGGAACGACATGGCCAGCCCCAAGCCGGAGACCCTCGCCGCTTTCGAGGCGGCCAAGGGCTTCATGCCCGTGGGCGAGGGCCTCGCCCTCCACGCGGCGGCGACGCGGGCGGCGGCGCTCGGGCTGCCGCTCCTGGAGGTCGGCACGTACTGCGGGCGTTCCACGATCCTGCTCGCCGACGCCGCCCGCGAGGCGGGGGTGTCCGCGATCACCGTCGATCACCACCGGGGCAGCGAGGAGCAGCAGCCGGGCTGGGAGTACCACGACCCGACGGTGGTGGACCCGGAGATCGGCCTGATGGACACCTTGCCGACCTTCCGCCGCACCCTGCACCGGGCGGGTCTGGAGGACCACGTGATCGCGATCGTGGGCCGTTCCCCGCAGGTCGCCGCGGCCTGGAGCGGCCCACTGGGCCTGGTCTTCATCGACGGCGGGCACACCGACGAGCACGCGAGCGGCGACTACGAGGGGTGGGCCCCGCACCTCGCCGTGGGCGGCACGCTGGTGATCCACGACGTGTTCCCGGACCCGGCCGACGGCGGCCAGGCCCCGTACCGGATCTACCTGCGCGCGCTGGCCTCCGGGGCCTTCGAGGAGATCTCGGTCACGGACTCCCTGCGGGTCCTGCGACGCACCGACCAGGGCATATAACCGGGACACCGCCAGGCATACAAACACACCACGCCCCCGGATGGAGCACGGTCCGTCCGGGCGGCGGGCGGCCGGTCTAGCATCGCCGGGTGCGCTACGACGACAGCCCCCCGCCCCCCGAGTCCGGCTCCTCGGTCACCCCGGACCGGCACTGGTTCACGCGCCGCTCCACCCTCGCGGTCGCGGCGGCCGCCCTCGCCCCGACCTGTCTGGCGGGCTGGGTCCTGACCCAGGTCCTGACCGGGAACGGGCAGGACGACCACCGCCCGCAGGCGTCGGTGCCGTCCGCGTCCCACACGCCCGCCGGGGACGCGAAACCGACCACGGCCGGCGAGCCCACGCCCGCGAGCCCCACCCCGAACGGCAGCACGTCCGGCGCCCCCACCGCCGACAAGGTCCCGCTCACCGGCCGTACGGTGGTCATCGACCCCGGCCACAACACGGGCAACTTCAAGCACACCAAAGAGATCGACCGCCAGGTGGACATCGGCACCAACCACAAGGAGTGCGACACCACCGGCACCACCACGAACTCCGGCTACATGGAGGCCGAGTTCACGATGGACGTGTCCCGCCGGCTGCGCACCGTCCTGGAGTCCAAGGGCCTGAAGGTGCTCCTCACCCACGAGGCCGGAACCGACCGCCCCTGGGGTCCCTGCATCGACGAGCGGGCCCGGATCGGCAACGAGGCCACGGCCGACGCCGTCGTCTCGGTCCACGCCGACGGGGTCTCCGAGGGCAGTCGCGGCTACCACGTCATCCTTCCCGCCAAGGTCAAGGGCGGTGGCGCGGACACCGCGAAGATCATCGAGCCCTCGCGGCTGCTGGGCGAACGCATCGCGACCAACTTCTCCCGCACGACCGGTTCCGGCCCCGCCAACTACCTCGGTTCCGGCACGGGTTTGGTGGTCCGCGACGATCTGGGCGGACTGAACCTCTCAACTCGCCCCAAGGTGTTCATCGAATGCGGCAACATGCGTGACGCCAAGGACGCGGCTCAACTGACGAGTCCGCAGTGGCGCCAGAAGGCCGCGCAGGGCATCGCGGACGGCATTGTCGGGTTCCTCGGCGGGTAGCCCCAACGGGACAGCCCGCCGCCCCGGTCCGCTCGGTCACGGAAAACCTCCGTACCATGGTGCCGCCCGCCCCGCTCCAGTCCTGATCTGCGACCGCGGCACCACGAGACGACCGAGACCGAGAAGGACACCTGAGACGTGAACATCCGCTCCCTCACTCGAGGCGACGGCGTGGTGATCGGAGCAGCGGTGCTGCTGTTCATCGCCTCGTTCCTCGATTTTTACTCCGCGACCGGCATCGACACGCCGAGTGCCTGGGACACCGACGTGTACAGCCTGGTGCTCCCGACGGTCTTCCTGCTCGGGTTCATCGCGGCGGGTCTGGTCCTGTCGGCCCGGTTCCTGCCGCAGGGCCGCCAGCTCGCCGGGCTGCCCATGCAGGCCTGGGGCACCGTGCTGGCCGTCGCGGCGGCCTGGGCCTCCCTGTGGTCCCTGATCACCTGCCCGAGCCGCGCCGACCTGGGCGCCGGCAGCATCATCGCCTTCCTCGCCACCCTGGCGCTGGCCGGCGTGACCCTGTTCGGCGACAAGGTCCCCGCGCTGGCCGGCAAGCTCGTTCCCGAGTCCCGTCCCGCCGCCGTCCCGCCGTACGGCGGCCAGCCGCTCGGCCAGCCGCAGCCGCCCGGCGCCGGCTACGGCTACCCGGGCGGGCAGCAGCCCCAGCCGTACGGGCAGACCCCGCAGCCCGTACCGCCCTACGGCGGCACCCCGCAGCCGAACCCCACGCCCGCCCCGGCCCCGCAGGACGCGACGCCCGCCCCGGCGGCGGACTTCACCCCGTTCTGGTTCGCGGTGCCGGTGACCCGGCCCCTGTTCGCCGAGGACGGCTCGCACAACCCGATCGCGGAACTCGCGCCGGGCACCTGGTACCTGGCCGTCGACCAGCGCGGCCCGTCCACGCTGATCGCCCAGACCCAGGACGGTCGACGCGGCGTGCTGAACGAGACGTCGGACATCCAGCGCGGCTGAGGCCTCCTCGCCCGCGCGGCCGAACGACCCCCGCCCTCCCGGGCGGGGGTCGTCGGTCTTCCCGGGACGGTGGTGGTGCCCTACAGTCACCTGACGCACCGTCAGGAATGGCGGTGGCTGTCGGCGGCTTCGCGGAGGGAACCCCCATGCGCCTCGGACTGGCACTCGGCTACTGGGGTCGCGGCCCCAACCCCAACCACCTCGACCTCGCCACCGAGGCCGAGAACCTCGGCTACCACTCGGTGTGGACCGCCGAGGCCTGGGGCTCCGACGCCTTCACCCCGCTGACCTGGATCGCCGCGCACACCTCGCGGATCCGCCTCGGCACCGCCATCGCCCAGATGTCCGCCCGCACCCCCACCGCCACCGCCATGCACGCCCTCACCCTGGACCACCTCTCCGGCGGCCGGATGACACTGGGCCTGGGCCTGTCCGGCCCGCAGGTCGTCGAGGGCTGGTACGGGCGCCCCTTCCCCGCCTCCCCGCTCACCGCGACCCGCGAGTACGTGGACGTCGTCCGCCAGGTCCTGCGCCGCGAGGCCCCCGTCGCCCTGGACGGCCGCTTCCACCACCACCCGTACCGCGGCGAGGACGGCACCGGCCTCGGCAAACCGCTCAAGCCGATCACCCACCCGCTGCGCGCGGACCTCCCGATCCTGCTCGGCGCGGAGGGCCCCCGGAACATCGCCCAGACCACCCGGATCGCCGACGGCTGGCTCCCCCTGTACTGGTCGCCGTCCCGCACCGACGTGTACCAGGCCTCCCTCGCCGACCTCCCCGAAGACTTCATGATCGCCCCGATGGCCCGGGCCCACGTCTGCGAGGACGTCGCCGAGGGCCTCCTGCCCGTCAAGGCGATGCTCGGCTTCTACATCGGCGGCATGGGGCACGCGGCCCGCAACTTCCACGCCGACCTGATGGCCAGGATGGGCTACGAGGAGGAGGCCCGCCGCATCCAGGAACTGTTCCTCGCCGGCCGCAAGGAGGAGGCCGTCCTGGCCGTCCCCGACGCGTTCGCCGACGAGATCTCCCTGATCGGCCCCCGGGAGCGGATCGCCGAACGCCTCGACCTGTGGCGCAAGGGCCCCGTCACCGACCTGCTCCTGACCGCCCCCGACCCGCACACCCTGCGGGTCCTCGCGGAACTGAACACCTGACGACTCAGACCTGCTCGGCCCGCGGCACCGCGTCGAGGAACTCCCTCAGGTCCAGCGCCATCACCGCGATCTCGATGTCGGCGCCCCCCGGGCGGGCGCACGTGACGATCCGCGAGCCCGGGTTGATGCTCATGCCCTCCTTCACGGAGGGCGCCCGCACCGCCGTGGCCCGCGCGCCGGCCAGCTCCACCACGGGACCCCGCTGCGGCTCCCAACGGGGCGCGCCCCCGTCCACGTACAGCCGGCCCATGCGCCAGCGCCCCTCGCCGGCGGGCAGCCGTGCCATGCCCGGCAGCCCGGGCACCACCTCGGCGGCCTGCCGCTCGCGGTGCTTGCGCCGCACCAGCCACCCGACCCCGGCCACCGCTGCGGCAGCCACCACGAACTCGATCACGCGCCCCATTGAAACAGCCGCGGCCGGCCCTCGCGTGCCGGCGGGCCCGGGGTCGAGGGGCCGCGACGCCTCCCGACCCCGGGCCCGCCCGGGGACGCGGCCGGTCAGCCGCCGAGCTGGGAGGTGCTGGGAACCTTGTCGGTCACCACGGCCCCCGCGCTCTTGCCGGCGTCCTTGACCCCGTTGATGACGCTTTCGAAGGCGCCGATGTCGGCGTCACCCGCCTGCCCCTTGCGGAGCTTGGTGGCGAGACCCTTGAGGGACGCGATGCCGGCCGTCAGCGGGGCCACCGCCTTGGACAGCAGGGGATCGCCCTTGGCGTTGTCGGTCGCCGCCTTCAACCGGTTGTAGGCGAAGGCACCCGCAAGACCCGCCTTGATCAGCGCGAACGTACGGCCCTTCGCGCCCTTCTTGAACTTGCCCGCCTGGTACGGCTTGACGATCCACTGGTACGTCGCGCCGGCCGCGAGACCGGCGTTCGCGACGAAGCGGGTCTTCGCGAACTTCTGCTTCTCGGCGGACGTGCTCGGCGCGGGAGTCGCGGCGGCGGCCTCCTCGGCGGCCAGCACCTCGACGGCCGAGGCCTCCGCCGCCGCCTGGTCGGCCGCCGTGGCCGCGGACAGCGAGACGTCCTCGCTCTTGGATTTCCCGCCCCCGTCGGAACCACAGGCGGTGGCGCCCGCCAGCAGCGCACAGGACAGGAGCACCGACGTGACGGCACGACGGAATCGAACGGTTCTGGGTACGGACACAGTTGCCTCCGGGGACTGAGGTGTCCTCCGCACCCTCACCCGGGCCATGCGGCTCCGCCACTTGGGGGACCCGTTCGGGGGTTTGCGGCGCGCCTGCGCGGCAACACGGGGTGCATGCCCACACACACCCGAGTACACACCCGAGGAAGCAGTTCAGCGGGCCGGGCCGTCGCCCTGGTGGCGGACATCGCAGCCTTCGTGATCGGCCTGTGGATCCTGCTGTTCCTGCTCGACGCCAACCAGGGCAACGCCTTCGTCGACCTCGTCCACGACGCGGCGACCTGGCTGGCCGGCTGGTCCTACGACCTGTTCACCTTCGACCGCGCCTGGGTCCAGGTCGTCGTCGGCTACGGCCTCGCGGCCGTCGTCTACCTCTTCATCGGCCACGCCCTGGCGAGCCGACTCTCCCGCCGCTGACGCACGGGGCGTGTGGGGCCCGCGGGCCCCACACGCTCAACCGCAGCAGTCCGGCTCAAGCCCCCGCGGCAGGTTCAGCCCGCCGAAGACCTCGCCCGTCGCCTCGTCCCCGCCCAACGCGGCGACGGCCAACAACAACGAGCCCGCCGTCCACGTGGTCTGCTCGACCGGCCACACCGCCCCGTCCACGAACTCGTACCCCGTCCAGTACATGCCGTTGTCGGCCCGCAGGTGCCCGATCGACCGCAGGATCTCCAACGCCCGGTCGGACTCCCCCAACGCCCACAGCGCGAGGGCCAGTTCGCAGGACTCCCCGCCCGTGACCCACGGGTTCGGCAGCACGCACCGCACCCCGAGGTCCGGGACGACGAACTCCGCCCACCGCTCCTCGATGCGCGCCGTGGCCTCCGGCCCGGTCAACGCGCCGCCCAGCACCGGGTAGTACCAGTCCATCGAGTAGCGGGACTTGTCGAGGAACCGCTCCGGGTGCCGTCGGATCGCGTGTCCCAGCGCGCCCGCCGCCAACTCCCAGTCCGGCTGCGGGTCCTCGCGGTGCTCCGCGATGGCGAGCGCGCACCGCAGCGCCTGATGGATCGACGAGGACCCGGTCAGCAGCGCGTCGGTGACGGCCGCGCCGTCCGACTCCCGCTTCCAACCGATCTCGCCGCCCGGCTGCTGGAGTCCCAACACGAACTCCACCGCCGCGTACACGGCCGGCCACATCCGGTCCAGGAAGGTGTCGTCGCCGGTCGCCAGGTAGTGGTGCCACACCCCCACCGCGATGTACGCGACGAAGTTCGACTCACGGCTCGCGTCCTGCGGGGCGGACGTGTCCACGCCCTCGGGCCGGTCCGCGTAGGCCGCGAACCAGGAACCGTCCTCGTTCTGGTGCCGCGCCAGCCACGCGTACGCCCGCTCCGCCGCCTCGTGCTCGCCCGCCACGTCCAACGCCATCGCGGCCTCGGTGTGGTCCCACGGATCGAGGTGATGGCCGCGGAACCACGGGATCGCCCCGTCCGCCCGCTGCGCCGCGAGGATGCCCGCGACGGTCCCGGCCGCCTGCTCGGCGGTCAGCACGCCGTCCAGGACCAGGTGTTCGGTACGACCGGGGAACGTCACTTCGCCGCGTCCACGGGCAGGTGCGGCTTCGTCGCGTACGCCACGAAGCTCTTGCCGATCACCGGGTTCAGGGCCTGCTCCGCGAGGCGCGTGGCCAGCGGCTTCTTCATGATGTCCCAGACCAGCAGCTTGTGGTACGCCTTCACCGGCAGCGCCTTGTCGTTGTCGACGCCGAACGCGCACTTCAGCCACCAGTACGGGGAGTGCAGCCCGTGCGCGTGGTGCGTGCCGTACGGCTTGAGGCCCGCGGCCTCCATCTTGCCGATCAGCTCGTCCGCCTTGTAGATGCGGATGTGACCGCCCTCGACCTCGTGGTAGGCGTCGCTGAGCGCCCAACAGATCTTCTCCGGGCCGTAGCGCGGCACCGTGATCGCGATCCGGCCGCCCGGCTTGAGCACCCGCACCATCTCGGCGAGCACGCCCTTGTCGTCGGGGATGTGCTCCATCACCTCGGAGATGATCACGACGTCGAAGGACTCGTCGGGGAACGGCAGGGCCAGCGCGTCGCCCTCCATGGCGGTGGCGGTGGCGCCGACCGGCGCCTCACCGGCCTCCTTCATCGCGGCGAACCACTTGGCGACCTCGCGGATCTCCTCGCCGTTGCGGTCCACGGCGACCACCTGCGCGCCGCGCCGGTAGCACTCGAAGGCGTGCCGGCCTGCGCCGCAGCCCAGATCGAGCACGCGGTCGCCTGCGGCGAGCGGGAACCGGGAGAAATCGACGGTCAGCACGGGGTCCTGCCTTCGCGGTCGCGGGGGTCTACGGGGTGGAACTCGGAACGGGGGTGACTCATCGGCGAGGGGTCAGCGCGCACGACGCGTACGGGCGGCCCGCTCGATGGCGGCCCGGTAGTGCACCACGGTCCCCTCGGCGGCCTTGGCCCAGGTGAACCGGGTCAGGACTCTGTCGCGTCCGGCGGCGCCGAGCCGCTCGCGCAGCGGGGCGTCACCCAACAGCCGGCCCAGCGCGGCGGCGAGCGCGCCCGCGTCACCGGGCGGCACCGCCAGGCAGCTCTCCCCGTCGGGCCCCGTCACCTCGGGGATCGCCCCGCCGGTGGTCGCGACCAGCGGGGTGCCGGTGGCCATGGCCTCGGCCGCCGGGAGCGAGAAGCCCTCGTACAGCGAGGGCACGCAGGCGACCTGCGCGCTGCGCACCAGGTCGACGAGCTCGGCGTCCGTGATGCCCTTGACGAAGCGGACCGCGTCCTGGAGTCCGTACGTGGTGATCGCGCGGGCGACCGGCCCCTCCTCGGCACGCCGGCCCACGACGACGAGGTGCGCGTCGGGCTGTTCCGTGCGGAGCTTCGCGAGCGCCTCCACCAGGTGGACGAGCCCCTTCAGCGGCACGTCGGCGCTGGACGTCGTCACGATCCGCCCGGGCACCTCGGCCACGGACGCGTCGGGCGACCACAGGTCGGTGTCGGCGCCGATGTGCACCACGTGGATGCGCTCGCCGCGCACGCCCAGGTGCTCGGCGATCTCGACCTGCGAGGAACCCGACACGGTCAGCACGGACGGCAGCCGGCGGGCCACCCGGCCCTGCATGCGCGTGAACCCGTACCAACGGCGCACCGAGAGCCGCTTCTTGCGGTCCTTGGCGGCGGCCAGGTCCAACGTGCGGTCCACGGTGATCGGGTGGTGGATCGTCGTCACCAGCGGCGCGCCGAGATCCCCCAGCAGCCCGTATCCGAGCGTCTGGTTGTCGTGGATGACGTCGAACTCACCGGCGCGCGCGGCCAGGTGCCGGCGCGCGCGCAGCGAGAAGGTCAGCGGTTCGGGGAAGCCGCCGGTCCACATGGTGGCGACTTCGAGGGCGTCGATCCAGTCCCGGTATTCCGCCCGTTTGGGCGTACGGAACGGGTCGGGGCTGCGGTAGAGGTCCAGGCTCGGCAGCTCGGTCAGCGTGGCCCCGGTGTCGAGCACCGGGTAGGGCTGGGCGCCGATGACCTCGACACTGTGGCCGAGCCGGACGAGCTCCCGCGAAAGGTGGCGGACGTAGACGCCCTGGCCGCCGCAGAACGGGTTCCCCTTGTAGGTGAGGAGTGCGATGCGCAACGGGCGGTCACCTTCGGTGGCGGAACTCGCGAAAGGGCTCGTCACCACGGCCTCTGCGGTCACTCTCGGCCCCCTTCTCCCTGCACTTTCGCCGGAGCGTAACCGCTCGGATAATGTAGAACAAGTTTCAGACTTGATCCGTCTGAGAGCATTGAATCTACCGGCCGGAAACCCCACCGTAAGAGGCGGAGCAGGTGATTCACGCCACGACCCCGACGCCTGACACGCCGGCCCCGGATCGGCCCCGGAACGGCCGGCGCAACGACACTGAACGCCTTGGAACGGGACAGATGACAGCGGAAGTGAAGGCCGTGACCACACCGGCGTCTCCGCCCCTGACGGAGCGCCAGGAAGCGCGCCGGCGCCGCATCCTGCACGCCAGCGCCCAACTGGCCGGCCGGGGCGGTTTCGACGCGGTCCAGATGCGGGAGGTCGCCGAGGCGGCCGGCGTGGCGCTGGGGACCCTGTACCGGTACTTCCCGTCCAAGGTGCACCTGTTGGTCGCCACCATGCAGGACCAGCTCCAGCACATGCACACCACGCTCCGCAAGCGCCCCCCGGCGGGCGACGATCCGGCGGCCCGGGTCTCGGAGACCCTGATGGGCGCCTTCCGGGCCCTCCAGCGCGAACCGCACCTCGCCGACGCGATGGTGCGCGCCCTCACGTTCGCCGACCGGAGCGTGAGCCCCGAGGTGGACACGGTGTCGCGGCTGACCACGGCGATCATCCTGGACGCGATGGGTCTGGACGCCCCGCCGACGGCGGAACAGCTCTCGGCGGTGCGCGTGATCGAGCACACCTGGCACTCGGCACTGATCACCTGGTTGTCGGGCCGTGCCTCGATCGCCCAGGTCAAGATCGACATAGAGACGGTCTGTCGCCTGATCGACCTGACGACGCCGGCCCCGGCCCCGCCGAAGGCCCGGGGAAAGTCCTGATCCTGCCGTAGGGCCTGCGGGGCGGGGCCGGTTCTCCTACTCCTCCGGCGGGAACACCGCCTCCCCGCTGCCCAGCAGGGTGATCGTGATCGCCTCGACGGGGCAGCCCTCGGCCGCCGTCAGGACCGGTTCGTTCGCGTCCGTCTCGGAGGCCGCCGGGTGTGACTGGCGCGCCGAGTCGAGGGAGAAGCCGGCCGGGGCGTGGTTCACGCACATGCCGGAGCCGATGCAGACGCCCCGGTCCACCTCCACCTGCCAGCGGTCCCCCATCACGCGTCCGTTTCGGGGGCGGCCGGAGGCCGGTACCCGGCGGGCAGGTGGATCATCTTGTGTTCCAGGTACTCGCTCAGTCCCTCGGGGCCGAACTCCCGCCCGACGCCGCTGTTCTTGTAGCCGCCGAACGGTCCGAGCATGTCCAGGCTGAAGGTGTTGACGTTGAAGGTGCCGGTGCGCACTCCGCGCGCGAAGTCGATTCCGTGCTCCACGTCGCCCGTCCAGACGCTGCCGCTGAGTCCGAACTCGGAGTCGTTGGCGATCCGCGCGGCCTCGGCCTCGTCGCCGTAGGGGATCAGACAGACCACGGGCCCGAAGATCTCCTCGCGCGCGATGCGCATGGAGTTGTCGACGTCGCCGAACAGGGTGGGTTCGACGTACCAGCCCTGGTCCAGACCGGCGGGGCGGCCGCCGCCGACGAGGATCTTCGCGCCCTCCTCCTGTCCGATCCGGATGTAGTCCAGCGAGCGCTGTTGCTGACGGCGGGCCACGAGCGGTCCGAGCTGGGTCGCCGGGTCCAGGGGGTCGCCGACCACCAGCGCGCCGGCCGCGGCGGCGAGGGCCTCGGCGACCTCCGCGTACCGGGCGCGCGGTGCGAGGACGCGGGTCTGGGCGACGCAGGCCTGACCGTTGTTCATCCAGGCCGCCGGGACGATGCCGGCGATGGTGGTCTCCAGGTCGGCGTCCGGCAGGATCACGGCCGCCGACTTGCCGCCGAGTTCGAGGGTGACCCGGGTGAGGTTGCGGGAGGCGACCTCCATGACGCGCCGGCCCGCCGCCACCGATCCGGTGAAGGCCACCTTGTCGATGCCGGGGTGCCCGACGAGGTACTCGCTGACCTCGCGGTCGGCGGGCAGGATCGACAGCACGCCCTCGGGCAGCCCGGCCTCGCGCACGATGTCGGCGAGGATGTAGGAGTCCAGCGGGGACTCCGGCGAGGGCTTGAGGATCACCGCGGAACCGGTCAGCAGCGCGGGCGCCAGTTTGGCGGCGGCGACGAACTGCGGGACGTTCCAGGGGATGACGGCGGCGACCACGCCGACCGGCTCCCGGCGGACGAGGATCGGACCGAGCACGCCTTGGCGGTGCTCCTCGTACGCGTAGTCGCGCGCCACCGTGATCGCCGCGTCGTAGACCATCATCGGGCCCAGCGCCTGGGCGAGGACGGACCAGGAGTACGGGGATCCGTTCTGGGAGCTGATGGACCGGGCGATCTCCTCGTGCCGCACCGCGATGGCGTCCTTGACGCGCGCGACGACGGCGATCCGCTCGTCGAGCGACATCCGGGGCCAGGGGCCCTCGTCGAACGCCTTGCGCGCGACGGCGACGGCGCGGTCGACGTCCGCCGCGGTGGCGTGCGGGACGCTGCCGATGACCTGTCCGGTGTGCGGGGAGACGACCTTGATGGTGTCGGTGCCCAGCGGGTCCGTCCACTCCCCGCCGATGAACAGTTGTCCGTGTTCCACGAGCTCGGTCATGGCTGAGGCCTCCTGCGGCTACCTGCGGCGTGACGTTCCAGAACTGATACCAGTTCTAGTTCCAGGAGTCCACGGTCAGGACGGAACGGCGGAGAAGATCCAACGGACATCCGACGGGTAGCCAGAAACCCGAAGAGATGGTCGACTTGGGCGACTACTGGAACAAGTTCTCTTTATCGTGTGCGGGCGGACGCACGACCGCCCGGACAGCCGGCAGACAGGGAGCCCTCGTGACACCTCAGGTCACCGACCACGGCGGAGGCGTGTGGGGCGTCAAGGTCCCCATCCCCGACAACCCCCTCGGACACACCCTCGTCCACGTCCTCGACACCGACCGCGGCCCGGTCCTCGTCGACACCGGCTGGGACGACCCGGAGTCCTGGGACACCCTCGTCGCCGGCCTCGACGCCCTCGGCATCGCGATGGCCGACGTCCACGGCGTGGTCATCACCCACCACCACCCCGACCACCACGGCCTGTCCGGCCGGGTCCGGGAGGCATCGGGCGCCTGGATCGCCATGCACGCCGCCGACACCGAGGTCGTCGTGCGGACCCGCTCCGCCGAACCGGGCGTCTGGTTCGACTACATGAGCGAGAAACTGGCCGTCGCCGGGGCCCCCGAGGAGCACATCGCCCCCCTGCGGGCGGCCCGCACGAGCGGCCGACTGCGGACCCTGCCCGGCCTGCACGCGGCCGTCCCCGACCGGGAGATCGTCCCCGGCGAACTGCTGCCCCTCGCCGGGCGGCGGCTGCGCGCCATCTGGACGCCGGGCCACACCCCCGGCCACGTCTGCCTCCACCTGGAGGAGGCCCATCCCGCGGGCCTGCCCGGCAACGGCCGGCTGTTCTCGGGCGACCACCTCCTCCCCGGCATCTCCCCGCACATCGGCCTGTACGAGGACCCCTCCGAGCACCGGGTCACCGACCCCCTCGGCGACTACCTCGACTCCCTCGAACGCGTCGGCCGGCTGGAGCCCGCCGAGGTGCTCCCGGCCCACCAGCACCCCTTCACCGACGCCCCGGGCCGCGTGCGCGAACTCCTGGACCACCACGAGGAACGGCTGACCGGGCTCTGGGGGCTCCTCGCCACCCCCCTGACCCCGTGGGAGCTGGCGGAGCGGATGGAGTGGAACCGCCCCTGGGAGCAGATCCCGTACGGCTCCCGGAACATCGCCGTCTCCGAGGCGGAGGCGCATCTGCGGCGGCTGGTGAAGCAGGGCCGGGCGGAGCCGGTACCGGGCAGCGACCCGGTGACGTACCGGGCCCTGTGAACGCGGAGCCGGGAACGGGGCACCGGCGCCGTGCATCGGGCGCCGCGGGCCGGGTGCGGTAAGGGGCTCAGGGCCCCACGCCCCGGTCACCGAAACCTACGGGCCGGTAGAGTGGGCCCGTCGTCCACACTTCCGTACGGGGGGAAGCCGGTGCGAATCCGGCGCTGACCCGCAACCGTGACCCACCCCCGCGACATCGGGGCGGGGAGCCGGAATGCCCTGTACCGGAGGTGCGCGGCTCGTGCCGCCGGGTCTTCCGGCGGCCGGCACCGTCGAGGTAAACGGAGCCGGAGCCCGGTACCCGCGCGTGCCTGCCTCCGTTCCCCAGCACGAGAGGCACCCGCCCCACCATGAACGTACGACGCAGCGCCGCCGCGCTCGCCGCCTCCGCCGTGCTCTGCGCGGGTGCCGCCCCCGCGACCCTCGCCGCGCCC
This sequence comes from Streptomyces sp. WM4235, assembly GCF_001279725.1. Taxonomy (GTDB): domain Bacteria; phylum Actinomycetota; class Actinomycetes; order Streptomycetales; family Streptomycetaceae; genus Streptomyces. The sequence continues at coordinate 19,497 of NZ_LGDE01000192.1, read as the reverse complement.
TCCCCCTCCCCGGCGCCGGTCGTCCCCTCGGGACTGTTCGGCAAGGGCGACCCGACGTACGACGGCGTGTGGCGCCAGTCGTTCGCCCTGCTCGCCCAGCGGACCGTCGGCGAGCAGCCGGCCGCGCAGGCCGTGGACTGGCTCGTCGGCCAGCAGTGCGCCGACGGCGGGTTCGCCTCCTTCCGCGCCGACGCCTCGAAGGCCTGCGACGCGAAGACCGTGCTCGACACCAACGCCACCGCGGTGGCCGTGCAGGCCCTCAAGGCGCTCGGCGGCCACGACGCGGCGGTGAAGAAGGGCGTCGACTGGCTGAAGTCCGTCCAGAACGAGGACGGCGGCTGGGCGTACGTCCCCGGCTCCCCCAGCGAGGGCAGCTCCACCTCGGTCGTCATCAGCGCGCTGGCCGAGGCGGGCGAGAAGCCCGCCGACGTGAAGTCGAAGGCGGGCAAGTCCGCGTACGACGGCCTGCTCTCCTTCCAGCTGGGCTGCTCCGCCGAGCCGGCCGCCGACCGGGGCGCCTTCGGGTACCAGCCGGCCGACGGCAAGCTCGCGGCGAACGCCGACGCGACCGCCGCCGCGACGCTGGCCGCGCTCGGCAAGGGCGCGCTCGTCGCCCCGGCCGCCGCGGACACCCCGGCCGCCGCGCTCGCCTGCCCGGCGACCGCCGGCGACCCGACGGCCGCCGCCCAGGGCGCGGCCGGGAACCTCGCCGAGGCCCTGAAGAAGGACGGCCACCTCACCGCCGTCACCCCGGGCGCCGACCAGCCCACCCCGGACACCGGCAACACCGCCGACGCGGTGATCGCCCTGGCCGCGGCCGGCCACAAGCAGTCGGCGGCCGGCGCGCTGGAGTGGCTGAAGGCCAACTCCGCCGAGTGGTCCAAGGGCAACCCGGCGGCCCTGGGCACGCTGATCCTCACCGCGCACGCCACGGGCACCGACCCGAAGGCCTTCGGGTCCACCGACCTGGTCGCCGCGCTGAACGCGACGGGCCCGGCGCCGCGGTCGGCGACCCCGAAGGCGCAGGCCTCCGAGGACGCCGACAAGAAGAAGGACGACGAGGGCTCCGGCAACGGGAACCTCTGGTGGATCATCGGCGCGGGCGCCGCGGCCGGCATGGGCATCGGCATCCTGCTGAGCGGCCGCCGGAAGAAGAACCAGATCTGATGCGCGGGCTGCCCGCTCGCCGGTTCCCGGCCCTCGCCCTCGCCTTCGGCGTCCTCCTCGTGCTGTTCGCCTCCGCCCCGGCGATGGCGTCGAGCTACCGCTACTGGTCGTTCTGGGACGGCGGTGCGAACGGTTCCTGGTCGTACGCCACCCAGGGCCCCTCGATGGCGCGCCCGGCGGACGGCTCGGTGCAGGGGTTCCGCTTCGGCGTGAGCAAGGACGCCGGGGACCAGTCCGGGCGGCCGCGCGCCGACGCCGACTTCGAGGCCGTCTGCTCCGCGACGCCCGCGGAGCAGGGCCGCAAGCGGGTGGCCCTCGTCATCGACTTCGGGCTCCCCGCGGAGGCCCCTTCGGGCGAGACCCCGCCCGGGGACGCGCCGCGCACGGCCTGCGCCCGGGTGGCGCCGGACGCCACTTCGGCGGAGGCCCTGGCGGCGGTCGCGAAGCCGCTGCGCTACAACAGCGCCGCGCTGCTGTGCGGGATCTCGGGGTACCCGCGGCAGGGCTGCGGCGAACCGATCGCCGACGGCGCCGGGCAGCGGCCGTCGGCGTCCCCTTCCTCCCCGTCGTCCCCGTCCGCGTCCTCGGCGTCGTCCTCGGGCGGGTCCGGCGGGCCCTCGGCGGGGCTCGTCGTGGGCATCGTGGCGGTGGCCGCGCTGGCCGCGGCCGGCGTCTGGCAGTCCCGCCGCCGCGCCCGATGACGGAGCCGGCGCGCGGGCCCGGTACGGCGTCGGGCACCGGATCCGGCGTCACGCCCGCTTCCGTGTCCGGGACGGGGTCCGGCGCGGTGCCCGGCACCGGTGCCGCCGCCGTGTCCGGGACGGGGTCCGCCGCCGTGTCCGGGACGGGGTCCGTCGACGGGTCGGGGACCACCCACGGCGCGGCGGTCGGCGACGTGACACCGCCCCGGCGGAGCCGCCTCGCGGCGGCGAAGACCGACCCGCACGGGCCCGTGTACAAGAAGAGGCCGCACCTGGCCCCCGAGGCGCGTCGCGGGAACGCCCTGCACGCGGGGGCCTGGTGGCTGTGGGCGCTCGGGCTGGCCACGGCCGCCTCCCGGACGACCAATCCCCTCCTCCTCGGCCTGATCGTCGGCGTCGCCGGCTACGTGGTCGCCGCCCGCCGGACCTCGGCGCCGTGGGCGCGTTCGTACGGGGCGTTCGTCAAGCTCGGCCTGTTCGTCATCGGCCTGCGCCTGGTCTTCTCCATGCTGCTCGGCTCCCCGCTGCCCGGCTCGCACACCCTCTTCACCCTGCCGGAGGTTCCCCTGCCGGCCTGGGCGCAGGGCATCCGCTTCGGCGGCAGGGTGACCGCCGAGCAGCTGGTCTTCGCCTTCTACGACGGCGCGAAGCTGGCCACCCTCCTCATCTGCGTGGGCGCCGCCAACGCCCTCGCCAATCCGGCCCGGCTGCTGAAGTCCCTGCCGGCCGCCCTGTACGAGGCGGGGGTCGCCGTGGTCGTCGCCATGACGTTCGCGCCGAACATGGTCGCGGACGTGGTGCGGCTGCGGACCGCCCGCCGGCTGCGCGGACGCCCCACCGGCGGCGTCAAGGCCGTCCTCCAGATCGGTCTGCCGGTCCTGGAGGGCGCGCTGGAGCGTTCGGTGGCGGTGGCCGCCTCGATGGACGCGCGCGGGTACGGGCGCACGGCGCGGGTTCCGCCCGCGGTCCGGCACACCACCAACGCGCTCACCCTCGGCGGGCTCCTCGGCATGTGCGCGGGCACGTACGGATTGCTCGCGGCGGAGGGCGCCGCGTTCGGCCTGCCCCTGCTCATCGTCGGGCTGGCACTGGCCCTGGCGGGCCTGCGCCTGGGCGGCCGGCGCAGCGTCCGCACCCGGTACCGGCCCGACCGCTGGGGCCTTCGGGCCTGGCTGGTCGCCGGGTCGGGGGCGGCGGTCGCGGCCCTGTTGATCTACGCGGGCACCCGGGACCCGGAGGCCCTGCGCCCGGGGGTCGTCCCCCTGGTCGCGCCCACCCTCCCGCTGTGGCCGGCGGCCGCGATCCTCATCGGCCTGCTTCCCGCCTTCGTGGCACCCGTTCCGCCGAAGGAGGCGTCGCAGTGATCCGTTTCGAGCAGGTGTCGGTGACCTACGAGGGAGCCGCCGGACCGGCGCTGCGCGGCGCGGACTTCGTCGTGCCGGAAGGGGAGCTGACCTTGCTGGTCGGCCCGTCGGGTGTCGGCAAGTCGACTCTTCTGGGGGCGGTCTGCGGGCTGGTCCCGCACTTCACGGGCGGCCGGTTGAGCGGCCGGGTCACGGTCGCGGGGCGCGACACCCGTACGCACAAGCCGCGCGAGCTCGCCGACGTGGTGGGCACGGTCGGCCAGGATCCGATGGCCCACTTCGTGACGGACGTGGTGGAGGACGAGCTGGCCTACGGCATGGAGTCGCTGGGGCTCCCGCCCGCGGTGATGCGCCGCCGGGTCGAGGAGACCCTCGACCTGCTGGGCCTCAACGAACTCCGCGACCGCCCCATCGCCACCCTCTCCGGCGGGCAGCAACAGCGGGTCGCGATCGGCTCCGTGCTGACCCCGCACCCGCGCGTGCTGGTCCTGGACGAACCCACCTCGGCGCTGGACCCGGCGGCGGCCGAGGAGGTCCTGGCGGTGCTCCAGCGGCTGGTGCACGACCTGGGCACCACGGTGCTCATGGCGGAACACCGCCTGGAGCGGGTGGTCCAGTACGCGGACCGGGTACTGCTCCTGCCGTCGCCGGGAGCGGCCCCGGTCATGGGGAGCCCGGCGGAGATCATGGCGATCTCCCCGGTGCACCCCCCGGTGATCTCCCTGGGCCGGCTCGCGGGCTGGTCCCCGCTGCCCCTGTCGGTCCGCGACGCACGCCGTCTGGCAGGCCCCCTGCGGTCCCGCCTTCCGCAGGACGCGGGGGCGGACCCGGCCCCGGCGGCGTTCGAGGCGTTCGAGGCGGGGGTGCGGGCGCCGTCCGAACCCGCGAAGGTGCCGGGTTCGGCGGGCCGCCCCGAGGGTCCCGGCCGGCTGGCCCGGCTGCTGCGCCGCACCCCGCCCGCGCGCACCGGCGGTGCCGGTGCAGGTGTCGGCGTCGACGCCACGGCGGGCACGGTCGCGGCCACGGCCGCGGGCGTGTCCGTGCGTCGGGGTCGGGCAGAGGTCCTGCACGGGATCGACCTCACGATCGCCCCCGGCGAGACCGTCGCCCTCATGGGCCGCAACGGCGCCGGCAAGTCCACCCTGCTCGCGACCCTCGTCGGCACGATCGAACCGACCACCGGCAAGGTGCTCGTCGGCGGTCGCACCCCGCACCGCACCCCGCCTCGGGAGATGGTCCGCCACGTCGGGCTCGTCCCGCAGGACCCCCGGGACCTCCTCTACGCCGACACGGTCGCCGCCGAGTGCGCCGCCGCCGACTCCGACGCGGGCGCGGCACCGGGCACCTGCCGGGCCCTGGTGACGGCCCTGCTGCCGGACGTGCCCGACGACACCCACCCCCGGGACCTCTCCGAGGGGCAGCGTCTCGCGCTCGCCCTGGCCCTGGTCCTGACCGGCGAGCCGGCCCTGTTGCTGCTCGACGAGCCCACCCGCGGCCTGGACTACGCCGCCAAGGCCCGACTGATCGGGATCCTGCGGGCTCTCGCCGCGTCGGGGCACGCCGTCGTCCTGGCCACGCACGACGTGGAACTCGCCGCCGAGCTGGCGCACCGGGTGGTGATCCTGGCCGGCGGGGAGATCGTCGCGGACGGCCCTACGGCCGAGGTGGTGGTCTCCTCCCCCGCCTTCGCCCCGCAGGTGGCCAAGATCCTGGCGCCGGGGCGGTGGCTCACGGTGTCCCAGGTCGCGCGGGCCCTCTCCGGTGACTCGGGTGGCGCCGGGGACTCGGGTGGCTCCGGGGACGCCGGGGACTCCGGTGGCGCCGGGGACTCCGGTGGCGCCGCCGACGGCACGGCCGGGGGGCTCGCCCCGTGAGCACCACGCGCACCCCCCGCACCGCCGACCCGGCTGATCCGACCGGCCCGGCAGGCCCAGTCGACCCGGCCGGCCCCGTCGACGGCACCACCCGTACCGCCCGTTCCACCCGTACCGCCCGTTCCGCCCGTCCCGTCCGCATCGGCCCCCGCGCCGCCGTCGCGCTGGTCCTGGTCACCCTGATCGGCATCGTCGCGTTCGGCTGGCCGCTGCTCGCGGACCGGCAGTCGGGGCTGGCCCACTCCCAGGACGCGCCGTGGCTCTTCGCGGCGCTGCTGCCCCTCCTCGTCGCGGTCGTCGTGGCGACGATCGCCGACAACGGCATGGACGCCAAGGCCGTCGCGATGCTCGGCGTGCTGGCCGCCGTCGGTGCGGCGCTCAGACCGTTGGGCGCGGGTACGGCGGGCCTGGAGCCCATGTTCTTCCTGATGGTGTTGAGCGGCCGGGTGCTGGGGCCGGGCTTCGGCTTCGTCCTGGGTTCGGTGACGATGTTCGCGTCCGCCCTGCTCACGGGCGGGGTCGGGCCGTGGATGCCGTTCCAGATGCTGGCGTTGGGGTGGTTCTCGCTGGGGGCGGGTCTGCTGCCCGGTCCGGACCGCATCCGGGGGCGGGTGGAGCTGGGCATGCTCGCGGCGTACGGGTTCGTGGGGTCGTTCGCGTACGGCACGATCATGAACCTCCAGGGGTGGGTGATCCTCCAGGGCATGGGGCAGGGCGTCTCCTTCCACCCGGGGGACCCGCTGCCGGAGAACCTGGCGCGGTTCGTCGCGTACTGCCTGGCGACCTCGTTGGGCTGGGACCTGGGGCGGGCGGCGCTGACCGTCGTACTGACCCTCAGCCTCGGCGCCACCCTGCTGAAGGCCCTGCGGCGGGCGACACGCAAAGCCGCCTTCGATGCCCCGATTTCCTTTGATTCGGGGGTTTAGTCCGTTTCCGACCCGTCCCGCGAAAGGGGTACGGATCGCCACGGACGGTGAGATTCGGGGCCCTGGCCGGTGACCCGCCCCACAGGACGCACGTCACATACGAACGGGACTAGTAGCCCCCAAGGGGCCCGAATCACCCCCTCGTGAGCGGCCCCCACCTGCGCGAAGGCCGGTCGACGGGCCGGGGGGTCGAAACGCCCCACCTGCGAGGGTCACTAGTAAGAGGGGTCGTTGCCAGGCCGTCGGGGCGTCTGTAGAACTGGATGAGTCGCAAGGCGGCAGGGGTACTTCACCCCCCGCCGACGAACCCCTCTCCACCGCGTGAGTGGCTCACGCACGTCTTCGGCGTGCTTGCGGCCGTCCCCGTCCCCTACGGAAGGCCATTCCGTGTCCAACACCGTCATCCGCCGCATCACCGCCTCCAAGAAGGCCATCGCCGGTTCCGTCCTCGCCCTCGGCGTCGCCGGTTCCATGCTCGCCACGGTCCCGGCCCAGGCGGCCCCGATGAACGCCAAGTCCATCGCGCAGCAGATGATCAAGGACCCGGCCCAGTTCGAAGCCTTCTCCAAGATCGTCTCTCACGAGAGCGGCTGGAACCACACCGCCACGAACTCCTCCTCCGGTGCGTACGGCCTGGTCCAGGCCCTGCCGGCGTCGAAGATGTCCTCGGCGGGCGCGGACTGGAAGACCAACCCGGCGACCCAGATCAAGTGGGGCCTGGACTACATGAACTCCCGCTACGGCAGCCCTGTCGGCGCCTGGAACTTCTGGCAGTCCCACCACTGGTACTAAGCCGACCAGTGGCAGCGGACCCGGCAGGACCCGCCCGCGAGGCGGCGCACGACTTCCCGCCCACAAGGCGACGAGAACTTCCTCCGCGCAGCGACGCGGAACCCGCCCACAAGGCGGTGACAGACATGCGAAGGCCCCGGTGGCCGGCCTCCCCAGGTCCGGTCGTCGGGGCCTTCGGCTTCCCATCCCACTGGGTCCGAGACCGCTCGCGCGGTGGTGGTGGTGCGGACGCGGCCGTTACAGCCGCTGGATGATCGTGCCGGTGGCCAGCGCGCCGCCCGCGCACATGGTGATCAGCGCGAACTCCTTGTCGCGCCGTTCCAGCTCGTGGAGCGCGGTGGTGATCAGTCGGGCGCCGGTGGCGCCGACGGGGTGACCGAGCGCGATGCCGCCGCCGTTCACGTTGACCTTCTCCAGGTCCTGGTCGAAGACCTGTGCCCAGCTGAGGACGACGGAGGCGAAGGCCTCGTTGATCTCCACGAGGTCGATGTCCCGGAGGGACATCCCGGCCTTGCCCAGCACTGCCCGTGTCGCGTCGATCGGCCCGTCCAGGTGGTAGTGCGGGTCCGCTCCGACCAGCGTCTGGGCCACGATCCGGGCGCGCGGCTTGAGTTTCAGCGCGCGGGCCATCTTGCGCGAGGCCCACATCACGGCCGCGGCCCCGTCGGAGATCTGCGAGGAGTTCCCGGCGGTGTGCACGGCGGTCGGCATGACCGGCTTGAGCCGGGCGAGGCCCTCCATGGAGGTGTCCCGCAGCCCCTCGTCCCGGTCGACCAGCCGCCACATGCCCTGACCCGCGGCCTGCTCGGCCTCGGTGGTCGGCACCTGCACGGCGAACGTCTCGCGCTTGAAGCGCTCCTCGGCCCAGGCGGTGGCCGCCCGCTCCTGGGAGAGCACGCCCAGGGTGTCGACGTCCTCCCGGGTCAGTCCCCGATGGCGGGCGATGCGCTCGGCGGCCTCGAACTGGTTCGGGAGGTCGACGTTCCACTCGTCGGGGAAGGGCTTGCCGGGACCGTGCTTGGAGCCGGAACCGAGGGGGACCCGGCTCATGGCCTCGACGCCGCAGGCGATGCCGATGTCCATGACCCCGCCGGAGATCATGTTGGCGACCATGTGGTTGGCCTGCTGGGAGCTGCCGCACTGACAGTCCACGGTGGTCGCGGCGGTCTCGTAGGGCAGGCCCATGGCCAGCCAGGCGTTGCGGGCGGGGTTCATCGACTGCTCGCCGGCGTGGGTGACGGTGCCGCCGACGATCTGCTCCACGCAGTCGGGCTGGATTCCGGTACGGGCGAGGAGTTCGCGGTAGGTCTCACCGAGCAGGTAGGCGGGATGAAGGTTGGCGAGGGCGCCCCCGCGCTTTCCGATGGGGGTGCGTACGGCTTCGACGATGACGGGTTCCGCGGCCATGAGCTCGTCCTCTCCTGCACGGTGCCGACGCGGCGGGCCGTCCCGGCGCCCCGCCCTGAACTAGTACGCGTTCTAGTTCCCTCCGCAGTCTTATGACCTGGAGGCCCGGCACGCAAGGGTCTTGCACGTGGCTCCACGGATTCCACACGCAACAGTTGGCGCCGGAGCCCTTGTCACTTCTGGAACTCGTTACTACCTTCGAGCCAACTTCTGATGGGCCGTCAGACCTTGGAGTCGCCCGATGCCCTGCCCCGCGCTGCCCGAAGGCTTCGACGCCACCGACCCCGACCTCCTCCAGGACCGGGTCCCCTTCCCGGAGTTCGCACAGCTCCGGCAGACCGCCCCCGTGTGGTGGTGCCCGCAGCGGCGGGGCATCACAGGTTTCGACGACGAGGGCTACTGGGCCGTGACGCGGCACGCGGACGTCAAGTACGTCTCCACGCACCCCGAGTTGTTCTCCTCGACCACCAACACGGCGATCATCCGCTTCAACGAGCACATCGCGCGCGAACAGATCGATGCCCAGCGCCTGATCATGTTGAACATGGATCCGCCGGAACACACCCGCGTCCGCCAGATCGTCCAGCGCGGCTTCACCCCGCGGGCGATCCGCGGCCTGGAAGGGGCCCTGCGGGACCGGGCGCGAAAGATCGTCGAGGAGGCGGTGACCGCCTCCGCGGACGGCAGCTTCGACTTCGTGACGCAGGTGGCGTGCGAACTCCCCCTCCAGGCCATCGCCGAACTGATCGGCGTGCCGCAGGAGGACCGGCTCCGGATCTTCGACTGGTCGAACAAGATGATCGCCTACGACGACCCCGAGTACGCGATCACCGAGGAGGTCGGCTCGAACGCCGCGATGGAACTCATCGGCTACGCGATGAACCTGTCGGCGGCCCGCAAGGAGTGTCCGGCCAAGGACATCGTCACGCAGCTGGTCGCGGCCGAGGGACAGGGCAACCTGGGCTCCGACGAGTTCGGCTTCTTCGTGCTGCTGCTCGCCGTCGCGGGCAACGAAACCACGCGCAACGCCATCAGCCACGGCATGTACGCCTTCCTCACCCACCCCGAGCAGTGGGAGCTGTACAAGGCGACACGGCCGGCCACGGCGGCGGAGGAGATCGTGCGCTGGGCCACCCCGGTGGTGTCCTTCCAGCGGACCGCCACCCAGGACACCGAACTGGGCGGCCAGAAGATCAAGGCGGGCGACCGGGTGGGGATGTTCTACTCCTCCGCCAACCACGACCCCGAGGTCTTCGAGAACCCGAACGCCTTCGACATCACCCGCGACCCCAACCCCCACCTGGGCTTCGGGGGCGGCGGCCCGCACTTCTGCCTCGGCAAGTCGCTGGCCGTCATGGAGATCGACCTGATCTTCAACGCGTTGGCCGACGCGCTGCCCGACCTGCGCCTGGCCGGCGAGGGCCCGAGGCGACTGCGCGCCGCCTGGCTCAACGGCATCAAGGAACTCCGGGTCAGCGGCCGCTGACCCGCGGCGGGGGCGGGGGCGGCGGGGGTGGGGGCGGCGGGGCCGTTCCACCCCATGCCCGGCCCGTGCCGTCCGCCGGCCCGTCACGTTCCGGTCGTGACCTTCCGGTTATGGCTTTCCCGTCGTGACGTTCCGGTTGCGGCCCTCCCGTTGTGACGTTCCGGTTGCGATGTTCCGGTTGTGACCTTCTTGGCCGTTGTCCCGGAGCCGGTGGCGCGGCACACTTCGCGGATGAACCTTCAGGACGAACGCGGGCCCGCCGACGCCGTGGAAGCACGCTGGCAGCGGATGCCCTTGACGTGGCAGTTGGTCCTCGACCGCGCCGACTCCAAGACCATGGGCCAGGGCGTCCTGGCGCTGATAGAAGCGGCCTCGAAGGAACCCAGACTCAGACGGCTGTACCCGTTCACCAGTCATTGGACCCTGTGGTTCAGCTCCCGTACGAGCCCCCCGTTCAACGTGGGCGTGCCGGCGGTCGAGCCGCTGGCCGACGGCCGGTTCCGGGTGCGCGGCCCCCGCATGACGAACGTGATCGGCGAGACGGACACCGCCGAAGCGGCCATCGCCCTCGTGGTGGCCCAACTCCCACCGGACTAGACGGTCTCCTTCGGATCCTGCCCGACCCACGCCGCCCGGCCCACGCCGCCCGGCCCACGCCGCCCGGCGCCGCGTTGTCGGGACCGCCCCGGTACGTCCGGTGCCGTGCGGGAGCGCCGAGTGGCGGGAGCGCCGTACCGGGCGGATCCTGGACGGACGCGGCGATCCACCGAAGGGGTGCCGGAGCGGTGTCGAGACCGTTCCGGCACCCCTTCGGCCGCGCTCCGCGCCCGACCGGCCCCCCGTGGGATCCGCAGGGCTCCGCGCTCCCACCCGACCCGCCGTCAGGCGGTGGTGCGCTCCCCTGCCGCGCGGGTGCTGCCCTCCTGCTCGGGGGCCCGGGGCCGCGGCAGCGTCAACCCGGAGTCGGCCCCGCCCCGCTCGCCGCGCGGCCCGGAAAGTACGTGGACCAGCCCGAACCCGGCGCCGACGACGAGGGCTCCGCCGACCGCGTCGAGCACCCAGTGGTTCGCGGTGGCCACGATCGCGCACACCGTGATCAGCGGGTGGAGGGCGCCCAGCAGCTTCTGCCACCCTTTCGGGGCGAGTACGACGATCACGATCCCGCACCACAGCGACCAGCCGAAGTGCAGCGAGGGCATGGCCGCGTACTGGTTGGAGATCGCGGTCATCGCCCCGTACCGCGGGTTCGCGAGGTCCTGCACCCCGTGCACGGTGTCGACGAACCCGAGGTCGGGCATCAGGCGTGGCGGTGCGAGCGGGTACAGCCAGAAGCCGACGAGCGCGAGGACCGTGGCCAGCCCCAGCGAGGCGCGCGCCCAGCGGTAGTCGGCGGGGCGGCGCCAGTACAGGACCGCCAGGATCCCCATGGGGACGACGAAGTGAAAGGAGGTGTAGTAGAAGTCGAAGAACGCCTCCAGCCAGGGCGTGTTCACCACGGCGTGGTTGACGGCGTACTCGATGTCGATGCCGAGCGCCTTCTCGATGCCGTGGATCCGGCTGCCGTTGGCCTCCGCGAGGTCGCGGCCCGCCGTGGCGGCGGCCCGGATGTGCGAGTAGATCGAGTAGCCGACCCGTATCAACAGCAGTTCCAGCAGCAGGTTCGGGCGGGACAGCACGCGCCGCCAGAACGGCAGCAGCGGCACCCGGGACCAGCGCGCGGCGGCGGGCCGGCCGTACGCGGTGGGCACGGGCTCTCGCCAGTACGGCGAGGAAAGCGACAGGAACGGCACCGCGCACGCCGCCGCGAGGGCGGCCAGCAGCAGCACGTTGTCCCGTACGAGGGCCAGCACGCCCAGGTTCGGCAGCAGCACGGCGCTGGGCAGGATCACGGCGAGCACGACGGCGACCGGCCAGACGGTGCGGTCGGCGGCCCGCCTGCCCACCCTGCCGGCGACGGCGAGCAGTACCCACAGCAGTTGGTGGCGCCAGCCCTCCGGGGACACGGCGACGGCCACACAGCCGGTGATCGCGACGGCGAGCAGCAGTTGGCCGTCGCGGGCGTACCGGACCGCGCGGCGCAGCCCGATCCACAGGATCACGCCCGCGAGCGCCGCGTACAGGGCGATCTCGGCGGGTCCGCTCAGGCCGAGGCGGAGCAGCGCGCCGTGCACGGACTGGTTGGCGAGGCCGTCGGGGGCGCGCCCGAGGCCGGTGCCGGCGAGGTGCTCGACCCAGTACGTCCACGAGTCGCGCGGCAGCGAGGCCCAGGACAGGGCGGTCGCGCCCGCGAACGTCACGGCGGCGGCCCCGGCGGTGGGGCGGCGCCCGGTCAGCCACAACAGCGCTGCGAACAGCAGCAGTCCGGGCTGCAGGGCGGCCGCGAGACCGACGAGGAACCCGGCGGGGCGTTCGCCGGGCACCCTGAAGACGGCGAGCAACACCAACAGCACGGGCAGGACGGCGGTCTGACCCGGCGACGCGGCCTCGCGCACGGGCAACGAGACCATCATCAGGGCGACCAGCACGGGCGCCGCCGGCAACGCGGCACGCCGGGGCACCGGATCGGGCAGGCCTCGCGCGGCGACCAGCCCGATCGCGGCGACGAACAGCAGGGTGGCGCAGGTCCAGGCCACTTCCAGGGAGGGCGCCGCGAGACCGGCCAGCGGCTTCAGGACCAGTCCCGCGAAAGGGGTGCCGGTGAACTGGCCGGATCCGCTCTCGTAGAGCGAGCCCGACAGACCGTCCGGGAGGTGGAAGCCGTCGAGCCATCGCGTCGGCGGCACCCGCAACACGGCGACGGCCTGTCTGACCGCGAGCGCGCCCGCGAGCGCCCACAGCAGGAGGTGCAGGGCTCCCGGTCTGCCGCGATCGTCCATGACCCCGACGTGTCCGTCACCACCGCTGTGCTCTGCCGCGTCAGCCACGCCTCGCCGGCCTCCCGCCCTGTCGGCCGCAACCTCGACTTCGCCAGGCTGCCGCGCCCCACGCACCACTTGATTACCCGAAGGACGATATCCCTCGCGGATCCCTAGGATGGCGTCCATGAGCATCGTGAAGATCAACGCACTGACCGTCCCGGCCGAGCAGCGAGAGGTGCTGGAGCAGCGCTTCGCCTCGCGGGCGGGAGCCGTGGAGGGTTCGGACGGCTTCGAGTGGTTCGAGCTGCTGCGCCCCGTGGAGGGCACCGACCAGTACCTCGTCTACACGCGGTGGCGTTCCGAGGAGGACTTCCAGGCGTGGATGGACGGCCCGATGAAGGCGGCCCACCAGGGCGGCGGCGCGGGTGGCGGCGAGCGGCCGAAGCCGGCGGCCTCCGGGTCCTCGGTGTGGTCGTTCGAGGTCGTCCAGCAGGCGGCGCCGAAGCAGGCGTGAACGAGCGCGGCGGAAGGCCCGGGGGCCGTGGCCCCGGGCCTTCCGGCCGGTCGGGTCGGAGCGGGTCTGAGCGGGTCGGATCTGCTGTCGGATCGGGTCGGGTCGGATGTCGGGTCGGGTCGCATCGGGTCGGCCGGCGGCGGCAGGCGGCAGGCGGCAGATCGGACCGGCAGTCGGATCGTCAGGCCAGACCGGCAGGCCACACCGGCAGGCCGGAAGGCCACACCGGCAGGCCGGCAGGTCACATCGGCAGGTCGACAGGTCGGCAGATCAGACCGTCAAGTCGGCAGGTCAGGTCGGGCGGACCAGAACGCGTCGGCCTCGTCGATGTCCTCGGTGCAGCCGTCGATGTCGGTGATCTTGTGCCCGACGATCGTGAAGAACAGCCCTTCTCGGATCTCGATCCCCCGGTCACCCCGGTCGCCGCGCGCGGTGTGGAAGCTCATGACGTGGCCGCGGCCGTCGGCCATGACCGACTCCAGGTGGAGCCGGAGCGTCCCGTTCGTCTCCTCCGCGAGGCGGCGGTAGAGGCCCATGACGGCTTCCCGCCCCTTGTGATGCCCCGACAACGGGTTGTTTCCGGGCATGTGGTGGATGACGTCGGCCGTCATCATCGCGCCCAACGCCTCCAGGTCGCCCTTGCCGAAAGCCTCGTAGCCGCGGCGGATCAGGGCACAGTCAGGATGCTCCGACATGACGGTTCACGCCCTCCATGTACACGATTTGTCCTTTTCACTATCATCGGCCCGCCCCTGTGGATAATCCAACGCGGACCTCCCCTCTCCTCTCGCACAATGACGCCATGAACAGCGACAACGACGCCATCACCACCACGGGCACCTGGAAGGTCGCCCCGGAACCGTTCACCACTCCCGACGGAACGGCCCTGCGCCGCGCGTACTACGCGGAGGTCGCCGGGCGGTATTGGAAGCGCTCCGTCACCGAGGCGGAGATCGACCAGGGCATGCTCGACTTCCCCGCCGACGACCTCCTGCCACCCACGGGCCGCTTCGTCGTCGGCAGACTCGACGGCCGGGCCCTGGCCTGCGGCGGCATACGTCTGCTGGACCCCGTCACCGCCGAGCTCACGCGGGTGTACGTCGACCGGCGCGCCCGCGGTACCGGAGGCGGGGCGGCGCTGCTCACCGCCCTGGAGGACGCGGGCCGCGCGCTGGGCGCCGAGCGCGTACGGCTGGACACCCGGTCCGACCTGGTGGAGGCCCGGGCGCTGTACTCACGGCACGGGTACGCGGAGATACCCGCGTACAACTCCGGCCCCTATGCGGAGCACTGGTTCGAGAAGCCCCTGGTGTAGTCGTCACACAGGCCCGCGGCACATAGGGCCTGAGGCGGGATTCAGGGGGCGACAGGGGCTCAGGGGGCGACACGGGTTCAGGGGGCGGCGTGGTCCCGGCGCGGCAGGGTGTCGTAGGGCTCCTCGGAGTCTGATCCGCACAGTTCCGCGTTGAGTTCCTCGACCAGCTTGATCAGGTCGGTCGGCCGGTTCGGGCCCCACCAGTCGCCGAGCAGTTCGGCGAGCGATTCCTGCCGGGCGGCGGCCAGCCGGGCGGCGCTCTCACGGCCCGGGTCGGTCAGGACCAGGGACAGCCCGTCGCGTACCGCGAGTCCGCGCCCCTCGACCTGCCGGGCCGCGTCCGTGATCACCTTGATCGGCACGCCGGTGCGGTCGGCGAGCACCGACGGGTCCGTCGATCCGTACTTCTTGATCCGCAGCAGCATCCAGCTGGACGCGGGCAACAGGTCGTATCCCGCCTTCGCGGTGATCTTCTCGTAGACGTGCCGGCGGCCCTCACGGGTCCCGAGGACCGACAGGGCGCGGGCGACCTCTTCGTGTGAGGACCGCTGGACGGGGTTGGAGGCGAGGGTCTCGGTCACATCGGGTGCGGTGACGGATGCGCGGAGCTTGTCCTCCTTGAGGAACCAGGCCACCACGAAGGCGACGAGCACCATGGGCACGGCATACAGGAAGACGTCGGTGATGGAGGTGGAGTAGGCGTCGAGCGCCCGGGTGCGCAGGTCGGCGGGGAGTCCTCCGATGGCCCGCGGGTCGGCCTCCAGCCCCGCGACGGTCACACCGGCCGGCAGCTGCGCACCGGCCAGCGCGGAGGAGAGCTGGTCGTCGAGCCGGTTGGTGAAGATCGTGCCGAAGATGGCGACGCCGAAGGAGGCTCCGATGGAGCGGAAGAAGGTGGCGCCGGAGGTGGCGACTCCGAGGTCCTCGTAGCTGACCGCGTTCTGCACGACGAGGACGAGGACCTGCATGACCAGGCCGAGTCCGGTTCCGAAGACGAAGAAGTAGATCCCCATCTCCCAGTCGGAGCTGGTGCGCTGCAACTGGTGCAGGAGCAGCAGTCCGATGGCGGTCACGCCCGTACCGGCGATCGGGAAGACCTTCCAGCGCCCGGTGCGGCTGACGATCTGCCCGGAGACGGTGGAGGCGATCAGCAGGCCGAACACCATCGGCAACATGTGGACGCCGGACATCGTCGGCGAGACGCCCCGGACGATCTGGAGGAACGTCGGCAGGTAGACCATCGCGCCGAACATCGCGAAGCCGATGACGAAGCTGATCACCGAGCAGAGGGTGAAGGTACGGATCGCGAACAGTTTCAGCGGCAGGACCGGTTCGGCGGCCCGCCGCTCGACGAGGACGAAGGCGACCAGGAGGACGGCGCCGAGAACGGCCAGACCGATGATCTGGGCCGAACCCCAGGCCCAGGTGGTACCGCCGAGAGAAGCGACGAGGACGAGGCAGGTGGCGACGGAGGCGATGAGGAAGGTGCCGAGGTAGTCGATGGTGTGCTTGGTGGAGCGCACCGGGATGTGGAGGGCCGCGGCGATGACGGCGAGGGCGACGAGACCGATGGGGATGTTGATGTAGAAGACCCAGCGCCAGGTCAGATGGTCCACGAACAGGCCGCCCAGCAGCGGCCCGAGGACGCTGGTCGCGCCGAAGACGGCGCCGAAGAGCCCTTGGTACTTGCCGCGTTCACGGGGCGGGACGATGTCCCCGACGATCGCCATGGACAACACCATCAGCCCGCCGCCGCCCAGGCCCTGGAGGGCTCGGAAGCCGATGAGCTGCGCCATGTCCTGGGCGATCCCGCACAGCGCGGACCCGATCAGGAAGATCACGATCGCGTACTGGAACAGCCTCTTGCGCCCGTACTGGTCACCGAGCTTGCCCCACAGCGGCGTGGCGGCGGTGGAGGCGAGCATGTAGGCGGTGACGACCCAGGACAGGTGCTCCATGCCGCCGAGCTCACTGACGATGGTCGGCAGGGCGGTGGAGACGATGGTCTGGTCGAGTGCGGCGATCAGCAGCCCCAGCAGCAGGGCGCCGATGGAAACGAGTACGTCACGTGAGGCGCGCTCACCGCCGGGGCCGGGTTGCACGGCCGATGCGGTCACATCCTGGGCCATCGACTCCTCCTCAGGCCGGATCAACATTTCCATCCTGAGTGGTGTGTCCGGTTATGGCCTCTCGGGAGGGTTGGGTCGGGCCTGGCGGGTCTGCATAATCGCAGGCAGTGGCCAGGGAGGGTTCCAGTGAGCGCTGAGCGCTGTCCAGAATGCGGCGCCGAGGGCGTCGGCTGCGAGTGCGCGCCGGGGGCGGGTTTCAACCCCCTGCGCATTCGCCCGTACGTATCCCTGTCCGACCCCGGGCAGTCGGGATCCGCTTCGGCGTACCCGCAGCCGGTGCTGGGCGCGATGGCCGATCCGGCCCGGCCATCGTCCGGCAACCCGTTCGGCCCGTTCGGCCCGCCCGGCGAAGCCCCGACGGAGCTGCTGCCCCCGGTCCCGCCGGCAGCCGCGCCTTCGCACGACACCCCGGCGTACGGCATACCCGTACCGCCGCAGCCGCCGCAGGCCTGGTCGGACCACACGATCCCCCTGCGCCCGGTCCCGCCCACGGCGACCGGCGCCCCGGCTCCGCACACCCCGCGCGGGGCCCCTGCGGGCCCCACGCCGGGCGCCGCGCCCCGTCCCACCGGCGGGGGCGGGGGCCCGAGGAAGCGCAAGCGGCTCGTCCTGCTCCTGGCAGGCGCCTGCACCGTGGTGGCCCTGGGTGGTACGGCGCTGGCACTGGCGCTGGGGGGATCCTCGGAGCCCGGGAAGACCGATACCGCGCTGTTGGACGCGAAGCCGTCGGGCCCCGTGGCGAGCCTGGCTCCGACCGGTTCGCCGGAGGCTTCACCCAGCCCGAAGGCAAGCCGGTCGGCCTCGCCGTCACCGTCCGCGTCCCGTTCCGCGTCACCGAGCGCGAGCGCATCGCGTTCCGCGTCGCCCTCCCCCACGCCGAGCACGTCCCGTTCCACCGCGCCGCCCACCTCGACCCCTCCGCCGAAGCCGAGCCGCACCCCCAAGCCCCAGTCACCCCCACCGCCGCCGGTGCAGGGTCCGACCCTGGCGTACGGAGACTCCGGATCAGAGGTGAAGAAGCTCCAGCAGCTCCTGTCGGGGCAGGGTCTGTACCGCGGCAGGGTGGACGGCAGGTACGGCAGGTCGGTGGAGAACGCGGTGTCGGAGTTCCAGTGGTACAACGACATCCAAGGTGACCCCTGGGGCGTCTACGGCCCCGCCACCCGCCGCGCACTGGAGGGCTAGGCGGACGCCGACCCCGGTCCATTGCAGCCTCGCCGGCGTTTGAGGCGCGGGGTGCGGGGCGGAGCCCCGAAGATCCCGGCGCAGCCGGGGCCGCTTCGCGCAACGGCGCCCGGCCCGTCGCACGCGCGCACGCCCGCCCGCCCGGCAACCCGCCCCGCCACCGACGTCTCCCCCCGGCGACCCATCGGGGTCCGGCCGACGACTCGGTCGTGTGCCGTTCGTCACCGCCCCCGGCCGTCGAGCCGGCAGCCGCATTCTCAACTCGCCACCTCACCAGCCGAGTTGACCAGCAATGCCGCACACGCCACACCACACCCCCACCCCTGAAGGACTTCCCGCCGGGCGCACGGTGGCGCGGACCGCCTCAGATTTTGTATCGTGTGGGAACAAAGTGGTTCCGCCTTCACTCCCTGACCGGTGGGCGGAACCACTTGTTCTTTTTCCCGCCCCGTCTGGAGCCCCGCCGATGCCGGCCAGCACCACCGCCTCGACCTCGACCGTCCTCACCGCCAAGGCTCTGCTCCTGGACATGGACGGCACCATCGTCAACTCCGACGCCGTGGTCGAACGCTGCTGGCGCGACTGGGCCGTATCCCACGGGCTCGACCCGCACGAGGCCCTCAAGGTGGTCCACGGGCGTCAGGGTTACGCCACGATGGCCATCCTTCTGCCCGAGCGGCCGATGGAGCTCAACCACGCCGAGAACGTCGAGATGCTCGCCCGCGAGACCGCCGACACCGACGGCGTGGTTCCGGTCGGCGGCGCGCCGGAGTTCATGGCCGCCATCGCCGACCTCCCGCACGCACTGGTCACCTCCGCCGACGCCGCGCTGGCCCGGGCCCGGATGACGGCCGCATCACTGCCCATGCCCGAGGTACGGGTGACGGCCGAGTCGGTAGGGGCCAGCAAGCCCGACCCCGAGGGGTTCCTCAAGGGCGCCGCCGAGTTGGGTGTGGATCCGGCCGACTGCATCGTCCTCGAAGACTCCGCCGCAGGTATCGCCGCAGGCCAGGCCGCCGGGATGCGGGTCATCGGCATCGGCTCCAGGGCCGCCGCGCACGGCCCCACGGCCCACGTGCTCGACCTGACGTCGATCCGCGTACACACGACCCCGGACGGAACCATCCACCTCACGCTCACCCCCGCCGTCTGACCCACAGACCGAAAAGGCGCGTGGCCCGGTTGACCGCCGGGCCGCGCGCCTTTTCACATGCGCCCACAGGGCCCGCAGGGCACGACATGCGGCGCCCGCAGGCACGTGGGGCACGCGGCACTCACAGGCACACAGGGCCCGCAGGCACGTAGGACCCGCAGCGCTCACAGGCACACAGGGCCCGCAGGCGCGTAGGACCCGCAGCACCTGCAGACCCGCAGGGCTCACAGGGCTCACAGGGCCCGCAGAACACGCAGCGCTCACAGGACCCGCAGGGCCCACAGCGCACGCAGGCCACGTAGGGCACGCAGCGCTCACAGGCACACAGGCCACGTAGGGCCCACAGGCGCACAGGACCCGCAGGGCCCACAGCGCACGCAGGGCTCGCAGGGCCCGCAGGGAGTCGACAGGCCCGCCACCCACCCATGCGCACGCCCCGACCCGCGCACGCCACCCTCCCGGATCCGAGCCCGACAGGCCGCCCGCCCGCGCCACCGGCAACGTCCGGGCCGGCCCCCTTCGCACCCCGCAGCGCCACCCCATCCCACACTCCGCCGCGCCCATACCCCGCCGCGAACCCCGTCCCGCACCCCATGTCCCGCATCCCGTCCCGCACCCTCCCCGCC
>NZ_LGDE01000191.1 GCF_001279725.1 Streptomyces sp. WM4235 | reverse complement strand
GGGGTGATGTAGGTGATGGCGGCGAAGACCCCGCCGAAGCCGAGCACGGTCATGGCCATCGCCAGGGGAACTTGGACGTTGCGGAAGGCGGCCAGCTCGTGGCGGATCCGGACGCCCTCGGGGCGGGGGAGGTCGGGGACCATCTTGGCGATGCCGAGCAGACCGAGGACGCCGAGGCCGGCGACGATCAGGAAGGTGACGCGCCAGCCGAGGGTCTGGCCGACGAGGGTGCCGAGCGGTACGCCGACCACGTTGGCGACGGTGAGGCCGGTGAACATCATGGCGATGGCGCCGGCCTTCTTCTGTGGGGCGACCAGTCCGGCGGCGACCACCGAGCCGATCCCGAAGAAGGCGCCGTGGGCGAGGGAGGCGACGACGCGGCCGGCGAGCATGACGCCGAAGGCCGGGGCGAGGGCGGAGATGACGTTGCCGACGACGAACAGGCCCATGAGCAGCATCAGCATGCGCTTGCGGGGGATGCGGGTGCCGAGGATGGTCATCAGCGGGGCGCCGAGGACGACACCGAGCGCGTAGCCGGTGACCAGGAAGCCCGCGGTGGGGATCGAGACGCCGTACTCGCCGGCGACCTCGGGAAGCAGGCCCATGATCACGAATTCGGTGGTGCCGATCCCGAAGGCGCCGATGGCGAGTGCCAGGAGTGCGAGAGGCATGAGGGGGTGCCCTTCAGGGGGAGGTTGCCTGTACTGCCGCTTCACTTGCTGTCGCGGCTTACGTGCGTCCACATTAATTGCAGACGCGGGATATTTGCAAGCGCGGGCTATTGCGGCTGTGACCTATCCTGGGGGGACCCGCTTCGAAGGAGGAGCCCGCCCATGACCGCCACGGACAGCGCACTCACCGCCCTCTCCCAGGGCTGGTGCGCCCTCTCCCTCCTCCACGGCCGGATCGAGGCCCACATCGAACGCGCCCTCCAGGCGGGCCATGAGCTGAGCGTGCGGGAGTACTCGCTGCTGGACGTGCTCAGCCGCCAGCACAGCGGCCCGGGCGGACACCTGCGGATGCACCAGGTGGCCGACTCGGTCGTGCTCAGCCAGAGCGCCACGACCCGACTGGTCAGCCGGCTGGAGGACCGCGGACTGCTCAACCGATACATCTGCGACAC
>NZ_LGDE01000190.1 GCF_001279725.1 Streptomyces sp. WM4235 | reverse complement strand
TGGGGATGGAGGAGGTGGCCGATGAGGCGGCGTATCTCCGCTACGGACAGCGGTATCAGGCCACCGCTGTTTCCCCTTTTGAGAGTTCGTGGGCGCGGACGGCGGCGAGTGCAGCGAGGGCGGCCATAGCGAGGGTGATGTGTCGGTACCAGGCGTGGTAGAGGCGGACCTGGTAGTGGTCCAGGCCGCACTCGCCCTTGGCGGTCTGGAAGCATTCTTCGACAGCCCAGCGGGCGCCGGCAACCCTGACCAGGTCTTTCATCCGGGTGCCAGCAGGTCCGTAGCAGACGTAGTAGGCGATGTCGGTCGGGTCTTTGAGGCTGCGACGGGCCAGGACCCAGTGGCCGTGGCCGTTCTCCCACCAGATCCGGATCGGGATTCGCGCCCACTGGTACATGCGCTCGCCGTGGGATCCCTTACCGGCGGACAGGCGCTTCCAGGACTGCGGCGCGAGGCCGGCGACGAGGTCGTCGACACGACGTTCGCCCATGCCGCGGGTGATGACGGTGTCGCTGGTCTTCACACACATCACATGGCTGATGGACCGTTGTTCCATCCAACACCGCAACGATTTCGACTGCCCGTAGGCCTCGTCCGCTGTGACCCACGCGAACGGGACGCCGGCCTCCACCGCACGGACGAGCATCGCCTTGAAGTGTTCGGTCTTCGTCGCGAAGTAGACCTCGTCGGGGATTCCCGCGTCACGGCATCGCTCGCGGTCGTCCGTCCACGAGGCGGGCAGATACAGTTCCCGGTCAATCAGGGCCCGCCCCTTGGGCGAGGCATAGGCCAGGAACGTGCCGACCTGGCAGTTTTCGGTACGTCCGGCGGTGCCGGAATACTGCCGCTGGACGCCTGCCGAGCGCACGCCCTTCTTCAGGAAGCCGGTGTCGTCGCCGATCAGGACCGCACCCTTGTCGCCGATGGTCTCGACGACGTAGTCCCGCACGTCGTCACGGACCGCTTCCGCGTCCCAGTCCGCCTCGCCCAGCAGGCGCTGCATCCCGATCGGTAGCCGGTCACCCGCCCGTTCCGCCAGAGTCCAGCCGTTCTTCCGCTCCAACGGCGCGATCAGACCCCGCATATACGCAAGCGCCCGACCCCGCGGCTCCGACCTCACGAAACGCGAT
>NZ_LGDE01000189.1 GCF_001279725.1 Streptomyces sp. WM4235 | reverse complement strand
GTGTCGACGGTGGAGTTCCTCGACCACCGCGACGGGGTCGTCGAGTACGGCCTCGACCTGCGCCGGGACATCGCCGCGGCCATCCGCAGGCACCGCCCCGAGCTGATCGTCCCCCTCAACCACCGGGACACCTGGGGCGGCGCGGACGGCGGCGGCTTCTGGAACCCCCCCGACCACAAGGCCGTCGGACGCGCCGTACTGGACGCGGCCGGCGACGCGGGCAACCGTTGGATCTTCCCCGAGCTGATCTCCGTACAGGGCCTGGAGCCCTGGAACGGGGTGCGCTGGGTCGCGGTGGCCGGTTCCGCCACTCCGACGCACGCCGTCGACGCCACCGCCGGTCTGGAGCGGTCCATCGCGTCCCTGCTGGAGCACAAGGCCTACATCGAGGTGCTCACCGACCAGGACCCCGAGGAGTACGGGCGGACCTTCCTCACCGGCAACGCCCAGCAGGCCTCGGCACGCTTCGGGGGCCGCCCGGCGCTTCCGTTCGAGCTCTTCCCGCGCTGATCGGACCCCCCTAAGCTGACGGTCCGTCAGCGACGAGGGGGCATCGGGTGATCGACACCATCACCACGGAGATCGCGGAGGGGGAGGAGCGCATCCGCCTCGAAGTCGAGGGCGGGGTCGCGTTCCTCACCCTCTGCCGGCCGGACCAACTCAACGGCTGGAGTTGGGAGTCCACCCGCCAACTGGGCCTGCTGGCCGACCGGATCCGCTTCGATCCGACGGTGCGGGTGGTCCTGCTGAGGGCCGACGGGCGCGCCTTCTGTGCCGGGATCGACGTCACGGCCCCCGGCGGTGCGATCACCGGACGCACTCCCGCCGAGCGGACCCGGAACTACCACGAGGGCATCCGCTGGGTGCACGAGCGCTTCGCGGTCCTCGCCCGGCTCCCGCAACCCGTGGTGGCCGCCGTCCAGGGCTACTGCCTCGGCTTCGGCTTCGAACTCGCGCTGATGGCGGACGTGCGGTTGGCGGCCGAGGACGCCGTCTTCGCCCTGCCGGAAGCCCGGCTGGGCGTGGCGGTGGACGCCGGCGGGGACCTGCGCATCGCCCGCGAGGCCGGCGCCGGCTGGGCGAAGTACCTGGCTCTGACCGGGCGGCGCATCGACGCCCGTACGGCGGAACGCCTCAACCTGGTCCAACAAGTCCTTCCTCCGGACGAGTTGGAGA
>NZ_LGDE01000188.1 GCF_001279725.1 Streptomyces sp. WM4235 | reverse complement strand
GTGGGGTGACGGACAGGTCGCAGTTCTGCGCGATCGGTTCGTTGAAGGGGAATGTCGGTCATCTGGAGCCGGCGGCGGGGCTCGCGGGCCTGGTGAAGGGGCTCCTCGCGATGGAGCACGGGATGGTTCCACCGTCACTGCACGTGGTGCGGCCCAACGACCACATCCGGTTCGAGGAGACGCCGTTCTATCTGGCCGACCGTGCGGTGGAGTGGCCGCGCGACGGTGAGCCTCGTCGGGCTGCGGTGAGCGCGTTCGGCATGGGCGGCGTGAACGCCCACGTCATCGTCGAGGAGCCTCCCGTCCCGCTGACGCGTGAAGTGCCGGTTCAGGATTCGTTCGTCGTGCGGGTGAGTGGGGCTGACGAGTCGGCGCTGCGGTCACCGGCGGGCGCGTGCGCCGACCGGTTCGACGTGGTACGCGACTCCTGGGAGACCGCCGACCTCTGCCACACCGCCAACACCGGCCGTTCCCCGCTGGAGTTCCAGACCGCCGTCCATGGGCGAACGGCCGCCGAACTCGCCACCGCGCTGCGCTCCGTCGCCGCCGGCCGCATTCGCCCCGTCCGCGTCGACATCGACCTGACCGCCGAAGCGGCGGCGCTCCGCGCCGGGTCGACCGCGGGACCGCACGGATCCGTCGGCGCCGCCGAGTTGACCGGGGTCGGCTACGCGCACATCGACTGGCCCGCTCTCTCCGCCGTTGGTGCCCGCGTGACGGACCTCCCCACCTATCCGTTCGCACGGGGTGCGTACTGGCACACCACCGGCCCGTCGCTCGCCGCGTCCGGCCCGCCGCCGACGGGGGTCGAGGCGGTGCGCGTCGACTGGCGCGTACGGGAGTTGCCCCCCGCCCCCGCTCACGGCTCGGCCCCCGCCCCGGGCTCGGGCGCGGTACGCCTGGTCACGGCCGACCCCGAGCTCGGGCGCGCGCTGACGACGGCGCTCCGGAGGCGGGGCGTGACCGTGGTCGAGCCCGGCCGCCGGGCGGACGGGGCCATCGTGATCGGCACCCAGGACAGCCGAAGCGGCGGAATCGACGAACTCGCCGCCTTCTGGGCAGAGTTGAGCAACATCGTGGCGGGTCTGCCCGCGCGCGGGGCAAAGCTGTGGGGGGGCTTCCACGCCGCCCCCGGGCATCCCGAAGAAAGCGGCAGGCCGCGCCCCCCGCGGGCGGCCCTG
>NZ_LGDE01000187.1 GCF_001279725.1 Streptomyces sp. WM4235 | reverse complement strand
CCGCCAGTAAGGACGCGCCGACCCGCGAACCTCGTCCCCGAATTTCAGTCACGATGAGTAACTCTCCAACCGCACAGTGGAAATGGGGGTTGATCATACGCGCACCCCTGGGGCCGGCCGGGCGCAGGCTTGTCCTCTTCCGCGCCTCGACGGCTGTCCCGGGCGCCGACCGCACGCCTTCACCGGGGGGGTGCAACGGGGAGGAGCGCCGACCCGTCGAGGGGGAGGGCGCTCCTCGTGTTCGGGCGTCCGTCCGCTGTCGCTTGGGACGCTTCGTTGTCTCGGGCTGCCTCGGGTGCGGTCAGCTTGTGGCAGCGCGGTGCGGGGCCGGGTAGGGGTGCTCCGACAGGGTGCGGGTGATGGTGTCCTCGGTCGCGTCGGCCAAGGTGATGTCGTAGGTGCGGGCCATCTGCTGGAGCCGGGCCACGGTCTTGCGGACCACGGTCGTGTTGCCGGCGGTCCAGTCGATGTGGAGCAGATCGCGGTAGAGGACTTCGGAGGTCTCTTCGACGTCGAGGGCCTGGAGGACGGCGTGGCGGGCGGCGTCGAGGTCGGGGGTGTCGCCGTCGGTGTGCCAGCGGGCGAGGGTGTGTGCGGTGTCGGTGATCCGCGACATCATTTCCTGAATGACGGGATCGGCCCACGGGAGGGTGCGCCCGTCGAACGGCTTGCCCCGCACGAGCGCCATCGCCGTCTCCAGGTCCTCGGTGCCGGCTTTCGGGCCGGCGGCCAGTCCCCGGGCCGCCAACACCTTGAACTCTTCCCAGTCTGAGGTCACCGCTGGGTGGAAGGCGTATCCGTCACCGTTCTTGGGACGTGGCAGGAGCGGGTGTCCGTCCTCGGTGAGACCGACGACGTTGCGCAGCTCCGAAAGTCGCGAGTGCAAGGTGCGCGTGGACCACGGGTTGATCGGATCCATGGCCTGGCAGAGTGCTTCGGCGCTGCGGCCGGGGCGCAGGTGGATGAACGCGGCGATGGCGGTGGTGCGGGGGGCATGGGCGGAGCGCACTCCGCCGCTGATCCCCAGCGGCCCGAGCATCTCGATCCTCACCTCCACCGCGCCGGCGTCCTTGCCTTCCGAGACGGCCGACGGCTGAGGCTTCGGCTGCGCGCCGCCCCCCGGCGTCGACCCGGTCCTCGGGCCCATCCCCGTCGCTCCCGCCGCCCACCACGCCTCGGGCCGCGTCCGCCCCGACGGGCACGGGCGGGGCGGGCGGGCTCAGGCCCCAGGCC
>NZ_LGDE01000186.1 GCF_001279725.1 Streptomyces sp. WM4235 | reverse complement strand
CCGCTGTGCGCCGCGCCCCCGACCGCCTCGGAGATCTCCCGACTGGACAGCTCGTCGGACGAGAACGCGGCAGAGGTCACCACCGGCACGCCGGCCACCGCCGCCGGCCAGTCGCACTCGTGCGTGCGGCCCACCAGATCGGCGAGCAGTCCGAGTTCGGCCACGATGTCGGTGGCGGCGGGCAGCAGGGAAACGATGCGCATCCCCCGAGCGTAGGCCGTCTCCGGGGGAACCTCGCCACGTCGGTTTCCGGCCACTCACGGTGGAGCGGCGCTCGCGCGACGCGCCCGGGACGACGGGCGGGGGTGGACTTACTAGGACGTCCAACTATATGTTCCTGGGCAAGCCCGCGGTGCAGGGAAGTCGGTGTGAATCCGACGCGGTCCCGCCACTGTGACCGAGGAGTGTGCTCTTCCAGCAGGACAGGCCACTGACGGGGAAACCCGTTGGGAAGGCCGGAGAGCGCGCGTTGATCCGGGAGTCAGGATACCGGCCGCGGGGTGTTCCGTGTTGTCCACGAGGATGGAGCAGACACGCATGGCACCGGTACGTGACCACGGCCCAGGTGATCCGGCGGAGTTCCCGAAGTACGCGGCCCTGTCCGCGCGTTCGTGACTCACCGAAGGCATCCACGCCTTCACTGTCCCGCGACCCGCCCCGCGCCGCGCACCCCGATCGGTGCCGCGCCGCCGGCTCGTCGCGCCCTCCTCGGACCTCACCTGACGAGAGCAGGCTTCGATGGTCCGCGAACTCACCCACTTCATCGGCGGCAAGCACGCCCCGGGCACCTCCGGCCTGTACGCCGACGTCCACGACCCCAACACCGGAACGGTCCAGGCCAGGGTCCCCCTGGCCGGCCGCGCCGACACCGGGACGGCCATCGCCGACGCCGAGGCGGCCCAACGCGAATGGGGCCAGTGGAACCCGCAGCGCCGCGCCCGCGTGCTGCTGCGCTTCCTCCAACTCGTCGAGGGCGAACGCGACTCCCTGGCACGGCTGTTGTCCGCCGAACACGGCAAGACCGTCGCCGACGCCCACGGCGACCTGCAACGCGGCCTGGAGGTAGTCGAGTTCGCCGCCGGCATCCCGCACCTCCTCAAGGGCGAGTTCACCGACAACGCGGGCTCCGGCATCGACGTGCACTCGCTGCGCGCCCCGCTCGGCGTGGTCGCCGGCATCACCCCCTTCAACTTCCCCGCGATGATCCCGCTGTGGCAGGCGGCCCCCGCCCTGGCCTGCGGGAACGCCTTCATCCTCAAGCCCTCCGAACGGGATCCCTCCGTCCCGCTGCGGCTCGCCGAAC
>NZ_LGDE01000185.1 GCF_001279725.1 Streptomyces sp. WM4235 | reverse complement strand
TACGGGTACGTCACCCCGCTCGAAACGAGAACCCTGCTCAGGCAAGACCTCGCCCCGGCAGCGTGAACACCCGCTGTCCAGTTCGCGGGGGGAGCTTCAGGGCGCTTTCTTCCAGGCGCTCCTTGGCGTCTGGGTGCCGACTCCCGCTCGCCGCTGGACCCACCCAGCCGGTCACTGACGCCTCGCACTACCGTTGATTCCCGCGCGTACGGGCGGTACACAGCGCCATGGCCGAGGCCGTTCTTGTCGACCCGTCGGTTCCCGCCCGTGCAGGCAAGCCTCTTCCTTTCCGGCCACCTATCCGTCGTGGTTCCGTCGCCCCCGCGCTTACGGGTATGACGCCACCAAGAAAGTGACCATCTCTCCCCACTCTCGTGGATTCCCGCATGTACAGACAGGACCGGCCGTTGCTCGGCAGATAGGTGCCATCATCCCGCCGATTCCCGCGTGTACGGGCAGGACATCAGGCCGCAGTGGGTGGGGTGGGCGAAGTACCGTCGATTCCCGCACGCACGGCTAGCACCGCGCTTCGTCGGCCTTCGACATCGCGTCCGGCCGTCGATTCCCGCGCGGACGGGCAGGACCTCTCGTCCTCGGACTCGGCCCGGCCTGTCTTCCGTCGATTCCCGCGCGTACGGGGTAGACGGTCCAGCGGGCACGGCGTCGTACCGTCGGTTGCCGCGCGGACGGGCAGGACAAGCTCCGGTTGGCACGGAGCGGCGGTTTGGATCCGTCGATTCCCGCGCGTATGGACCTGACCGCTCGGTATCCTCGTTCGTCGCGTGAGCTTCTCATCAATCCATGTGCGTACGGGCCGAACGTCATCGGCGTGTCGACGTTCCACGTCGCCGTCCGTCGATTCCCGCGTCCGACCGGTGCCCTCGTCGCGGCTCTAGTCCAACACAGCGGGCCGTCGATTCCAGCGCCAACAAGATTGGACCGGACCACTATCGAGCGCAGCGCGAGCGGCCGTTCAATTCCCGCGCCTGCGGACCGGACACCGCGCCGGTCGTCGGCTGTCCAGGATCGGGCCCCTGATTCCCGCGCGCGGGACGGACACTCCCAGGCTGTGTGCCACCGGCCCGGCGTACCGTTGATCCCCGCGCGTGCGGGCCCCGGACTGGCTGGTGATCTATTTCGAGGCGGTCAGAAGCCGCTGATTCCCAGATGCAGGCTGGGCAGGACGTCATTCACGCAGACACTCCCGCCTTAGACCGTGTCCTATGTGGTGAGGCGTCGTTGATGTCGGTATGGGGCGGGGTACTTGGAGTTGGATTGTTCCGGACGGCCTGTGGGAGATCGCGGAGCCG
>NZ_LGDE01000184.1 GCF_001279725.1 Streptomyces sp. WM4235 | reverse complement strand
TGTCCGGCCTGGCCTGGTACACCGCCGACATCAAATACAGCCCGTACGGCGAGGTCCTGCGCACCGCCTCCGGCAACGCCCCGAACCGGGTCTGGACCACCAACCAGTTCAACCCGAACACCGGGCAGATCACCAACCAGATCAGCGACCGCGAGACGGGCCCCAACCGGATCAGCGACGTCTCCTACGTCTACGACCCGGCCGGCAACATCACCTCCATCACCGATACGCAGTCCGGCGGCCGCGAAGACCGCCAGTGCTTCCAGTACGACCCGATGGGCCAACTGACCAAGGCCTGGACCGGCAAAACCGCCGCCTGCACCGGCCCCAGCCTGGCCGACGTCACACCCGGCCCCGACGGTGACGGCTTCTGGCAGGAATACCAGTTCGACAACATCGGAAACCGCACCAAGCTGGTCAACAAGGACCTCACCAACAGCGCACTGGACGACGAGACCACCTACGACTACGGCGTCACCATCGCCGGCAACCCCTCACAGCCGCCCATCACAACGAAGCCTCACATCCTCGCGAAGACCCAGAAGACCACCCGCACCGCGGCATCCACGATCACCTCGCTCTCCAACTACACCTACGACTCCTCCGGCAACACCAAGACCCGACGCATCGACGGCGACACCCAAACCCTGAACTGGGACCGGCGAGGCAAGCTCACCTCCGCCACCAGCCCCGGCATCGGAGCCGTCTCCGTCATCGGAGCCTCCGGAAAATGCATCGACGTCGAAAACGCCGGCACCGCCGACGGCACCCCGGTCCAGCTCTACCCCTGCAACGAAACCAAGGCCCAACAGTGGCGCCTGACCGACAACACCGTCCGCGCCCTGGACAAGTGCCTGACAGCCAACGGTAAGAAGCTGGTGCTGTCGACGTGCGACGGAAGCGACAAGCAGAAGTTCGTCCACCGCGCCGGCGACAAGTCCCTCAACAACCCGGCCACCAACCAGTGCATCGACGTCCCCGGCAACAACACCGCCGACGGCAGTGACCTCCTGCTGTACATCTGCAACGCGACCAACGCTCAACAGTTCACCTTCGACAACACCACCACCTACATCTACGACGCAGCCGGCAACCGTCTGATCGAGGAGACCGGCAGCAGTCGCACCCTCTACCTCGGAGACGCCGAGGTCACCGTCACCAAGTCCGGCCAAGTTCTCGACGCCGTCCGCTACTACAGCGGCCCCGAAGCCACCACCGTGCGCCGCACAAGAGGCACGACCGACAAGCACCAACTCAGTGCCCAGCTTGCCGACCACCACGGCACCGCCACCACCAACATCGCCCTCGCGGCCGGTCAAAGC
>NZ_LGDE01000183.1 GCF_001279725.1 Streptomyces sp. WM4235 | reverse complement strand
CGGGTCTGTCAAACGAGCGGTGTAACTCGGGTTGTTGAGGGTTACTGACGTGCTGCGGAGAGCCAGCCGTCGAAGGTGATGTCGAAGGCGTTCAGTGCGGTCTTCCAGCGCATGGTCCAGCGGGCCTGGCCCTTGCCGGTGGGGTCCAGGGACATGATTGCCATGTAGACGCACTTCAGGGCGGCCTGCTCGTTGGGGAAGTGACCGCGGGCCTTGACCGCCCGGCGGATCCGGGCGTTCACGGACTCGATGGCGTTGGTCGTGCAGACGATGCGGCGGATCTCGGTGTCGAAGCGGAGGAACGGGGTGAACTCTTCCCACGCGTTCTCCCAGAGCCGCACGATCGCCGGATACTTCTTGCCCCAGGTGTCGGCGAACTCGGCGAACCGGTCGAGTGCGGCTTCCTCGGTCGCCGCGGTGTAGACGGGCTTGAGAAGCTTGGCGATCTTGTCCCAGTCCTGGCGGGCGGCATAGCGGAAGGAGTTCCGCAGCAGGTGGACCACGCAGGTCTGCACGACCGTGCGGGGCCAGACGGTCTCGACCGCGTCGGGCAGGCCCTTTAGCCCGTCGCAGACGAGCATGAGGACGTCGTTCACGCCTCGGTTCTTGATCTCGGTGAGGATGTGCATCCAGTGCTTGGCGCCCTCACCGCCGTCGCCGGCCCACAGCCCGAGGATTTCCCGCCGGCCCTCGGCCGTGACGGCCAGAGCCACATAGATGGGCCGGTTGGCCACCGCACCGTCGCGGACCTTCACGTGGATCGCGTCGATGAAGATCACCGGATAGACGGCGTCCAGGGGCCGGTTCTGCCACTCGGCCATGCCCTCGAGGACCTTGTCAGTGATCGTGGAGATCGTCTGGCGCGACACCTCGGCGCCGTAGACCTCGGCCAGGTGAGCCTGGACCTCACCGGTCGTTAGACCCTTCGCGGCAAGCGAGATGACCATCTCGTCCACGCCGGAAAGACGCTTCTGCCGCTTCTTGACGATCTTCGGCTCGAAGGAACCCTCGCGGTCGCGGGGCACGGCTATCTGAACCGGGCCGACCTCGGTCAGCACGGTCTTGGCCCGGGTGCCGTTGCGTGAGTTGCCGCCGTTCTTCCCAGCGGGATCGTGCTTGTCATAGCCGAGGTGGTCGGTGATCTCGCCCTCGAGAGCGGACTCCAGCAGTCGCTTCGTCAGCTGCTGGAGCAGCCCGCCCTCACCGGTCAGCTGCAGGCCCTCGGCCTGAGCCCGACCCACGAGCTCGTCGATCAGCCGGTCGTCCACGGACTTCGACGGCACCGCCTCAGACGGCTCGACGGTCTCGGTCACGTTGTTGCTGGTCATCGATGCATCTTCCATGATCGGGAGTTACACCGAACGTTTTACAGTCCC
>NZ_LGDE01000182.1 GCF_001279725.1 Streptomyces sp. WM4235 | reverse complement strand
GGGCAATGCTGTGGGCGGACTTCCACGCCGCCGCCGTGCATCCCGAAGAACGCGGCAGCCTGCGCCCCGAGCGGGCTGCCATGGCCATGGCCGTACGGTCCGCCGGAGCCGAAGGCCGCAGGCCCACCGCGGTCGTGCACCTGGACCCCGCCGAACCGGCCGAGACGCTCGCCGGCCGCCTGGCAGCCGAGTACGGCGCCCTGACGGCCGTGACGGACAGCGAAACCGAGACCCGGACTCAGGCCGAGACGGATGCCGGCGGAGACACCGTCGTCGCCGCCCACCGACGGGGCGTCCGGTACACGCCGCACTCCGTGCCGACGGTGCCCGGCGCGCCGTACGCCCTGCCCCCCGACGGGTACTGCCTGGTCACCGGAGGGCTGGGCGCGGTGGGACTGCGCCTGACCGGGCGGCTGATCGATCGGGGGGCCAAGCGCATCGGCATCATCGGCCGGTCGGCCCTCGATCCCGCGCGCTCCGAGGCCCTGCGGGACCTGGCCGCGCGCGCCGACGTCGACTACGTGTCCTGCGACGTGTCCGACCCCGAGGCGCTCGCCGCGGTCGCCGGGCTGTTGGGGCGGCGCTGGGGCCGGCTGGTCGGCGTGGTGCACTCCTCAGGCGGGGTCAACCCGTTCGGGGCGATGCACCGCCGGCCGTGGAGCGACGCCGAGAAGGTGCTCGCCCCCAAGGTCCCCGGCTCGCTGAACGTCGTACGACTGGCGAAGGAGGAGGGCGCCGACTTCGTCGTCCTGGTGTCCTCGATCGCCGGTACGCAGGCCTCGGCCGGCCGGGGACTGGTCGACTACAGCCTCGCCAACGCCTACCAACTGGCCCTCGCCGAAAAGGAGAACGACGCCGTCACGACCGTCACCGCGCACGCCTGGCCCAACTGGACGGGCATCGGCATGAAAGCGGACGCGTCCTTCTCCGCCGCCCACTCGATCGGCGCCGAGCAGGCACTGGACGCCTTCGTCGACCACCTGCGGACGGGCGGCGCCGTGATCTTCCCGGGAAGCACCGCCACCGCCCCGGCGGAGCCCGTGGAGCCCGTCGAGCCCGAGCCCTTCGACTCCGTCGCCACGCCCACGCCGCCGCGGACACGACCCGAGGCCGTCGTCGTTCCCGCACCGACACGCGCCGGTCACGACCGCGCGGGCATGCGGGCCCGGGTCCGTGACGCCTTCGTGCACGTACTGGGCGAGGACCCCGGGGAGCGCCCGCTGCCCGGGCTGGGCCTGGACTCCCTGATGATCGCCGAGCTGACCACGGTGCTCGAACAACGCAGCGGCCTGACCGTCGACCCGTCGCTGCTGATGCGGGCACGCACGGCCGACGACATCGCGGCCGGGCTGGCCGCCCACGAGGCGCCGGCCGCCAGTCGGCCGCCCACCCCCGACC
>NZ_LGDE01000181.1 GCF_001279725.1 Streptomyces sp. WM4235 | reverse complement strand
CGCCGACCCCGACACCCTCCACCACACCCCCATCGGAGTCCTGCGCAGCGTCCAACGCCCCGTCTACGACACCCTCATGGCCGACCAACTCGACACCGCGATCGATCGGAACGGCAAGGGCGACCTGACGACGCTGCTGACCGGCAACGACACCTGGACCGTGGTCGGCTGACCGACCGCCGGCCGGCGGTCGCCGTCGACCGCGCCGCGCGCGGCAGCACATGACGAGCGGTACGGCGGCGGTACGACGAGCCGACGGCGGTACGACGTGCGGCGGGAGCCCGGAGCGCGCTACGCGGTCCGGGCTTCGTCGTACGCGGCGCGGGCCGCCTGCACGTCGGCAGTCCGGCGCTCGGTCCAGCGGGCGAGCGCCCACACCTGCTCGGCGGCCTCGCGGCCCAGGTCGGTGAGCGAGTAGTCCACCCGGGGCGGGATCACCGGCTGCGCCTCGCGCAGCAGGAATCCGTCGCGCTCCAGCGTCTGGAGGGTCTGGGCCAGCATCTTCTCGCTGACCCCGGCCACCTCCCGGCGGAGTTCGCTGAACCGGTACGAGCGCTCGACCAGGGCGGCGAGCACGAGGACGCCCCAGCGGCTGGTGACGTGTTCCAGCACGCCGCGGGAGGGACACATCGGAGCCTTCACACTTACCTGCATGTAAGTACCTTACTTCAGAGTGGGTACTTCCGAATAGTTAGCGCTCTCCGTACGGTAGTGACATCAGCCCGCACCGCCGGACCACCCAGGAGCCCACCATGAGCAGCATCGTCGTCACCGGAGCCACCGGATCCCTCGGCCGCCTCGTCATCGAGGAGCTGCTCGAACGGGTCCCCGCCGAGCGCGTCGCCGTCGTCGTACGGAACAAGGAGAAGGCCGCCGACCTGGCCGCGCGCGGCATCGACGTACGGCTCGCCGACTACGACGAGCCGGCGAGCCTGGCCGGGGCCTTCGGGGCCGGCGACCGGGTGCTGCTGATCTCCGGCAGCGAGGTCGGACGCCGGGTTCCGCAGCACACCGCCGTGATCGACGCGGCGAAGACGGCCGGCGTGGCGCAGCTCGCGTACACCGGCGTCCTCGGCGGCCCCGAGGCGGACTTCGACCTGGCGGCCGAACACAAGGTCACCGAGCAGGCGATCCTCGACTCGGGGCTCCCGTACACCTTCCTGCGCAACGGCTGGTACCACGAGAACTACACCGCCCAACTGCCCGTGGTGCTGGAGCACGGCGCGGTCGTCGGCAGCGCCGGCGAGGGCCGCATCGCGTCCGCCGCGCGGGCGGACTACGCCGCCGCGGCGGCGGTGGTGCTGACCGGCGAGGGGCACCTGAACGCGGTGTACGAGCTGTCCGGCGACACGGCCTGGAGCCTGGCGGAGTACGCGGCCGAGGTCGCGAGGCAGTCCGGCCGCGAGGTCGCGTACGCCGAGGTGCCGGCCGACACCCACCTGGGGATCCTGACCGGCGCGGGGGTGCCCGAGGGCTTCGCGGCGATCCTCGTCGACGTGGACGCGGCGATCTCGCGCGGCCGGCTGGCGGGGACGAGCGGTGACCTGGCCCGCCTGATCGGACGCCCGACGACCCCGGTGGCGACGGCCATCGCCTCGGCCCTGGCCTGAGCCGCGCCGGGGGCCGGCCCGACTCAAGGTCCGTTCGAGGCCGGCTCGACCTCCACCCCATCAGCCCGGGTGTCATGAGTATCTCCCCCTTACGGGCATGACATCCGGGCGGTACGGCGATACCTTCGTGGGGTTGTGACTCGGGTGGCGAGTGGCCGGAAGTCGTACTGGAGGCCCCGTGAAGGCGGAGAACGAGCAGCGCACGGGATTGCTCTACGGATTCGGCGCGTACGGGATGTGGGGGTTGGTCCCCCTCTTCTGGCCCCTCCTGAAGCCCTCCGGGGCGATCGAGATCCTGGCCCACCGCATGGTGTGGTCGCTCGCCGTCGTCGGGATCGCCCTCCTCGCCCTGCGCCACTGGAGCTGGATGGCCGAGCTCGTGCGCCAACCGCGCAAGCTGGCCCTGACCGCCCTGGCCGCCTCCGTGATCAGCGTGAACTGGGGCCTGTACATCTGGTCGGTCAACAACGGCCAGGTCGTCGAGGCCAGCCTCGGCTACTTCATCAATCCCCTGGTCACCATCGCGATCGGCGTCCTGGTGCTCGGCGAACGGCTGCGCCGGGCCCAGTGGGTGGCCGTCGGCGTCGGCTTCTCCGCGGTGCTCGTGCTGGCCATCGGGTACGGGCGGCCGCCCTGGATCTCCCTGGCGCTGGCCTTCTCCTTCGCCACGTACGGGCTGATCAAGAAGAAGCTCAACATGAGCGGCCTGGAGTCGCTGACCGCGGAGACCGCGCTGCTGTTCCCGCCCGCCCTCGGCTACCTGCTGTGGCTGGCCGCGCAGGGGCGGTCCACCTTCGCGACGGAGGGCCTCGGCCACTCCGCGCTGCTGGCCGCGACCGGGCTGGTCACCGCGGTCCCGCTGGTGTTCTTCGGCGCGGCCGCGATCCGGGTGCCGCTGTCGACACTGGGCCTGCTCCAGTACATGGCCCCGGTGTTCCAGTTCGGGCTGGGCGTCCTGTACTTCCACGAGGCGATGCCGCCCGAGCGGTGGGCGGGCTTCTCCCTGGTCTGGGCCGCACTGGCCCTGCTGACCTGGGACGCGCTGCGGACCTC
The DNA here is from genome assembly GCF_001279725.1 of Streptomyces sp. WM4235. Lineage (GTDB taxonomy): Bacteria > Actinomycetota > Actinomycetes > Streptomycetales > Streptomycetaceae > Streptomyces. The sequence goes on along the minus strand of NZ_LGDE01000181.1, from coordinate 75,538 downwards.
GCGTCGCTCCCGGGCCCGTCTGGCCGCCGCCGCGACCCTCGCGCCGGCCGCCCCCGCGGCCGCTGCGACGGAGCCGACGACGGCCCGCGAGCCCGCGTAGCGGCTCGCCCTTCCCGCCCCACGATCCCCGGTACGGAACCCCCGTACCGGGGATCGTCCGCTTTCCGAACCGCCCTGACCGGATTGTGGTCTTGACGAATAGTCATACTCTCGCTGAACATCAGGCTCGCACTGACGCACGCATGCTCACCCGCTCTATCCCCGCACGTTCCGTCTCATCCCCATACGGAATTCCGGAGCCCCCACATGAGCCTGTCCGTCCCTCGGCGCCTTGCCACCGTGACCGCCATCGCGGTCGCCGGCCTGTTCGCCGCCACCTCCCCCGCCGCTCTCGCCGCGCCCACGGCGGTCAACGCCGCCCCCACCCCTCCCGACATCCCGCTGGCCAACGTCAAGGCGCACCTGACGCAGCTCCAGACCATCGCCACCAACAACGGCGGCAACCGCGCCCACGGCAGAGCCGGTTACAAGGCGTCGATCGACTACGTGAAGGCCAAGCTCGACGCGGCCGGGTTCACCACCAGCCTCCAGACCTTCACCTCCAGCGGCGCCACCGGCTACAACCTGATCGCGGACTGGCCGGGCGGTGACCCCAACTCCGTCCTGATGTCCGGCTCGCACCTGGACTCGGTGACCGCCGGCCCCGGCATCAACGACAACGGCTCCGGATCGGCGGCCGTCCTGGAGACCGCGCTGGCCGTCTCCCGCGCCCAGCTCCAGCCCACGAAGCACCTGCGCTTCGGCTGGTGGGGCGCCGAGGAACTGGGTCTGGTCGGCTCGAAGTACTACGTCAACAGCCTGTCGGCCACCGAGAAGGCGAAGTTCTCCGGTTACCTGAACTTCGACATGATCGGCTCGCCGAACCCGGGCTACTTCGTCTACGACGACGACCCCACGATCGAGCAGACCTTCAAGAACTACTACGCGGGCCTCGGCATACCCACAGAGATAGAGACCGAGGGCGACGGACGCTCCGACCACGCCCCGTTCAAGAACGCGGGCATCCCGGTCGGCGGCCTGTTCTCGGGCGCCGACTACACCAAGACGGCGGCCCAGGCGCAGAAGTGGGGCGGCACCTCCGGTCAGGCCTTCGACCGCTGCTACCACTCCTCCTGCGACACCACCGCGAACATCAACGACACCGCCCTGGACCGCAACGCGGACGCCATCGCCTACGCGATCTGGAACCTGGGCGCCGGCACCCCGGTGCCGCCCGGCAAGTCCTTCGAGAACACCGCCGACGTGAACATCCCCGACTCCCCCGGTGCCGCGGCGAGTTCGCCGGTCACCGTCTCGGGCGTCACGGGCAACGCCCCGGCGACCACCAAGGTGGACGTGAACATCGTCCACACCTACCGGGGTGACCTCCAGATCGACCTCGTCGCCCCGGACGGCACCGCCTACCGGCTGAAGAACTCCTCCAGCTCGGACTCGGCCGACAACGTCGTCGCCTCGTACACGGTCAACGCGTCGAGCGAGGTCGCCAACGGGGTCTGGAAGCTCCAGGTCAAGGACGTGGCGGCGCAGGACGTCGGCTACATCAACAGCTGGAAGATCACCTTCTAGGACCTTCCGGCGCCCTCGGAAGCCACCGGAATCTCCCGGACCGGCCTCGCCGCACCGTCTACGCGTCCTCCGCGTGGCCCCGCAGCGAGGCCGGCAGGGGTTCCCTGATGAGGCTGCGCAGTTCGTCGGCGACCGCGCCGATGTCCAACCGGCCCAGCTTCGCCGCCTCGACGAGGTCCCCCAACTCCTCCGGGGAGGGCAGCTGCTTCGCCCCGGCCACCCGCAGGTACGAGCGGGTGGCGGCGGCCGCGTAGAACTCGTTCATCGGGGATTCCAGCGCCGGGCAGACCGCGAGGGTGTGCAGAAACGCGGCGGCCCGCCACGCGGTGTCCGGGGCGGGCTGTTCGGGTACCAGGACGAGGTCGTTCTGGTGCCGGGCGACCGCGGCGGCCACCCCGGAGGGATCCCACACGGCGGGATCCGACGGCAGGTGATGAGCCAGGGCCGTCCAGGCCCACTCCATGGTGATCTTCAATTGCCGAACCGCTCCTGGAAGTAGCTCCAGTGGTCGGCGAACTCCTCGATGCCGGAGAGGAACGACTTTCGATCCTCGTCCAGTTCGCGTTCGGTGACCTCGGTGATCAGCGCGGTCACCGTCGTCCCCAAAGCCGCCGCGCGCGCCTTGAGGCGCTCGTGGAACTCTTCGTCCAGGCGGATGGTGACGTGTCTCGACATGGCGTTCACCGTACAGCGGTCGTGCTGTACGCAGGAGAGGAACGGCAGAAGGGTGGCCGGGGACACAGGTCCCCGGCCACCCTCCGTGCCCGCGTGGCCCCTTGGTGGGGCCGGCCGGGCTACTTCGCCGCGTTGGCCGTCTTCACCAGCGCGTCCTTGGTGACGGCGCCGACGTAGACCTTGCCGTCGTCGGTGATCAGCGCGTTGACCAGGCGGGTCGAGAAGACCCGGCCGGTACCGAACGAGCCGTTGACCTTCTCACCGAGCGAGTCGATGAACTGCTTGGCCTCCTTGGGGGCGTCCTTGCCGTTCGCCGCGGCCTCGGCGTCCTTGAGGCCCTTGCCGCCCGGTACGGAGATCTGTGCGACCGTCGCCCAACCCTCGCCGAGCACCTTCACGTCGCCGTCGCCCGCGCCGCCGGTGAGGGCGCCGAGGCCCGGGAAGGCGTCCAGGCCCTTCCACTCCTTGCCGTGCTCGCCCTTGCCGCCCTTGTCCGCCTCGGCGGCGCCCTCGGTCACCTTGGCGCCCTTGGGCGGGGTGAAGGCGAAGACGTCGGCGGCCGGCTTGGCGAAGTCCACCTTGGTGAAGCCGGCGTCCACGATCGGCTTGCCGCCCTGGCTGGACAGCAGTTGCACGCGCAGCGGCACGCCGTTCTTGGCGTCGACCGAGATCTGGACGGAGCCGACGGTGGAACCGGACTGCTTGGGCTTCAGCACGAGCTGGTAGGCGTCCCGGCCGGCCACCTGCGCGGTGTCGCCGACGCTGACGTCCGTGGTCGTGCCGGCGGCCTTCAGGACGTCCTGGGCCAGCTGCTGGGGCGAGGCGCCGAGCCGGTCGGCCGTCTTGTGGCCGTCCTTGCCCTTGGCGGCCGCCTCATCGTGCTTCTCGTGCCAGGCCTCGTTGGACTGGCTGTCGTAGCCCCACACGTCCGTGCCGTTGTGGATGAGGCTGTACTCGTCCTTGCCGTCCAGGAACGTGAGCTTCTGGCGGTCCGGGCCGTCGGCCGCGACGCGGAAGGTGTGGGTGCCGTTGGCCAGCTGCGCGACCTTGTCCTGCGGGTCGGCCGAGCCGCCCGCGACGCCCCCGCCGCCGAGCAGGCCGCTCGCCAGGGTCGGCAGGCCGAGGTCGGTGCTGACCCGGGCGCTGCCGGACAGCTCCTGGACGTCCGAGGCGGCGATCTTCTCGATCAGCTGCTGGGCCGTCACCTTCGGCAGGTCCGGTCCTCCGGCGTTCGCGAAGGCCGGGACCATCGCGATGGTCGCCGCGGCCACCCCGAACACCGCGACCGGTACGGCGTACCGAGCGGCCTTGTGGGTCTTCGTGTTCGTTGCCATGTGTCTGCCCTACCTCTGTGTGTACGGCGGCGACCTACCCGTCATTCATGTACACGTCCACCCCGCGCCGCCACTCTCACCCGATCTGGTGGGGATGTGCCTCTATCTGACCAAAGAAGAGGGCGGTGGGGCGTCACTCCCCGGACTCAAGTTCGCGTACCTCCCAGGGATGACACGACACGGGCCCGGCATCCCCCACCCGTAGGGGTTGCCGGGCCCGGTCCGCGGTCGCGGGGGATGTCCGTCGCGGAGCTCAGCCCGCGCGGTGCACCACCGCGTCGCACAGTTCTTCGAGCGCCGACTTGGCGAAGCACTCGGGCAGCGGCGCGAGCGTCGCCCGCGCCTCCTGCGCGTACCGGATGGTGTCCCGTCGGGCCTGCTCCAGGGCCGGGTGGACGCGCAGCCGGGACAGCACCTCGGCGTGTCGGGCGTCGTCCGTCAGATCGCCGTCCAGCAGCCCCACGAGCTCCCGGTCGTCCGGGTTCCCGTCCCGCTCCGCCATCTCGCGCAGCCGCAGCACGGGCAGCGTGGGGATGCCCTCGCGCAGGTCGGTGCCGGGGGTCTTGCCGGACTCGTGCGAGTCCGAGGCGATGTCGAGGACGTCGTCGGCGAGCTGGAAGGCGGTGCCGAGCCGCTCCCCGTACTGGGTCAGGATGTCGACGACCGACTCGTCGGCGCCGGACATCAGCGCGCCGAAGCGGCCGGAGACCGCGATCAGCGAGCCGGTCTTGCCGGCGATGACGTCGAGGTAGTGGGCGACCGGGTCGCGGCCGTCGCGGGGACCGGCCGTCTCCAGGATCTGGCCCGTCACCAGGCGCTCGAAGGCCTCCGCCTGGATGCGGACGGCCTCGGGCCCGAGGTCGGCCAGGATGTGCGAGGCACGGGCGAACAGGAAGTCACCCGTGAGGACGGCCACGGAGTTGCCCCAACGGGCGTTCGCGCTCTCCACGCCGCGGCGCACGTCCGCCTCGTCCATGACGTCGTCGTGGTAGAGCGTGGCCAGGTGGGTGAGCTCCACCACCACGGCGGACGGCACGATGCCCGGGGCGTAGGGATCCCCGAAGCGGGACGCGAGCATCACCAGCAACGGCCGGAACCGCTTGCCTCCGGCCCGTACCAGGTGCTGCGCGGCCTCGGTGATGAAGGGGACTTCGCTCTTGGTGGCCTCCAGCAGACCCGCCTCGACGGCGGCCAGTCCGGCCTGGACATCGGTCTCAAGAGCCTGGTCCCGCACGCTCAGTCCGAACGGCCCGACGACGGTCACGAGGGGTACTCCTGTCTGCTGACGATCACCTTGACGATCACATGGATTGTCGATGTGTCGCTGCCATCACTCAAGCCAGCGTATCCGGTCTGTTTTCGATCACCCAGAGCGCCTGCCCGGCCGCCACGCGCGCACCGCCCGATGCACACCGGTATGTTCTGGAAGAGCCGAAACAACCAGAGAAGGCGTTTTGTCCAGAACCACAGCCGATCGAGACGAGCCGAACGACCCGGAGGCGGACCAGCCGCCACCGGGAGACGACCACGCCTTCCTCGGACACCCCAGGGGTCTGGCCACGCTCTCCGGACTGGAGGTCTGGGAGCGCTTCTCGTTCCTGGGCATGCAGGCCATCCTCGTCCTCTATTTCGCGGACACGGTGGCGAACGGCGGCCTGGGGATGAGCCCGGGCACCGCGGCCTCCGTCTCGGCGGCCTACGGGACCATGGTCTACCTCGTCTCCGTCGCGGGCGGATGGCTCGCCGACCGGATCCTCGGTTCCTATCGAGCGGTGCTCTACGGCGGCATCCTGATCGCCTGCGGCCACTACGCCATGGCCGTGCCGACCGCCGTCATGACGTGGGTGGGCCTCGGCCTGATCAGCGCGGGCACCGGCCTGCTCAAGCCCAACGTGGCCAGCATGGTCGGCAGGCTCTACCGGACCGACGACCAGCGGCGCGACGCGGGCTTCGCCCTGTACTACATGGCGATCAACATCGGCGCGTTCGCCGGCCCCCTGATCACCGCGTGGCTCGGTGAGAACGAGGGCTGGCACTGGGGGTTCTCCGCCGCCGCCATCGGCATGACCGCGGGGCTGATCCAGTACGTCCTGGGACGCCGCCATCTGGCCGGACGAAAGCACTCGGCCGAGTTCGCGCTCGCCCCCGACGCGATGCGCACGGCGATGTGGCGGATCGTCGGCGGGCTGCTCCTGGTGGCCGTCGTGGCCACCGCGCTCGCCCTGGCCGGTTGGCTCACCATGGGCCGGTTCGTGGACCTGCTGACCCTGATCTCGGTGATCGCCCCGATCGCCTACTTCGTGGTGATGTTCCGCAGCCCCGAGGTGACGCCCGCGGAGCGCGGGCGGCTGCGCCCGTACGTGGTCCTCTTCCTGGCCTCGGTCGCGTTCAACTTCATCCTCTTCCAGGCGTACTCGACCATGATGCTGCTGGCCTCGACGAACGCCCGCACGGAGATCCTCGGCTTCCACTTCCCCGCCGGCTGGTACGCCTCGGCGCTCGGCGCCTTCGAGGTGGCGCTGGCGCCGGTCGTGGCCGCGCTGTGGGCCCGGATGGGCAGCCGACAGCCGCACGCCTCCAACAAGATCGCCATCGGGGTGATCCTGGGCGGTCTGTCGTTCCTGCTGATGGTCATCCCCACGTCCGGGCACGCCGACGACACGTACGAGATGGCCGCCTGGTGGATCGTCGGCTCCTACCTGCTGCTGGGCCTCGGCGACGTGCTGCTGGAGACCTCCGGCATGTCGGCCACCACCAAACTCGCCCCGAAGGCGTACGCGAGCCAGACGATGGCCCTGTGGTTCCTCTCCCTGGCTTTGGCCAACGGCATCCAGGCCCAGGTGGTGAAGGTCTACGGGCAGGTCTCCAACCCCGTCTACTTCGGCGTGAACGGTGCCATCGCGGTGGCCGCGGGCCTCGTCGTGATCGCCCTGGCGCCCTGGCTCAAGCGCACCATGCACCCCGTCCACTGAGGCCGACCGGCGATCGGAGACTGGTTCCCGCATGATCATCCGTACCGATTTCCCGTACGCGACCACCCGCGAGGATGTCCGGATCCCGCTGTCCGACGGGGTCGAGCTGTACGCCCGGATCTGGCGCCCGGTCACCGACGAGCCCGTGCCCGCCCTGCTGGAGTACCTCCCGTACCGGCTCACCGACTGGACCGCGCCCCGCGACTGGCAGCGGCACCCCTGGTACGCGGGCCACGGCTACGCCTCCGTACGCGTCGACGTGCGCGGCCACGGGTGCAGCGGCGGCGACCCCGGCGACGAGTACGACGCCCGGGAGTTGGCCGACGGCGTCGCGGTGGTGGAGTGGCTCGCCGCGCGGCCGTGGTGCACGGGCGCGGTGGGCATGTTCGGGATCTCCTGGGGCGGCTTCAACAGCCTCCAGATCGCCGCGCTCGCCCCCGAGGCGCTGAAGGCCGTCGTCACCGTCTGCTCCACCGACGACCGCTACGACAACGACGTCCACTACATGGGCGGCTCGGTGCTGGCCGTGGACATGCACGCCTGGGCCTCCACGATGCTGGCCTTCGCCTCCCGCCCGCCGGACCCGCTGTACGCGGGCGAGGGCTGGCGGGAGCAGTGGCTCGCCCGGCTGGAGGCCGTGGAGCCGCTGATCCACACCTGGCTCGGGCACCAGACCCGGGACGACTACTGGCGCCACGGCAGCGTCTGCGAGGACTACTCCGCCATCGGCGCGGCGGTGCTGGCCGTCGGCGGCTGGCACGACCCGTACCGGGACACGGTGCTGCGCCTGGTCGAGCACCTGCCGGCGGGCCGGGTGCGGGGACTGATCGGCCCCTGGTCGCACCAGTACCCCGACCGCGGTCTGCCGCCGGGCCCGGCCATCGGTTTCCTCCAGGAGACCCTGCGTTGGTGGGACCACTGGCTCCGGGGCGAGGACAACGGGGTCATGGACGAGCCGCTGCTGCGTTCCTGGATCAGCGAGTCCCACCCCCCTGCCACCGTCTACGAGCGCCTGGAGGGCCGCTGGGTCGGCGACACCGCCTGGCCCTCGCCCTCGGTCGTCCCCGTCTCCTACGGGCTCCAGGGCCCGCCCGTGGCCGTCGCATCGCCGCAGCACACCGGCCTGGACGCGGGGCGGTTCTTCCCCTTCGGCAACGACGCGGACCTGCCGCCGGACCAGCGCGAGGAGGACGCCAAGTCGGCGTGCTTCGAGTTCCCCGTGGCGCCGGGCGAACCGGTGGAGATCCTCGGCCGGCCCTCGGTCACGCTGCGGCTGCGGATGGACGTCCCCTACGGACAGGTGATCGCCCGGCTGTGCGACGTGGCCCCGGACGGGTCCTCCACCCTGGTCACGCGGGGCGTGCTGAACCTGTCCGCGCGGCGCGGGCGGGACCGGGCGGTGCCGTGGCCGGCCGGCGCGACCGAGGACGTCACCTTCGAGCTGAACGGCATCGGCCACGCCTTCCCGCCGGGGCACCGGATCCGGCTGGCGGTGTCCTCCGCGTACTGGCCCTGGATCTGGCCGCGGGCGGGCTCCGAGGCGGGGTGGACGCTCGACCCGGCCGGCAGCACCCTCGAACTCCCCCTGCGCACGCCCGGCCCGGCGGACCACGGGATCGTCTTCGAGGCCCCGGAGCAGTCCGAGCCGCTGCGCGTGGTGTACCCCGACACCCTGGAGGAACCCCGGCCGGAGCGGGTCGTCGTACGCGACGTCGCGGCCGGGACCTGGCGGCTGGAGGTGGACCCCCGCTACGGGGGGACGCGGGTGTACCCGGACGGGCTGGAGTTCTCCGAGGACGCGGTGGAGGTGTACGAGATCGACTCCTCGGACCCGCTGTCCGCCCGCACCCGGTCGGACTGGCGGATCCGCCTGCACCGGCCGGACCTGGGCTGGGACACGCGGGTGGAGACCCGGTCGGAGATCTCGTGCGACGAGGGCGGGTTCCTGACGTCGAACGAGGTGGTGTGCCGGGAGGGCGACGAGGTGGTCTTCCACCGGACGTGGGAACGGCGCCTGCCGAGGGCGGCGGGCTGACGCGCCGGCCGCCCGCCGGCCTCCCGACCGGGTCAGCCGTAGAGGCGCTCCAGCACCACCGCGATGCCGTCGTCCTCGTTCGACAGCGTCAGTTCGTCGGCGACGGCCACCAGCTCGCGGTGCGCGTTGGCCATGGCCACGCCGTGGGCCGCCCACGCGAACATCGGGACGTCGTTGGGCATGTCCCCGAAGGCGATCGTCGAGGACGCCGGCAGGTCCAGGACCTCCGCGGCCCGGGCCAGGCCGCTCGCCTTGTCGATGCCCGGCGGCTGGAGCTCCACGGTGTGCTCCCCGGCCATCGTCACGTTGACGAGGTCGCCGACCACCCCCCGCGCGACCCGGGTCAGTTCGTCGTCGTCCAGGCGCGGGTGCTGGAGCAGCACCTTGTTGATGGGGGCGGACCACAGGCCCGCCCTGCTGTGGACGCGGACCGTCGGCAGGTGCGGGTGCCACATCCGGTAGCCGGGCCCTATCAACATCTCCGCGTTCACCCCCTCCTGGTTCACGGCGGCGTAGACCTCGCCGATCTCCGCCTCGATCTTCCCGAGGGCGACCTCGGCGAGGCCCCGGTCCATGGACACGGAGTGCAGCAGGCGTCCGCGCGCCGCGTCGTACACCTGCGCTCCCTGCCCGCACACCGCGAGCCCCGTGTAGCCGAGGCCGTCGAGTACGTGGCGAACCTGCGGGACCGGGCGTCCGGTCACGATGATGTGCTGGGCACCGGCCGCTCGGACGGTGGCGAGGGCCTTGTGGGAGCGGGCCGAGACGGTGTCTCCGGCGCGCAGCAGAGTCCCGTCCAGATCGGTGGCCACAAGTGCATAGGGGAGGGCGGAAGTCACCCCGCCAAGGATACGGACCCCCTCGGACAAGTCCTACAAATAGCGCCCGAATCCGGCCTCCCGCCCGCCCCACCAGCCACGTAACGTGTCAACCAGCCCCCGGGACACCCCCGGACCGCGTCGAAAGCGAGGCAGTAACCCATGCCCCAGCAGAGCCCCCTCGATGTTCCCGAGGGCGACCCGTTCGGGCCGCACAACCTCCCCTACGGCGTGTTCTCCACCTCCGGGGACCCGCGCCGGCGGATCGGGGTACGGATCGGCGGGCACGTGCTCGACGCCGGGGCGGCCGCCGTCGCGCTCGGCTCCCCGTACGCCGAACTCCTCGGCCGGGACTCCCTCAACCCGCTGCTCGCCGCGGGCCGGACGGCCTGGCGCGACGTGCGCCGGGCGCTGACCGCCTGGGTCACCGATCCGGGCCACCGGCCCGCCGTGGAGCCGCACCTGCTGCCGCTGGACGCCGTGGAGCTGCACCTGCCGTACGAGGTCGCCGATTACGTCGACTTCTACGCGAGCGAGCACCACGCCACCAACGTCGGACAGATGTTCCGTCCGGACGGCGACGCCCTCACCCCCAACTGGAAGCACCTGCCGATCGGCTACCACGGCCGCGCCGGCACCCTCGTGGTGTCCGGTACCGACGTGGTGCGGCCCTCCGGCCAGCGCAAGACCCCCGCCGATCCGGCGCCCGTCTTCGGGCCGAGCGTCAAGCTCGACATCGAGGCCGAGGTCGGATTCGTCGTCGGCACCCCGTCCGAACTCGGCCGCCCGGTGCCGCTGGCCGACTTCGAGGACCACGTCTTCGGGCTGTTCCTGCTCAACGACTGGTCCGCGCGGGACATCCAGGCCTGGGAGTACGTGCCGCTCGGCCCGTTCCTCGGCAAGTCCTTCGCCACCTCCGTCTCCGCCTGGGTGACCCCGCTGGAGGCCCTCGACTCGGCCCGCGTCGCCCCGCCCGCCCGGGACTTCCCGCTGCTGCCCTACCTCGACGACGCCGACAGCGACCGGCCCGGCGGCTTCGACCTGCACATCAGCGTCGCCCTCAACGGGCAGGAGGTGGCCCGGCCGCCGTTCTCCTCGATGTACTGGACCGCCGCCCAGCAGCTGGCCCACATGACCGTCAACGGCGCCTCCCTGCGCACCGGCGACGTGTACGGCTCCGGCACCGTCAGCGGCCCGGACGTCGACCAGCGCGGCTCGCTCCTGGAGCTCACCTGGAACGGCCGCGACAGCATCGAACTGGCCGACGGCAAGCGCACGTTCCTGGAGGACGGCGACGTCGTCACCCTCACCGCCTGGGCCCCCGGCGCCGACGGCACCCGCGTCGGCCTCGGCGAGGTCACCGGCCGCGTCGTGGCCGGCCGGTAGGCCCCGTCCCCGGGGTGACGCCGGGGCCGCACCCACCCCTTTGGGCGCGGCCCGCGTGCGCACCCCGGGAACGCCCGCGAGGGTGGACGTACGGGACGGAACAACCGTGCCTCCGTACCGCCACCGCGAGGAGCCGCCATGCACGCACGCCGCCGGAAGACCGTCCTCACCTGCGCGGCCGCCGTGTCGCTCGGGCTGGCCGCCGTGGCCCCGGCGCACGGCGTCGACGGTCCGGCGCCCGACCCCCGCGACCGGCAGGCCATGAGGGACATGGCGACGGCGATCCGGGTGACGGCCAAGTACGTGGACGAGCGGCAGGCCCTCAAGGACGGGTACGTCCCGCACGGCGAGAGCTGCATGAACAACCCGTTCGGGGCGGGCGCGATGGGTTACCACTACGTCAAGCAGGCCAACTGGGGTTCGAAGGACCCCGCCAGGCCGACCGCGCTCCTCTACAGCAGCGAGACGGACCGCAACGGCCGCCGCCGGCTGGAGACCGTCGAGTGGATGTCCACCGACCGGGACCAGGACCTGACGACCAAGGACGACCGGCCGAGCATGTTCGGACTCCCCTTCGACGGACCGATGCCGGGCCACTGGGCGGGCATGCCCAAGCACTACGACCTGCACATGTGGGCGTACAAGAAGAACCCGGCGGGCCGCTTCCACAACTGGAACACGGCCCTGTCCTGCCCGAAGAAGGCCGGCGCCAAGACCATGCCGGAGAACTCCGGACACGCGCACGGCCACTAGGCGCCGTCGTCACGTGCCGAGCGCACATGACTCACCCGGAAGGGCGGTGTTCCGCGGATCCCCGGCGCTACGCTGGTCGCACTCGCGAGACTCCGGCTCATGGGAGCACTGATGAACCCGGAACACAGCTGGCCGGTCCCCCCCGAGGGCGGCTGGACCGCGGACGACCTGGACACGCTTCCGAATCTGCCTCCGCACACGGAGCTGATCGACGGGAGCTTGGTTTTCGTGAGTCCACAGACTCGGTTCCACATGCGCGCCGTGAACTTCTTCGACCGGCAACTGGATTCGCTGGTCCCGGAAGGCCTTGAGGTCCTCCGGGAGTTCACCATCGACATCGATCGGCGCAACCGCCCCGAACCCGATGTCATCGTGTGTCGTGAGGACGTCGTGGACGACTGGGCCCAGACGCGCCTTCCGGCCGAGACCGTCCTCCTGGCGATCGAGGTGGTCTCCCCCGAGTCCGTCGACCGCGACCGCGAGACCAAGCCCCTGAAGTACGCGCGGGCGGGGATCCCCCACTACTGGCGCGTGGAGAACAAGGACGGCCGGGCAGTCGTCTACGTCTTCGAACGGGAGCCGGCCGGCGGCGGCTACGTCGCCACCGGCATCTTCCACGACCGCTTGAAGGTCTCCGTCCCCTTCTCCATCGACCTCGACCTCACCGCCATCACGGCGAAGCGGACCCGGCCCGAGTAGCCCGCACGCACCACAGGGCCCGGCTCCCCCGAGGGGAGCCGGGCCCTGACACATCCGGAACCGGGTCAGCGGACGAACGTGCTCGCCTGGCCCGCCAGGTCCAGGAAGTACTGCGGGGCCACGCCCAGGACCACCGTCACCGCGACGCCGACGGCGATGGTCGTCATCGTCAGCGGCGAGGGCACCGCGACCGTCGGACCGTCGGCCTTCGGCTCGCTGAAGAACATCAGGACGATCACCCGGATGTAGAAGAACGCGGCGATGGCGGACGAGATCACACCGACCACGACCAGCACGCCGGCGCCGCCCTCCGCCGCCGCCTTGAACACGGCGAACTTTCCGGAGAAGCCGGAGGTCAGCGGGATGCCGGCGAAGGCCAGCAGGAACACCGCGAAGACGGCCGCCGTCAGCGGCGAACGCCGCCCCAGGCCGGCCCACTTCGACAGGTGCGTGGCCTCGCCGCCCGCGTCGCGGACCAGCGTGACCACGGCGAAGGCGCCGATCGTCACGAAGGAGTACGCCGCCAGGTAGAAGAGGACGGACTGGACGCCCTCCGCCGAGGTGGCGATCACACCGGCCAGGATGAACCCGGCGTGCGCGATCGACGAGTAGGCCAGGAGCCGCTTGACGTCGGTCTGGGTCACCGCGATCACGGCGCCCGCGAGCATCGTGACGATCGCGACGCCCCACATCACCGGCCGCCAGTCCCAGCGCAGGCCCGGCAGGACCACGTACAGCAGTCGCAGGAGGGCGCCGAAGGCGGCCACCTTCGTCGCCGCCGCCATGAAGCCGGTGACCGGGGTCGGGGCCCCCTGGTAGACGTCCGGGGTCCACATGTGGAACGGAACCGCGCCGACCTTGAACAGCAGGCCCGTGAGGATCAGCGCGCCGCCGATCAGCAGCAGCGCGTCGTTGCCCATCGTGCCGGCCAGCGCCGGGTCGATCTTCTGGACGGTGCCGTCGACCACGTCCGCGATGACCGCGTACGAGACCGAGCCCGCGTACCCGTACAGCAGCGCGATGCCGAAGAGCAGGAACGCCGAGGAGAACGCGCCCAGCAGGAAGTACTTGACGGCCGCCTCCTGCGACATCAGCCGCTGGCGGCGGGCGACGGCGCAGAGCAGGTACAGCGGGAGGGAGAAGACCTCCAGCGCGATGAACAGCGTCAGCAGGTCGTTCGCCGCCGGGAAGATCAGCATGCCGGCGACCGCGAACATCATCAGCGGGAAGACCTCGGTGGTGCTGAAGCCCGCCTTGACGGCGGCCTTCTCGCTGTCGCTGCCGGGTACGGAAGCCGCCTGCGCGGCGAAGGAGTCCACCCGGTTGCCGTGCGCCGCCGGATCGAGGCGACGTTCGGCGAAGGTGAACACGGCCACGATCGAGGCCAGCACGATGGTGCCCTGGAGGAACAGCGCCGGCCCGTCGACGGCGATGGCGCCCATGGCCGCGGTGTGGGCCTTGGTGGAGCCGTACCCGCCGGCCGCGAGGCCGACGATCGCCGCGAAGGCCGAGGCCAGCGCGGCGACGGCCAGGAACACCTGGACGTAGTGGCGGGACTTGCGCGGGACGAAGGCCTCCACGAGGACTCCGAGGATCGCCGCGCCCACCACGATCAGGGTGGGCGAGAGCTGCGCGTACTCGATGTGCGGGGTGGGGATGCGGGTGGCCGGGTCCCCGGCCGCCAGCGCCCACAACCCCTGGGCAGCAGTCACGGTGCTCACTTCGCCGCCTCCCCGTTCTTGGCGTCGACCACGACCTCTGGCTTCGGGTCGGTCTGTTTCACGTCCGACATGGTGTGCTTCACCGCCGGGTTGACGATCTCGGTCAGCGGCTTCGGGTACACGCCGAGGCCGATCAGGAGCACGATCAGCGGCGCGACCACGAGCACCTCGCGCAGGCGCAGGTCCGGCATGGTGCGGACCTCCTCCTTGACGGGGCCGGTCATCGTGCGCTGGTAGAGCACCAGGGTGTAGAGCGCGGCGAGCACGATGCCCACGGTGGCGATGACGCCGACCACCGGGTACCGGGCGAACGTGCCGACCAGGACCAGGAACTCGCTGACGAACGGGGCGAGTCCGGGCAGCGACAGGGTGGCGAGACCACCGATGAGGAAGGTGCCGGCGAGTACCGGGGCCACCTTCTGCACGCCGCCGTAGTCGGCGATGAGTCGGGAGCCGCGCCGCGAGATCAGGAAGCCGGCCACCAGCATCAGCGCCGCCGTCGAGATCCCGTGGTTGACCATGTAGAGGGTGGCGCCCGACTGCCCCTGCGAGGTCATCGCGAAGATGCCCAGGACGATGAACCCGAAGTGCGAGATCGAGGCGTAGGCGACCAGCCGCTTGATGTCCCGCTGCCCGACCGCGACCAGCGCGCCGTAGACGATGCTGATCAGGGCGAGTACGAGGATGACCGGCGTGGCCCACTTGCTGGCGTCGGGGAACAGCCCGAGGCAGAAGCGGAGCATCGCGAAGGTGCCGACCTTGTCGACGACCGCGGTGATGAGGACGGCCACCGGGGCGGTGGACTCCCCCATCGCGTTCGGCAGCCAGGTGTGCAGCGGCCACAGCGGGGCCTTCACCGCGAAGGCGAAGAAGAAGCCGAGGAACAGCAGGCGCTCGGTGTTGGTCGCCATGTCGAGGGTGCCCGCGGCGCGGGCGGCGGCGATCTCCTGGAGCGAGAAGTTCCCGGCGACCACGTACAGCCCGATGACGGCCGCCAGCATGATCAGGCCGCCGACGAGGTTGTAGAGGAGGAACTTGACCGCCGCGTAGGAGCGTTGGGCGGCCGCGTTCTCCTCGGATCCGGCGTGGGCCCGGTCCCCGAAGCCGCCGATGAGGAAGTACATCGGGATGAGCATGGCTTCGAAGAAGATGTAGAAGAGGAAGACGTCGGTGGCCTCGAAGGAGATGATCACCATCGCCTCGACCAGCAGGATCAGGGCGAAGAATCCCTGTGTCGGCCGCCACCGCGAGGAATTCGTTTCCAGGGGGTCGGCGTCGTTCCAGCCGGCGCCGATCACGAAGGGGATCAGCAGTGCGGTGAGCGCGATCAGCACCACCGCGATGCCGTCGACGCCGAGCTCGTAGCGGACGCCGAAGTCGGCGATCCACGCGTGGGATTCGGTGAGCTGGTAGCGGTCGCCACCGGGCTCGAAGCGGATCGCGACGAGCACGGCCAGGGCCAGTGTCGCCAGCGAGAACAGCAGCGCGAGCCACTTGGCGGCGGTCCTGCGGGCGGCCGGGACGGCCGCCGTCAGGATCGCGCCGACCGCGGGCACGGCCGCCGTCACCGTCAGAAGCGGGACATTCATCTCACACCGCCCTCATCAGCAGGGTCGCGGCGATGAGGATCGCCGTGCCCCCGAACATCGAGACCGCGTAGCTGCGGGCATAGCCGTTCTGCAGCTTGCGCAGCCGGCCCGACAGCCCGCCGACCGAGGCGGCCGTCCCGTTGACCACCCCGTCGACCAGACTGTGGTCGACGTACACGAGGGAGCGGGTCAGGTGCTCCCCGCCGCGCACCAGCACGACGTGGTTGAAGTCGTCCTGGAGCAGGTCCCGTCGGGCCGCCCGGGTGAGGAGCGAGCCGCGCGGGGCGACCACCGGTACGGGCTTCCTGCCGTACTGCGCGTACGCGATGCCCACGCCGATGATCAGGACCACGACCGTCGCGGCGGTGATGACACCGGCGCTGAGCGGGGAGTGGCCGTGCTCGAAGGAGGTGACGGGCTCCAGCCACTTCACGAAGGACTCGTTGAAGCTGAAGAGGGCGCCGGCGAAGACCGATCCGAAGGCGAGGACGATCATGGGGATCGTCATGGACTTCGGGGACTCGTGCGGGTCCGGCTCGTGGCCCGCCGCGTCGGGCTGCCAGCGCTTCTCGCCGAAGAACGTCAGGAGCATCACGCGGGTCATGTAGTACGCGGTGAGCGCCGCGCCCACCAGGGTGACCGCGCCGAGGATCCAGCCCTCGGTGCCGCCCTTCGCGAAGGCCGCCTCGATGATCTTGTCCTTGGACCAGAAGCCCGACAGGCCCGGGAAGCCGATGATGGCCAGGTAGCCGAGGCCGAAGGTGACGAAGGTGACCGGCATGAACTTCCGCAGACCGCCGAAGCGGCGCATGTCCACCTCGTCGTTCATCCCGTGCATCACGGAACCCGCGCCGAGGAAGAGGCCGGCCTTGAAGAAGCCGTGCGTCACCAGGTGCATGATCGCGAAGGCGTAGCCGATGGGGCCGAGGCCCGCCGCGAGGATCATGTAGCCGATCTGCGACATCGTGGAGCCCGCCAGGGCCTTCTTGATGTCGTCCTTCGCGCAACCGACGATCGCACCGAAGATCAGGGTGACGGCGCCGACCACGACGACCGCGGTCTGCGCGTCCGGAGCGGCGTTGAAGATCGCCCCGGACCGGGTGATGAGGTACACGCCGGCGGTGACCATGGTCGCCGCGTGGATCAGGGCCGAGACCGGGGTCGGGCCCTCCATCGCGTCGCCGAGCCAGGACTGCAGCGGCACCTGCGCCGACTTGCCGCAGGCCGCGAGCAGCAGCATCAGCGCGATGGCGGTCAGCGTGCCCTCGCCCGCCTCGTCCACGGCGCCGAACACCGGCCCGAAGGCGAAGGTCCCGAAGGTGGTGAACATCAGCATGATGGCGATCGACAGGCCGATGTCGCCGACCCGGTTGACCAGGAAGGCCTTCTTCGCGGCGGTGGCCGCGCTGGGCTTGTGCTGCCAGAAGCCGATGAGCAGGTACGAGGCCAGGCCCACGCCCTCCCACCCGACGTACAGCAGGAGGTAGTTGTCGGCGAGGACCAACAGCAGCATCGCCGCGAGGAAGAGGTTGAGGTAGCCGAAGAAGCGGCGGCGCCGCTCGTCGTGCTCCATGTACCCGATGGAGTACACGTGGATGAGCGTGCCCACCCCGGTGATCAGCAGGACGAACGTCATCGACAGCTGGTCGAGTTGGAACGCGACGTCGGCCTGGAAGCCCTCCACCGGGATCCAGGTGTACAGCCGCTGGAACATGGCCCGGTCGTCGCCGGGCCGGCTCAGCATGTCGCTGAACAGGGCCACGCCGATGCCGAAGGAGGCCGCGGCGAGCAGTGTGCCGAGCCAGTGGCCGGCCTTGTCGAGGCGCCGGCCGCCGCACAGCAGCACCGCCGCCCCGAGCAGGGGCGCCGCCACCAGCAGCGCAATCAGATTCTCCACTGTTGAGCGCCCCTTACAGCTTCATCAGGTTGGCGTCGTCGACCGAGGCCGAGTGGCGGGTACGGAAGAACGACACGATGATCGCGAGGCCCACCACGACCTCCGCGGCGGCGACGACCATCGTGAAGAAGGCGATGATCTGGCCGTCGAGGTTGCCGTGCATCCGGGAGAAGGCGACGAAGGCGAGGTTGCAGGCGTTGAGCATCAGCTCCACGCACATGAACAGCACGATCGCGTTCTTCCGGATGAGTACGCCGGCCGCGCCGATGGTGAACAACAGGGCGGCCAGGTAGAGGTAGTTGACCGGGTTCACTTCGAGGCCTCCTCACGGCCGAGGCGCTCCGAGGAGCGCTCCTCCAACGCCTTGAGGTCGCCGATCGCCTCGCTGGAGACGTCGCGGATCTGGCCGCGGGCGCGCAGCGTCTTGCTCACGGTCAGCTCGGACGGGGTGCCGTCCGGCAGCAGACCGGCGACGTCCACCGCGTTGTGTCGGGCGTACACGCCGGGGGCGGGCAGCGGCGGGAGCTGTACGCCCCCGCGCACCCGCTGTTCGGCGAGTTCGCGCTGGCTGGGGGCCCGCTCGGTGCGCTCGCGGTGCGTGAGCACCATCGCGCCGACGGCCGCGGTGATCAGCAGGGCGCCGGTGATCTCGAAGGCGAAGATGTACCGGGTGAAGATCAGCTCGGCGAGGCCCTCGACGTGCCCGGCGGAGTTGACCCGGCCGAGCCCGTTGAAGTGGGTGATCCCCGCGTTGGCGATGCCGGCGATCAGCAGGATGCCGAAGCCGAGCCCGCACAGGACGGCCAGCCAGCGCTGCCCCTTGAGGGTCTCGGTCAGCGAGTCCGCGGCGGTGACGCCGACGAGCATGACCACGAAGAGGAACAGCATCATGATGGCGCCGGTGTAGACGACGACCTGGACGACGCCCAGGAAGTACGCCCCGTTGGCGAGGTAGAAGACCGCCAGGATGATCATGGTCCCGGCCAGGCACAGCGCGCTGTGCACGGCCTTCTTCATCAGGATCGTGCACAGCGCGCCGATCACGGCGATCGTGCCGAGGATCCAGAACTGGACGGCCTCACCGGTGGAGGTGACGGTGGCCGCGGCGGCGATGGCGCTCATGCCCCCACCCCCTCGTGCGTGTCGCTCTCCTCGGCCGCGTCTTCCCCGGCGACCTCTTCCTTGGCGACCTCTCCCTTGGAGACGGCGACCTGCCGGACCGTTCCGGGAGCCGCCCCGGTCACCAGACCCTGGTAGTAGTCGGTGTCGTCGGTGCCCGGGAAGATCGAGTGGGGGGCCTCGACCATGCCCTCCGTCAGCCCCGACAGCAGCTGCTCCTTGGTGTAGATCAGCGATTCGCGGCTGGAGTCGGCCAGTTCGAACTCGTTCGTCATCGTCAGCGCCCGCGTGGGGCACGCCTCGACGCACAGCCCGCACAGGATGCAGCGGGCGTAGTTGATCTGGTAGACGCGGCCGTACCGCTCACCCGGGGAGTAGCGCTCCTCCTCGGTGTTGTCCGCGCCCTCCACGTAGATCGCGTCGGCGGGACAGGCCCAGGCGCACAACTCGCAGCCGATGCACTTCTCCAGACCGTCGGGGTGACGGTTGAGCTGGTGCCGTCCGTGGAAGCGGGGCGCGGTGGTCTTCTGCTGCTCCGGGTACTGCTCGGTGAGCCGCTTCTTGAACATGGCCTTGAAGGTCACGCCGAAGCCGGCCACCGGGTTCTGCCACTTCTCGTTCTGGTCCGCGTCAGACATTCTCTGCACCCTCCTCTCGGTCACTGTCGGAATTCGCCGCGCCACTGCCGATGAGCTCCCGATCACCGCGAGGTCGCCTGCGCGGTACGGGTGCCAGGTGCTGGCCGGGCTTGGGCGGTACGGGGAACCCGCCCGCCAGCGGATCGAAGGGTTCCGTCGCCGCCGCCTTCTCGGCCGCCTCCGCCGCCGTCTTGTGCTTCTTGTCGCGGAACAGGTCGGCGACGAAGGACAGCAGCAGGAGGGCGATGACCCCACCGCCGACGTAGAGCACGATCTGCTGGAAGTCGTAGTTCTCGTTCCGCAGGGCCCGGACGGTGGCGACCAGCATCAGCCAGACCACGGAGACCGGGATCAGCACCTTCCAGCCGAGCTTCATCAACTGGTCGTAGCGCACGCGTGGCAGCGTGCCGCGCAGCCAGATGAAGAAGAACAGCAGCAGCTGGACCTTGAGGACGAACCAGAGCATCGGCCACCAGCCGTGGTTCGCGCCCTCCCAGTAGGTGGAGATCGGCGCGGGGGCCCGCCAGCCGCCCAGGAAGAGGGTGACCGAGACGGCGGAGACGGTGACCATGTTGACGTACTCGGCCAGCATGAACAGCGCGAACTTGATCGACGAGTACTCGGTGTTGAAGCCGCCGACCAGGTCGCCCTCGGACTCCGGCATGTCGAAGGGGGCGCGGTTCGTCTCGCCGACCATCGTGATGACGTAGATGATGAAGGAGACCGGCAGCAGGATGATGTACCAGCGGTCCGCCTGTGCCTCCACGATCGCCGAGGTCGACATGGACCCGGAGTAGAGGAAGACCGAGGCGAAGGCCGCGCCCATCGCGATCTCGTACGAGATCATCTGCGCGCAGGAGCGCAGGCCGCCGAGCAGCGGGTACGTGGAGCCCGAGGACCAGCCGGCGAGGACGATGCCGTAGATGCCGACCGAGGCCACCGCGAGGATGTACAGCATCGCGATGGGCAGGTCGGTCAGCTGCATCGTGGTGCGCTGGCCGAAGATCGAGACCTCGTTGCCCGCGGGCCCGAAGGGGATCACCGCGATGGCCATGAACGCCGGGATCGCCGCGATGATCGGGGCGAGGACGTAGACGACCTTGTCGGCCCGCTTGACGACGATGTCTTCCTTCAACATCAGCTTCACGCCGTCGGCGAGCGACTGGAGCATGCCCCAGGGGCCGTGCCGGTTCGGGCCGATGCGCAGCTGCATCCAGGCGACGACCTTGCGTTCCCACACGATGGAGAACAGCACGGTCACCATCAGGAAGGCGAAGCAGAAGACCGCCTTGAGGAGGACGAGCCACCAGACGTCCCGACCGAACAGGGACAGGTCCTCGGCAGCGATGTGCAGGGTGCTCACGCGCCCACCTCCGCAGTGGTGTCGTCCGCGGCGGCCGGGGTCGCCGGGCCGATGCGTACGAGGGTGCCCGGACGGGCGCCGGTGTCGGCGAGGACGCCGGCCCCGGTGGAGTTCATCGGGAGCCAGACCACCCGGTCGGGCATCTCCGTGATCCGCAGCGGCAGTTCCACGCGGCCGGTCGGGCCGGTCACCGCGAGGACGTCGCCGTTCTTGACGCCCGTCTCGGCGGCCGTGGCGGCCGACAGGCGGGCACTGGCCTCGTGCCGGGTGCCGGCCAGGGCCTCGTCGCCGTCCTGGAGCCGGCCCTGGTCGAGCAGCAGCCGGTGGCCGGCGAGGACGGCCTCGCCCGCGGCGGGGCGGGGCAACTGCACGGTGTCCGCGGACTGCGCGGTGGCGCGTTCCCCGGCCCAGGGGCCGAGCCGGTCGATCTCCCGGCGTACGGCGTGCACGTCGGGCAGGGCGATCGGCCGGTCGGCGGCGTCGGCCAGCATGTGCAGCACACGGCCGTCGGCCGGGGCGAGCCGGCGGGTCATCTGGTCGGGCTTCAGCGCCGCCTCGAACGGCCTGACCCTGCCCTCCCAGTTGATGAACGCGCCCGCCTTCTCGGCGACCGCGGCCACCGGGAAGACCACGTCGGCGTGGTCGGTGACCTCGCCGGGCCGCAGTTCCAGGGAGACCACGAAGGCCTCCTGGAGGGCGATCCGGGCGCGGGCCGGGTCCGGCAGGTCGGTGATCTCGACGCCGGCGACCAGCAGGGCGGACAGTTCGCGCCCGGCGGCGGCCTCGACGATCTGGCCGGTGTCGCGGCCGTAGCGGTGCGGGAGTTCGTCCAGGCCCCAGGCCGTGGCGACCTCGCCGCGGGCCCGCGGGTCGGTGGCCGGACGGCCGCCCGGCAGCAGGGCCGCGAGGGCGCCCGCCTCGACGGCGGCCCGCTCCCCGGCCCGCCGCGGGATCCACACCAGCTGCGCGCCGGTGGCGGCGGCGGCCCGGACGGCCGCGGTCAGCGCGCCGGGCACCGCCGCGAGGCGCTCGCCGACGACGATGACCGCACCGGTCTCGCGCAGCGCGTCGGCCGCGGCGTTGCCGCCCTGCTCCAGACCGGAGCGGGAGGCCAGCGCGTCCAGCCACGCGGGCTCGGTGCCGGGGGCGGCGCCCAGCAGGGTGCCGCCCGCCTTCTCCAGGCCGCGCGTGGCGAAGGGGGCCAGCGCGAACGTCCGCTGCTTGTGCTTGCGGTGCGCCTTGCGCAGCCGCAGGAAGACTCCGGGGGCCTCCTCCTCGGACTCGATGCCGACGAGGAGGACGGCGGGTGCCGCCTCCAGCGCGGAGTACGTGACGCCCTTGCCGTCGAGGTCCCGGCCGGTGCCCGCCACCGAGGAGGCCAGGAACTCGGACTCCTCCGCGCTGTGCACCCGGGCCCGGAAGTCGATGTCGTTGGTGTCGAGGACGACCCGGGCGAACTTGGCGTACGCGTAGGCGTCCTCGACGGTGAGCCGTCCGCCGGTCAGCACGCCGGCCCGGCCGCGGGCCGCCGCGAGACCGTTCGCCGCCGCCTCCAGGGCCTCGGGCCAGCTCGCCGGGGCGAGGACCCCGTCCGTGCCCCGCACCAGCGGGGTGGTGAGCCGGTCGGGGCGCTGGGCGTAGCGGAACCCGAAGCGGCCCTTGTCGCAGATCCACTCCTCGTTGACCTCGGGGTCCTCGGCGGCCAGTCGCCGCAGCACCTTGCCGCGCCGGTGGTCGGTCCGGGTCGCGCAGCCGCCCGCGCAGTGCTCGCACACGCTCGGGGAGGAGACGAGGTCGAAGGGGCGGGAGCGGAACCGGTAGGCGGCGGAGGTGAGCGCGCCGACCGGGCAGATCTGGATGGTGTTGCCGGAGAAGTACGACTCGAACGGGTCGCCCTCGCCGATGCCGACCTGCTGGAGCGCGCCGCGCTCCAGCAGTTCGATCATGGGGTCGCCTGCGACCTGGTTGGAGAAGCGGGTGCAGCGCGCGCACAGCACGCACCGCTCGCGGTCGAGCAGCACCTGCGTGGAGATCGGGACCGGCTTCTCGTAGGTCCGCTTGTGCCCGTCGAAGCGGGAGTCGGAGTTGCCGTGCGACATCGCCTGGTTCTGGAGCGGGCACTCGCCGCCCTTGTCGCAGACCGGGCAGTCCAGCGGGTGGTTGATGAGCAACAGCTCCATCACCCCGCGCTGGGCCTTGTCGGCGACCGGGGAGGTCAGTTGGGTCTTGACGACCATGCCGTCGGTGCAGGTGATGGTGCAGGAGGCCATCGGCTTGCGCTGGCCCTCCACCTCGACGATGCACTGGCGGCAGGCGCCGACGGGGTCGAGGAGGGGGTGGTCGCAGAACCGGGGGATCTCGATGCCGATCTGTTCGGCGGCCCGGATGACCAGCGTGCCCTTCGGCACGGACAGTTCGATGCCGTCGATGGTCAGGGACACCGTGTTCTCCGGCGGCACCGCCGCCTCGCCGCCACCGGCGGGGGCGTTAGTGGTGACGGTCATGCGTTCACCTCCGTGTCAGCCCAGAGGGTCGACTTCCTGGGGTCGAAGGGGCAGCCCTTGCCCGTGATGTGCTGCTCGTACTCCTCGCGGAAGTACTTGAGCGAGGAGAAGATCGGGCTGGCGGCGCCGTCGCCGAGCGCGCAGAACGACTTGCCGTTGATGTTGTCGGCGATGTCGTTCAGCTTGTCGAGGTCGGACATGACGCCCTTGCCGGCCTCGATGTCGCGGAGCAGCTGGACGAGCCAGTACGTGCCCTCGCGGCAGGGGGTGCACTTGCCGCAGGACTCGTGGGCGTAGAACTCGGTCCAGCGGGTGACGGCCCGCACCACGCAGGTCGTCTCGTCGAAGCACTGGAGCGCCTTGGTGCCGAGCATCGAGCCGGCGGCGCCCACGCCCTCGTAGTCGAGGGGGACGTCGAGGTGCTCGTCCGTGAACATCGGGGTGGAGGAACCGCCCGGGGTCCAGAACTTCAGCCGGTGCCCGGGGCGCATCCCGCCGCTCATGTCGAGGAGCTGGCGCAGGGTGATCCCGAGGGGGGCCTCGTACTGGCCGGGTCCCGAGACGTGCCCGGAGAGCGAGTACAGCGTGAAGCCGGGGGACTTCTCGGTCCCCATCGCCTTGAACCAGTCCTTGCCCTTGTTCAGGATCGCGGGAACCGAGGCGATGGACTCGACGTTGTTGACGACAGTGGGGCAGGCGTAGAGCCCCTCGACGGCGGGGAAGGGGGGACGCAGCCGGGGCTGACCGCGCCGGCCTTCGAGGGAGTCGAGCAGTGCCGTCTCCTCGCCGCAGATGTAGGCGCCCGCTCCCGCGTGCACCGTGATGTCGAGGTCGAGTCCGCTCCCGAAGCCACTCTTTTCGCGATCTTCGGCCTTGCCGAGGTAGCCGGCCTCGTACGCCTCGCGCACGGCCTCGTGCAGGCGGCGCAGCACCGGCACGACCTCGCCGCGCAGGTAGATGAAGGCGTGCGTCGACCGGATCGCGTAACAGGCGATGATCATTCCCTCGATGAGGGAGTGCGGGTTCGCGAAGAGGAGGGGGATGTCCTTGCAGGTTCCCGGCTCCGACTCGTCCGCGTTCACGACGAGGTAGTGCGGCTTGCCGTCGCCCTGCGGGATGAACTGCCACTTCATCCCGGTGGGGAAGCCCGCGCCGCCGCGCCCGCGCAGACCGGAGTCCTTCACGTAGGCGATCAGGTCGTCCGGGGTCATCGCGAGCGCCTTGCGCAGGCCCTCGTATCCCTCGTGACGCCGGTAGGTCTCCAGCGTCCAGGACCGCTGCTCGTCCCAGAACGCCGACAGCACGGGCGCCAGGAGCTTCTCCGGGCTGGTGCCGTTCTCGCTGATCTCGGGTGCCATCGTCATCACTCCCCCTCCTCGGCTGCCGGTCCGGCCGGGTGGTCGGGGTCGGACGCCGACGTCTCCTGTGGCGCGTCGTGCGAGCTGAGGTGCCGGGAGCCGGGCATCGGCGCGTCGTGCGGGGCCTCGCCGCGCGGGGCGACCACCCGGCCGCCCTGCTGGGGGGCCTCGCCGCGGAAGAGCCGCAGCCCGATCAGCGAGGCCGGGCCCGCTCCGCCGGTCGCCTCGACCGCGCCCTCGCGCTCGTCGGGGAACCCGGCCAGGATCCGGGCCGTCTCCTTGTACGTGCACAGCGGCGCGCCGCGGGTCGGTTCGACCGGGCGGTCGGCCAGCAGGTCGTCCACCAGTGCCTTGGCCGACTGGGGGGTCTGGTTGTCGAAGAACTCCCAGTTGACCATCACCACCGGGGCGAAGTCGCAGGCCGCGTTGCACTCGATGTGCTCCAGCGTGACCTTGCCGTCGGGGGTGGTCTCGTTGTTCCCGACGCCCAGGTGTTCCTTGAGCTCGTCGAAGATCGCGTCGCCGCCCATCACCGCGCACAGGGTGTTCGTGCAGACGCCCACCTGGTAGTCGCCGGACGGCTTGCGCCGGTACATGGTGTAGAAGGTCGCGACGGCCGTGACCTCGGCGGTGGTCAGGCCCAGCACCTCGGCGCAGAAGCGGATGCCGGTGCGCGAGACGTAGCCCTCCTCGGACTGGGTCAGGTGCAGCAGCGGCAGCAGCGCGGAGCGACTGTCGGGGTAGCGGGCGATGACCTCGGCGGTGTCCGCCGCGAGCCGCTCGCGCACCTCCGCCGGATAGTCGGGGGCCGGCAGCTGGGGCATGCCCAGGCTGAGGGGGGCCGGAGGGGTGTCCCCGCCGGAAAACGCGGTCGTCATCGGTCGACGCCTCCCATCACGGGGTCGATGGAGGCGACGGCGACGATCACGTCGGCGATCTGGCCGCCCTCGCACATCGCGGCCATGGCCTGCAGGTTGGTGAAGGACGGGTCGCGGAAGTGGACCCGGTAGGGGCGGGTGCCGCCGTCGGAGACGACGTGGACGCCGAGCTCGCCCTTGGGGGACTCGACGGCCGCGTACACCTGCCCGGCCGGCACCCGGAAGCCCTCGGTCACCAGCTTGAAGTGGTGGATGAGGGCCTCCATGGAGGTGCCCATGATGTTCCTGATGTGGTCGAGCGAGTTGCCGAGCCCGTCGGGGCCCATGGCCAGCTGCGCCGGCCAGGCGATCTTCTTGTCGGCGACCATGACCGGGCCCGGCTCCAGGCGTTCCAGGCACTGCTCGACGATCCGCAGCGACTGGCGCATCTCCTCCAGGCGGACCAGGAACCGGCCGTAGGAGTCGCAGGACTCGGTGGTCGGCACGTCGAACTCGTAGGTCTCGTAGCCGCAGTACGGGTCCGTCTTGCGCAGGTCGTGCGGGAGGCCGGCGGAGCGCAGGATCGGGCCGGTGGCGCCGAGCGCCATGCAGCCGGTCAGGTCGAGGTAGCCGACGTCCTGCATGCGGGCCTTGAAGATGGGGTTGCCGGTGGCGAGCTTGTCGTACTCCGGCAGGTTCTTCTTCATGGTCTTCACGAAGTCGCGCAGCTGGTCCATGGCGCCCGGGGGCAGGTCCTGGGCCAGTCCGCCGGGGCGGATGAACGCGTGGTTCATCCGCAGGCCGGTGATCAGCTCGAACACGTCGAGGATCAGCTCGCGGTCGCGGAACCCGTAGATCATGATCGTGGTCGCGCCCAGCTCCATGCCGCCGGTGGCGATGCACACCAGGTGGGAGGAGAGCCGGTTGAGTTCCATCAGCAGGACGCGGATGACGGTGGCGCGGTCCGGGATCTGCTCGGTGATGCCGAGCAGCTTCTCGACGCCCAGGCAGTACGCGGTCTCGTTGAAGAACGGCGTCAGGTAGTCCATGCGCGTCACGAAGGTGGTGCCCTGCGTCCAGTTCCGGAATTCGAGGTTCTTCTCGATGCCGGTGTGGAGGTACCCGATGCCGCAGCGGGCCTCGGTGACGGTCTCGCCGTCGATCTCCAGGATCAGGCGGAGCACGCCGTGGGTGGAGGGGTGCTGGGGGCCCATGTTGACGACGATCCGCTCGTCGTCCGCGCGGGCCGCCGACTGGACGATCTCGTCCCAGTCGCCACCGGTGACGGTGTAGACGAGGCCCTCGGTGGTCTCCCTGGAGGAGGCGTGGTTGGACGTGGACATCAGCTGTACGACCTCCTCTGGTCGGGAGCCGGGATCTGGGCGCCCTTGTACTCGATGGCGATGCCACCGAGCGGGTAGTCCTTGCGCTGGGGGAACCCCTGCCAGTCGTCCGGCATCATGATTCGGGTGAGGGCCGGGTGGCCGTCGAAGATCAGGCCGAAGAAGTCGTACGCCTCGCGCTCGTGCCAGTCGTTGGTCGGATAGACCTCGACGAGCGACGGCAGGTGCCGGTCGGCGTCCGGGACGGACACCTCCAGGCGCAGGATCCGCCCGTGGGTGAGCGAGCGCAGGTGGTAGACGGCGTGCAGTTCGCGGCCCTTGTCCCCGGGGAAGTGGACCCCGCTGACGCCGGTGCAGAGCTCGAAGCGCAGGGCCGGGTCGTCGCGCAGGGTCCGTGCGACGCGCACGAGGTGCTCGCGGGCCACGTGGAAGGTCAGCTCGCCCCGGTCGACGACCGTCTTCTCGATGGCGTGCCCGGGGACCAGGCCCTGTTCCTCCAGGGCGCCCTCGAACTCGTCGGCGACCTCGTCGAACCAGGAACCGTACGGGCGGCTCGTCGCGCCGGGCATGGCCACGGTGCGGACGAGGCCGCCGTAGCCGCTGGTGTCCCCGCCGGCCGCGGCGCCGAACATGCCCTTGCGGACGCCGATCACCTCGGGGCCGGTGGTGCCCCTGGGGGCGGGAACGTTGTTCCCGTCCCCGCTGCCGTTGCCGTTGTGCACGGCCGGGTCGTCGCTCACCGAAGGAGCCCCTTCATCTCGATGGTGGGGAGGGCCTTGAGGGCCGCCTCCTCCGCCTCGCGCGCCGCCTCTTCCTGGTTCACGCCGAGCTTTCCGCCCTGGATCTTCTGGTGGAGCTTGAGGATCGCGTCCATCAGCATCTCGGGGCGGGGCGGGCAACCGGGCAGGTAGATGTCCACGGGGACGATGTGGTCGACGCCCTGGACGATCGCGTAGTTGTTGAACATTCCGCCCGACGAGGCGCAAACGCCCATGGAGATGACCCACTTGGGAGCGGGCATCTGGTCGTACACCTGCCGCAGCACCGGCGCCATCTTCTGGCTGACCCGGCCGGCCACGATCATCAGGTCGGCCTGGCGCGGTGAGCCGCGGAAGACCTCCATGCCGAAGCGGGCCAGGTCGTACCGGCCCGCTCCGGTGGTCATCATCTCGATGGCGCAGCACGCCAGACCGAAGGTGGCCGGGAAGACGGATGACTTGCGCACCCAGCCCGCGGCCTGTTCGACGGTCGTCAGCAGAAAGCCGCTCGGCAGCTTCTCTTCCAGTCCCATGGAAAATTCAGCCCCTCAGTCCCATTCCAGGCCGCCGCGGCGCCACACGTAGGCGTAGGCGACGAAGACGGTGAGCACGAAGAGCAACATCTCGACGAGCCCGAAGATCCCCAGGGAGTCGAAGGTGACCGCCCAGGGGTAGAGGAAGACGATCTCGATGTCGAAGACGATGAAGAGCATCGCCGTCAGGTAGTACTTGATGGGGAAGCGACCGCCACCGGCCGGCACCGGAGTGGGCTCGATGCCGCACTCGTACGCTTCAAGTTTTGCCCGGTTGTACCTCTTTGGGCCGATCAGCGTGGCCATGACCACGGAGAAGATCGCAAACCCTGCGCCGAGGGCGCCGAGCACGAGGATGGGCGCGTACGCATTCACGCTCCTCGCTCCTTCCAGTCGTCCTTGACCGTTGGACCGCTGTGCCGGCGCCGAGTGACCCGCCTCCCGCGAAGATCACCCGAGTGGAAGGGGATCGCATGTGAGGCAGTTCACAAGCCGGACTGGTGCGCATCTTATGCCTGCCGGTCTGTGATCTGCGACACGGGTAACAACACCGAGTTTGTGATCTCCACCACCTGACGAACGATCATGAAGTCCGATGAGTGGTGATCTTCATACGCAAGGCATCCACATGATCACCAAAGGTGACATCCGGCCCCTTCGTTGCAGGTGGAAGGGGGTGCGCACTATCAAACGTTGGCCAGTGCAAGCAAATTGGCACCACTGCCACAGCAGTGATAAGGGGATCCACGCCCCCCGAACGAGGGGTTCGGGAGGAGTCGAGTGGACGTCGGGCCGGCCCGGGTAAAGGGGGATGGGCGGCCGGGTGAAGGGCACGCGGATCGTGTGCATCCGTTCACGAACCGCACGGGAACCTCACAGGCGGGTCACGGAGCGGCCACAGTGCCCGCACAGCGGTAGGTAACTGTGACCTGCGTCACGTGGAATCCGCGCCGCCGAAAGAGGGCTTGGCCAACTGTCCGGCGGAATGGTAGGCGCCGGATCAATTGGGACTTATCGCGGAAACCCCATGATCACAGGCTTGTGAGGGTGTGTCCGTTTCGCCCGTTACCGCGTCAATAACGGCCGCGACGCGTCCGGTTCGCGGCCTTCGCGCACAACTGTGGCGCACACCACGTTTCTTGAAGCGACCGGCCGCCCCCTGATAGCGGTTAGTCCCATGTCCCACACCGCTCACACACCCAGCCACCGGAAGCCCCGCCGCAGCGCCTCCAAGCTCGCGGTCCGCGCCGGCATCGCCGGTGGCGTCCTCAGCACCCTCGCCATGGCCGGCACCGCGAGCGCGTCCCCGTCAGAGCCCGTGGCCGAGACGACGCTCGAAATGCCCGTCCTCGACCTGGACCTGAGCGCCGATGTCGCGACGGCCGTCACCACGGCCGCCGAGAACACCCGCGCCGCCGCCGTCGAAGGCGAGCTGAACGTCCAGGAGGAGCACGCCCGCACGGGCGCCGCCGCCGAGGCGAAGCAGGCGAAGGAAGACGCCCAGCAGAAGGCCGACGCCGAGAAGAAGGCCAAGGAGGAGCAGGCGCGCAAGGCCGAGGCCGACCGCGCCAACCGCAGCTCCGCCCGCTCCTCGCTGGCGAACGCCTCCGCCTCGGACGACGATTCCTTCTCCCCCGGACACAACTCGGGTGGCGACTCCGACGAGGGCGGCAGCACGTCGAGGCCGGCCACCGGCTCCGCCGCGGCCATCGTCGACTTCGCCCGCGCGCAGGTCGGCAAGGCGTACGTCAGTGGCGCCACCGGCTCCTCCGCGTACGACTGCTCCGGTCTCGTCCAGGCCGCGTACCGCCAGGCCGGGATCACCCTCGACCGTGTGTCGCAGGCGCAGTCCACGGCCGGCACCTCGGTGTCGCTGAGCAACCTCCAGCCGGGCGACATCCTGTACTGGGGTGCCAAGGGCAGCGCGTACCACGTCGCCATCTACGTCGGCGGCGGCAAGTTCGTCGGTGCGCAGAACCCCAGCACCGGTGTCGTCGAGCGCAACCTGAGCTACGACATGCCGACGGGCGCCGTCCGCGTCCTCTGAGTCGTCGCGTCTCTTGAGTTGTCGCTGCCTCTTGAGCCGTCGCCGTCTCTGAAGCCTTCCCGGGCGTCCAGAGGTGCCTGGGGCCTTGTGTGGGACCCTCCGGGTCGTCCGAACCGCTCTCGGACGCCCTGAGGAGCCTTCAGGCACCCTCGGACACCCCGCGGCTGACCGCGCGTGCGCGGAAAGGGCCGGTACTCCCCCGCTCGGGGGTGGAGTACCGGCCCTTCCGCATGCCCGCGTCGTTTGGGATGCCCGCGTCGTTTGGGATGCCCGCGCCTCTTCGCCTGTCCGCGACGTTTCGCATGCCGCGTCCTTTTTCGTGCCCGCGTCCCTTTTCGTGCCCGCGTCCCTTTTCGTGCCCGTCCTTTCGCGTGCCCGGGCCCGATCGGGGAACAGAAGCCGCCGCCATCGGGTCGATTTCACGTTCCCCTGGCCGAAATTGCGGGTGCGCCGGCGGACGGCACCCTCGACTCCCGCCGGGTTTCCCGTCCGCTTTTCCGTGCTCGCTTCCCGACGCGGGAATGCGCGATTCCGTGCGGAATACCCGTCACGACGCACACGGCCCCGGCCGCGAAGGCCGGGGTCGTGTCGTGGCGTGGCGGGTCAGGCGAGTGAGGCCGCCAGTTTGAATCGGGCGTCGCGCTGTTTCCTGTAGAGCGCGAGCGTCTCCGCGTTCTCCTCCACGAGCCCTTGCTGGTAGGCGGTCTCGACGGCCGCCCACACGCCCACCAGGTTCACCTCGCGCTTGCAGGCGACGTCCTCGCCGGCGACGGCGACCGCCTTGGGGCCGGCCTTGTCCGCCTCCAGGCCCAGCTTCTCGACGACCTCGTACGGAGTGCCGACACCGTCGTATCCGGCCTCCTCCATGCACGCGGACCAGTCCTTCAGGACGGCGACCACCCGGGAGTCCTTCTGGGAGCGGGTGTGCGCCTCGGAGGCGAGGCCGAAGGAGAAGAGCAGGTCGACGCTGTCCTTGGTGGGCGCGTACAGCTTGCGGTACCCCTCGCGCAGGCAGCCGCCGGCCGGCACCCGCTGCCCGCCGGCCTCGATCCCGCTGTCGGTCCGTTCGGCCTCCTCCTGGGTCCTCGGGTCCGGCCCGGAGGGGGTCGTCTCGCCCTGCCGGGTACCGAACAGCACCGCGGTCGCGCTCTCGGTGAGTTGCGGCGGGGCCGGCTTGGCCGAGTCCCCCGCCCCGGAGGCGTCGGCATAGCCGCGGGCCGCCGCCTGCGCGGGATCGGCGACCCCGAACAGGGCGCCGTGGCGGCCCTGTTCGGCCCCTCCCCCGGTGTCGGCCCGGCTCGCCGGCGGCTCGTAGGCGAATCCGTACCGGGCCATGCACAGGGCGATGAGCCGGTTCTGCACCGCCTCCATCCGCCGGGCTTCGGCGTCCGAGTCCGTGTAGGCGTCCAGGGGGAGGGAGAGGGCGGAGCCGGCGGGGTTCGCGGCGACGGGGCCGAGCGCGGGTTCGCGGGCGCCCTTGCCCTTCGCCCCGTCGTCGCCCGCGCAACCGCCCACCAGGACGGCCGTGGCCGTCAGGAGGGCGGCGGCGAGGGTCCGGCGGCGCCGGGCGTGGTGCATCAGCGGTTCCTCCGGGGGTGCGAGCGGCTCAGTACCAGCGAAGGGAGCTGATCGAGTTCTTGAAGTTGCTGGACGCGTCGCCGGTGTGACCGGCGGGGACGGAGCCCTGGATCCCGCCGTAGTTGCTGTTGGTGTAGACGTGGCGGCCCTTGATGTCCAGGCTCTTGTACGAGTACGTGTTGTCGTTCACGCCCTTGCCGAGGCCGCCGCAGCCCGAGGGGCCGTGGAACGTGTCGTTGTTCAGGTTGTCGTCGTCGTTGTTGCTGTCGAAGACGCACCCTCTCTGGCCGGAGTCCCAGTACAGCCCGAACTCGAACTGCTCCAGGTACCCGTCGTGCACCCACGCGGAAGCGGGTGAGGCCGTCGACACGAGCAGGGCGCCGGCGACGGCCACCGGGGCGAGCGCGAGACGCAGGACGCGCTTGTTCTTGTTCATTTGCACATTCCTCACTGTGGGAACAACAAAATGATCTCGACGCCAACAGCGCGACGCCCAGCGGGATTCAAGTGCAGAGCGGTTCCGGGCACAAGCCGATATCCCAGCCAACGGACTGTCAAAAAGCGTTCATCAAACGGAACTTGTGTGTCCGCAGGCCCCTCTCTATGATCGCGAATTGCGTTCGCACGTCATATCGCTCTGCGGCGCCCTCATCCACGTCCGCACCCCGAGGGAAGCGCCCATATGCGCAAGTACGTGCCCGTCACCGTCCTCGCCCTGGCTCTCGTGCTCGGTGCGTGCTCCGGCGGGAAGGAACCCTCCGCGAGCGACAGCCCGCCGCCCAGCCGGGAGGAGGTCGCCTACTACGACTGCCTCAAGGAACACGGCGTGCCGATCGTCCTCCTCGACTCGGGTACACCCCGGGTGGACAAGGACAAGCCGCACGACAACCTCGCCGCCGCCGAGAAGGCCTGCGAGAGCAAGGCCCCGAAGCAGACGCCCGTCACGAAGGTCGACCCCGAGGTGCTGGCCGCCGCCCGCGAGGAGGCCAGGTGCCTGCGGGCCGAGGGCGTCTCCTGGTACCCGGACCCGGACCCGGCGACGGGTACGTACGACCCTCGGGCCGTGACCCCTGAGCAGACGGCCGAACTGCGGACGAAGCACGCCGAGGCGACCCGCAAGTGCCGCCCCGACAAGGGCTCCGGCGGCAACGGCGTGCTCGGCGGGTGAACGAACCGGGGGACGTCGCGGTGGAACCGGGCGGGGACGGGGTGGAACCGGGCGGGGATGTGGTGGAACCGGGCGACGGGGACGCGCGGGACCCGGGCGGGGACGGGTCGGCCGGCACGGCCGACGCCGCGCAGGACGCACCTGACTCCGGGGCGCTCGGCTCCGGGGCGCTCGGCTCCGGGGCGCTCGGTCGGGGGCGCCGGGTGGTCCTCGGCGTCGTCGCCGGAGCCGCGCTCGTGGCGGTCGGTGGGCTGTTGGCCACCGTGCTGGTGAAATCGCCCGCGCAGGTCGCGGCGGAGACCGGGCCGCCCGCGCAGGGGTTGTTGACCGCCGAGGTCGAGCAGCGGGTGCTCGCGCGGACCGTGGTGACGCGCGGGACGGTCGTGGCCGACCAGAGCGTCGACGTGGCCCCCCAGCCGCGCGCCGGCGAGGGCGCGGCAGCGGCCGTCGTCACGAAGCTGCCGCTCAAGGCCGGGGACGCGGTCGCCGCCGGGCAACTGTTGGCGGAGGTCTCCGGGCGTCCGGTGTTCGCCCTGAAGGGGACCCTGCCCGTCTACCGCGACCTCAGGCCGGGTTCCACCGGCGACGACGTCGCCCAGCTCCAGCAGGCGCTGCGCGCGCTCGGACACGGGACCGGCGCCGACGCGAAGGGCGTGTTCGGAGCCGGTACGAAGGCCGCGCTCACCGCCCGCTACCGGGCCATCGGGTACGACCCGCTGCCCGCCGTGGCGGACGGCGGCGAGGCGGTCAAGGCCGCGCGGCAGGCCGTACGGACGGCGCAGTGGGCCGTCGAGGACGCCTCGGCCGACGCCGGGACCGGGGCCGGTGCCGGGAACGGGGCCGGGGCCGGGAACGGGGCCGGGGCCGGGGGACGTTCCGGCACGCCGGCCACCGGCAGCCCCTCGGCCGGCCCCGCCTCCGGCGCCGGTGACGGCGAGACGACCGGTGTCGGTAGGACGGCCGGCAAGAGCGGCGGCGGCGAGGGTGACTCCGGTCGGGCCCTCGCGCGCGCCCGGCAGGCCCTCGCCGACGCCCGCGCCGAGCTGGCATCGGTCGAGGCCGCCGACGGGCCGATGCTCCCCGCCTCCGAGACCGTGATCCTCGGCTCCTTCCCCGCCCGGGTCAGCGGGATCGCCGGCCGGGTGGGCGGCCCCGTCTCCGGGCCGGTGCTCACCCTGTCCGCCGGTGAACTCGTCGTCGAGACGTACCTGAAGGACGACAAGAAGCAGCTCCTGCGCGCCGGCATGAGCGTGGTGATCGCCTCCGAGGCCACGGGGCTCGATGCCCGGGGCAAGGTCGCGCTGGTCGCCGGCGAACGCTCGACCGGCCGGCCGGCGGGCGGGCAGCAGCCCGGGCAGGGCGGCCAGGGCGACGCCGCGGGCAAGGGCGGCGATCTCGGCTTCCGCATGGTCGTCCGCGCGGACCGACCGCTGCCCCCCGCTCTCGCCGGTCAGGACGTACGACTGACCATCGAGTCCGCCTCGACCGACGGGCAGGCCCTCGTGGTTCCCGTCACCGCGGTCTCCGCCACCGCGGACGGGGGCACGGTCGTCACCGCCGTGGGCGGCGACGGCACGCCGCGGCGCATCGAGGTCCGGGTGGGCACCAGCGGCGACGGCTACGTGGCGGTGACCCCGGTGCGGGCCGGCGCGCTCACCGCCGGCGCCAAGGTCGTCATCGGGGCCGCCCCCAAGGACGGCGGGAACGGGCAGGACGGCGGGAACGGGCAGGGCGGTCGGGACGGCCAAGGCGGTCGGGACCCGAAGGGCACCGGGTCGCCGCGAAGGCCGGCCGAGTGAGGTTCCTCCCGCGCGCCCGCCGACGGTCCGGCGGCGCCTCCGACGATCCCGTCCCGGGCACCCCCGACGTCGCCGACCGCCCCGACGCCCCCGTCATCGAGTTCCGCGCGGTGGCCCTCACCTACCCGGGGCCGCCGCCCGTCGAGGCGCTCAAGTCCTGCGACCTGACGGTGCGGCGCGGCGAGTTCGTCACCATCGTCGGCCCCTCCGGCTCGGGGAAGTCCACCTTCCTCAACGTGGCGGGACTCCTGGACTCCCCCACCTCCGGCCGCTACCTCCTCGACGGGATCGACACCGGGCGGCTGCCCGACCACGCCCGCACCGCCCTGCGCGGCCGCCGCATCGGGTTCGTGTTCCAGTCCTTCCACCTGCTGCCCCACCGCAGCGCCCTGGAGAACGTCTCCCTCGCCATGCTCTACACCTCCGTCCCGCGCGCGCAGCGCCTCACCCGGGCCCGCGCCGCACTCGACCAGGTCGGCCTGGGCCACCGGGCGGCGGCCGTCCCCGGTCGGCTCTCCGGCGGCGAGCGCCAGCGCGTGGCCATCGCCCGGGCACTCGTCGGGCGGCCCTCGCTGCTGCTGTGCGACGAACCCACCGGCAACCTCGACTCCGCCAACGCCGCCTCCGTACTGGCGCTGCTGGACGAGCTGCACGCGGCGGGGATGACCGTCATGGTGATCACGCACGACGCCGAGGTCGCGGCACGCGGCCGGCGGACCGTCACCGTCCGCGACGGCCGGCTGCGCGAGCGGGTGAGCCCGTGACCAGGCGCGACGGCACGAACACACACGACGGTGCGGCCACGGGACACGGCGCGGACACGCACGACGGCGCGAACACGCACCACGGCACAGGCACAGGCACGCACAACGGCGCGGAGATCGGTGACCGTGCGCGCATCGAGCCGACCGGGCTGGCCGCCCGGGACGCCCTGTCCGAAGCGCTCGCCGGCATGCTGCGCCGCCCCGGGCGGGCCGTCCTCACCGCGTTGGGAACCGTGCTCGGCGTCGGCAGTTTCGTGGCCGTCCTCGGCCTGACCGCCACCATCTCCTCGCAGATCGACGGCCGGTTCAACGTGCTCACCGCCACCGAGGTGACCATCGAGGACGTCGCCCCCGAGGTGAACGAGTTCGCCGGCTCCGGTTTCCCCGCCGACGCGGAGGAGCGGCTGCGCGACGTCGCGGGCATCCGCAACGCCGGAACGCTGTGGACCGTACGGCTCGATCCGGGCACGACGATCGGCGTCCTGCCCGCCGCCGCCGGCGGCACCACCACCACGGGCACCACCACCGGCACCGCGGTCGTCGCCGCCTCCCCGGGGGCCGTCGCCGCCCTGGTGCCCACCCTCCGGGAGGGCCGGCTCTACGACGAGTTCGCCGAGCGGAGCCGGCAGCGTGTCGTGCTCATCGGCAGCGGGGTCGCCGAACGCCTCGGCATCACCACCCTGACGACCCGCCCCGCGCTCTACATCGGCGAGGAGCCGTTCACCGTGGCGGGCGTCATCGCCGACGTGGAACGCAAGCCGGAGAACCTGCTCTCCGTCCTCGTGCCCCGGGCCACCGCCCGGGAGTTGTGGGGGCCGCCCGAGCCCGGCGGCGCCACCATGCTCCTCGACACCGAGCTGGGCGCCGCCCGGCAGGCCGCGGAGCTCGCCCCGCTCGCGCTGCGGCCCGACCACCCCGAGTACCTGAAGGCCGTACCGCCCCCGGACCCCCGGCTGCTGCGGTCCGGCGTGACCTCCGACCTGAGCGCCCTGTTCCTGCTGCTCGCCGGGATCTGTCTGGTCATCGGCGCGGTCGGCATCGCCAACACCACGCTCGTCGCGGTGCTGGAGCGGACGTCGGAGATCGGGCTGCGCCGTGCGCTGGGCGCCCGGGGGCGGCACATAGCGGCCCAGTTCCTCACCGAGTCCGCGACCCTGGGCACGCTCGGCGGGCTGGTCGGCACGTCGTTGGGCGAACTGACGGTGGTCGCCGTCTCGCTGGCCCGCGACTGGACTCCGGTGATCCATCCCGCCACCGTCGCGGCCGCCCCGCTCACCGGGCTCCTCACCGGCTTGTCGGCCGGGCTCTACCCGGCCTGGCGGGCGGCCCGTATCGAACCGGCCGAGGCCCTGCGAAGATAGTCGGGGCGCTCGCCCGACCGTCAACGACCCTGGAGGTGGTGGTCCCGTGCTCACCCGACGGCCCGCCGAGAACGCCGAGGTCGCCGACCGCGGCACCGGGGACCCCACCGCGTTGCCCGCCGCCGCGGGTCTGGCCCTGCTCGCGGTCGGTGGCTGGTTGCTGACCACCGCCCGCCCCTGGGCGAAGCCGGGGCACCCCGTCACGCTCGGGCTCGGTTGGACGGCCTCGGTCGCCCTGCTGGTGTGCGGGGTGGTGCTGTTGGCCCGCTGCGTGCGGACCGTGCACAGCGCTCCGTACGAGGACGGGTGCGCGGACGGCCACCCCGACCGGACCACCCCGGCCCGGAGCGGAGGCTCCCCCGCCGGACCGGCCCGCTCGGCGCACGCCCCCGCCCGCCCGCCCGCGGACTGACCCGAGGGTCACCTGCTCGCCTCGCTCGTTCCCACCCGGTTCTCGACCGCCAGGCTGAACCACACCGTCTTGTGCGGCCCGTTCCCCTGGATCACGTCCCAGCCTTCGGCGTACTCGGCGATCAGCCGCAGCCCTCGCCCGCTCTGGCCGGTGGTCGACATCTCGGGGAGTTCCGCGGGCAGCGGGTTGCCGGCCTCGTCATCCATGACGCACACGAACACTCGGGCCTCGGTATTCGGCTCGCCGCCGTCGGGGAAGAGGTCTTCGCGAGCCGGATCGACACCGACGGCGATCACCTCGACTGGCGCCAGGACCAAAGCCTGATCAGCTGCTCACCGGTCCCCGTCCCCTTCTCTCCTACGGCCTGCTCCGGCAGATCGACACCGGGGGGACGCTGCTCGTCACCCTGTCCGGCTGGGGCGTCGCGCACGGGCTCGTTCGCCTCACGGTCGAGGCGAACGGAGTCGCGGAAGGCCGCTTCCTGCCCGGATACACCTCATTCATGATCGCTCGCCCCCATGACCGGCCGCCGCACGGACCGTTCGAGCTACTGCCCGGGGAAGAGCGGCCGAGCCGGATCGACCCCGCCCTGCTCGACGACTGGACCGGTCGATTCGTCGGACAGCTCGCCGCACCCTCGGCCGAGCGCCTCGGCATGGGGAACGAACAGATCCTGCTCGACGTGGCCACTGGTTCGCAGGCCCGAACGCGACCGGCGGCCGACGGGAAGGGCTGGACCGTCGTCCGGCGCGGTCCGCTCGACCTGTGGAGCACCATCGAGGACGCGCTCATGCAGTGGCGGAGCCACGGCTCGCCACACCTGTCCGCCTTCGGAATGACGATCACGTCAGACGCACAGAAGGTCTGGCTCGACCTGCCGCACGGGCCAAGCTGGACGCTCCCCATCTGACGCCGTGGACAACGCCCCGCTCGCGCGCCGCCTGCGGTTCAGCGGCTGTCCCGCCAACTCGGCTGAATGATCGGGCCTTCGGGGCCACCTTGGTTCCACCGAGGTGGAGATCGACCAGGAGATTCCCTACCGGCGGTATTACGTTTCAGGTATGAGCAGCCATGGAGCCCACCACCAGGCCGCCGGGCGGGCAGGCAGGAGATCCGTGTCGCCGGCGCAATCGTTGATCGAGGAAGTCGAGGAGCGCACCGGCAAGAGCGGCTCCCCCTTCGTCGTGGCCGAAGCCCTGGAGGAGCGGCTCGCCGCACAGAGGCTCCGTGAGGTAGTGGCTGCCGACCGCATGGCGTTCGGCCTCGTCTCCGCGGAAGCGCGGCGGCAGGCGGAACTGGAGTGGTGAGTAGGCACCTCAAGATCACTCCACGGGCCGGGCCGCTCGACTAGCCGACGAGCGGCCCGGCCCGTCGCGATCAGGCCTTCGGCGCCACCTTCGAGAGGCCGTTGATGACGCGGTCCATCGCGTCGCCGCCCGTGGGGTCGGTCAGGTTGGCCAGCATCTTGAGCGTGAAGCGCATCAGCACCGGGTGGGTCAGACCGCGCTGTGCGGCGATCTTCATGACCTTCGGGTTGCCGATCAGCTTCACGAAGGCGCGGCCCAGCGTGTAGTAGCCGCCGTACGTCTCCTTGAGGACCTTCGGGTAGTTGTGCAGGGCCAGTTCGCGCTGGGCCGGGGTGGCGCGGGCGTGTGCCTGGACGATGACCTCGGCGGCGATCTGGCCGGACTCCATCGCGTAGGCGATGCCCTCGCCGTTGAACGGGTTGACGAGACCGCCGGCGTCGCCGACGAG
This sequence comes from Streptomyces sp. WM4235, assembly GCF_001279725.1. GTDB lineage: Bacteria > Actinomycetota > Actinomycetes > Streptomycetales > Streptomycetaceae > Streptomyces. The sequence continues at coordinate 36,676 of NZ_LGDE01000181.1, read as the reverse complement.
CAGCAGGCCCTTGGTGTAGTGGGGTTGGCGGTTGAAGGCCATCGGCAGGGCCGCGCCGCGGATCGGCTGCGTCATGTTCTCGGGGGTGTAGCCCCAGTCCTCCGGCATGGACGCGCACCAGGCCTTGAGGACCTCGCGCCAGTCCAGCTCCTTGAACGCGGAGGAGGAGTTGAGGATGCCCAGGCCGACGTTGGACGTGCCGTCGCCCATGCCGAAGATCCAGCCGTAGCCGGGCAGCAGCCGGTCCTGCGCGCCGCGCCGGTCCCACAGCTCCAGCCAGGACTCCAGGTAGTCGTCGTCGTGACGGGGCGAGGTGAAGTACGTACGGACGGCGACGCCCATCGGGCGGTCCTCGCGGCGGTGCAGGCCCATCGCGAGGGAGATCCGCGAGGAGTTTCCGTCGGCCGCGACGACCAGCGGGGCGCTGAAGGTGACGGGGGTCTTCTCCTCGCCGAGCTTCGCCTGCACGCCGGTGATGTGGCCGGTGCGCGGGTCGCGGACGGGTTCGCCGACGTTGCAGCGCTCGTAGAGGCGGGCGCCCGCCTTCTGGGCCTGGCGGGCCAGGGTCTCGTCGAAGTCGTCGCGCTTGCGGACGAGTCCGTAGTCCGGGAAGGAGGCGAGTTCCGGCCAGTCCAACTGGAGCCGCTGCCCGCCGCCGATGATCCGCAGGCCCTTGTTGCGGAGCCAGCCGGCCTCCTCGGAGACGTCGATGCCCATGGCGACCAGTTGCTTGGTGGCGCGCGGGGTCAGGCCGTCGCCGCAGACCTTCTCGCGGGGGAAGGAGGTCTTCTCCAGGAGCAGGACGTCCAATCCGGCCTTGGCGAGGTAGTACGCGGTGGTCGAGCCGGCGGGCCCGGCCCCGACGACGATCACGTCCGCGGAGTGTTCGGAGAGGGGCTCGGTCACTGCGGGGTCTCCCGAAGGCTCGATAAAGGGTGCCCAACGGCACCGGACACGTGCAGTCTATGCAGCGAGAGAGATCACGATCCGAAGGGTGCCTCCGATGACCACCTCGCCCGCCCGGCCGCTTCCCACCGTGCAGTTGCGCGTGCCCATCGACGAGGACGCCCGTGCCTGGCACCAGGTCTTCGCCGACACGGAGGTGATGGAGTTCCTCGGTGGCCCCGCCGAGCTGTCCATGTACGAGGAGTTCACCGCCCGCCAGCGGTTGCACGACGCCCGGCTCGGCTACTGCCTGTGGACCCTGCTGGACGAGGAGGGCGCCGTGATCGGTTTCACCGGTGCGCAGCCGTGGCCCGCCGAGAAGGAGTGGGGGCCGGTCGGGGAGATCGAGATCGGCTGGCGGCTGGGGCGCTCCGCCTGGGGCCGTGGGTACGCGTACGCGTCCGCGCTGGCCACGCTGGAGCGGGTACGGGCGGCCGGCGTGCCGCGCGTGGTGGCGATGATCGACGCCCGGAACGTGCGTTCGGTGGCGGTCGCGGAGCGGCTCGGGATGGACCTGGACGAGGAGTCCACGATGCCGGACGGGAACCCGGCCCGCCGCTACGCGCTGTCGCTGTAGACGCCGGCCCGGATCCGCCGGTCAGAAGACCGACAGGCCGGTCAGCGTCGTGAAGCGGTCGAGGGCCGCCACACCCGCGACCGAGTTCCCCTGGGCGTCGAGCCCCGGGCTCCACACCGCGATCGAGCACCGGCCGGGGACGACGGCGACGATCCCGCCGCCCACCCCGCTCTTGCCGGGCAGGCCGACGCGGTAGGCGAACTCGCCTGCCGCGTCGTAGGTGCCGCAGGTCAGCATCACCGCGTTGATCTGCTTGGCCTCGCTGCGCGTCAGCAGGCGCGTGCCGTCGGCGCGCAGCCCGTGCCGGGCCAGTACGCGTCCGGCGCGGGCCAGGTCGGCGCAGGTCATCTCGATGGAGCACTGCCAGAAGTAGTGCTCCAGCAGGGCAGGTACGGGGTTGTCGATGTTGCCGTAGGAGGCCATGAAGTGGGCGACGGCCGCGTTGCGGTCGCCGTGCGCCTGCTCGGAGGCGGCCACTTCGGCGTCGAACCCTATGGCCGGGTTCTCGCTCTCGTCCCGCAGGAACTGCAGGAGTTCGCTGCTCGCGTCGCCCGTCAGGGTCTGGAGCCGGTCGGTGACGACGAGGGCGCCCGCGTTGATGAACGGGTTGCGGGGGATGCCGTTCTCGTACTCCAGCTGTACGAGCGAGTTGAACGGGTTGCCGGAGGGTTCCCGGCCGACCCGTTCCCACAGGCTGTCGCCGCCCTCCGCGAGGGCCAGGGCGAGCGCGAAGACCTTGGTGATGGACTGGGTGGAGAAGGGGACCTGCCAGTCCCCCACCCCGTACGCGTTGCCTTCGAGGTCGACGACGGCCATCCCGAACTGTGCCGGGTCCACGGACGCCAGCGCCGGGATGTACTCGGCCGGGGTGCCGCGGCCGATCACCGGCGCGATGTCGGCCGCGATCCGCTCCAGCAGTCCCTGGTAGTCGAAGCGCACGGTCTCGGAGGGTTCCGGGCCGAGGAACGCGGGGCCGGAGGGCGCGGCGCCCGGGGGCGCGTCGTCGACGGGCGCGGCGGGCATCGCGTCCTACGCCTTGACGCCGCGGTGCAGGGCCACGATGCCGCCGCTGAGGTTGCGCCACGCGACCTTGGACCAGCCGGCCTTCTGCAGGAGCGCGGCGAGTTCCGGCTGGTCGGGCCAGGCGCGGATGGACTCGGCGAGGTACACGTACGCGTCGGGGTTGGGTGACATGGCGCGGGCCACCGGCGGGAGGGCGCGCATCAGGTACTCGGTGTAGACCGTCCGGAACGGCGCCCAGGTGGGCTGCGAGAACTCGCAGATGACGACCTGGCCGCCGGGCTTCGTGACGCGGTACAGCTCGCGCAGGGCGGTGTCGGTGTCCTGGACGTTGCGCAGCCCGAAGGAGATCGTCACGGTGTCGAAGGTGTCGTCCTTGAACGGCAGCTTCGTCGCGTCGCCGGCGGTCAGCGGCAGCCAGGAGTGCCGCTTCTTGCCCTCCTGGAGCATGCCGAGCGAGAAGTCGCAGGGGACGACGTACGCGCCGGTCGCGGCGAAGGGCAGCGAGGAGGTCGCGGTTCCGGCGGCCAGGTCGAGGATCGTGTGTCCGGGGCGGGCGCCGACGGCCTTGGCGACCTCCTTGCGCCACAGGCGGGCCTGACCGAGGGAGAGCACGTCGTTGACGAGGTCGTAGTTCGCCGCCAGCCCGTCGAACATGGAGGCGACTTCGTGCGGCTGCTTGTCCAGGGAAGCGCTGGTCACTGGCGTGGGCCCCTCGGGTGCGATGCGGTGCGATGCGGGTCTGGCTGCCATTCTCGCAGGCGGACCCGGCGCCACCCGCCGGGGGCACAACTGACCCGAAGGACAGTTACGCGTGATGGCCGGATCGGCTTTGACTGGTGCGCGTGTGACTCGAAACGGGTCGGACAAAAGCCATGTTCGTCGACGAAGCGCATGAAATGCCCGCTCGTGGACGACGTGGACCACGCGAACAGAAAGCTCCTGCATGCCGGAAGGCCATCCGACCAGACGTTCCCGCGGTGACGTGCGCGCCCTGCGCCGAGCCGCCGAACGGCGGCGACGACTGCACCGTACCCTCATCGGCTCCGCGGCAATCGCCGTCGCCTGTGTGACCGCCTACACCCTGCGCCCGCAGGACGGGACCGCCGCGGTCGCGGACGACCGATCGGCCGCGTCCGCCCCCACCCGGGAGGCCGAAGCGGGCGGACCCACGCCCGACGGCGGCTCCGAGCCGGCCCCGGACGGCGGGCGGACCAAGCCGCCGGCCTCCTCCCCGGCGGCCTCGCCGAAGCCCGAGGCCAAGGGCACGCCGAAGGGCTCGCCCCCGGCGAAGCCGTCCCCGTCCGTTCCGGCCACCGGGCCCGGGGTCTTCGCCGCGTCCACCGCCTCCGGCTCGCCGCAGGGCAAGGGGCGCGCGCTGCGCTGGCGGGCCGAGGTCGAGCAGGGCAGCGGAGTCGACCCGGAGGCCGCGGCCAGGTCCGTCGAGGCGATCCTCGGGGACCCGCGCGGCTGGACCCGTGATCCCGCGTACGGGTTCCGGCTCGTCGGCCCCGGCCAACCGGTGGACTTCACCGTGAAGATCGCCACCCCCACCACCACCGACCGGCTGTGCGAGGTCGTCACGCCCGAGCTGATCGGCGAGACCAACTGTCGCGCCGGTCACACCGTCGTGGTGAACCTCAAGCGCTGGCAGGAGGGGTCGCCCCAGTTCGACGGCCCCGTCGAGGAGTACCGGGCACTGATCGTCAACCACGAGGTGGGCCACGAACTCGGCCGCGAGCACGAGACCTGCCCGGGCCCCGGCAAGCAGGCGCCCGCGATGATGCAACAGATCAAGGGCCTGCTCGGCTGCAAGGCCAACGCCTGGCCGTTCGACGCCGCCGGAACCTACCTGGCCGGCCCGAACGTCCCTTAGACAGGGGGCCGAGCGCGTCGGCCGGGGGGCAAGGGGTGGAAACCGTGCGCAGCGTCAGCTTCAGCGTCCCGTCGTGGTTCCCCTCCCACGCCCCGCAGGCGCCGCCGCGGGTCCACCTCACCGACCAGGAGTCGGCGGTGTTCCTGTGGCTGGCCACCGGCGCCTCGAACGCGGAGCTGGCCGCGACGCTGCAACTGTCCGTCAGCACCGTCAAGTTCCACGTGCTGAACATCCGGAACAAGCTCGGCGGGGTGAGTCGCCTCCAGGTCTGCCTGCTGGCCGCCCTCGCCCGCGAGGGCGGCCGGCTCGACGACGACGTGCCCGACGACACCGTGTCCGGGGACGTCAGCGACGGCGGTGCAGCAGCCGTCCCCCGATGACCGTGGCCACACAGCTCGTCGCGCCCAGGGTGAGCAGTTCCGCCGGGTCGGCCGCCGCGAACACCGCGAATCGGGCCGGGGCGTCGGGCTCCAGGGCTCCGTGGAAGGCCTGTTCGGCCGCGTCCCGCCCGGCGAACGGGTCCAGGGAGGCTTCCCGCTCCGCCCCCCGCGACCCTTGGGAGCGCGCCGCCGGCGGCAGGACCGCCAGACCCGACCGCACCACCGCGGTCCGCACCGACGGGATCGTGAACCGGCCGGTCACCGCCACCACCCCGCGCGCCAGGAGTCTCTGCGTCCCGCGCCGGGCGCTGTTGCCCCACCGGGACTCGGTCATCGTGAGAGCGGCCAGGGCCTGCCCGCCGATCGGGTCGGCACCGAGTTCGGGGACCTCGTACGGATCGTCCGGGTAGTACGTGCGCTCCAGCAACTCGTCCGCGCCGCGCACCAGCAGCCCCGGGGTCAACACCCCGGGCCAGCGCCGGACCCGGGCGTGCGGATGCGCCGCGGCGAGCTCCTCGTACGGGCCCACCCCGGCGATCCGGTCGCCCTCGACGAGCACCGCGCCGCCGGGGAGCGGGGTCGAACCCGGTCCGGCGACGAGGAGGTCGGCGGTGTGCAGCGTCAGCATGGGTTCGGCGGCGTCAGTTCGAGGAGATGAGCTTCAGCTCGGGGTGCGCGGTGCCGCCCTCGATGGCGGTGGAGGAGATGTGGGAGACGACGCGGTCGTCGACCGGGTCGTTCGCCGGGTCGTCGTGCACGACGAGGTGCTCGTACGTCGTCGCGCGCTGCGCCGGCGTGCGGCCCGCCTTGCGGATCAGCTCGATGATCTCCATGCGGTTCGAGCGGTGCTTGGCACCGGCCGAGGAGACCACGTTCTCCTCCAGCATGATCGAGCCGAGGTCGTCCGCGCCGTAGTGCAGGGACAGTTGGCCCGCTTCCTTGCCGACCGTCAGCCAGGAGCCCTGGATGTGGGCGATGTTGTCGAGGAAGAGCCGCGCGATGGCGATCATGCGCAGGTACTCGAAGATGGTCGCCTGGGTCCGGCCCTTGAGGTGGTTGTTCTCGGGCTGGTACGTGTACGGGATGAAGGCGCGGAAGCCGCCGGTGCGGTCCTGCGTGTCGCGGATCATCGCGATGTGCTCGATGCGCTCGGCGTTGGTCTCGCCCGTGCCCATCAGCATGGTGGAGGTGGACTCGACACCCAGCTTGTGGGCGATCTCCATGATCTCCAGCCAGCGCTCGCCGGACTCCTTGAGCGGGGCGATGGCCTTGCGCGGCCGGGCCGGCAACAGTTCGGCGCCGGCGCCCGCGAAGGAGTCGAGGCCGGCCGCGTGGATGCGCTGGATGGCCTCCTCCGCCGAGACGCCCGAGATGCGGGCCATGTGCTCGACCTCGGACGCGCCGAGGGAGTGGATGACCAGCTGCGGGTACGCCTTCTTGATGGCGGAGAAGTGTTCCTCGTAGTACTCGACGCCGTAGTCCGGGTGGTGCCCGCCCTGGAACATGATCTGCGTGCCACCGAGCTCAACGGTCTCCGCGCAGCGGCGCAGGATGTCGTCGAGGCCGCGGGACCAGCCCTTCTTGGTGTCCTTCGGCGCCGCGTAGAAGGCGCAGAACTTGCACGCCGTGACGCACACGTTGGTGTAGTTGATGTTGCGCTCGATGATGTACGTCGCGATGTGCTCCGTACCCGCGTAGCGCAGCCGGCGCGCGGCGTCGGCGGCCTGGCCGAGCGCGTGCAGCGGGGCGTGCCGGTAGAGGTCGAGCGCTTCGTCCTGGGTGATCCGGCCCCCTGCGGCGGCTCGGTCGAGGACAGACTGGAGAGCGGCCTGGTCGGTCACCGGTGCGTCACCTTTCGGCGGTGTGTCAAGGGTCCGGACCGATCCAGCGTACGCCGGCGGTCCTCGGGTCCGTTCAGGGGTGCGCGGGTCAACCCCGACGGGTCAGATCCCCTTCGGGGTTGCCCGCCGCCGCGTCGCCGGACCGGTAGTGCAGGGTCCCGTTCGCGTTGAGGGTGAAGCGTTCGTCGGCGGAGCCGTCGGAACACACGCCGGGCGCCGGGTTGGGGCCGTCCGTCGTGTCGAGGACCAGCGAACGGTCGGTGGCGGCGGCGAGCTTCCAGTTCCCGCTGCAGTCGGTGCCGAGGACGGGCAGCACCGACTTGTCGCGGGCGACGACCTGCCCGATCCGGCCGCCGCTGATGGTGATCTCGAACTCGCTCGACACGCCCAGGCGGGCCGTGGTGACCGTGCCCTTCCAGGTGCCGGCCAGCGCCTGCGGCACGGTGTCCCGGGCTACCGGGGACGGGGACGGACCGCCCGTGCTCGCGGTGGGCCCCGTGGCGGGGGCCGAATCCGCAGTACGCGGGGAGGAGGGCGGCGGGCCGGCCACCAGGCCCCTCTTCGCGCCCGACTGCCAGGGCAGCAGGTCCAGTCCGTACAGCCCGCCCGACAGCACCGCCAGCACGGCCGCCGCGGCGAGGACCACGGTGCAGCTGAACCGCCGGCCGGCCGCGCGCACGGAGACCCGCCGCCCGTCGGCGTCCGGCGCGGTGCGCGGCCCGGGTACGCCGCCGTCGGCGCCGTACCCCGCCCCGCCCGCGTCGGGTTCCGCGCCGTACAGCAGCCCGTACGGGGTGGTGCCGCCGGGGAAGCCGTCCGGTGCCACGCCCCCGGCGGCTACCCGCTGCTCCCCGTAGGAGGAGGCGGAGGTGAACGGCACCGGGCCCGAGGGGTACTCCGGCGCCGCCTCGTCCAGGTCCAGCAGGGCCACCGCGGCCCGGTTCGCCTCCTCGACCAGCGGGGTCGGCAACCAGCCCGACACGCCCAGGGCCCCGTCCAACGCGGCCGCGATCACCGCCGGCGAGGGTCGGGCGGCCGGCGACTTCGCCAGGCAGGCCGCGATCAGGTCCCGCAGCGGTCCGGGCCCGATCCCGCCGAGGTCCGGCGTTTCGTGGACCACCTTGTAGAGGAGGGTCGCGGAGTTGTCCCCGCTGAAGGGGGCCCGGCCGGTCGCGGCGAAGACCAGGACCGCACCCAGCGAGAACACGTCCGCCGCCCCGGTCACGGGGTTGCCGAGGATCTGTTCCGGCGACATGTAGCCGGGCGAACCGACGGAGACGCCGGTGACGGTCAGCGCGGCGGCGCCGTCCGAGGCCCGGGCGATCCCGAAGTCGATCAGGCGTGGTCCGCCCGTCGGACCGCCCGCGAGGGTGAGCATCACGTTCGACGGCTTCACGTCCCGGTGGACGAGCCCCAGCCCGTGCACCGCCACCAACGCGCGGGCCAGCCCCTCCCCGACGGCCCGTACCGAGTGCTCGGGCAGCGGGCCGTACCCCGCCACGGCCCGGTCCAGCGACGGGCCCGCGACGTAGCCGGTGGCCACCCACGGCACCGGGGCCTCCGGGTCCGCGTCCAGGACCGGCGCGGTCCACTCGCCCCCCACCCGACGCGCGGCGGCGACCTCGCGGCGGAAGCGGGCGCGGAACTCCTCGTCGGAGGCGAAGTGGGGGTGGACGATCTTCACGGCGACGGTCCGGCCGCCCGCGCTGCGCCCCAGGTAGACCCGACCCATGCCCCCCGCACCGAGCCGTCCGAGCAGCCGGTAGGCGCCGATGGTCCGCGGTTCGCCCGCTTCGAGCGGCTGCATCGCGTCCCCTCCCCGAGGTTCGTGGCTCGCTGACGGTCAACCAGCACCTTAGGGGTGTCGGCCGCCGGCCGGGGAGCTTCCATCGTGTCCGGAGTACTACCGCACCACGGCGAAGAGGGGTGGTTCGATCCGGCCGAATGCGTCGGCGCACCCGGTCTCGGCCCCTTTGTTCCGTCGGCCGTTCCGTGGGGCGTTCCTCGGGCCGTTCCACCGCCGGACGGAAATGCGAAAGGGGAACGAATTCCCGGTAAACGGAACATTCCCCTTTCCGGGATGCGGAACTCGCGCCGGGGCATAAGGCGCGTCAATGTTCCGGTACGGCCACCTTCAGGAGCTCCACCGCGACATCGGCCGCGTACCCCGATGCCGATCCCGTACGGCGCGCGAATTCCCGGACGCCGGCCAGTTGCTCGGGCCCGAAGCGGAAGTCGAGCGTGGTGAAGTAGCGCTCCAACAGTTCGGCGTCGAACGCCTCCCAGCGGGCGGCCTGCTCGGCGACCTTGGTGACCTCCTCCAGGGAGACGTCCCGGGAGGCGAGGAAGGCTTCGTGGACCTTGCGCACGACGACGGGCTCGCGTTCGAGGTAGTCCTTGCGCGCGGCCCAGACGGCGAAGACGAACGGCAGCCCGGTCCACTCCTTCCACATCAGACCCAGGTCGTGCACGGCGAGGCCGAGCCGGGGCGCGTCGTGCAGGGAGGCGCGCAGCGCGGCGTCCCCGATCAGGACCGCCGCGTCGGCTTCCTGCATCATCACCCCCAGGTCAGGGGGGCAGGTGTAGTAGTCGGGCCGTACTCCGTACTGCTCGGCGAGCAGCAGTTGGGCCAGCCTCACGGACGTCCGGGAGGTCGATCCGAGAGCCACGCGGGCTCCGTCCAACCGGTCGAGCGGAACCTGCGAGACGATCACGCAGGACATCACCGGGCCGTCGCAGCCGACCGCGAGGTCGGGGAAGGCGACGAGTTGGTCGGCGTTGCGGAGGAACTCGACGAGGGTGATCGGAGCGATGTCCAGGTCGCCCCGGACGAGCCGTTCACTCAGTTTCTCGGGGGTGTCCTTGGTCAGCTCCAGGTCCAGCAGCGTGCCGGTTCTGGCCAGCCCCCAGTAGAGGGGCAGGCAGTTCAGGAACTGGATGTGGCCGACGCGGGGCCGGCTGCGATAGACGTCCACATCGCGAGACTAGCCCCCGGCTCCGCGTCAGCGATCGGGCGGGTCTCAAACGTCCGGGTGACGTGATCTTTCCCTCTGGTCTCGGCCGCAGGGTGCATGCTAGGCTCGACGCAAGTTGCAGTTTGGTTTCCCTTGCAGTACGAGGCCTGCGGAGAATGTGACCCGCAGGCTTTTGTAGTTTTCAGACTTCTTAGCAGGTTCTGGAGCAGGGCGACCCTTTGGCCCATAGGAGGGCTCATGGCTACCGGAACCGTGAAGTGGTTCAACGCTGAAAAGGGCTTCGGCTTCATCGCCCAGGACGGCGGCGGCCCGGATGTCTTCGTCCACTACTCCGCGATCAACGCCTCTGGCTTCCGCTCCCTCGAGGAGAACCAGCAGGTCACCTTCGACGTCACGCAGGGTCCGAAGGGCCCGCAGGCGGAGAACGTCATCCCGGCCTAGTCGCCTGGCCGACCGGATCGCGGTTGGATTAAGCAGTACCCAAGGAGCCCTGCCTCCTCCGTGCGAGCGGAGGTGGCGGGGCTCCTGCCTTTCCCCCTCCGCTCTCCGGTGTGGGGGAATGCCGCTGCCCCGGTGACCGTCGAACGGTGACCGGGGCAGGGCGTTGTTCGGGAGCGGACGGGCCGGCGGACCGCCGTTACGGCTTGGCCGTCGTCGGGGTCGTGGGCGTCGGGTTCGCGGGTGTCGTCGGCGTCGTGGGTGTCGTCGGCGTCGTGGGTGTCGTCGGCGTCGTGGGCGGCACCGTCGGAGCGGCGTCGACCTTGAGCGTCAGGACCAGTTCGACCTTCTCCGGGGTGAGCACGCGCAGCTGGTAGGTGCCCGGGGCCACGCCGTCGGTGAACAGTTCCGGCAGGGCGATCCTGCCGTCGGCGCCCGTCGCGGCCAGCTCCAGGGTGGTCAGCTTCTCGCCGTCCTTGCCCTTGAAGTACGGGCCCTTGGCGGTCGCCGGGTCCACCGGGACCCACGCGTCCGTGGCCTTGTCCTTCACGACCAGGCCCGCGACGGTCTTGGTGCCGGCGATCGGCTTGCCCTTGGCGGTGGCCAGCAGCTCCACGCCCTTGAAACTGGTGCCGGTGACGACCTGGAGCGGCTTGTCGGCGCCGCTGTCCACGCGCACCAGCAGGTCCGCCGCGGGCTTCGCGAGGACGGTGCCCTTCAGCATGACCGTGAACTGGCTCGTCAGGTCGTACGCCGTGGCCCGGAAGGAGAACGTGCCCGGCTTCGGACCGGCCGTCAGCTCGGGGACGGTCGCGATGCCCTGGGCGTCGGTGGTGACGACCACGGAGTTCTTCTTGGCGGCCCGGAAGACGGTGCCGCCCGTGGTGTCGTCCTGTTCCACGGCGAACACGACCTGCTGTCCGACGGCCGGCTTGCCGTCGGCGAGCAGCGCCTTGACCTTCGGGGTCGGGGTGAAGGCGCTCCCGACCTCGGCCTTCAGCTCCGCCTCGCCGATCAGCGACAGCTTCGCGAGGCGCACGACCGGCGGCTCCGGCTTGGTGGGCGGCTTGTTCGGCGGGGTCGTCGGCTTGGTGGGCGGGGTCGTCGGCTTCGTCGGCGGCTTCTGCGGGGTGCCGCCCGTCGGCGGCCTGGTGGCCGGGGGCCTGATGACCGGCGGCCGCGGGACGGGCAGGGTGCCCGTGGGGGGCGGTGTCGGGTAGGTGCCGACGGGCGGGTTCGGGACCCCGGCGACGCCGCCTTCCTGGTACTGGCGCATGTACCCGAGGACGGCGTTCACGTACTCGCGGGAGCTGTTGTAGCTCAGGAGCGCGGCGTCGAGCTTGGCCGGGTCCGAGAGGTCCTTGTCGCCCGCGCACAGGTAGAGGCCGGTGCCCAGCGCCGCGTCGTAGATGTTGTTGGGGTCGCGTTGGCCGTCGCCGTTGCCGTCGGCGCCGTAGACCTTCCAGGTCGAGGGGATGAACTGCATCGGGCCGATCGCGCGGTCGTACTCGGTGTCCGCGTCCCACTGGCCCTTGTCGGTGTCCTTGATCTGGGCGTAGCCGTTGCCGTCCAGGCGGGGCCCGCGGATCGGACGGTCGGTGGACCCGTCGGACTTGAGCCCGTATCCGGAGGCGTGCACGGACTCGACCCGGCCTATGCCCGCCACCAGCTGCCAGGGCAGCTTGCAGTTGGGGAGCGCCGCGGCGACGGCCACTTCGGCGCGCTTGTAGGCGTCGAGGGCCGTTCCCGGTATGCCGCTCGCGCCCTCGGGGGCGCCCGCGGTCGCGGGCGGCTGCGGGTTCGCGAGGTCTTCGGGCAGGTCCAACCGGGCGTCGCCGCGGTCGGCGGCTTGGGGACTGTCCGGTGTCGGTTCGGATTCCCCCGCGCCGGCGGTCGACGGGTTGGTCACGACCGCGGCGGTGGTCAGGCTGGCCGCGAGCGCGGCCGTGCACAGGACCTTGCGTGAGGTGTTGACTACATGACGGTGAAGCGGCTTCACAGTGCGGCGATCCCCCCGAGGCGGCCGTCAGAACGTGCGGCTGGTCGAGCCGTGAATCTTCTGTCTATCAGGTATTCGGACGCGACTCGCCGGGCGCCGGGCAGATATGACACACCATTCGTCTCGGTTTCGTCATTCGTTCGGTCGGGACGGCCGGCGGGGTCGGCGCGGGCCGTTCGATCCTGCCCGAAACACCCCAATGACCCCATGTGGGCGCTCTCTTCGCCCTTTGGCCCGGTTCGGATGACGGTCGGCAGCACGGGGCGCCGGCGCCGGCCGCTCCCGGGCGGCTCGCGGCCCCGCGACCGGGGCGCCATCCCACCCTTCCCATCCCCGGCCCCACGCCCTACCCTGACGCCCCGTCAGATCTGCTGAGTGGGCATCACCGGCCTGGAGGGCACGCCATGCTGCTGCGAGGGAAGACCGTCATCGTGTCGGGGGTCGGGGCCGGGCTGGGGCACCAGGTGGCCGCCACCGTGGTGCGGGACGGCGGGAACGCCGTGCTGGGGGCGCGGACCGAGGCGAACCTGGTCAAGTCCGCCGCCGAGATCGACCCGGACGGGGCGCACACCGCGTACCTGCCGACCGACATCACGGACGAGGCACGCTGCGAGGCCCTGGTGGCGCTGGCCGAGGAGCGGTTCGGCGGGGTGGACGCGGTGGTGCACGTGGCGGCCTGGGACTCGTACTTCGGTGGCCTGGAGGACGCCGACTTCGGGACCTGGCAGCAGATCCTCGACGTGAACCTGTTGGGCACCCTGCGCATGACGCGGGCCGCCCTGCCCGCGCTGAAGCGGGCCGGCGGCTCCGTCGTGATCATCGGGACGCAGTCGGCGGTGGCGAGTCCGTCGCAGGTGCGGCAGGCCGCGTACGCCGCCTCCAAGGGGGCGCTGACCTCCGCCATGTACTCGATGGCCCGGGAGCTCGGGCCGTACCGGATCCGGGTCAACACGGTGCTGCCGGGCTGGATGTGGGGGCCGCCGGTGCAGGCGTTCGTGACGTTCACCGCGCACGGCGAGGGGGTGCCCGAGGAGGAGGTGCGGGCCCGGCTCACCGAGCGGATGGCACTGCCCGATCTCGCGACGGACGGGGACGTCGCGGACGCCGCCGTGTTCCTGGCATCGGACCGGGCACGGGCGATAACCGGCCAGTCTCTGCTGGTCAACGCCGGTGAGCTGATGCGATGACCCCCTCCACCGCCGGATCGGTGGATCGTATGCTCGGGCCATGACCACTCCGAGTGACGCTCCGACCGACAACGCGATGCGCCGCGCGCTCCGGCGGGCCCGCGACGGCGTCGCGCTCGACGCGACCGAGGCGGCCGTGCTCCTCCAGGCGCGCGGCGAGTCCCTGAAGGACCTCGCCGCCTCCGCCGCGCGGGTGCGGGACTCCGGGCTCGACGCCGCCGGGCGGCCCGGTGTCATCACGTACTCGCGCAAGGTGTTCATCCCCCTCACCCGTCTCTGTCGCGACAAGTGCCACTACTGCACGTTCGTCACGGTGCCCGGGAAGCTCCGCCGGGACGGCCACGGGATGTACCTCTCGCCGGACGAGGTCCTCGACATCGCGCGCAAGGGTGCCGCGATGGGCTGCAAGGAGGCCCTGTTCACCCTCGGGGACCGTCCCGAGGACCGTTGGCCCGAGGCCCGTGAGTGGCTGGACGCGCACGGCTACGACGACACCCTGGCCTACGTGCGGGCGATGGCGATCCGCGTCCTGGAGGAGACGGGTCTGCTCCCGCACCTCAATCCGGGTGTCCTTTCGTGGTCCGAGCTCCAGCGGCTGAAGCCCGTCGCGCCGTCGATGGGGATGATGCTGGAGACCACCGCGACCCGTCTGTGGTCCGAGCCCGGCGGCCCGCACCACGGTTCCCCGGACAAGGAGCCGGCGGTCCGGCTGCGGGTGCTGGAGGACGCGGGGCGTTCCAACGTCCCGTTCACGACCGGGGTGCTGATCGGCATCGGGGAGACCTACGAGGAGCGCGCCGACGCGTTCTTCGAGCTGCGGCGGATCCAGCGCAGCTACCACGGCATCCAGGAAGTGATCGTCCAGAACTTCCGGGCGAAGCCGGACACGGCCATGCGCGGCATGCCCGACGCGGAGTTGGAGGAGCTGGCGGCCGCCATCGCGGTGGCCCGGCACCTGCTCGGTCCGTCGGCCCGCATCCAGGCTCCGCCGAACCTGGTCGACGAGGAGTACGCGCTGCTGATCGGCGCGGGCATCGACGACTGGGGCGGGGTGTCGCCCCTGACGCCCGACCACGTGAACCCGGAGCGCCCCTGGCCGCACATCGAGGAGCTGGCCGCGCGGACGGCCGCCGCCGGCTTCGAGCTGCGCGAGCGCCTCACGATCTATCCGGAGTTCCTGGAGCGCGGGGAGCCGTGGCTCGATCCCCGGTTGCTGCCGCACGTGCGGGCGTTGGCCGACGCGCGGACGGGGCTGGCGGACGAGACGGCCGCGGTCGAGGGCCGGCCGTGGCAGGAGCCCGACGAGGGTTTCACCGCGTACGGGCGCACCGACCTGCACACCACGATCGACACCGAGGGGCGGACGGGCGACCGGCGCGAGGACTTCGATCACGTCTACGGGGACTGGGACGCCCTGCGGGAGGCCGCGGCGCCCGGGATGGTCCCGGAGCGGATCGACACGGACGTCCGGGCGGCCCTCGCCCGGGCGGCGGACGATCCGACGGCGCTGACCGACGAGCAGGCCCTCGCCCTGTTGCACGCGGACGGCCCGGCGTTGGACGCGCTGTGCCGGATCGCGGACGATCTGCGCAAGTCGGTGGTGGGCGACGAGGTCACGTACATCGTCACGCGGAACATCAACTTCACCAACGTCTGTTACACCGGCTGCCGCTTCTGCGCGTTCGCGCAGCGCCGTACGGACGCGGACGCGTACACGCTCTCGCTGGACCAGGTCGCCGACCGGGCGGCGCAGGCCTGGGACGTGGGCGCGGTCGAGGTGTGCATGCAGGGCGGCATCCATCCGGACCTGCCCGGGACGGCGTACTTCGACATCGCGCGGGCGGTGAAGGAGCGGGTGCCCGGCATGCACGTGCACGCCTTCTCGCCGATGGAGGTCGTCAACGGTGCCACCCGCACCGGGATGTCGGTGCGGGACTGGCTGACGGCGGCCAAGGAGGCCGGGCTGGACTCCATTCCGGGGACGGCGGCGGAGATCCTGGACGACGAGGTCCGCTGGGTGCTCACCAAGGGCAAGCTGCCGGCGGCGGACTGGATCGACGTCGTCTCCACGGCGCACGAGCTGGGCATCCGGTCCTCGTCGACGATGATGTACGGGCACGTGGACCAGCCGCGGCACTGGTTGGGGCACTTCCGCACGCTGGCCCGGATCCAGCGGGACGCGGTGGCCAAGGGCGTGGAGGGGTTCACGGAGTTCGTGACGCTCCCGTTCATTCACACCAACGCGCCGGTGTACCTGGCGGGGATCGCCCGGCCGGGTCCGACGGTCCGCGACAACCGGGCGGTGACGGCGATGGCCCGGTTGCTGCTGCACCCGCACATCACCAACATCCAGACGAGCTGGGTGAAGCTGGGCTCGGAGGGTGCGGCGGAGATGCTCCGGTCGGGTGCGAACGACCTGGGCGGGACGCTGATGGAGGAGACCATCTCGCGCATGGCGGGGTCGAGTTACGGCTCGTACAAGTCGGTGCGGGACCTGATCGCGGTCGCGGAGGCGGCCGGCCGGCCGGCGAAGGCCCGTACGACGCTGTACGGGGAGGTGCCCGAGGAGCGGCAGCGGGCGGCCGCGGCCTCGGACGGGCACCTGCCGGAGCTGCTGCCGATCGCGGAGTAGGCACGGAGCAGGGACGACGACGTGGCGCGGGGCCCGACCGGGATCGATCCGGGTCGGGCCCCGCTGCTCGCGACGCTGCCGGCCGAGGCGCGGGTTCAGCCGACGGACACGGTGCAGCACCTGGTCAGCGCGGCGGCCGGGGAGACGGCCAGGTAGTCGGCCAGCACGGTCTCGCGCGGGACGCCGAGGGCGGTGAGCAGGGTGGCGTTCGACCAGCCGGTGCGGTCCTTGCCGGCGGTGCAGTGGAAGAGGACGGCGCGGGCGCGGTCGGTCCCGATGCCCTGGAAGACCCGGGCGTACGCCTTCCTGCCGCCCTCGCCGGACGCCATGCTCTTCTCGGCGTCGATCATCGCCTCGGCGGCTTCCTCGGGGGTCTTCGGCAGGGCCTGGAAGGAGCCGGAGCCGGCGAAGACGTCGGCCACGACGTACGTCGCGCCGGCCGGTACGCGGTCGACGTCCTTGGTGCGCTCGTCGGTCGTGCGCAGGTCGAAGACGGTCTTCACGCCCAGCCGGCGGAGCTTGGCGAGGTCGTTGTCGGTGAGCTTGGCCAGGGCGTCGGAGCGGTGGATCTCGCCCATCTTGACCCACCGGCCGTCGGTGGTGCGGTAGCCGCCGGCGTCGCGGAAGTTGGCCGTTCCCTCCAGTCGTACGAGGCGGTCGGCGAGGCGCAGGCCCTGGCCGCGCTGCGGCTTGAAGTCGAACCACTGGCGGTCGGCGGCGGGCAGTCCCGTGACCACGGCCCGGCCTCGGGAGCCGCCCTTGGCGACGACCTTGCCGTTCGCCCGGATCTCGACGTGTTCGGTGCCGCGGGTGTTCCACCGGAGGGTGAACGCACCGTCGGCGCCGGCGGTGACCGAGGCCTCGGTGAAGGGGATGGCGGAACGGCTCTGGTGCCGGCCGTCCCGGGGGGATTCCCGGCCCGCGGCGGTGGCGGCGGGGGCCGCGACCAGGGAGGCGGTGAGGGTGGTGGCGACGACGGTCGCGGCGAGGAGTGCCTTCTTCATGTCGTCGAGGCTGTGGGCCCGCGGACAACGCCGGGTGAACGCGGTATGGCCGAAAACAACCGGGTCCGAGGTTAGTGGCAAAACGTGCCACGATTGTCTCATCCGGCGAGATCCTGTCCGGAACCATTCATATTCCGGCCGTTCTCCGGCCACTTATGGGCGGCGTGACTTACTCCTTCCGGATTCGACCGAACCTGTCCACTACAGTGCGCGCCAGAGCTTGGGGGGACGACATGGACACGATGACGACCGCGACCGCGGCCGGCACGGGAACAGCCGGTACGAACGGGGTGGCGACGTCGGTGGCGACATCGGTGGAGGTGGAGGAACCGGCGCCGACCACGCCCACGTCCGCCACCACGGACGCTCCCGCCACACAGGAGGCACGGGAGGCCCGGACGCAAACCCCGCAGGCGCAGGCACAGCTCCCGGACCAGGTGCCCGCGAACGTGCGCCCCGCCCTCTGGGGTCGGGTCGAGCAGCAGGACTTCCGCAGTCGGGTGCGCGGCACCCTGCTCGGCGCCGCCATCGGGGACGCGCTCGGCGCGCCCGTCGCCGGTCTCTCCCTCGACGGCATCCGCGAGGCGTACGGCCTGGCGGGGCTGACCGAACTCGCCGCCGCCCACGGCCGGCGGGGCACGGTCACCGCGTCCACCCAGCTCACCCTGTTCACCGTGGACGGCCTGATACGGGCCCACGTGCGCCGGGACACCGGCGGCTGGCACCCGCCGACCGACGTCCACCGGGCCTACCTGCGCTGGGCGGCGACCCAGCACGACTGGGGCCCCGACGAGCGGCGCAAGGACAACGGCTGGCTCGCCCAGGAGGAGTGGCTGTACGCCCGGCGGGGCCCGGACCGGGCGTGCATGACCGGCTTCGCCGACGAGACGCTCGGCACCCTGGAACAGCCGAAGAACCCCACCGCCCGGGACGCGGCGGCCACCGTCCGCTCGGCGCCCTTCGGGCTGCTGGTCGGCTGGGAGCCGGCGCTCGTGCTGCAACTCGCCGTGGAGTGCGCGACGCAGAGCCACGGGCACCCCACCGCGTTCCTGTCGGCCGGGGCCCTCGCGGTGATCGTCCACGGGTTGACCCGGGGCGAGTCCCTCGACGCCGCGATCCGGCGGGCCCTGGGCCTGCTGGGCGCCCGCGCCCAGCATCAGCCGGTCACGGACGCCCTCCGGCGGGCCGTCTCGGCCGCCGCCCAGGGTGAACCCAGCCCCAAGGTGGTCGAGTCGCTGTCCCCGGGCGACGGCCGCGACGCGGAGGACGCGTTGGCCGTGGCCGTGTACTGCGCCCTGGTGGCCGAGGACGTCCCGCACGGGCTGCGGCTCGCCGTCAACCACGGCGGGGACTCCACCGCCACCGGCGCCCTGTGCGGCGCGCTGTTGGGCGCCCTGCACGGGGAGACCGCCCTGCCGGCGGCCTGGTTGGCCGATCTGGAGGGGCGGTCCACGATGCTGGAACTCTCCGACGACTTCGCCCTGGAGATGACCCAGGGGCCCGCCCTGCACGGGCCCTCGGTCTCGGCTCCCGGCTGGCTGGCCCGCTACCCGCGCGGCTGACCGGACCGCCGGCGGAACCGGGCGCGCGGACCCGAACCCGAACGCGCGAACCCGGGGGCCGGGCCCGACCGGGTCCCCGCCCCGCCCGCGCCCCGTCAGGTCCGGGGGCGCGGCTCGATCCACAGGGCCTCGGCCACCGCGCACAGTTCACCGTCGGCCGTGGTCAGCGCGGTGCCCGCCGTGTACTTGCGGCCCTCGCCGCCGAGCAGCCAGGCGTACGAGATCAGGCCCGCGCCCCCGACCGGTACGGGACGCAGCAGGCGGGCCGTCAGGGCCGCCGTGACCGCGCCCGCCGGCCGGTGGGCGAGGAGGCGGCCCGCCGCGTTGCCGGGGCAGTCCAGCGCGCCCCACACCAGTTCGGGCGGCAACACCCCGTCCGGTCCGGCGAGTTCGTCCCCCGGGGTCCACGCGGCGGCGACCAGGTCCCGGCCTGGCACCCGCCCGCAGTGCAGGCGCAGTCCGGTGGCGGGGGTGCGGCCCAGACCGCAGCCGAAGCAGTCGGCCTGTCCTTCCGGCGGGTGTGCCCGGAAGGCGTCGGCGGCCTTCTCGGCCTCCTCCCGCGAGGGTGCCCGCGGCACGTCCCCGGTCGGCGGCAGGGCGGCCCGGGTCGCGCGGGCCAGCAGCACCCCGTCGGCGTCCAGCAGGGCCGTGCCGCCGTCCGGGTCCGGGGTCGGCCAGGCCGGCGCCCCGGTCGGCACGGGCCTGCGGAAGTCCACGCGTACGGCCGTCCCCTCGGGCGCCGTCCGGCCGGCCAGCAGCCCTGCCACGTAGCCGCCGAAGGCCACGCCCGGATAGCCGTGCAGTTGCTCCGGGACCGTGATCGTCCCCGTGCCGTTCATGTCGCCCATGTCGTCACCCCGCCGTGTCGAACCACCGTGTCGAACCCGTGTCGAACCTCTGCCGTCCGCACGCCGAACCCCGTACGTTGGCCGCCCCACGTCTCGGAGGTGCCTCGGCCATGCGGATCGCCGCCACCATTTTCCTCACCGACCTCACCGTCTCCCCCACCGGCCTCGCCCGCGCCTTGGAGCAGCGTGGGTTCTCCGGGCTCTACCTGCCCGAACACACCCACATCCCGGTGAGTCGGACCACACCCGCGCCCATGGGCGGGGACCTCCCGGAGGAGTACGGGCGCACCCTCGACCCGTTCGTGGCCCTCGGTCAGGCGTCGGCCGTGACGGAGCGCCTCGACCTCGGCACCGGCATCACCCTGGTGACCCAGCACGACCCGATCGCCCTCGCGAAGCAGGTCGCGACGTTGGACCACCTGTGCGGCGGCCGGTTCACGCTCGGGATCGGCTACGGCTGGAACGTCGAGGAGGCCGCCGACCACGGCGTCGAGTGGTCGGGCCGGCGCGAACTGGTCCGGGACCGGATGGCGCTGATGCGGGCCCTCTGGGCTCCGGAACCCACCGCGTACGAGGGCGTGTACGGCTCCGTCCAGGCCAGCCGGGCGTACCCGAAGCCGGTGCGGCCCGCGCGTGACCTCGGTTCCGGGCGCACGCTCCACGGCCCCCGCACCCTGATCGGCGGCGCGGCCGGCCCGAAGCTGTTCGCGGCCATCGCCGACCACTCGGACGGCTGGCTCCCGATCGGCGGCGGCGGCCTGGGCGAGTCCGTGCCGGTGCTGCGGCAGGTGTGGGAGGACGCGGGGCGCGACCCGAAGGACCTCCAGGTGGTCCCGTACGCGGTCCGCCCGAACGCGGGCAAGCTCGCGTACTACGAGAGCCTCGGGATCGAGGAGGTGGTGCTGCAACTCCCGTCGGCGGGCGAGGCCGAAGTGCTGCGCACCCTGGACGAGTTCGCCCCGTATCTCTGACCGGCCCACCGTGACCGGGATCGGCCCGCCGTCCCGGCGAGGGGGCGGGGGACCCCTGGTACGTTGACGCGTTCGACCGATCGGGTCGCGTCCACCGGGGGATCACTCATGCACACGAACCAGCGCGTCCGCCTCGTCGCCGTCGGCGCGACGGCCGCCCTCGCGCTCACGCTCGCCGGCTGTGGCGGCGGCGGTACGGACAAGGGCGATGACGCGAAGCGGGAGCAGGCGAAGCCCCCGGCGTCCGCATCCGGCTCCCCGGCCGCCTCCGGCTCGCCGACGGGCACGCCCTCGGGCCCGGCGGCCGGATCCGCCGCCGGGGGCACGGGCAAGGACTCGGCGGCCGGCAGCCTGGACGGCGCCTGGATCGCGTCGGCGACCCCGGGCATGGGCGTCGTCCTCACCGTCAACGGCAAGTCGGCCTTCCTGTCGGAGTCCGCGACCGGCATCGTCTGCGAGGGCTCCGCCGGCGGCGCGACCATCGACCTGGCGTGCCCGGCCGGCAGCAAGCGGACGAAGGGCCGGGTGGAGTCCGTGGACGCCAAGAAGCTGAAGGTCGCCTGGGCCGGCGGCGCGACGGAGACCTTCGACCGGTACGCGGCGGACCGCTTCCCGACGGCCCTCCCGACCGACCTGCCGACCGACCTGCCGAAGCTTCCGCCGAAGCCGTAGCGGAGCCCGCGGCTCGGGCTCCGCCCGCCCGGCTCAGACTCCGGTCTGGCCGTCGAGGAGTTCGCGGATGATGTCGAGGTGGCCGTTGTGGCGGGAGGTCTCCTCGACGAGGTGGAGGAGGATCCAGCGAAGGTCCACGTGGCGGCCGTCCCGGATGGTGCGGACCGCCTTCGCGTTCAGGTCGTGCTCGGCGAGCAGGGCGCGGTAGCGGGCGCTCTGCTCCTCGTACTCGGCGAGGAGGCGGGGCAGCGGGACGTCGAGCGACTGCCGCATCTCGGGGTCGGGGTCCTCCTCGGTCACCTCGGCGAAGGGCCCGACGACCTCCTCGCCGAGGAACACGACCTGGATCCAGTGGTATTCGACCCACCGAATGTGGCCGATCAGTCCGCACACCGTCATCAGGGGCGAACCGGGGAGCGGCGCCTTGCGGGCGTCCTCCGCGGAGAGCCCCTCGCACTTGGCGCGGGCCGTGTCACGGGCGTAGTCGAGGAAGGTGGTCAGCTGCGTACGCTCGTCCCAGGCGGGGGGCGTATCGGTTCGTCGTGTCATCGCGGGCAGTGTCGTACGGCGGGAAACCCGTGTCGAACGAATTAGTCGAACGGATCAGGGGGCGGCGGATGCCGGGGCAGCGCGCACGACGGGAGCGGGAGGCGGCGGCGCGCCGCCGGCGGGCGGAGCGGGCGGGTCACTGGGAGCGGCGGTTCGTCACGGACGACCGGACGCGGTTCCAGGAGGAGGCCGAAGCGCTGCGACACCAGGGCTTCGCGGACGAGGACATCAGGATCGACATGCTCTGTGGCCGCCTGACCCACCCGACGACGTACGTGCTCAGTGTGTTCGTCGCGGATCCGGACCCGGATCCGGATCAGGGCGGGGGAAGCGGCCGGGCGTGACGAGTTCCGCCCACACCGTCTTGCCGACCGTCCTCGACACGACCCCCCAGTCGCGCGCGACGGCCGCGACGAGCCGCAGACCGTGACCGCCCTCCGCATGGTGCACGTACGGGCTCACGGCCGGCCGGGCGCCGGCCCTCGCGTCGGACACCTCGATGCGAAGCACCCCTTCCGACATCACCATCCGCAGCTCGAAGTCCCGCCCGGGGACCCGGCCGTGGACGATCGCGTTCGCGGCGAGCTCGGCGACGAGCAGCGCGGCGTCGTCGGACAGTTCGGAGCGGTGGGGGATGCCCCAGTCGTGCAGCGCCAGCAGGGCGAACCGGCGGCCGAGGCGGGCGCCGCGAGGGGTCGAGCTGGAACGCTGAGTGAACACACGTACGAGGTGGCCGGCGGGTCCGGCGGGTGCGGTCATGGAATCAACGTCCCGTTTGGACAAGGTGGTTCACAGCAATCCGACCGCTACTTTTCATCTGTACGAGTCCACGCGCTGGACAGGAGCGGTCACATACCGTGAACCTGATCGTCAGGAGGTGACCTCCATGGCGAGTGTCGACGACAACGGTGAAAGCGGTCCCGAGCCGGACGGCGACCTGCGCCACTTCGGCGAGACGGTCAAGGCCTTCCGCAAACGCGCCGGACTGACGCAGGAACAACTGCACCCCCTGATCCGCTACTCGGTGCAGTACATCGGCTCGGTGGAACAGGGCCGCCGCCACCCGTCCACGAAGTTCGTGGAGAAGGCGGAGGAGGCGCTGGACGCCTTCGGCGTGATCCGGCTCGCAGCGAAGCAGTTGCAGCGCAGGCGGGGGCTGGCGTCGTGGTTCAGGCGGTGGGCGGAGCACGAGGACAGTGCGATCGCGCTCAACACGTACGAATGCCGGGCCATCCCCGGCCTGTTGCAACCCGAGCCGTACGCGCGGGCCCTCTTCGAGACCGTCCCGCCACTGCCCACCGCGGGGGACCTGGAGGCGCGGATGGTGGCGCGGTCGGAACGGCAGAAGCTGCTGCTGCGCACCCCGTACATCATGTTCAGCTTCATCGTCGAGCAGAGTCTGATCGAACGGCGGACGGGTGGGAAGGAGGTCACCCGCGAGCTGATCGACCACCTGCTGGAGTGCTCGCTGCTGCCGAACGTGGACATCCAGATCATGCCGCTCGTCCAGCCGGTGCACGCGGGCGCCGACGGGCCCTTCCGGCTCCTCGAAACCTGGGAACACGAGTGGCTCGGGTACAGCGAGGGACAGAAGACGGGCCATGTGATCACCGACCCCAAAGCCGTCAGCGTCCTTCACCAGCGGTATGCCAAACTTCGCATCCAGGCCCTCAATCCGGCTGACAGCGCGGGCCTGTTGATGCGAATGCGAGGTTCTCTGTGAACGGCTCCGAGTTGCGGTGGTTCAAGAGCAGCTACAGCGGCAGCGAGGGCGACGACTGCGTCGAGGTCGCCGCCTGCGCCGACACCGTGCACGTCCGGGACTCCAAGGTCACCGCCGGCCCCGAGCTCGCCGTCGCGCCCGCCGTGTGGACGGCGTTCCTCGGCGGCGTCACCGGCTGACGGAACCCGTCAGGGCGGGGGTATCGGTCCCGGCGCGGTCACGCCGATCGCCGGACGCCAGAAGCGCCCGTCAGGCAGGGCCTGACGGGCGCCGAGGAAGTAGTCCGCGTCGCGCTGGAAACCGAGACCCGGGACGATGCGCCGCAGGTGGGGCCAGATGCCGGGCACCACCCGGTACTCCCCCGTCACCATCCACGGATCGTCGCCCAGCACGAACAGGTGCCGGACCACCAGGAACTGTTCGCGCGAGAGCGAGCAGGACTCGACCATCTCCTCGTCCGGCCCGAAGCCGGTCAGGTCCCAGACGAGATTGTGCCCGTCGGCGAATGGATAGTCGCTGCTCACCGCCTCACGCTAGGGCGGGCCCCCGACCGCCCGCACCTGCTTTTCACCGCCACTTCACGTGATCGTCCGGCGGGAGCGTCCCGCGGAGGGCGGCAGCGCTGGACAAAGCACGTGCAGCGGGCACGCATATCGGCGTATCGTCCCCCGCATGGACCCGCTCTCCGAGAAACAGATCCGTGGCTCCTTCGTGAACTGCACGAAGGGCGAGGCCTCCCGGCTCCGGCTGCCGCTGGACTTCGGCGACCTGCCCTGGGAGGACCTGGACTTCCTCGGCTGGGTGGACCCGGGCGCCCCGCTGCGCGCCCACCTCGTGCGGACAGGCCCCGACGGCGTGCCCGTGGGCATCACCCTGCGCGTGCCCGCTTCGAACGGCGCCAGTGCCCTGAAGTCCAGCATCTGCATGATCTGCCTGACCGGGCACGCCTCGTCCGACGTGGCGCTGCTGTCCGCTCCCCTCGCCGGGGCCCGCGGCCGGGAGGGCAACACCGTCGGCATCTACCTCTGCGCCGATCTGGCCTGCTCGCTGTACCTGCGGGGCAAGCGTCGGTCCAAGCGGGCGACGGGGGCCTACGTGGAGACCCTGAGCCTGGAGGAGCGGATCGAGCGGGCGCTCGGGAACCTCGACGGGTTCACGGCGAAGGTCACCGGCGCGCGCGTGGGCGCCTGACCGCCCCGGGCCGGGCCTGACGGCACCCCGCCCGTCCACCCATCCGCCCCATCTGACGGATCGTCCCTCGCGACCCGGCTCCCCGGCGCACGGCGGCGTACCCTGCCCCGCATGATCGATTCACGTACCCACGTTCGCGTCGCCCGCCCCTCGCTCGACCTGGAGGCCGCCGAGCGGTTCTACGTGGACGGGCTCGGTCTGGACGTCCTGTGGCGCACCAGCGGTCACGTGTCGGGTGAGCACGATCTGGTGATGGTCGGACCCACCGGGGGCGGCTGGCACTTCGAGCTGACGCACGACCCGGAGAACCCGATCGCGCCGTCCCCGACGGTCGACGACCTGTTCGTCGTCTACCTCGGCCGAGAGCCCGATCCGGCCCTCGTCCAGCGCCTGATCGAGCACGGCGGCACCCGCGTCTCCTCCCACAACCCCTACTGGGACGACTACGGCGTCACGGTCGCCGACCCCGACGGCTACCGCCTGGTGCTCTGCTCCCGCACCTGGGGCTGAGGCACGCCCCGAGGGTCAGCCGATGCCGGGGGCCTTCGGCAGGCCGGCGGTCAGGGCCGTGCCGGCGCCGGAGAGGGAGGCGTCGGTGGCCTTGGTGGCGCTGCCGGCCGCCGAGGCGGTGGCGTTGACCGCCGTCTTTGCGTCGGTGACGGTCTGCGCGGGGTGGTCGGCGATCTCCACCACCCGCTTGGTGATCGGGGTGTCCCCCTGGACGACCGGTCCGTCGGCGTGCGCGACGGCCGGGGTGAGGGCGAGGGCGGCGCCGCCGGAAAGAACCAGGGCGGCGAGGTTGCGCTTCATGGTCTTCTTCATGGCCGGAACAACGACGCCGCTCGGCCGGGGTCACAGCCGGCTCGCCGCTTCCGGCGGGCCGGCCGACGCCGAGGGCCCCGGATCGTGGGGAACGATCCGGGGCCCCGGGGGATGACACGGCGGCGTGGCGGGGGCGGGCCGCGGGGCCCGCGGGGTCAGTCCTCGACCACCAGGGCCGGCGTGGACTTCGTGAGGACCTGGCCGCGGAAGAAGGCGGGGCTGCGGCGTTCGGTGACGAACATGACGACCAGGCCGAGGGCCAGCAGGCCGACGCCGATGATGAACACGCTTCCGACGCCGAGGACCGTGGAGCCGGAGCCGTAGGACGGGTTCCACATGTCGATGAGGGTCTTGAGGAAGACGGTGGCGAGGAGCAGGCCGCCGAGGACCGGGAAGACGCCCTTGAAGAAGAGGTCGCGGGCCGAGTACCGCAGTTCCTTGCGGAAGTACCAGGCGCAGGCGAAGGCCGTCAGCGAGTAGTAGAAGCAGATCATCAGGCCGAGCGCGAAGATCGTGTCGGTCAGGACGTTCTCGCTGACGAGCGTCATCACGGTGTAGAAGACGCCGGTGGCGACGCCCGCCATGACGGTGGCGCGGCCGGGGGTCTTGAACCGGGGGTGGACCTTGGCGTAGGAGGGCGGCAGCGCCTCGTACGTGGACATCGCGAGGACCGTGCGTGCCACCGGGATGAAGGTGGTCTGGAGGGACGCGGTGGCGGAGGCCAGGACGGCTACGAAGAGCAGGATGCCGAGCATCGGGCCCATGACGGGGCCGGCGAGGGCGGCGAAGACGTTGTCGGAGGTGTCCGGGTTGCCGAGGCCGAGGCCGGAGGTGCCGGAGCCGACGGCCATCTGGGCGGCGATGCCGGTGGCCAGGTACGAGCCGACGAGGACGATCATCGCGATGAGCGAGGCGCGGCCGGGGGTCTTGGTGGAGCCGGTGGTCTCCTCGTTGGTGGCGAGACAGGCGTCCCAGCCCCAGTACATGAAGATCGAGAGCGAGAGTCCGGCGGTGAAGGCGGCCATGGACTCGACCGCGAAGGGGTTCATCCACTGCCAGGAGAAGTCGAGGCCGGTGTCGAAGGAGCCGGCGGACGCCTTCTGGAAGGCCATGGCGACGAAGATGGCGAGGACGGCGAGCTGGAGGCCGACCAGCGCGTACTGGACGCCCTTGGTGGCCGTCATGCCGCGGTAGCTGATGGCGGTCGCGGCGGCGATGAGGGTGAGGCAGGTGGCGATGTGGACGAGTTTGTTGTCGTCCAGGGCGGAGATCGACGGGTTGTTCGTGATCTCGCCGGCCAGCAGCCAGAAGTAGGAGGTGGCGACGCCGGCCAGGTTGGACAGGACGATGATCGTGGCGATCACCAGGCCCCAGCCGCACATCCAGCCGATCCGCGGGCCGAAGGCCTTCACGGTCCAGGTGAACGAGGTGCCGCAGTCCGGCATGGCCTTGTTCAGCTCGCGGTACGCGAAGGCGACCAGGAGCATCGGGAGGAAGCCGGCCAGGAACACCGCCGGCATCTGGACGCCGACTTCCCCGGCGGTGGAGCCGAGGGTCGAGGTCAGGCAGTAGACGGGGGCGACGGTGGAGATGCCGATGACGGCGCTTCCCACCAGTCCGACGGACCCTTTTCCGAGGCCCTTGCCACGAACGTCGCCCTCGGCGACGCCGCTTACCGTGTCTCCGACCCGAGGCCGAACGTCCAGCTGTGTCATGGGTAGGGACGTTAGATGCTGCGGTTTCCTCATCCGGAGGACCAAGGTCCGTTACCGCGCGGGGCTAAATTCCTTGGAATCTTGAGGCCGAGACAGTTCACACTCTGGCAATACAAGGTTCACTCAGGCATCTATTCACGTTTCGGAAGGCACGGGGGTGGACCTTCCGGAATGCGGAAACCGCAGCCTTGCCCGTTTTGCCCCTTTCAAAACTTTCCCGTGCAAATTTTCGGGCCCCCAATACCGGGGCGCCGTCCGCCAGACTGGCCCCATGCCCACAGCCGACGAGCTCCTCAGCGCGGATACCGTCAGTAACCTGGCCGGTCTGCTGGCCCGCGCGGCCCGCACACCCCGCTCCCGAGCCCTCACCGCCCGCGCCGCATCCCTCGACGGACTCGGCTTCAGCGCACGCGTCGCCGCCGTCCGCGACGCCGTCCTCGCCGACCTGCCCGAGGACTGGCCCGCCTTCGAGGCCGTACTGCGCACCGCGATGGAGGACCCCGCCTTCGCCGGCTGGATGACCTTCCCCGTCAACGAGGCCATCGCCGTCCGCGGGCTGACCGCGTTCGAACCGGGGCTCGCGCTGCTGCGCGACCTCACCCCCCGGCTGACCGCCGAATCCGCCGTACGCCCCTTCCTGCGAGCCGATCCCGACCGCGCCCTGACGGTGATCCGCGACTGGACCGCCGACCCGGATCCGCACGTCAGGCGCCTCGCGAGCGAGGGCACCCGGCCCCGGCTGCCGTGGGCGTCCCGGCTGCCCGCCTTCATCGCCGACCCGCGGCCCGCCGTGCCCGTGCTCGACGCCCTCCACCGCGACCCGTCCGAGTACGTACGCCGTTCCGTGTCCAACCACCTCAACGACATCAGCCGGGACCACCCCGGGCTCGCCGTGGAGATCGCCGCGAAGTGGCGCGCCGACGCCGACACCACGACGGATCGCGTCGTCCGGCACGGCCTGCGCACCCTGATCAAGGCCGGCCACCCCGAGACGCTGACCCTGCTGGGCCACTCCCCCGACGTCCCGGTCACCGTCGACGGGCCGCTGGTGGGCACCCCGCGCGTCGTCGTCGGCGAGCACCTCGTCTTCTCGTACGCGCTCACCCACACCGGCGAACTGCCCGCCGAGCTGGTCGTCGACTACGTGATCCACCACGTCAAGGCCAACGGGACCCGCACCCCCAAGGTCTTCAAGCTCACCACCCGCCGCCTCGCCCCCGGCGAGACCCTCACCGGGACGAAGCGGCACTCCTTCAAGCCGATCACCACCCGCCGCTACCACCCCGGGGAGCACCTGGTGCAGCTCCAGGTCAACGGCCGGGTCCGCGGCGAGGCCGCGTTCTCGCTGGACGTCCCCTGAACCCGAGCGGTGAACCCGACCGGTGAACCCGACCGGCGGCTCGGGCCCGTGCCTCAGCCCGGCCAGACGATCGACTGGATCTCGCTGTAGGCGTGCAGGGCGTACGAGCCGACGTCCCGGCCCACCCCCGACCGTTTGAAGCCGCCGAACGGGGCCTCCATGTTCCGGCCGATGGTGTTGATGCCGACGCCGCCGGCGCGCAGCCGCCGCGCGATCCGGAAGGCCCGCGCCGAGTCCCCGGACCACACGTAGGAGAGCAGCCCGAAGTCGCTGTCGTTGGCCAGGGCCACGGCCTCGTCCTCGCCGCCGTCGAAGGGCACGACGACCACGACCGGCCCGAAGATCTCCTCCCGGACCACCCGCATGTCGTGGGTGCAGTCCACCAGGAGGGTCGGCGCGACGTAGAAGCCGCGGCCCGCCCCGACGACCGGGCGTTCGCCGCCGTACGCGATCCGCGCGCCCTCCTTCCTCCCCAGCTCGACGTACGACTCCACGCGGTCGCGGTGCGCCGCCGAGATCACCGGGCCGACCACGGTGCCGCGCTCGCCCGGGTCGCCGACCTTCATGAACGCCAGGTAGCCGGTCAGCTTCTCCACCAGCGGCTCGTACACCGACCGGTGGACGATCACCCGGGTCGGGGCGGTGCAGATCTGACCGGAGTAGAAGGAGAAGGTGGTGCCGATGCCCGCCACGGCCGCGTCGAGGTCGGCGTCCTCCAGCACGATCGCCGCGCCCTTGCCACCCAGTTCCATCAACTGCCGCTTCATCGTCCGGCCGCACACCTCCGCGATGCGCTGCCCGACGGCCGTGGAACCGGTGAAGGACACCATGTCGACGTGGCGCGAGTCGACGGCCGCCTCGCCGACCTCGACCGAGGTGCCGCACACCACGTTCACCACGCCCGCCGGGACCCCGGCCTCGTGCAGGGCCTCGGCCATCCGGAACACCGACAACGGGTCCTGCGGGGCCGGTTTGACCACGACCGTGTTGCCCATGGCGAGCGCCGGGGCCACCTTGCCCGCCGGGTTCGCCCACGGGTTGTTGTACGAGGTGACGCAGGTGACCACGCCGACCGGCTGGCGCACCTCCAGCGCGCCCAGGATGCCCGCCCTCCCCATCGGGCCGGCGTCGGTGACCTGCGGCGGCAGACCGCGTTCCACCGGCTCCAGGGCGCCCTTCGCGTACCGCCGGAAGCGGGCCACGCCCACGCCGACCTGCATGCCGCGCGCGATGCCGGTGGGCGCGCCCGTCTCGGCGCGGGCCAGCTCCGCCCACGGCTCGTACTCGCGCCGCATGACGTCGGCGGCCCGGTCGAGGATCGCGGCCCGCGCCTCGGGCGTCGTCCGCGACCAGCCCTCGAAGGCCTCCGCCGCCGCGCGCGCCGCCTCCTCGACCTGGCCGCGGGTGGCCTCCGGGGCGAGTCCGACGACGGACTCGTCGGCCGGGTTGACCACCTCGTAGTGACCGGCGGCCGGTTCGACCCACTCGCCTCCGATGTACAGCCGCTGCGGTCCGACGGAGGTCATCGGGTGCTCACCGTCCTCGTGTCGCGGCCGGAGCGCAGCACGATGCCGGGGATCGCGCCGGTCACCTCGTCGTCGCGGATCGTCTCCACGCCGTTGACGCGCACGGACACGATCCCGATCGCCCGCGCGTCCAACCGCGGACTGTCCCCGGGCAGATCGTGCACGAGCGTCGCCGGCCCGGCCTCGATCCGCTCCGGGTCGAAGAGAACCAGGTCCGCGTGGAACCCCTCGGTGATCCGGCCGCGTTCGCGCAGCCCGAACAGCCGGGCCGGGTCGTCGGTGAGCATCCGTACGGCCTGTTCCAGCGGCAGGAGCCGGCGTCCGCGCAGACAGTCCCCGAGGAAGCGGGTCGTGTACGGGGCGCCGCACATCCGGTCCAGGTGGGCGCCCGCGTCGGAGCCGCCCAACATGACGTCCTCGTGCTGCCAGGTCTCCTGGCGCAGGGCCCAGCTCGCCGGGTCGTTGTCGGTGGGCATCGGCCACAGGACGGTGCGCAGGTCGTCGTTGGCGCAGATCTCCACCAGACAGTGGAAGGCGTCCTGGCCCCGTTCGGCGGCGATGTCGCCGACGACCCGGCCCGAGAGGCCCTCGTTCTCCTCGCTGTACGTGTCGCCGATGACGTAGCGCCCGAAGTCGGCGAGCCGCCGGAAGACACCGGCCTCCCTGCTGTCCGCGCGTCGCAGCATCTCGGCGCGCACGTCGGTGTCGCGCAGCCTCGCGATCCGCTCGGGGACGGGCAGGCCGAGGACCTCGCCCCAGCCGGGGATGAGGTTCAGCGCGCAGAACGTGCCGAGCGACATGTTCATGGGGGTCAGGATCGGCATGGTGAGCGCGACGATCCGGCCGCCGGCCTTGCGGGCCCGCTCGCTGGGGATCAGCTGGCGCGGGACGCGCTCGGGGACGGACGCGTCGACGGTGAGGACGTTCCAGTTCAGGGGCCGGCCGGCGGCGGCACTCATCTCGACGAACAGGTCGATCTCCTCGTCGGAGAACTGGTCGAGGCAGCCCGCGACGATCGCTTCGAGCTGGGTGCCCTCGTGTTCGGAGACCGCGCGGGAGAGCGCGAGCAGCTCCTCCGGCTTCGCGTGACGGGAGGCCACCGGGGAGCCGGCGCCGTCGGAATGCGTGGAGGACTGGGTGGTGGACAGGCCCCAGGCACCGGCGTTCATCGCGTCGTGGAACAAGTCGAGCATCTGATGCATCTGCTCCGGCGTGGGCTGTCCGCCGACGGCGTCCTCGCCCATCACGTACCGGCGCAGCGCGCAATGCCCCACCATGAAACCGGCGTTGACGGCTATCCGGCCCTCCAGGGCGTCGAGGTACTCGCCGAACGAGGACCAGGTCCAGTCGACGCCCTCCTCGAGGGCTTTGAGGGCCATCCCCTCGACCTTGCTCATCATGCGCCGGGTGTAGTCGGCGTCCTCGGGCCGGTCGGGATGGAGCGGGGCGAGCGTGAAACCACAGTTGCCGCCGGCCACGGTGGTGACGCCGTGGTTCATGGAGGGCGTGGCGTACGGGTCCCAGAACAGTTGGGCGTCGTAGTGCGTGTGCGGGTCGATGAAGCCGGGGGTCAGGACGAGCCCGGTGGCATCCTCGCCGGTCCGGGCCTCCTCGGTGACGGTTCCCGGCGGGGCGATGACGGCGATCCGGCCGTCCCTCGTCCCGACGTCGGCGATGAACGCGGGGGCGCCGGTCCCGTCCACGACGGTGGCTCCCTTGATCAGGTGGTCGAGCATGACGTCCCTTCGTCCCTGACGGGTTCGCTGACGCGGTCTTACGGGGGGCGGTTCAGCCTCGCCGGCCGGGTGGGTCGGGCCGGGCCATCTCAGCCTCGCCGGCGTTTGAGGCGCGGGGTCTGGGGCGGAGCCCCAGGTGACCCCGGCTCCGCCGGGCACCGGGCTCCGCCCGGACCCGCGCCTCAAACGCCGGCGGGGCTGGATCGGCCGGGGCGGCCGGAGGGCGCAGGGGTCGGCCGCGGCCCGTGCGTCCCCCGGCCGGTTCCGCGCGGGCCCCCGGGACCGCACGGCCCCCGAAGCCCGTTTTCCGGGGCGGCGGTCCGGGAAGACGCCGCCCGGGTCGGGTGTCCGTTCAGGACCCGGAGGCCTCACGGAAGCGGGTGGTGCGGTGTACCGGGTCCGTGTCGATCTTCGGGATGACGTGCTCCCCGATGAGTTTCACGGTGGTCATGGTGTCCTCGTAGGACACCCCGGTCGGCAGGCCGAAGGACAGTTGGTCGGCGCCCGCCTGCTCCCAGCGCTTGCACTGCCGGAGCACCTCGGACGGGTCTCCGCAGATCAGCAGTTCCTCGGCGATCAGCAGCTCGATGATCTCCGCGTTGTACTCGGGGAGCGTCTCGGGCCACTGCGGGATCGCCTCGGGCCGCGGGAAGGTGTCGTGGTAGCGGAAGACCAGCGACTGGAAGCGGTTCATGTTGGCGTTGACGGCGATCTCGACGGCCTTGTCGTGGGTCTCGGCGCAGATCGCGGTCGAGGTGACCATGACGTTGTCGTTGACGAAGGCGCCGATGGCCTTCGCCTCCTGGATGGCCGTCTTGTACTGCTCCAGCACCCACTCCATGTCGGAGACCTTCTGGACGCTGAAGCCGAGGACGCCGAGGCCCTTCTTGGCGGCCATGGCGTACGAGGTGGGGGATCCGGCGGCGTACCACATGGCCGGGTGGGCCTTGCCGTACGGCTTGGGGAAGATCTTCCGCGGCGGCAGCGACCAGTGCTTGCCGCTGAACCCCTCGTACTCCTCCTGGAGGAACATCTTGGGGAACTCGGCGATGGTCTCCTCCCAGATCTCCTTGGTGCCGTTCATGTCCTCGATGCCCGGGAGGAAGCCGAGGATCTCGTGGCTGCCGGCGCCGCGGCCGGTGCCGAACTCGAAGCGCCCCTTGGAGAGGTGGTCGAGCATGGCGACCTTCTCCGCGACCTTGACCGGGTGGTTCACGGGGGCCAGCGGGTTGAAGATGCCGGAGCCGAGGTGGATGCGCTCGGTGGCGTGGGCGAGGTAGCCGAGGAACACCTCGTTCGCGGAGAGGTGCGAGTACTCCTCCAGGAAGTGGTGCTCGGAGGCCCAGGCGTACTTGAAGCCGGACTTGTCGGCCTGGATGACGTACTCGGTCTCCTCGATCAGCGCCTTGTGCTCCGCCTCGGGGTCGACCTTGGACCGCGCCTCAGGCACGTATCCCTGCACGAAGAGCCCGAATTCCAAGGGGGTTCACCGTCCTTTGATTTCTGACGTTGCGTCAGATTCGATGTCCCGACTGTTCCATCGCCGGGGCGGGAGCGTCAATACCTGACGCCCCATCAGATGCCGGTCAGAGGATGCTGACGCCGGCCATCCAGCCCCCGTCGATGACGAACGGCTGCCCGGTGATGTACGAGGAGTCCTCGCCGGTCAGGAAGAGCGCCAGGCGCGCGATCTCGTCCGGCCGGCCGACCCGCCCCATCGGCACGACCCGCTTGTACAACTCGGCCATCGCGTCCCTGGCCTCGTCGCTCACCCCCGCCGGGTCCAGCAGCGCCGGGTTGGCCATCGGCGTGTCCACGGCGCCCGGGCACATGGCGTTGACCCGGATGTTCCTTCCCGCCAGTTCCAGCGCCGCCACCCTGGTCAGACCCAGGATCGCGGCCTTGGTCGCCGCGTACGCGCCGACGTACGCCATGCCCGTCAGACCGGTGTACGAGGAGGTGTTGACGATCGTGCCCCCGCCGGCCGCCGCGATCTCGGGCGCGACGGCCTTGATGCCGAGGAACGCGCCGACCTGGTTGACCCGGATCACCTGCTGGAACTCCTCCAACGGGGTCGCGGTCAGCTCGTTGAAGCGCAGGATGCCCGCGTTGTTGACCAGCCCGTCGATCCGGCCGAAGGCCTCCTTCGCCGCCTCGACGGCGGCGGCCCAGTCCTCCTCGCGGCTCACGTCCATCCGTACGTACCGGGCCCGGTCCTCGCCGATCTCCTTGGCGACCGCGGCGCCCTGCTCGTCCAACACGTCGCCCAGGAGCACCTTGGCGCCCTCCGCCGCGAAGAGCCGGGCCTCCTGCTCGCCCTGACCGCGCGCCGCACCGGTGATGACGACGACGCGTCCGTCCAACTTGCCCATGGCGGGTACTCCTGCCCTAGTCGTTGAGGAGGGGGGCCACCTCGGCCCCGAAGGCGGCTATCTGGTCGGTCAGTTCGGCGACGTCCCGGTTGCGGAACCGGACCTGGATCTGGTCCACGCCCAGCGCCCGGTACTCCCGCAGGGACTCCGCGAGCGCCTCGGCCTTTCCGGTGAGGGCCCGCCGGCCGGTGTCCCAGCCGGGCTCGCCCACGTACAGGGGCTCGGTGATGGCACCGATCTCGATGGGGCGGGTGACCCCCGCCGCCTCGCGCAGCTCCCTGATCCGGGCGATCCGCTCCGGAAGCCGGTCGCGCGGATCCCCCTGCGGGAGCCAGCCGTCACCGCGCACCGCCGCGCGGCGCACGGCGGCGGGCGAGGAGCCGCCGACCCAGAAGGGGATGCGGGTCTGCATGGGCCGGGGCAACTGGCCCAGGTCCCGGAACGAGAACGACCCGCCCTCGAACTCCGGGTACTCCTCCGGCCCGAGCGCCACCCGCAACGCGTCCAGCGTCTCGTCGAGCACGGCCCCGCGCCGCTCGAAGTCGACTCCGAGGGCCTCGAACTCCTCCCGCACGTGCCCCGCGCCGACCCCGAGGATCAGCCGGCCGCCGCAGAGGTGGTCGAGCGTGGCGTACTGCTTTGCGGTGATCAACGGATGCCGCAGGCCGACGATCGCGACGTGGCTCAGCAACCGGACGTGTTCGGTGATCCCCGCGAGGAAGGACAGGGTGGCCACCGGGTCGTACCAGACGGTGCTCATGGGCCCGGCCATCGCGCGCGGGATGGCCACGTGGTCGCAGGTGGCCACGTAACCGAAACCGGCCCGGTCGGCGGCCCGGGCCACCGCGGCGAGTTCGGCGGCGCCGGCCGTCGCCTCCCAGGGCTCGGCGTAGATGGTGCTCTGCGACTGGATCGGGAGTTGCATCCCGTACACCAGTCGGCCTTCGGGAAACACGCGCGCCATGACCGTCCCCACCTCGCCCTCGACTTCGACCTGTTCGGGAGGCCGACACCGGGGCCATCGTCATAGCTGACGGTCCGTCAGGCAAGAGGTGCGACCGGACCTGGTGCGGGGCCGGGCTGGATCGGGCCCGGCGGGTGTGGCGGCCCGGCGGGTACGGCGGCCTGGCGGGATCGGGCCTGGCGGGTGTGGCCCTGGCGGGATCGGGTGGCCGGCGCCTAGGGTGCGGCGACCGAGGAGTCGCGAGCGCGGGAGACGCGGGTGGAACTGTTCCTGACCCTGTTCAGCGCGGTGGCGTGGACGCTCGTGTACGCGGAGGCGATCCGCGTCGGGCTGCGGGACCGCACCTACGCCATGCCGGTCGCCGCCCTCGCGTTGAACTTCGCCTGGGAAGCGACGTACGCCACGACCGACTTCCTCGCCGGGGTGTCCGCGCAGGGCGTGGTCAACGTGGTGTGGGCCGCCGCCGACGTCGTGATCATCGGCACCTACCTGCGGTTCGGGCGGGCGGAGCTGCCGGAGTTCGTGACCCGGCCCCTGTTCGCCGGGTGGAGCGCGCTCGTCTTCGCCGGCGCCTTCGCCGTGCAGTGGCTGTTCCTGGCGCAGTTCGGGACGCACGACGCGTCGCGCTACTCCGCGTTCCTGCAGAACCTGCTGATGTCCGGCCTCTTCATCGCCCTGTACGCGGGCCGGCGCGGGCCGCGCGGGCAGTCCCTCGTCATCGCCGTCGCGAAGTGGCTCGGGACGCTGGCGCCGACCCTGCTCTTCGGGGTGATCGAGGACTCCCCGTTCATCCTCGGGCTCGGGGTGCTGTGCTCGGTGTTCGACCTCGCGTACATCGCGCTGCTCGCGCGGGGAGGCCGCGGCGATCTCCGGGGGGCGACGGTCAGAATCCCCGCGGCCCCATGACGACGACGGGCTTCGCCGCCGGGTCCAGGGTCTGCAGGAGCTTCTTCATGGCCTCCTTGGGGATGCCGACGCAGCCCTGCGAGGGCCCGTCGTGGTCCACGTGCAGCCAGATGTTGCCGCCCCGCTCCTCGCCCTGCGGCTTGCGCGGGTCGAGCGGCGACACCCCCCGTTCCCGGTTGAAGTCGATCGCGACGACGTAGTCGAAGGCGCCTGTCAGCGGCTCGCCGTTCACGCCGGTGCCCGTGGCGACGAAGCCGTCGTCCTCGTCGTACGAGAACTTCGTGCCCGGCGGCTTCGGCAGCAGGCCGCCCGCGTCGGTCAGGGAGTAGACGCCCTGCGGGGAGGTCAGGTCCCCGTAGGTGCGCTCCTCGGGCGCGGACCAGCCCTTCGCCCCGTTGCGGGCCGGCCAGGTGTCCGCCCGGATCCAGTCGCCGCCGGGCGCGGAGCGGGACCAGAGGGTCACGACGGACTCGGAGGAGACCGCGGACTTGCCCGTGACCACGATCAACTGCCGGGAGTCCTTCGGGATCCTGGCCCGGGTCGCCTTGCCGAGCCCCGGGAGGGCGTCGTTGCCCCGCGGGCGGGCCCGGTCCTCGGCGAGTGCCGCGCGGTCCGCCGCGGTCCTCGGGCGGGAGTCCGGGTGGGCCGAGCCGGGGTCGGCCCCCGGGGTGTCGCGGGCGACGTGGACCCAACCGGCGGTGAAGAGGAGCAGGCCGAGACCCGCCGCGACGGCGAGGGCCCGGAGGTTGCGCTGCCGGGGGGCTCGGGTGCGGACGGGGCGACCGGGACGGGCTCGGACGAACTTGCTCATTCAATCGACCGTACACAGCGGATCTTCCAATTCACCGAAGGGGGGACCTCTTCGGCGCGGCAGGGTGGGGGGCG
>NZ_LGDE01000180.1 GCF_001279725.1 Streptomyces sp. WM4235 | reverse complement strand
GCAGCGCGAGTTCTTCGAGTGTCTCCCCCGTCAGTTGCAGGTTCCATCCGCGTACGACGGCCAGCACGAGTCTGCGGGCTTTGGGTACTGCCTGTTTCTCTGCGGCTATCGGGAAGCTGCGGGAGCGTGACGGTTTCATGGCGCACATCGTGATCACCCTTGGGGGGAGGGCGGGCGGTCCGGTTGGTGTGGTCGGGGTGCGCCTGCGCCCTGGGTCTGTTGAGGGAGGGGGGCTTGCTCGTCTTGACTGAGGGGCGGGGTCTGGTTGTTGGTACAGGTGTCTGCAGGTGGGCAGGGGTCGGGTCAGGGTCGGGGTTTCATGGTCAGGGCCTTGAGCGCGTTCTCGGCGCCGTGGTTGAGGGGGAGGGGGGCCACGCCGTCGGCCTGGGCAGGGTCGATCTCGCTGGCGGCCGCGTTCACGTTCTCGGCGGCGAGCACCCAGTCGAACCAGCCCGGATCGTCGCGGTATGTCGCCTGGCCCGCTCCCAAGCCTCGCTCCGGCGCCACGGCAGGGTGAAAGCCGGCCCCCGCACCCGTCCCTCGGTATGTCAGGAAGATCAGCGGCAGCGCTGCGGCAAGGAAGAGCGTCAGGTAGTACTGGCCGCCCCTGGCAACGGGGAAGAAGACCGCATACAGCACGAAGATCGACAGGCCGGCACACAGCGCGGACACCGCCGCGGACACCGCGGGTGAGAGCTTGCGCGCCGGCCGTTCCTGGTCGAACTCAGCCACCAGGTCCCCGGCCGTACGCCGCGCCGGTGCGGATGGTGCTTCCTTCACGCCCATGACGGCCTCCTGGGACTGAACGCTGCTATACCTCAGACCGTGGCATCCGCGACAGCAGGACGACAGGGAAAACCCCCGCTCTTAACCTAGGTTTAGGATTCAGTGACCTGGATCACTTCTAGGCTGGTCCCAAAGGCCGCGGCCCCGCCACACCCAGTTCCCCAGGGGCGCACGGGCCGGCCAACGGAGCACCAGGAGGACCTGTTGCGCATACTCGTCGTCGAAGACGACAACCGAGTCGCCGAAGCCCTCGCCGGCGCCCTGCGCCGCAACGGCTACGACGTGCAACGCGCTGCCAACGCCGCGCAAGCCCTCAACGCACCCCCCGTCGATCTTGTCCTGCTCGACCTGGGCCTGCCGGACCGCGACGGAATCGAGGTCTGCCGGGAGCTGCGAGCCAGAGGCGGCGTCCCCGTCATCGCCGTCACCGCCCGAGGAGGCGAGCCCGACCGCGTCCGCGGACTACGCAGCGGCGCGGACGACTACGTGGTGAAACCCTTCGGCACCGCCGAACTCCTCGCCCGCATCGAAGCAGTCCTGCGACGCAGCATGAAACACCCCACCCACCAGGACCGCCCCCTCACCCTCGACGGCCTCGAAATTGACCTTGCACAACGCACGG
Organism: Streptomyces sp. WM4235; assembly: GCF_001279725.1. Lineage (GTDB taxonomy): Bacteria > Actinomycetota > Actinomycetes > Streptomycetales > Streptomycetaceae > Streptomyces. The sequence goes on along the minus strand of NZ_LGDE01000180.1, from coordinate 1 downwards.
T
>NZ_LGDE01000179.1 GCF_001279725.1 Streptomyces sp. WM4235 | reverse complement strand
AACAAGTACACCCTGCTGGAGGCCTTCGCCGATGCCGAGGCGGGGGCCGCGCACGTGGCGTCGGAGCACTTCAAGGCCGGGATGGAGACGTTGGCCGGTGCCATCGCCTCGACCCCGGAGATCATCAACGTCGAGGTGCCCGGCCAGGGCTGGAGCGCCATGGCCGAACTCTCCCCGCGTCCCTGAGCCCCTCCGTCGCCGTGGGCGGCCCCGGCGGTCCGTCCGCGAGGGGCGTCAGCTCGATGACCACCACCGCGCGAGGGGGCCTACGCGAGGTCGAGGAGCTGTTCGTGGAAGCCTCCGAAGCCGCCCGGCCCGTGCACCAGGTGAACCTCCAGGATCCAGTGGCAGCGCCACCCGGCCCGGTCGGTGCGGCGCAGCGGATGGTCGTTGTCCGGGGTCACGTAGGACTCCACCTTGGCGCCGTCGATCAGCTCGTGCGGGAACTCCCCCACCAGGTGTCCCGCGTGCCAGCCGCCGAGCGTCCAGCCGGCCTCGGCCGCCGAGTGCTCCACGGCCGCGTACAACCGCTTGCCCGTGATGTGGGGATCCTCGCGGAAGGCCTGCCGGCCCTCCGCGAACACCCGGGCGAGGTCGTCCCGGAGCCGATGCTTGACCGGGTCGTCGCCGAAGACGAAGGTGCGGCCGAAGTCGGCCTCGTACTCCTCGAAGATCGGGCCGAAGTCCGCGAAGGCGATGTCGTCCTCCCCGATGATCCGGTCGGGCGGGTTCTCCCGGTAGGGGAACATCGTGTGCGGGCCGGAGCGGACGATCCGCTTGTGCCAGTGCTTCGTGGTTCCGAACATCTCGTTGGCCAGGTCCCGGATGCCGTCGCTGACCTCCCGTTCACCGGCGCCGGGCACGACCAGACCCCGCGCCTCGACCTCCGCGAACAGGGCCACCGCCTTGCGTTGCGCCTCCACCAGGCCCAGTGCGCGCAGTTGCTCGTCCATCCGATCAGGTACCCCCATGGAACTGTTCCTCTTCCGATTCCGGTGTCGCGCGCACGAGCACGAGCGACCCCTCGTGGAACGACCGACGCCGCAGATGACCGAACCGTTCGTCCCACACCCCCGAATCCAGATCCGCCCGCAACCGTGTCGTGAAGCGTTCTCGGACCCCGTCGTCCACGAAGCTCCACGCCGAACACGCCTGCCGTGCCGCCGGATCCAACAACATCTCCGGACGCCCGAAGTACGCCTCGTTGAACCCGTCCGTGCAGTCCCACGGAATCGGCACCGCCCGCACACTCCCACAACCGCCCAGAGCCGCGGCCATCATTCCGATGGAGGGATACCGGTGCGCCTCCGTGTCGAGGACCTCGGGCGCGTACCCGTACAACCAGAAGTCGCCCACCCGTTCCGGATCACAGGTCAGCCCCACGACCGGGCCCCGGGTGACCCGCCGCATCTCGCGCAGGCCCGCCC
>NZ_LGDE01000178.1 GCF_001279725.1 Streptomyces sp. WM4235 | reverse complement strand
GCCCTGGTTGAGGTAGCGGACCAGGAGGTTTGCGCTGCCGGTGTAGCCCAGCTCCCGGATCTCCTCGAGAAGGTGGGTGACCGGGACGGCTGGTTCTTCGGCACGGCGCTGGCGCAGGTGCTCGCGGTAGGGTTCGACGAGGGTGGGCCGGTAGGCAGGGGTGAGGCGCAGGGCCTGGGGTTCGGGCATGCGGGCATGGCGTTTGACGGTGTTCAGGGCCAGGCCCAGGCGGCGAGCGCAGTCGAGCAGGCCGATACCTTGGCCGAGGAGATCGTGGATCTTGTTCCAGCGTTCGCGGGTGGTCTGCTCGCGTACTCCGCCGGGGCGGGGCGGGTTGATGGTGGCCCAGCAGCCGGCATGCGCGCGGACCTCGAGCTGGGCTTTGTCGCAGAGGTTGCGCCAGAGGTGCCATCTGTCACTGACCTGCACCGCGTCGGGCAGGGCGCGGCGGACGGCCTCGGCGTAGGTGGCCGAGCCGTCCCGGCATACGACCTCGATGCCGGGATGCTCGCGCAGCCAGGACTCCAGGGTGGCCATCTCTCGGTCGGGCAGGACCGCGACGCGTCGGCCGGTCTCGGCATCCGTGATGATCGTGGCGTAGCGGTGGCGGCGGCGCAGGGCGAAATCGTCCACGCCGATCACCCGCGGGATGGCATGCTCGGGCAGCGGCAGGCGCCGCAGATGGCGCAGTGCGGTGCTGCGGGAGACGGGCACGGCCAGCAGAGCGGCCAGGCGTGCGGCCGCCCGGCCGCATAACTCCCGCGCCACCTGCGATATCTGCCCGGCGAGACGCACAGTGCGGCGCTGATGACGCTTCAGCAGTCCGGGAATCTGTTCACGGAAGGTCTGCCGGGAGCAGCCCAGAACCGGACAGGCCAGCCTTCGTACCCGCAGGTGGACGACGACCGGGCGGCCGTCGACCGGCACGTCCCGCACCGTCCGGCGGTGGTACCCGTGCACCCTCGCCGCTGGCGTTCGGCACACCGGACACGGCACCGCCACATCCCGGGTGCGGGCCGTGACCATCACCTTGTCACCGTCGTCCGTCACGTCCTCGACGACCAGTGCCGACAGCCCGGAAAACACCGTCCCGATAAGAGAGTTGACATCCATCACAAGACCATGATCGCGGATGGCTACTCGGCGTCACCACCGACTACGGGCCAGAGCCAGAACGGTGTAACTCCGATCATGGAGGATTGCACCTGTGACCAGCGAGAACATAGCCACACCGCCCGAGGCCGCGTCAGCGGGCGTGGATGACCGGTTCCTGAACGAGCTCGTGGCTCGGTCTCAAGCCGAGGGCTTGCAACTGACGGGCGAGGGCGGCCTGCTCCAGCAGCTGACGAAGCGGTTGCTGGAGTCCGCTCTGGCGGGCGTCATGACGGATCATCTCCGCTATGACGGGCACGATCCGGCGGGCAAGAACGGCGGCAACTCCATGAACGGCAAACGGTC
>NZ_LGDE01000177.1 GCF_001279725.1 Streptomyces sp. WM4235 | reverse complement strand
GCTCTACACCGACGGGCTCGTCGAAACGCCGGGCAGCGACATCGAGGAGCAACTCGATCGTCTGGCAACGGCATTGGGAAAGACTTTCGCCAACACCGATGACCTCGAAACGATGGCCGACTCCCTCCTGGGCGAGATGCTGCCGGACGCCGACGACAACGCGGACGACGTCACCCTGCTCCTCGTGCACATCCCCGACATGCCGGTGACCTCGCAGAGCGTGGTACTGGCCCCACAGCCGAGCAGCGTCGGCGAGGGCCGGCGCTTCCTGCGTTCCACCCTCGCCCGGTGGGGGAACGTGGACGACCAACTGTGCGAGACGGCCTGTCTGCTCGCGTCCGAGCTGCTCTCCAACGCGGTCAACCACGGTTGCGGCCCCATCCGGCTGAGACTGCGTCACGCGGGCAGGGAACTCAGCGTCGAGGTGTGCGACGGCAGCCCCGTCCTTCCACAGGCACGGTTCGCTTCGTCCGACGCGGAATCCGGACGGGGCCTGCTCCTCGTGGACTCGCTCGCCGAAGCCTGGGGCACGCTCCCGACGGCCGAGGGGAAGGCCGTCTGGTTCTCCCTGCCCCTCCCGCGCCCGCGTCGCTGAACCTGTCGTGCGAACTCTGACGACGGGGTCTAGGGAGACTGCGTCGGGGTGAACTTCGTGAGGACCAACAGGGCGTCGACGAGGTCGGCGGCCGGGGCGCCGGTGGCCAGACGGCGCAGCTGCTGCCCGAAGACCAGGGCGACGGCCACGCCCGCCAGGCGTTCGGGGTCCGGCACACCGAGGAGGGTCAGGATCCGGGCGGCCAGGAGGTCGTAGGCGGCGAAGCACTCGGTCGCCGCTGCTCGCAGCCGTTCGTCGCGGCCGGCCTGCACGTACAGCTCGAAGGGCGCGATGTGTCGACTGTCGAAGGCGTTGCCGCCCGCGACCTGCGCGACGACCTCGGCCGCCTGCCCGATGTCGAAGGACTCGTCGGAGCACGAGTCGGCGAGCGCCGTGAAATGCCGGGTCTCCTCGGCCACGAAGTGCAGCAGGCTCTCCCGCAACAGCTCGTGCTGCGTGGCGAAGTGGTAGGTGACCGAACCGAGGGAGACCCCGGCCTCCCTGGCGATCCGCCGATTGGTGACGGCGGCGATGCCGTCCTGCCCGATGATCCGCAGTACGGCGTCGATGATGCTCTGGCGGGTGTCGGAAGCACGGGGCATGTCGACATTCTGCCGCATCGGGCGGTACGGCGGCCGGGCGGCGATCCGGGCGGTCGTCCGGGCGGCCGTCCGGGGACCGAGGCGACGTGAAGGACGTGTCCGTGCGGCCCTGACCGAGCGGTCAGGGGCCGACCACGTCCTCCCCTCGCCCTCTTCGCCCCTGTGGGGTTACTTGGCGCCGAGGCCGGCGTCGGAGACCTCGGGCTTGCCGGCGGTCTTGAGGACCTTGTTGAGGAGTTTCAGGTCGTAGATGCCGGTGAGGT
>NZ_LGDE01000176.1 GCF_001279725.1 Streptomyces sp. WM4235 | reverse complement strand
GCCTTCAATACCGGCCCCACACCCTCGACGGCTTCATAGCCGGCACCGGACTCACCCTCGATGCGCCAACCTCACCCTGAAAAGCCGAAGTCAGTAACGCCTGCTGCCAGCTGTCGAAACAAGCATCAAAGCCCTTGAGTACCTGGTTCCTTCGGGGGTGACGGTGTGCGGGACATTGCCCGCGCAGTCAGCAGCCGCACTGCTCCCGCACCCGCCCGAAATCGTCGCGGCACGTCGGGGTGTGCCTAGCCGAGATCCCCCTGCGCCGGGCGCCACTCAGTCGGGACGTGTCCCTGCGGTACTTCGTACCGCTCCACCCTCAGGAATCCCTCCGGCTTCTCCCGGAGCTAACCACGCTCCACCGGACCATTCTCTGGCGCGGCCCAGAGGGGAAGTCTCCGACGTGCGGTTGCCGCCTGCGTCATAGCCGAAGATGAGGGTGTCGCCGTTAGCGTCAGGGTGGTCGTACACCGCCTTGCGCCACGCGGCCGGCACCAGCTCGTCGACCTCCTGCGGCAACAACGGCTTGTCCTTTCACCCGCCGTACGGCTGCTGAAGGACTCGTGAAGGGGGCCGCGACCTCCCTCGGAGCACTGATCGTCTCGGCGCAGGAACGACACCGTCGTCTCTTGCTGGGCGATGGACCATCCGGTCCACGACTTGTTTCCCGGACTCCCGCGGCAGAAGTGGAAGCGCCGTTCCTGTGGGAACGGGGCCCACGGCCCACGCGTTTACGACTGGGCAAGGGTCGAGGTTCGTCCCTGGCACCGCGAGGACCGCCGGCACTGGGTGCTCGCCCGTCGCAGCGTCAGCCGACCCGACCAGATCTCCTACTACATCGCCTACTGCCCCGCAGAGCCACCCTCGACGAGCTGATCCCCGTCGCGGGAAGCCGCTGGGCCGTCGAGGAATGCTTCCAGACCGCCAAGCAGGAATGCGGCCTGGACGACTCCCAGGTCCGCCGTTACCCCGGCTGGCACCGCCACATCACTCTTGCCATGGCCGCCCACGCCTGCATCACCGTCCTGAAGGCCCGCGAGGCGGACACAGGGAAAGCAGAAACGGATCCTCCCAGCTCATACCCCTCACCCTCCCCGAACTCCGACGCCTGATCAACCGCCTCACCCACCGCCGACCAGCACCCGCCCAGCACGTCCTGCACTGGTCGCACTGGCGCCGCAGGCGACAACACCAAGCCCGCGTCAGCCACTACAAACGACGCGGCCACACACCACCAGAAACCAACAAACCATCACCACAAACACCGTTGCAGTACTAGTACTGCAATCACACTTGTGTGTGGTTGAGTTGGTGTGTGACTGAGCTCGGGGTGGGGTTGGTTGAGGAGTGGGACGGGGTGCTGGCCGGGCTGCATGCCCGGTTCGCATCGCGTTTCGTGAGGTCGGAGCCGCGGGGTCGGGCGCTTGCGTATATGCGGGGTCTGATCGCGCCGTTGGAGCGGAAGAACGGCTGGACTCTGGCGGA
>NZ_LGDE01000175.1 GCF_001279725.1 Streptomyces sp. WM4235 | reverse complement strand
CGCAGCGGCCCGCCCCTACGCCCGAAAAAACGCCCCCCTGCTGATCTGCGACGAACCCACCAGCGCCCTCGACCCCCGAGCCGAACAAGCCGCATACGACCGCATCCGCGAACTCGCCACCGACCGCACCGTCATCCTCATCACTCACCGCCTCGGTTCCACCCAGCACGCCGACCGCATCATCGTCCTCGACCACGGCCGCATCCTCGAAGAAGGCACCCACAACAGCCTCTTGCACGCGGACGGGGAGTACGCCGCGATGTGGACCACGCAGGCCCGCGCCTACACCACCGCCCCCGTCCCGTAGCCCGCAGTGCCCGCCACCCCGCCACCGGGGGCCAATGAGATTGGCCGGGTACGGCGGCCAAGCGCCGGGCCCTGCGGGGCCGCGTCAGGCGGATGCCGATGCGGCGTCCTGGCGGCGGGGGCCGGCAAGCCCCAGTTGGTAGGCGCGGGTCACGGCGTGGGCGTCAGTCTCGCCGCCGAGGGCGGTGACGAGGCCACGCAGGTCACGCCGTACCCCGTTGATGTTGCGGTACGTCTTCCGGGACATCTGCACCGTGGAGTACCCAGCGATCAGCAGTGGCAGCAGCTCCCGCTCTCCGTCAGCCAGCGTCACCCGGGCGCCGTCGGACGGAGGGATCTCCAGAACCTCGGCGTCGTAGGCCGCGGCGACCAGGGCGGAATGCACCGCCGAGGAGCCAACCTTGCGTGCGGCGTCGTTGCGGTAGCTCTTGGCGGTGATCTGGGTGATGCCGAGCTTCTCGGCCACCGACTTGAGCGTGCCGCCCTCAGCCAGTTCCCGAACGACCTGCCCCTCTCGGGGAGTGAGACGAACGGAGATCACGGCGTCACCAGCCCACGGTTCTCGGCGGGGCGGACAAACGCGTCGATGGCTGCCTTGTTGTATCCGTAGAACTCTCCACGCAGCCGGTCGTCGTTCGAGTCGGGCGGCGCGTCTCCCCACTGAACGCCGTGGCAGGTGTCAAGGCACGGGGACCAGCGCAGACGTACGTCAGGGAAACCGTAGCGGCCGGCCAGAAGGTTCCGGACGGCTAAGCCGATGAGCAGATCGGAGGCGGCGAAGTAGCCTCCGCGCCGTGGGCCGCCGACCGCGACGGCGAGCAGCGGTGCGCGGAACACACGAATCGCCACACTTTCGGCGAGCACGGACGGGTCCGCGAGCAACGCCCGGAAGTGATCGAAGTCGTAAGCTTCTTGGGCCGGAGCCAGCGTGACGGTCATCGGGGGTACGAGAAGGCTCGTCACGCCACGGCCGCCGTCAGGGGCCGATGGGGGGCGATGATCTGCCCGTCCGGGAGCAGTTCCCCGGTGTCCTCGAAGAGCAGGACGCCGTTACACAGCAGGCTCCAGCCCTGTTCCGGCCGGAAAGCCAAAGGTAGTGCGGCTTCCCGATCGGAGGCTTCCGCAGTCGGGCAGTGTGGTTGGTGCTGGCACATGTATTTCCTCCGCTTGGGGCGGCCCTCCGCCGGTGGCCCAGGGGGGAGGGGGCCTCCGA
>NZ_LGDE01000174.1 GCF_001279725.1 Streptomyces sp. WM4235 | reverse complement strand
CCTGCTGGTCCCGCCGGCCGAGCACCTCCAGGACGCCGTCCTCGCGCAGTCTGCCCAGGTCCCCGGTACGGAAGCGGTCGCCCTCGCGGAACCCGCCCGCGGAACCGTCGAGGTATCCGCCGAGCGGGAACGGGGTCCGCAGTTCCACCTCGCCGATCGCGCCCGTGACGGGCTTCCCGGCGAGCAGTACGCGGATCTCCACGCCCGGCATGGGGCGGCCCACCGGCACGGTCTCGGCGACGGCGTCCTCGGCGGTCAGCCGGTGGAACACCTTGGTCATGGTCGTCTCGGACGGCCCGTACAGGTTGACGAGTTCCTTGGTGTCACCGAACAGCCCGCGCCACCAGGCGACGTCCGCGGCGCGCACCGGCTCGCCGGCCAGCAGCACGGCCCGCAGCCCGGGCAGCGAGCCCGCGGTGAGTCCGGCGGACCGCAGGGTGCGGAAGACGGTCGGCACACAGTGCAACACCTCGACGGCGCGCTCCTCCAACCACGCGGCGAGCGCGGCGCCGACCGGTACCCCGCCGGATCCGGCCACCTCGACGGTCCCGCCCACGCACAGCGGGAGCAGCGCGTCGCGCAGGAACGCGTCGAAGCCGGGCGAGGTGAGCAGGGAGACCCGGGTGCCGGGGCCGACCCGCAGCTCCTCGGCCTCCCAGTCCAGGAAGTGGGCGACGGCGGTCAGGCTGCCCCGGATGCCCTTGGGGCGGCCGGTGGTGCCCGAGGTGAAGTAGACGTACCCGCCGTCGGGGACGCCGAGGGCGCTCCAGTCGTCGACGCGCCACGCCCGCGCGGACCGCGCCTCGGCGCCTACCGCCTCGGCGTCGATCCGTACGGCCTCGCCCGTGTCGCAGCCTTCGAGCGCGGCGCGCCCCGCGGCGTCGCAGACGACGTGGTCGGGTCCCAGGTCCTCCAGGATCGCCGTCCAGCGGGCGGCGGGCTGGCGCACGTCCACCGGGGCGAACGCCCTGCCGGCGGCGGCGCAGGCCAGGATGGTCGCCATGACGGCCCCGGGGTCGGCGCAGGCCACCAGCACCGGGCCGCCGCGCGCAGGTCCCTCGCCGGCCGCGAGGGCGGCCCGCAGACCGGACGCGAACTCGGCGAGTTCCCGACGGCTCCAGACGCGGTCGGGGGTGGTGACGGCCGGGGCCCGGCCGTCACCCTCCACCTGTCCGGCCCAGCGGTCCAGGATCTTCGTGTGGCTCACAGCTCTCCGTTCGTGATCCGTCGCGCCACGACCGACAGCGGGTCGATGGCAGGGAATTCGTCCGCTCGGCCCGACTCCTCGATCGCCCGGGTCACCAGGTGGAGTTCGGTGCACGCGGCGACGTACGCGTTCACGCCGTAGCGCGACAGGGCTGCGCGCAGGAAGTCCACCGTCGCCGCGGGGTCGTCGCCGCGCTTGATCCGGTACACCTCCCGGTGGAGGGCCTCCTGGTCGGCCGGATCCAGCAGCACCAGCCGGTGCGCGGACTCGGCCGCGCGCGGGCCGGAGGTAAGGATGCCCGCCTGGGCGGTGCCGCGGGGCCCTTCCTGCTGCGGGGACGGGGCCCCGGCAGGGCCGG
>NZ_LGDE01000173.1 GCF_001279725.1 Streptomyces sp. WM4235 | reverse complement strand
CGCCGCGCACTCCACTCCTGGTCCATCGTCCTGCTGTTCTCCACCCTGGCCACGCTCCTGTGCGTCGCCCAGGCACCCAGAACGATCGCCGCGGCGGCGCCATCCCCCCCCCCCGCCGTCGCCGCGCTGGCCTGCTTCCAACAACTGGTCCGCCAGATCACCCTCACACGACCACCCCGCCAGGCCGCCCCACGGCACCGGAACCCCTCCGCGCCCGTGCCCGCGCAACTCAAGCAGACGACCCCGACCGCCGGCCGCAGCTCGGACAGAGTGACGCCCGACTACCACACGGCGGACAACAGGGCCGTCCACCTGCCTCCCCGCGGTCACGGATTCGGGTAGGACACAGGACGGTCGCACACACGCGGCCTGACCCCGCGTGCCAGTCCATGTCACGGCCTCCGACTCGGGCAACGGGTCGCGGACACGGTGAGCGGCGGTGGAGCACCATTGCATCGGAACGGCGAGCGGTATCACGCCGGCGGGGCGTGGGCGACCCCCCTCGCGTTCTCTGATTCCCTGCTCGGCGAGCGTCAGTGAGGTCCCGCAGGAGGGCTGGACGCCGGAGCCTGCCGTCGGTGGCGTCCGGCCGGTTGGCGGGCGTGCCATTGACTCCCTGGCCAACCCGGTCCTTCCCACACGTCAAAGGGATGCTCGCTGCTCGCCTGCATCCTTGAAACGAAGATCGAAACCGATGGTCACGGGCAGTGTGCAGACCCGGCGCCACGGACTCCAAGTGGTCGCGGGCGGTCCTGGAACCGCCGACCATCGATCCGGCCCGGCCACCGCCGCACACGCACCCGCGGCGGCGGTGGCGTCAGGTGTTCGCGGCGGGCGTCAGGCGTCAGATGTTCGCGGCGGGCGTCGCACAACTCGCTGCACCGGATGCCCGACACGCTCCGGCGTCCCATACCCGCGTCTACCACGAGAGGCCAGCACCATGGTGTACGAGATGACCCACGCCGAACGAATCCGGTACAAGCGGGGCCAGGACGCCGCCCATCAGGCCGGCGAAGACGCCGTCACCAGCCTCCAGGCGGCGCTCGCGCTCGCGGACATGACCCTTCCCTCCCTGAGCAACCACGGGCCGGTGGCAGGTCAAGGCTTCGTCCGGCTCGGAGGATGCAACGCGGCCTTCGCCAACCGGCTCGCCGAAGTCATCGCCGCAGGCGCCGACGCCCTGCAGCACCAACGGTGACCGCGGTCACCGAGCCCCCCGGCCCCGTACAGGCACCCTCGACCGCCCCGCCGGCGCCCGCCGGCGACAACGACGCGAGGCCGACGGCCGGCCCGGGCCCGGGCCGAGCATGACGGCGGGGCCCACCCCTGGTGAAGGGATGAGCCCCGCAGGCCTCGCGTCAGCACGGCGAAGTCGATACGCCGAAATCAATGCGCCGAGGTCGGTGTGCCGTAGCCGCTACCAGCGGTACCAGCGACCGCTGCCCCCCTTGGGACGGGCGACGAAACCGACCAGCCACAGCACCAGCACCGCAATGGCGACCCACCAAAGGATCTTCACCGCGAAACCGGCACCGAAAAGAATCAAAGCGAGCAGAAGAACAAGAAGCAGGGGAACCATGATTATC
>NZ_LGDE01000172.1 GCF_001279725.1 Streptomyces sp. WM4235 | reverse complement strand
CGCGGGGGGAGGGCAACACGATGTCGCGGGCGACGGCGTTGGCCGTCGCGGCCCCGTGTTCCCGCCTGAGCAGGTGCAGGCAGAGGTCGAAGCCGGCGGCCGCTCCCGCGCCCGTGATGACACGGCCTTCGTCGATGTAGAGGGCGTCGGGTTCGACGGTGACTTCGGGGTGGCGGTCGGCGAGCAGTCGCGCGAACCGCCAGTGGGTGGTGGCCCGTCGGCCGTCGAGCAGTCCGGCGGCGGCGAGCGCGAAGGCGCCGACACAGTGGGCCGCGACCAGTGATCCGCGCGCGTGCGCGGCCGACAGCGCATCGAGTACCGCGGGAGCGGGCGGGGTGCGGAAGTCGGCCCACGGCAGGGCGATCACCAGATCGGCCGAGGCGAGCCGGTCCAAGCCGTGCGTGAGGGTGAGTGGCACGCCGAGGTCGGTGGGAACCGGCCCTGGGCGGTCGGTGCACAGGGCGAAGTCGAAGCCGGGCAGTGCGCCGCCGTGCCAACCGAAGACCTCGGTGACGATGCCGACTGCGAGCATGCCGACTCCGGGCGGGGCGTACGCGGCGACACTTGCGAAGGGGGGCATGCGCTCAGTCTGGCACCAGTCTGGCACCAATCCTGCGATCAGTGGCAGATGTGCCACTCGTGAGCGGCCTTCCCGTCCGGAAGCATTGAGGCCATGACAGACGCACCGCTCGGCCGCAGCGCCAAGTACACGATCCTGACCACCGGTTACACCCTCTCCACCGGCCCGGGAGTCGCCGCCACGGTCTCCTACGTCACCGACGGCGAGCACCACGTGATCGTCGACCCCGGCATGGTGGCCGGCCGCGGTCGGATCCTTGGCCCCCTGGCCGAACTGGGCCTCGGCCCCGACGACATCACCGATGTGATCCTCAGTCACCACCACCCGGACAACACCATGAACGTCGGTCTGTTCGGTCAGGCCCGCGTCCACGACCACAAGGCCGTCTACCGTGACGACCAGTGGACCGACCGCGACGCGGAAGGCCACGAACTCACACCCTCCCTCAAGCTGATCCGCACCCCGGGGCACAGCGCCGAGGACATCACCCTGCTGGTCGGCACGGAGGCCGGTGTCACCGCGTTCGTGGGCGACCTGTGGTGGCGCCCGAACGGTCCGGTGGACGACCCGGTGGCCCCGGACCACGACGTGCTGCTGGCGTCACGACTGCGGGTCCTGGCCGCCGCCGACACCATCGTTCCGGGCCACGGACCGGCCTTCCCGGCCGACGACACCGCCCCGCGCTAGCCGGCGACCGCAAGACGGCCCGCTCACCGCGTACCAGACGTACTCGGGCGCGAGCGACGGCGCGGCGAGGCACGGCGCCAGACACCCCAGGCGCAACGGGACTTGGCCGCCACGATCCAACACCGGGCCGCCGTCAGCGAGCATCGTCCCCAACAAGACGGCAGGGATGCACGAACCGTACGTGGGCGGTGGCTGCGGCTCCCTGTGCGTCGGCGGCGACAGCGACGGGGAGCGGACCGCCGAGATCACCGCCATGATCCGGTACGCCCACGCCGCCGGACACCAACTGGCCGTCCCCGTCCCCGTCCCCGCCCCCGTCACCGGCGACCGAGCCAGCGACGCCGTAGCGGACGCTTTCGCCGAAGCCGCGGCCGAGC
>NZ_LGDE01000171.1 GCF_001279725.1 Streptomyces sp. WM4235 | reverse complement strand
GGGGGCGGGGCCGGCGGCCACCAAGAAGCCCACCCTGGACCCGCCGTCGGCGCGCCCCGGGAGCAGGTCCGCGGCCTTCCCGCGGCGGGTGGGGCCGAAAAACGAGGCCAGCCACTCGGCGCGCATCTCGTCGGCGGTGTCCCAATCCGTGTTACCGGCCCGGATCGCCCGGCGCTCGTCCGGGCTCACCTTGGCCGTTCCGCCGGTGTTGGCAGGCATCTTGTGCCCGTACAGCTCGGGGCTGGTGCAGTACGCCGTGTAGGCGTTGGCGCCCTCTTCAAGGGCCCATACGTGGCCCTGGCAGGTGGCGTGCTTCGCCACGGTGATCCCGTGGAGGGCGATCACCCGCGTCGCGCTGTCGCGCAGTTCACCCACGGTCCGGATGGCGGCGCCGGCCTTCTCCAGCTCGGCGCGGTGCGTCTGGGCGGCTTGGCGGGCCCGGGACGCGTTGCGGGTGCGGCGGATGATCCACGCGTGGTTCCCGTTCGGGGCCGCGTCCATCTCGGCCAGTGCGCCGGCGGCGGCCTGGGGGTCGTCGGCCTCCAGCTCGGCCAGCATGGCCATGACCTCAAGGTCGGGGGCGCCGTTGCCCGTGCGGTGGGCGGCGGCGGCCCGGACGGCGTCCGACTTGGCGAGCTTCTGGATCTGCTTCGCCGCGACCTGGGTCACCGCGCCTGCGGCGGCGATCCGCTTGACGTCGGCCCCAAGGGCGGCGGCGTCGAAAAGGGCGGACGCCTCCTCGCCCCGGGTGAGACTCGCGCGGTGTCGGGCGGTGGTGACCATGTCGAGAATCTGGCCGGCGTCGTCGCGCTCCTCGAACGCGTAGGGGAGGTGAGTCAGCTTGGCCTTGATGGCGGCGGCCAGCCTGCGGTGTCCGTCCACCACCCGCAACCCGCCGTCAGCGCGGGTGACCACGATCGGGGTGCGCACACCCTCGACGGTGATCGACTTCAGGAACTCGTCGGTGATCTTCAGGTCCTGCCGGACATTGCCGGGGTGTGCGTTGAGCGCGCTGACGCTGATCAGCGGCCGGTACGTCACCGGGACTTCGGTGAGCGACAACGCGACGGCGGCGGCCAGGCGGCGCGTGCCGTCGACCACGCGGACGGCGCCGGCCTCGGTCGTCGCCACGTACAGCGGCTCCAAGATGCCGTGCGCGCCGATGTCCTCGATCAGGGCGGTGATGTCGAGATCCGCCGGCAGGGGATTCGCCGCGACAAGGGCGGTGACCTCCACCGTGGACGGGGTGGCGCCTGCGGTACGGGTCTGCGTGCTGGTCTTCATGCGGGTCGTACTCCATTGCTGTGAAGGGGAGTTGAGTGTCGGTTCGGGGGTTTGCCCTCCCCCTCCCAACACATCTATTAAAGCACGGAAGTGATGATTTTGGCTAGTGGTGCACGTACTCTGTTCGGGTGAATTGCGCCGTTGAGCAGTGCGAATGCCGGTGACCTGGACGAGTGGGCGCCGGCCGCGCGGCCGTGGGAGTGACGTCCGCGCGGCCGGCTCCCACGTGTGTCGTCGGGGCGGGCGGCCTACTGGGGCACGGGTCGAAGGATGGACGCGATGCGGCTGTGCGGAACCCACCTCGTCCCGTAACGCCGCTCGAACCGGACTACGACGTTCCGGCCTCGGCTTTCCAGTACGTCCGCGAACTCGGTGTCGTAG
>NZ_LGDE01000170.1 GCF_001279725.1 Streptomyces sp. WM4235 | reverse complement strand
CCGCCGCCTTGACCGCTTCCGACCACCATGCCGACGTCCGCCATGACGCCCCCCTCCACGCCGCCCCGGCGGCCCCGGCATCGCGCTGCCGCGTCCGCCCGCCGGCCCCGCGGCCGGCCGGGTCACCGGTAGAGGAGGTACCCCTCCCGCAGGGCGGCGAAGCGCGCCAGCCCGGCCGTCCAGTCGCCCACGATCTCATCCACGCCGGCCCCCGCGTCCACCATCGCGCGCACCCGGTCCGATCCCGTCAGCCGGTCGATCCAGTGGTCGGCCCGCCAGCCGAAGCCGCTCCACGTCCGCCGCGCGGTGACCAGCAGTCCGATTCCGGCCCGTACCGGGTCGAATGCCTCACGGTCGTGCACGATCAGCCGGACCCCGCCGCACACCTTCCCGGCGTGCTTGGAGAAGGACGGGGTGAAGTACGTCTCCCGGAACCAGACCCCGGGCAGCCCCAGCGCGTTCGCCGCCTCGGCCCACCGCCGGTCGACGCCCTCGGCGCCGACCACCTCGAAGGGGGTCGTCGTACCCCGCCCCTCGGACAGGTTCGTCCCCTCGAACAGGCAGGTGCCGGCGTACGCGAGAGCCGTGTCCGGAGTGGGCATGTTGGGGCTCGGCGGCACCCAGGGCAGCCCGGTCGCCCCGAAGAACGACTCCCGGCGCCATCCGGTCATCCGTACCGTCCTGAGCGTGACCGGCCTGTCCTTCAGGAACTCGCCGTTGAACAGGAGGGCCAGCTCCGCCGCCGTCATCCCGTGCGCGAGCGCGATCGGCTCCCGTCCCACGAAGCTCGCGTACGGCCGCTGGAGCACCGGTCCGGCGGCCCGCACCCCGCCCACCGGGTTGGGCCGGTCCAGGACCACCACCGCCTTGCCGGCCAGGGCGGCCGCGCGCATGCAGTCGTAGAGGGTCCAGATGTAGGTGTAGAAGCGCGCCCCGACGTCCTGGATGTCGAAGACCACCGTGTCCACGCCGGCCGCGGTGAACACGTCCGCGAGCTGCCGACCGCTCTTGTCGTACGTGTCGTACACGGGCAGCCCCGTCGCCGGGTCCCGGCCCGCGCCCTCCGAACCACCGGCCTGCGCGGTGCCCCGGAACCCGTGCTCCGGCCCGAACACGGCCACCAGGTCGACCCGTTCGTCCGCGTGCAGCACATCCACCAGGTGGCGCGCGTCGGCGGTGATCCCGGTGGGGTTGGTGACCACCCCGATCCGCTGCCCGGCCAGCGCCTCGTACCCGTCGGCGGCGAGCTGCTCGCACCCCGTCCGTACCCGCGCGCTCGCGCCGGTCGCCTTCGGGGAGTCCGGCGCCACCGCGCCCAGGCTCCCCATGGCCCCCACGGCTCCGGCCAGTCCCAGTACCCCGCGTCGCGACAGCGTCATCCGGACACGCTAGGCCGTCTCTTCCGGATCCTGCCTGACCCACGCCGCCCGGCACCACACCTCGCCGCGTTGTCGAGGCACCCGAGGACAGCCGGTAATCGGGAGCCCCTCCGCCTTGCGATGCACGGCACCGGACGACGCGGGATCAACCGGCAGGATCCGAAAGGGACTACCCAGGCCGCAGACCCCTTCCGTACCGACATACCGACTGGTTAGTCTGCCCCCGATCCGTCCGGATCGGATCGGATCCCCAGGGTCCGCCCGCATCCGTCGTCAGCGTCGAAGGGTGATCCACGTGAGCGCGTACCAGGACCAGCGAGTCGTCGTCACCGGAGCGGGCGGCGGCATCGGAGCCGCCCTCGCGCAACGCTTCGCCGCCGAGGGGGCCACGGTCGTGGTCAACGACCTCGACCCCGTGAAGGCCGCATCCGTCGCCGAGGGGATCGGCGACCGCGCGCTCGCGGTCCCCGGCGACGCCTCGACGATCGTGGACCGGGCCCGCGAGGCCCTCGGCGGGACCGTGGACGTCTACTGCGCCAACGCCGGCCTCGCCTCGGGCGGCGACGCCTTCGTGGACGAGGCCGTCTGGGAAGCGGCCTGGGACGTCAACGTCATGGCGCACGTGCGTGCCGCCCGCGCCCTGTTGCCGGACTGGCTGGAGCGGGGGAACGGCCGGTTCGTGTCCACCGTCTCCGCCGCCGGACTCCTCACCATGATCGGGGCCGCGCCGTACAGTGTCACCAAGCACGGTGCCCTCGC
This sequence comes from Streptomyces sp. WM4235, assembly GCF_001279725.1. Classification (GTDB taxonomy): domain Bacteria; phylum Actinomycetota; class Actinomycetes; order Streptomycetales; family Streptomycetaceae; genus Streptomyces. Next base: position 76,067 of record NZ_LGDE01000170.1, on the reverse strand, counting down.
CTTCGCGGAATGGCTGTCGTTGACCTACCGCCACCGAGGCGTCCAGGTGCACGCCGTCTGCCCGCAGGGGGTTCGCACCGACATGCTGACCGCCGCGGGCTCGGCGGGCGAACTCGTCCTGGCGCCGACCGCGATCGAGCCGGAAGCGGTCGCGAACGCCCTGTTCGACGGCATGGAGAAGGGCCGGTTCTTGATCCTCCCGCACCCCGAGGTGGCCGACTACCACGTCGCACGGGCCACCGACCCGGACCGCTGGCTGACGAACATGAACCACCTCCAGCAGAAGTGGGAGACACGATGACCGGGCTCGCCCGCGAGACGACACCCGTGCCTGTCCCCGCACCCGCGCCCGTTCCCGCGGCTGAAACCGCTGCCCAGGCGACGCCCGCGACCGTCGCCGAGGACACGGCGCCCGACACGGCGCCCCGGCCCGTCCGCTACGCCGACCGGCCCTGGCTGGCTCGCCTCAGCGCCGCCCAACGGGCGCCCATCACGCCCCCGGTCAGCGTGCCGGCCGCCTTCCGGGCGGCCGTGGCCCGCGCCCCCGGACGTACCGCCCTCGCCTACTTCGACGGCCGGCTGGACTACGCCGAGGTCGACGCGCTCTCCGACTCGGTCGCCGGCCACCTCGCCTCGCGGGGCGTGGGGCGCGGCGACCGGGTCGCCGTGATGGTGCAGAACACCCCGCACTTCGTGCTCGCCGTGCTGGCCGCCTGGAAGGCCGGCGCGATCGTCGTCCCGCTCAACCCCATGTACAAGTCCGGCGAGGTCGGCCACATCCTGCGCGACTCCGGCGCCGTGGCCCTGGTCTGCGACGCCGGCGCCTGGACCGAGTACCTCCGCGAGAGCATCCGCGACACCGGTGTTCGCGTCGCGCTCACCGCCCGCGACCGGGACTTCCAGACGCGGAACGACCCACGGGTCCTGCCACCCGCCCCGCAAGCGGCCACAGAAGCGGCCGCGCAAGCGGCCCCGGCCCCCGACACGGACGCGTCGCCCGTCGAGGCCACCGACCTCACCGCCGTGGCCCGCCAAGGCCGGCCCGCCCCGCCCGACCCGTGCCTCACCGCTTCCGACACGGCGCTCATCAGCTACACCTCCGGGACCTCCGGCACCCCCAAGGGCGCCCTGAACCCACACGGCGCCCTCACCCACAACGCGACCCGCCAGGTCACCGGCCACCCCCTCCCCGAGGGCGCCGGCTACTTCGCCCTCGCCCCGCTCTTCCACATCACGGGCCTGGTCTGCGAACTCGCCGCCTGCTTCGTCAACGCCGGCACGCTCGTGCTCGCCCACCGCTTCGAATCCGGCGCCGTCCTCGACGCCTTCCTCGAACACCGCCCCGCCTACACCGTCGGCCCCGCCACCGCCTTCATGGCCCTGGCGGCCCACCCCGCCGCGACCCCCGACCACTTCGCCTCGTTCCGGGTGGTCTCCTCCGGCGGCGCCCCGCTCCCGCCGGCCCTCGTCGAGCGGCTGCGCGCCCGCTTCGGCTTCTACCTGCGCAACGGCTACGGGCTCACCGAGTGCACCGCGCCCTGCGCCTCCGTGCCCGTCCACCTCGAAGCCCCCGTGGACCCGCTCTCCGGCACCCTCTCCGTCGGCCTCCCGGGCGCGGACACCCTCGTACGCATCCTCGACGAGCAGGGCGCCGAGGTCCCGATCGGCGGGACGGGGGAGATCGCCGTCCGCGGCCCCCAGGTCGTCCCCGGCTACTGGGGGCTGCCCGAGGAGACCGCGAAGGCCTTCCCGGACGGCGAACTGCGCACCGGAGACGTCGGGTTCATGGACTCCGACGGTTGGCTGTACGTCGTCGACCGGAAGAAGGACATGATCAACGCGTCCGGCTTCAAGGTCTGGCCCCGCGAGGTCGAGGACGTGCTGTACACCCATCCCGACGTACACGAGGCGGCCGTGGTCGGGGTCCCCGATCCGTACCGGGGCGAAAGCGTGAAGGCCTACGTGAGCCTGCGCCCCGGAGCCCGCGTCGAGCCCGCCGAACTGTCCGCGTACTGCGCCGAGCGCATCGCCGCGTACAAGTACCCGAGGCAGGTGGAGATCCTGCCTGTCCTTCCCAAGACGAGCAGTGGCAAGATCCTGCGACGGGAACTGCGCGAACGCGGCTGAAAACAGTCGGACGGACGCACAACGTCGCCCCGCAACGGGCGAGGGATCAGGAAGGAAGGCGAGAGCCATGGCCGCCAAGACCACCACGGACTCCGAGGGCACCGGCGACGCACCGGTGCCGCAGCGACTGCTGGCCGTCGCCACCCGGCTGTTCGCCGAACGCGGCTACGACCGCACCTCCGTACAGGAGATCGTCGAGGCGGCCGGGGTCACCAAGGGGGCGCTTTACCACTACTTCGGGTCCAAGGACGACCTGCTGCACGAGGTGTACGCGCGGATGCTGCGCCTCCAGCAGCAGCGACTGGACGCGGTGGCCGATTCCGACGCGCCCGTGGAGGAGCGGCTGCGCGCCGCCGCCGCCGACGTGGTGGTCACCACCATCGAGAACCTCGACGACGCGATGATCTTCTTCCGGTCGATGCACCAGCTCAGCCCCGAGAAGTTCAAGCAGGTCCGGGCCGAGCGCCGGCGCTATCACGAGCGCTTCCGGGCACTGGTCGAGGAGGGACAGCGCACGGGGGTGTTCTCCACCGCGACACCCGCGGACCTGGTGGTGGACTACCACTTCGGTTCCGTGCACCACCTGTCCACCTGGTACCGGGAGGACGGCCCGCTCACGCCCCAGCAGGTCGCCGATCACCTCGCGGACCTGCTGCTGCGCGCGCTGCGCCCCTGAGGCCGGCGGGGAGCCCGCCCCTCACACCCGCCCCTCACCCCCGTACACGACGAACCGGCCCGCCCCCCGAGCCGCCCCTGGACGGGGCGGTCGAGGGGCGGACCGGTTCAGGTCTGCCGGTCACCCGTTACGGGGCCACCTTGAGCAGCTTGTTCGCGGTACCCGCCGACGGGTTGGTCACCGCGTCCGCGGTGGCCGCACCGGTCAGCGCGGCGGCCACCTCGGCCGGCGTCGCCGACGAGTGTCCCGCCAGGTAGACGGCCGCGGCACCGACCACGTGCGGGGTGGCCATGGAGGTGCCGGAGATCGTCTTGGTGCCGCTGTCACTGTCGTTCCAGTCGGACGTGATGTCCGAGCCCGGCGCGTACAGGTCCACCACGGAACCGAAGTTGGAGAAGTCCGACTGCGCGTCGTCGATGGTGCTCGACGCCACGGTGATCGCCTCCGGAACACGGGCGGGGGAGCCCTGCCCGGCGTCCGTCGACTCGTTGCCCGCCGCGACGGCGAACGTGACGCCCGAGGCGATCGAGCGCTTCACCGCCTCGTCGAGCGCCTCGTCCGCACCGCCGCCGAGGCTCATGTTGGCCACGGACGGACCCTTGTGGTTCTTGGTGACCCAGTCGATGCCCGCGACGACCTGTTCCGTCGAACCGGAACCGTTGTCGTCGAGCACCCGCACCGCGACCAGCTTCGCCTTCTTGGCGACGCCGTGCGACGTACCGGCGATGGTGCCGGCCACGTGCGTACCGTGACCGTTGCCGTCGTCGGCGCTGTCGTCGTTGTCCACCGCGTCGAAGCCGTGCGTGGCGCGGCCGCCGAAGTCCTTGTGGCTCACGCGTATGCCCGTGTCGATGACGTACGCGGTCACCCCCTCACCGGCGGTGTCGGGGTAGTCGTACTTCTTGTCTCCCGCCGTCTTGGCCTGGTCGATCCGGTCGAGCCCCCATGAAGGCGGGTTGTCCTGCGTGGCGTTGATGTGGAACTTCTTGTTCTGCACGACCTTGCCGACGGCGGGATCCGCCGCGAGTCGCTTGGCCTCGGTCTCGCTGAGGCCGGAGGCCGAGAAGCCGTTGACCCCGGAGGTGTAGGTGCGTTGCAGTTCGCCGCCGTACTTGTCGGCGAGCTGTCCCTTGTCCGCGGCCTCGTCGAGAATGACCACGTAACTTCCGCTGATCGCGCCGGGCGCGCCCAGTCCGTAGACCGTGCCCTCGGCCGGTGTCGCAGCCCCCGCGAACGGGGTCGCGAGCAGGGTCACGGCTGCCGCGGTGGCGGCTCCCGTGGCGACTGCCGCGTACCGGAAACCGCGCGAACGCTTGTGAGTTGCCATGTGGAGGGTTCTCCTCGTGTTGACGTGTGGGGCGTCAAACCTTCTGGAGAACCCTGTTCCGATTGACAGGCGCAAATCAAGATCGCACCCGCCTTCAGGGCTTATTCAACAAGGTTTCTTAAAAGACCCCCCGCATCGTCTTCACCGTGCACACATGTTCGCCAGAACTCCCGCACGAACACGTCACGTTCACGCCCGCCCCGCGTACTTCCTCAACTCCCGGTGAGCCAGGGAGCGCTGATGGACCTCGTCCGGACCGTCCGCCAACCGCAGCGTCCGCGCCGCCGCCCACAACTCGGCCAACGGGAAGTCCTGACTGACCCCGCCCGCGCCGTGCAGTTGCACCGCCTGGTCGAGGATCCCCACGACCGCCCGCGGCGTCGCGATCTTGATCGCCTGGATCTCGGTGTGCGCGCCCCGGTTGCCGACCGTGTCCATCAGCCAGGCCGTCTTCAACACCAGCAGCCGCAACTGCTCGACGGTGACCCGGGCGTCCGCGATCCAGTTCTGCACGACACCCTGCGAGGCCAATTCCTTGCCGAAGGCGGTACGTCCGCTCGCGCGCTCGCACATCAACTCGATGGCCCGCTCCGCCATCCCGATCAGCCGCATGCAGTGGTGGATCCGCCCCGGACCGAGCCGGGCCTGGGCGATGGCGAACCCCGAACCCTCCTCGCCGATCAGGTTCGCGGCCGGGACCCGCGCCCCGTGGAACACCACCTCGGCGTGCCCGCCGTGGTCGTGGTCGGCGTACCCGTACACCGTCATCGCGCGGCGGACCTCCACGCCCGGGGTGTCGCGCGGAACCAGGATCATCGACTGCTGGCGGCGGGGGTCGGCGCCGTCGGGGTCGGTCTTGCCCATGACGATGAAGATCTTGCAGTCCGGGTTCATCGCGCCGGAGATGTACCACTTGCGGCCCGTGACCACGTACTCGTCACCGCCGGCGGAACGCTCGATGCGGGTCTCGATGTTCGTGGCGTCCGAGGAGGCCACGTCGGGCTCGGTCATGGCGAACGCCGAACGGATCTCGCCCTCCAACAGCGGCTCCAGCCACCGCTTGCGCTGCTCCTCGTCGGCGAACTGGGCCAGCAGCTCCATGTTCCCGGTGTCCGGGGCGGCGCAGTTCGTCGCCATCGGCGCCAGGTGCGGGCTGCGGCCGGTGATCTCGGCGAGCGGGGCGTACTGGAGGTTGGTCAGCCCGGCGCCGTACCGCTCGCCGGGGAAGAAGAGGTTCCACAGGCCCTGGCGACGCGCCTCGGCCTTCAGTTCACCGAAGACGGCCGGGGTGTCCCAGGGCGAGGCCAGCCGCGCGCGCTGCTCGGCGGCGACGGCCTCCGCCGGGTACACGTACTCCTCCATGAACGCGTGCAGCCGTTGGCGGAGTTCCTCGGTCCGGGAGTCGAATGCGAAGTCCATGCGGGGTTCCTCAGCCTTCCTGGAGGGTGTGCAGACCGTGCTCGATGAAGACCGGGACCAGCTCGCCGATCCGGTCGAAGCCCGCTCCGACGGTCTGTCCGAGCGTGAAGCGGTAGTGGATGCCTTCGAGGATCACCGCGAGCTTGAACCAGGCGAAGGCGGTGTACCAGGCGATGGCGGAGGTGTCCCGACCCGAACGGGCGGCGTACCGCTCGATCAGTTCCGCGGGGGAGGGGTGGCCGGGTGCCCCGCTGGTCGTGCTGACGGGGGAGGCGGTCAGGCCCAGGTCCGAGCTGTACATCACCAGCAGCCCGAGGTCGGTCAGCGGATCGCCGAGCGTGGACATCTCCCAGTCCAGCACCGCCCGGATCGTGTCGTCCGGTCCGCCGATCAGGACGTTGTCGAGCCGGAAGTCACCGTGCACCACGGTGGGGGCGGGGGAGTCGGGCAGGGATCGGCCGAGCGCGCCGTGCAGTTCGTCGATCCCGGCGAGTTCCCGGCCGCGGGAGGCCGCGAGCTGCTTGCCCCACCGGCGCAACTGCCGGTCGAGGAAGCCCTCGGGGCGGCCGAAGTCACCCAGCCCCACGGCGTCCGGGTCCACGGCGTGCAGGTCGACGAGGGTGTCCACCAGGCCGAGCACGGCCCGTCGGGTGCGGTCGGGGCCGAGCACGGACAACTGCTCGGCCGTCCGGTACGGGACCCCGTCCACGTGCTCCATCACGTAGAACGGCGCGCCCAGCACCGACTCGTCCTCGCACAGGAGCACCGGCTCGGGCACCGGTACGGCCGTGCCGTGCAGGGCCGCGATCACGCGGTACTCGCGCCGCATGTCGTGGGCGGTCGCCAGCACGTGGCCGAGCGGCGGCCGGCGCACCACCCAGCGGGCGGACCCGTCGGTGACCGCGTACGTGAGGTTCGAGCGGCCTCCCTCGATGAGGCGGCCGGTGAGCGGCCCGGCCGCGAGACCGGGCAGCGCGGCGTCGAGATGGCCGCGCAGCCGCTCCGGATCGAGGCCCGGCGGGCCGGTCGGGGTCGGTTCTGGCGCTGGGGTCATGGTGCGCACCTCCGTACGGGATGGACGGTGACGGAACGGACGAGAGTCATCATGCCGACCAGTCGGTATGCCGTCCAGAGGGTACGCCGAAAGAAGCCCCGACACGCCGGGGCGCGTCGGGGTGGGGGGCGAGAGGCGTCGGGGCGGCCTGCCCGCTCGGATCAGGCGTGGCAGAGGATCGGGGTGCCGCCGTTCATCACCGTCATGTCCCGGAGCACGGCCACGATGTCCAGCGGGGCGCCCTCGGGCTCCCCGGACAGTTCCGCGTACGCCCGGTGCAGGTTCGCCACCAGTCGCTCGCTCTCCCGCCAGGCCGCGAACTCGCCCAGGTCCGCCCCGAGCGCGGTCTCCAGCGGGGTCAGCCCCTTCGCGCGCCCCTCCAGCGCGAGTTCGGCGACGTGACGCAGGTACCGTTCGGTGGCCTCGTACGCGGAGGGGTCGGTCAGCGGCCCGTGACCCGGGACGACGGTCTCCGCGTCGAGGGAGCGCAGCAGTTCCATGGCCCGCAACGAGCCGGAGAGCGAGCCCATCGCGAGGAACGGCGTGCCGCCCGAGAAGACCAGGTCGCCGGTGAACACCACCCGCTGTCCGGGCAGCCACACGAGCGAGTCTCCGGTGGTGTGGGCGACGCCCGGGTGGATGACCCGTACCTCGATGTCGCCCACGTGCAGGGTCGCCCGGTCGTTGTACGTGAGGTCGGGAGGGGTGATCGCGACGGCCCCGAAGTCGGTCGTCGGCCAGATCATCTCCAACTGGTGCCCGGCGGCGAGCTGCTCGGCCCGCGCGTTGTCGTGGCCGAGGATCAGCGCCTCCGGGGCGAAGACCTCGTTGCCGTAGGTGTGGTCGCCGTGGTGGTGGGTGTTCACGACCGTGCGCGGCATCGGTACCCCGGTCGCGGCGACGGCCTCCCGCAGGGCCAGGGCCCGGCGTCGGGTGGCCGCGGTGTCGACGAGGAGGGTCCGGCCGCCGTCGCTCACGAAGCCGGCGTTGTTCAGGCACCAGCCCCCGTCCGGTTGGACGTACGCGTGGACGCCGGTGGCGGGCTGGACGAGGTACGGCTCTTCGACGGTCATCTGCGTGCTCCCCGGGTCGTGTTGACAGGCGCTGGGCATCCTGCCGGCCGCGGTCGCGCGCGGGGAGGGCGGGGCGGTGGAGGCGGGGGAGACGGGCCGGCGACGGACCCCGCCCCCGACCGGGACTCGGGTCGGGGGCGGGTGGGCCGGCGGCGGTCCGGGGTCGCGGCCCGGGGAACGCGTCGGTCAGTGGTCGTCGTAGTGGTCGTCGTGCTCGGCGTGCCGGTGCCCGTCGTGCAGGTAGTCGACGTGGTTGCCGTGCCGGACGCTCTGGTGTCCGCAGTCCGCGCCGTGCGCGTGCGGGTGGGCCTCGTGGGTGATGTGCTCGTCCGTCTCGCACTCGTCCCAGTGGCCGGAGTGCTCCCGGTGCAGGTGGCCGTCGTGCGCGTAGTCGACGTGATCGCCGTGCTCGACCTCGGCGTGACCGCAGCCGGGGCCGTGCGCGTGCTTGTGCGTGGGGTGCTCGTGGTGCAGGGTCGTCATGGAGCCGAGGCTAGTGCGGATCATCCGGTATCACCCCTTTTGTACCGCTCGTGTCCCTGGCGTGTCCGCGCGGGAGCGCACCGAGCCGAGGGGGAGCGCACCAAGCAGAGGGGGAGCGCACCGAGCAGATCAGCCCTTCGTCGGATCGGAGGATCAGAGGATCACCGCGACCGCGAAGGCCGCCAGCGCCAACGTGCACAGCGTCGCCCCCGCCGCCGCGCGCGGCGCCAACCGCGGCGGACGGTGCGCCGCCAACGCGCGGATCCGTCGGTGCGCCACACCCAGGAACACCAGCCACAACAGCACGATCACCGCCGCCCCGGCCACCTCCACCGGGGATCCGGATCCGCGCAGCGCCTGGCGCAGTGCCAGGACCGCAGTCACCGAGCACGCCAGCGTCGTACGCCGCCACGCGAGCCGGGTCCGCTCCGGCTGGAGCCCGGCGTCACGGCCCTCGGCCGGGCTCGGACCCGGTCCGCTCACCGCGGGGCCGTCCAGCCCAACAGGACGACCGCCATCATCGCCACGGCCACCAGACCGACCCCCAGGCTGAGCACGACCGGGAACCGCGACAGCGGCAGGTCCTCGCCCCGCCGCATCGCCCGCTCGCACCGCGTCCAGTGGTTCACCGCCCGCAGGGCGCAGGCCGCGCCCACCGCCAGGAGCGCGAGGGCCATCCCGACCCGTACGCCCCACCGCAGGTCCGGCAGGAACTGGTCCACCGCGAATCCGCCGCCGACCAGTGCCAGCGCGGTGCGGATCCAGGCCAGGAAGGTCCGCTCGTTGGCGAGCGAGAACCGGTAGTCGGGGGTCTCGCCCTCGTCCCTCAGCCTCTCGGGTGCGAACCAGAGGCGCACGTCCTTGACGAAGTCGATCACCTGATCAATCTACTGGCGGGACTCCCGGTGCGCGCGCAGCCGTCGGTACGCCTCCAGTCCGTCGGGCACCCACGACCACCCGCCGTCCGCCACCCGCCCCGCCAGTTCCTCCTCGGACAGCCAGGTGTGCCAGGCCACCTCCGACTCCTGCGGCCGCACCGGCGCCTCGCACCGCACCTCGTGCACGTACGACCACCAGGCACCGCCCGGACCCTCGTACAGGAACTTGAACAGCGGCGTCGGCTGTGCCAACGAGGTCACCCCCAACTCCTCCCCGGCCTCGCGCAGCGCCGCGTGCGGATAGCTCTCCCCGGTGCCCAGCACCCCGCCCACGAACATGTCGTGGTACGAGGGGAACACCAGCTTCGAGTCGGTCCGACGGTGCACGAAGATCCGCCCCCGCGCATCCCTGACCTGTACGAACACACACCGGTGGAGGAGCCCCCGGGCGTACACCTCCCCGCGCGGGGCGCTGCCCGTCACCCGGTCGTCCCGGTCCACCACGTCCAGTACTTCATCGGAGGCACTCACGGTTTCGTCCCCTCTTCGCTGTTGACTGGTTACCGCTCCGTAGCAAAGGATCTGCCCCACCACCGACCGGAGGACGGGCAGCGCATGACGTACGACGCAGACGTGATCGTGATCGGAGCGGGGCTCGCGGGCCTCGTCGCCACCGCCGAGCTCGTCGACGCGGGCCGCAAGGTCATCCTGCTGGACCAGGAGCCTGAGCAGTCCATCGGGGGCCAGGCGCACTGGTCCTTCGGCGGCCTCTTCTTCGTCGACTCGCCCGAACAGCGCCGCATGCGGATCAAGGACCACCGCGACCTCGCCCTCCAGGACTGGCACGGCACGGCCGGCTTCGACCGCGAGGAGGACGCCTGGCCGCGCCGCTGGGCCGAGGCCTACGTCGATTTCGCGGCCGGCGAGAAGCGGCCCTGGCTGCACGCCCAGGGGGTCCGCTTCTTCCCCGTCGTCGGCTGGGCGGAACGCGGCGGCTACGACGCCAACGGCCACGGCAACTCCGTCCCCCGCTTCCACATCACCTGGGGCACCGGCCCCGGCCTGGTCGAGCCCTTCGAGCGGCGGGTCCGCGCCGGCGTCGCCCGCGGTCTGGTCCGGTTGGCGTTCCGCCACAAGGTCACCGGCCTCTCCCGCACCGGCGGCGTCCTGGACACCGTCACGGGGGAGATCCTGGAACCCTCCGACGCCGTACGGGGCGCCGCGAGCGGCCGTGAGGGCGTCGGCGAGTTCTCCCTGCGGGCCCAGGCGGTCATCGTCACCAGCGGCGGGATCGGCGGCAACCACGACCTGGTGCGCAAGCAGTGGCCCGCTCGCCTCGGCACTCCTCCCGAGCGGCTGCTGTCCGGGGTGCCGGCGCACGTGGACGGTCTGATGCTCGGCATCGCCGAGGACGCGGGCGCCCGCCACATCAACAAGGACCGGATGTGGCACTACACCGAGGGCATCGGGAACTGGGACCCCATCTGGAACAAGCACGGCATCCGCATCCTGCCCGGGCCGTCCTCGTTGTGGCTGGACGCGACGGGCAGGCGGCTGCCCGTACCGCTCTTCCCGGGCTTCGACACGCTCGGCACCCTCGACCACATCATGAAGACGGGGCACGACCACACCTGGTTCGTCCTCAACCAGCGGATCATCGGCAAGGAGTTCGGCCTCTCCGGCTCCGAACAGAACCCGGACCTGACCGGCAAGTCGATCCGCCAGGTCATCGACCGCGCCCGACAGGCGGTCCCCGGCCCGGTCAAGGCCTTCATGGACAACGGCGCCGACTTCGTGGTCGAGCGCGACCTGGCCGCCCTGGTGCGCGGCATGAACGCCGTGACCGGACAGGACCTGCTCGACGAGGCGACCGTGCGCCGCGAGGTCGTGGCCCGGGACCGCGAGATTCTCAACCCGTTCACCAAGGACCTCCAGGTGATGTCCCTCCACGGGGCGCGCAAGTACCTCGGTGACAAGCTGATCCGCACCGCGGCCCCGCACCGGATCCTGGACCCCAAGGCGGGCCCGCTGGTCGCCGTGCGGCTCTCCATCCTGACCCGCAAGTCCCTGGGAGGCCTGGAGACCGACCTCTCCTCCCGTGTCCTGGGCGCCTCCGGCGATCCGCTCCCCGGCGTGTACGCGGCGGGCGAGGCCGCCGGGTTCGGCGGCGGCGGGGTGCACGGCTACCGCGCCCTGGAAGGCACCTTCCTCGGCGGCTGCATCTTCTCCGGCCGCGCGGCGGGCCGCGCCGCCGCGGCGGCGGTGAGCTGACCGGGGCGGTGGGGCGCACCGTCGGGCGAGTCCGATCGGCCCGCCCGACGGATCCGGGAAGGTGCGCAGAGGCCACTTCGACGACAGTGCTCAGGCGGACGGCAACAACTCCAACACCCGGAACCGCTCCAGCACCACACGGGTGTCGTCGTCCACCGTGAACCCCGGGTCGCCGATCGCCTCCCGGATCGGCGCGCTGTGCCAGAACCCCTCGTGCGAGGAGCGCCATTCGGCCACCGTCGCGTACCCCTCGCCCTCGTCCAGCGCGTGCCCCAGGTCCACCTCGGCGAGCGCCACCACCCGCACCTCGGTCACCTCCAACAGCGCGACCGGGCGCTCCAGCGAATCCACCAACACCGAGCGGTCGCCCGGCACCGGCAAGGGCTCCCCTTCGGCCTCGTACTCGGGCAGCAGCCCGGTGGTCGTGGTCTTCGCCCCGCTGAGCACCGCGGCCACCAGGCTGTCCCGCAGCGGCCCCGGGAAGCCCAGGAGGCAGGGAGGGAGATCGTCGTACGTCGTCATGCGTCCCAGCCTATGCACGGCGCCACAGCCCCCGAACCGGAACCGACCCTTCAACTCCACTCACCGTCAAACCAGTTGAAACCCGCCACCCGCCGGCTCGGACCTTGACGCGGAGCTGTGCGTACCGCTTTGCTGTGCGTGATCATCCGGCAACACACCGGTCCGATCCCCCCACCCACCCGCTCCCGTGTCCTGGAGGGAAACCGCGGATGTCCCCTCCGCCGCCCCTCGGCCGCGCCCGCAAACGGGACGCCCAGCTCTTCGACCCCGCCCTCTGCGACATGGAACTCGTGGAAGTCCGCGGCCAGTTCGGTCAGGGCCGATGGGCCAAGGCGCGTACCCTCCTCGTCGACACCGCCGACGACTGGGACCGCCGGGGCCACCGCGTCCTCGTCCTCGCCGAGACCCCGACAGCCACCGCCTGGGCCCGCGAATGGCTGCTCGCCGAACCCGACAGCGCGGACGCCGCCACCCTGCTCGCCTGCGCCACCGTCTTCACCGCCCTGCGCCGCAAAGGGACACCCGAGGCGGCGGAGGAGTCCTGCCGACGCGCGGCCTCGCTGCTCCCCGCCGACCCGACCCCCTGGCTCGGGCTGCTCCTGCTCACCCGGGACTTCGGCACCGAGGAGGAGTTCAGCCGCCACTTCGACCAGGTTCGGGCCCGCCACCGGGAGCACCACCACGCCCACCACCTGATGGTCGCCAAGCTCGCCGAGCGCACGCCCGGCGGCGGCCTCGACCCGCTCCACGAGGTGTACGACTTCGCCGCCTGGGCGGCCGAGGAGTCCCCGGCCGACTCCCCGCTCGCCGTGCTCCCCGTCATCGCCCACGCGGAGCGCTACCGGGTGCTCGCCGCCCACGGCGGACCCGACGGGGCCGTCTCCCACTGGTCCGGCCGCCGCGCCCGCCAGGTACTGCGCTCCGCCTTCGACTGGTGGCTCGAATGGGAGCGGGACGACCACCCCCGCAACCGCGTGGACCTCAACTTCCTCGCCCACGCCAAACTCGCCGAGGGGCGCTCAGCCGAGGCCGCCGCCCTCTTCCACCGGATCGGCCGCCACGCGACCCCCGCGCCCTGGTCGTATCCGGACCTCGATCCGCACAAGGCGTTCCTCGCCGCGCGCAGTGCGGCGCTGGGCACCGCTTAGCAGCACGACCCCAGTCCCCACCCCGAAAGGACGCCACCATGGCGACGGGCAGATCCGCCACGCTCACCGACCCCGCCGAGATACGCACGTACAAGGGGCAGGACCGGGCCCTGCGCGCCGGCCGCCTCGGCACCGCCGGCCTGCTGCTCTCCGTGCTCGCCGCCAGCGCCCCCCTGATGGTGGTCGCCGGCGTGATGCCGACCATCTTCGGCGTCATGGGCATCGTCGGCCAGCCGCTGCTGTTCGTCGTGCTGGGCGCGGTCCTCGCGCTGTTCGGCATCGGCTACGCCGAGATGAGCCGGCACGTCCACAACGCCGGCGCCTTCTACGCCTACATCGCGCGCGGCCTCGGCCCCACCGCCGGCGCCTCCGCCTCCTTCGTCGCCCTCATCGCCTACAGCGCGATGCAGGTCGGCGTCTTCGGCATCCTCGGCTTCGAGATCTCCGGCCTCTTCGCCACCTACCTCGACATCGAACTCGCCTGGTGGATACCGGCCCTGATCGCGGTCGCGGCCACCGGCGCGCTCGGCTGGCTCAAGATCGACCTCAACGCCAAGGTGCTCGGTGTCCTGCTCCTCATCGAATGCGCGCTCGTCGTCGTCTTCGACGTCGCCGCCCTCGGCAAGCCGGGCCCCGAAGGCCTCTCGCTGCACGCCTTCAACCCCGAGACCCTCACGGGCGCCGGCCTCGGCACCGCCCTCTGCTTCTGCATCGCCGCCTTCGTCGGCTTCGAGCAGTCCCCGGTCTACGCCGAGGAGACCAGCAGGCCCCACATCGTCGTCTCCCGGGTGATGTTCCTCGCCGTCGGATTCGTCGCGCTGTTCTTCGCGTTCAGCGCGTGGGCGCTCACCGTCGCCACCGGACCCGCCGACGTCGTCAAGACCGCCGCCGACGCCGGCCCCGGCCTGCTCTTCGAGCTCACCGAGAGCCGCCTGGGCACCGGCTTCACCGACGTCCTGCACGTCCTCTTCGTCACCGGCATGTTCGCGGCGATGCTCAGCTTCCACAACGTGGTCGCCCGCTACGCCTTCGCCATGGGCCGCGAGGGCCTCCTCCCGGCCGCCTTCGGCCGTACCAACGCCGGCACCGGCGCCCCCGGCACCGGCTCGCTCCTGCAGACCGGCATCGCCGCGATCGTGGTCCTCGCCTTCGCCGTCACCGACGACGGACCGGCCGGCGACCCCACGGCCCCCGTGCTGCACCTGTTCACCTGGATGGGCAGCGTGGGCGCCCTCGGTGTGACACTCCTCATGGCCGCGGCCTCCTTCGCCGTGATCGCCTTCTTCGTCCGCCGCGGCACCGCCGGCGCCCAGGTCTGGCGGCTCGTCGCGGCCGGCGCGGCCGGTCTGGCGCTCCTCTTCATCGCCGTCTACACCGTCAAGGACTTCGGTGTCCTCGTCGGCGCCGAGGACGGCTCCGTGCTCAACCGGGCGCTGCCCGGCATCATCGGACTGGCCGCCGCGGGCGGCCTCGCGCACGGGCTGGTGCTCAAGTCCCGCCGCCCCGAAGCGCACGCCCGGATCGGTCTCGGCAACGAGGCGTTCCGGCTCGACCAGGCCGCGGACCCCACCCCCGGGGACTGATCTCGCCGCCACGCATTCGAGCTCCACAGAGGCCCCCGACACCCCTTTCCAAGGTCGTCGGGGGCTTCCGTACACATGGACCGGGTTTTGGCGGGTAGCGGAGCCTCATGGTCTCCTGGGGCGACCACACACGGACCGCGGCGCCGGAGACACCACAGAACGTCCCCGCGCGGCGGTTCTGACCTGCCTGTCCCACCCACGAAGGCGAAGTCAGTACATGAGTGACCGCACCTTGGCCGAGGCTCCCGCCACGGCGCCCTCCCCGCATGTCGACGCCGGTGACGAGGGCTACAGCAAGGACCTCAAGTCCCGCCACATCAACATGATCGCCATCGGCGGGGCGATAGGCACCGGCCTGTTCCTCGGTGCGGGTGGCCGGCTCGCAGGCGCCGGGCCCTCCCTGGCCATCGCCTACGCGGTGTGCGGCGTCTTCGCCTTCTTCGTGGTGCGCGCCCTCGGTGAGCTCGTCCTGTACCGCCCCTCCTCCGGCGCCTTCGTCTCGTACGCACGCGAGTTCATGGGGGAGAAGGGCGCCTACACCGCGGGCTGGCTCTACTTCCTCAACTGGTCCACGACCACCGTCGCCGACATCACCGCCGCCGCGACGTACGCGCACTTCTGGGCGATGTTCACCGACGTCCCCCAGTGGGTCCTCGCCTTCGTCGCCCTCGCCGTCGTCCTCACCGCGAACCTGATCTCGGTGAAGTACTTCGGCGAGATGGAGTTCTGGTTCTCCCTGGTCAAGGTCGCCGCCCTGACGATCTTCCTGCTCGTCGGCATCTACCTCGTCGCCACCAGCCACGAGATCGACGGCCACACCCCCGGCCTGTCTTCGATCACCGACAACGGCGGCCTGTTCCCCGTCGGCATGCTCCCGATGCTCCTGGTGATCCAGGGCGTCGTCTTCGCGTACGCCTCCGTCGAGCTGTGCGGCGTCGCCGCCGGCGAGACCGAGAACCCCGAGAAGATCATGCCGAAGGCGATCAACTCCATCATGTGGCGCGTGGGCATCTTCTACGTCGGCTCGGTCGTCCTGCTCGCCCTGCTGCTCCCCTACACCTCGTACTCCGAGGGGCAGAGCCCCTTCGTCACGGTCTTCGACAAGCTCGGCATCCCGGGCGCCGCCGGCATCATGAACCTGGTCGTGCTGACCGCCGCCCTGTCCAGCCTGAACTCCGGCCTCTACTCCACCGGCCGGATCCTGCGCTCGATGGCGATGTCCGGCTCCGCGCCCAAGTTCACCGGCGTCATGAACAAGGGCAAGGTCCCCTACGGCGGCGTCCTGTTCACCGCGGCCTTCGGTGTCGCGGGCGTGGGCCTGAACTACTTCATGCCCAAGGACGCCTTCGAGATCGTCCTGAACTTCGCCTCGCTCGGCATCCTGGGCACCTGGGCCATGGTCATGCTCTGCTCGCTGCACTTCTGGCGCCGCGCCCGACAGGGCCGCGTGGAGCGCCCCGCCTACCGACTGCCCTGGGCCCCCTGCACCCAGATCGTCACCCTGGTCTTCCTCGCCACCGTCCTGGTCCTGATGTGGTCCGACGGCGGCGTGGGCCGCACCACGGTCATGTTCGTGCCCGTGATCGGCGCGGCCCTGGTCGGCGGCTGGTTCCTGGTCCGCCGCCGCGTGGCGGAGATCGCCGCCGCCCGCGGCTGACCCGCCCGACCCGCCCGCGAGGCCCCCCGCACCGGAGTTCCGATCCGGCGCGGGGGGCCCGCGCGCTTCCCGAGGGCAACAACGGCGACTTGCTTCCTCAAACATGGGATGTTCCCATGTTCCAAGCGACGGAATCGAGAGGACCGGACCATGCCACTGCGCAGCACCCCCCGCGCCACCCTCGTCGACCAGGTCATCACCCAGCTGGAGACCCTGATCGCCGACGGCGAGTGGCCGGTCGGGACCCGGATCCCCGCCGAGCCCGTACTGATCGAACAGCTCGGCGTCGGCCGCAACACCGTCCGCGAGGCCGTCCGCGCCCTCGTCCACACCGGACTCCTCGAACCCCTGCGCGGCGACGGCACCTACGTCCGTGCCCGCAGCGACTTCGGAGCGGCCGTCCAGCGCCGCCTGCGCCGCTCCGGCGAACTGGAGGCCTACGAGGTCCGCTCCGCGCTGGAGCGGGACGCCGTCCGCCACGCCGCGCTCCGACGCACCCCCGAGGACGTCGCCGCCCTGCGCGAGGCCATGGCGGAGCGCACCCGGGGCTGGGAGAGCGGTGACACGGAGGCCTTCGTCGACGCGGACCTCGCCTTCCACCGCGCGGTCGTCGCCGCCGCCCACAACAGCGTGCTGACCGACCTCTACGAGCATTTCGCGAGCGCGCTGCGGGCCGGCGTCCACTCCGTCGTCAACGCCCCGGTACCCGATTCCGTACGCCACCAGCTCGATGCGCACCAGGCGATTGCCGACGCCATCGAGGCCCGGGACCCCGACGCCGCGGAAGCGGCGGTCTCCGCCCACCTCGCCGAAGGCGTGGCCGCCCTGACCGGGCGCCGGCCGGACGCGCGGCCGCACACGCAGCACACTTCAGGAGCACCACGTGAGTAACAGCGCCGCCACCCGCGCCGGCCGACCCGCGATCCCCGCACCCCCACCGCCGTCGGCACCCGCCCCGCCGGGCACCGCGGGCCGCGGAGCCCTCCTCCTCGCCGCCGGGGTCGTCCTGCTGGCGCTCAACCTGCGCCCCGCGCTGGTCGCCGTCTCACCCCTCGCCGACACCATCCGGGTGGACAGCGGGATGTCGGCCGCCTCGGTCAGCCTGCTCACCGCACTCCCGTTGCTCTGCTTCGGCCTGCTCGCGCCCCTCGCCCCCCGGATCGGCCGCCTCCTCGGCACGGAGCGCGCCCTCCTCGCCACCATGGCCCTGGTCTGCGCGGGCACGGCCCTGCGCATGCTCGACAGCGTGCTCGCCCTGTTCGCGGGGACGCTCGTCATCGGCGCCGGCATAGCCGTCGCCAACGTCCTGCTCCCCGGACTGATCAAGCGCGACTTCCCCACCCGCACCGGCCTGATGACCGGCTTGTACTCCATGTCCCTGTTCGGCGGCGCCGCACTCGCCGCCGGCGTCACCCTGCCCGTCCGCCAGGCCGGCGACATGACCTGGCGGACCACCCTCGCCTGCTGGGGCGCCCTCGCCCTGGTCGCGCTCCTCGTCTGGCTCCCGCAGACCCGCTCCCGCACCCGCACCGCGGCGGCCACCGCCCGCGCCGCGGCCCACCCCGTACGCGGCCTGTGGCGCTCCCCGCTCGCCTGGCAGGTCACCGCCTACATGGGGCTGCAGTCCCTCGGCTACTACGCGGCCGCCGCCTGGCTGCCCACCCTGCTCACGGACGCCGGGACGAGCCCCGCCAACGCCGGATGGATGCTCTCCTTCTCCTCGCTGCTCGGCATCGCGGGTTCCTTCCTCGCGCCGGTCGTCGCCGGCCGCAGGATCGGTACGGGAACCCTCGCCGTCCTCGGCGCCGTCCTGTGCGCCCTCGGCTTCACCGGGCTCCTCGTCGCCCCGGTCGCCGGCGCGTACCTCTGGATGGTCCTGCTCGGCCTCGGCCAGGGCGTGGCGATCAGCCTCGCGCTCCTGTTCATCCTGCACCGGGCGCCCGACGCCCGGCACACCGCCCAGCTCTCCAGCATGGCCCAGTGCCTCGGCTACACCCTCGCCGCCACCGGCCCGGCCGTCCTCGGCGCGATCCACGACGCCTCCCACACCTGGACGCTCCCGCTGATCGTGCTCCTGGTCCTGCTGGTCCCGCAGATCGCCGCGGGCCTCGGCGCCTCCCGCCCCCTGCACGTGGCCGGCCGCCCCTGAACGGGACGCGGGCGACCCCGCCGGACATCACGGCGGTAGCGTGCTCCCATGACGCGATGGCTACCGGCGCCCCCTCCGCGGGACGAGCAACCCCCGTTGTCCGCGCTGGAGATCACAGAGACCGAATGCCGCAAGTGCGGCACCTTGATCGCAGGGCTCAACGGTCGGTACGCCTGCCCGCTCTGCGGTTGGGTGAACGACCACGCGGACAGCGATGCCGCCCTGCCCACGGCCGAGGACGACTCGGACCACCCTGCCAAGCGCCGTCGAAGGACCCGGCGACCGCGCGGGGACTAGGCCTTGGCCGTGGTCCACGTGATCCCGCGGCCGGGACCGCGGTCGCCCTCGGCCCGGGGCGACCGCGGGCGGCGGTCGGCGCCGTGGCCGCGACACTCGGGCCGCCCTGGGGAATCTCCGGGGCCCTTGGTCGCGTGGTCGGTCCCGCCACGGCCCGGAAAAGCAAAAGAACCCCACATGAAGTGGGGTTCCTGCTGGTGTCCGAGGGGGGACTTGAACCCCCACGCCCGATAAAGGGCACTAGCACCTCAAGCTAGCGCGTCTGCCATTCCGCCACCCGGACAAGGTGTCTGTCTCGCGTCCCTCGCGGGCCGTTCCGACGTGGAAAACATTACCAAACATTCCGGGGTCCTCGATCACACCCCCCAGGTGACCGGGGATCGCCCTTGGGGACGGCGGCCCGTGGGGCGAGGATGGGGGGAGGAAGTCGGCACTGATCAGTGGGAGGAAGCAGCGTGAGCGAATCGAGCGCGGGCAGGACCGTCTCCGGTGAGGACGAGGTCGTCGACCTCTGCCGTGACCTCATCCGGATCGACACCAGCAACTACGGGGACCACTCCGGCCCCGGTGAGCGGAAAGCGGCCGAGTGGGTCGCGGAGCAGCTGGCCGAGGTCGGGCTGGAGCCGCAGATCTTCGAATCGCACAAGGGGCGGGCCTCCACCGTCGCGCGCATCGAGGGCGAGGACCCCTCCCGGCCGGCGCTGCTGATCCACGGCCACACCGATGTCGTCCCCGCCAACGCCGCGGACTGGACGTACGACCCGTTCGCGGGCGAGATCGCCGACGGGTGCCTGTGGGGGCGCGGCGCGGTCGACATGAAGGACATGGACGCGATGACGCTGGCCGTCGTGCGCGACCGGATGCGCAGCGGCCGCAAGCCCCCGCGCGACATCGTGCTCGCCTTCCTCTCCGACGAGGAGGCGGGCGGCGTCTACGGGGCCCGGCACCTCGTCGACAAGCACCCCGGCCTCTTCGAGGGGGTCACCGAGGCCATCGGCGAGGTCGGCGGCTTCTCGTTCACCGTCAACGAGAACCTGCGCCTGTACCTGGTGGAGACCGCCCAGAAGGGCATGCACTGGATGCGGCTCACGGTGGAGGGCACCGCGGGCCACGGCTCCATGACCAACAACGACAACGCCATCACGGAGCTGTGCGAGGCCGTGGGCCGGCTGGGCCGCCACCAGTGGCCGGTGCGCGTGACCAAGACCGTGCGGTCCTTCCTGGACGAACTCTCGGACGCGCTCGGAACCCCCCTCGACCCCGACAACATGGACGCGACGCTCGCCAAGCTCGGCGGCATCGCCAAGATGGTCGGGGCCACCCTGCGCAACTCGGCGGCCCCGACGATGCTGGGCGCCGGCTACAAGGTCAACGTCATCCCCGGCCAGGCCACCGCGCACGTGGACGGTCGCTTCCTGCCCGGTTACGAGGACGAGTTCTTCGCGGACCTCGACCGGATCCTCGGCCCGCGCGTGAAGCGGGAGGACGTCCACGCGGACAAGGCCCTGGAGACGGACTTCGACGGAAAGCTCGTCGACGCCATGCAGACCGCGCTGAAGGCGGAGGACCCGATCGCGCGCGCGGTTCCGTACATGCTCTCCGGCGGCACGGACGCCAAGTCCTTCGACGACCTCGGAATCCGCTGCTTCGGCTTCGCCCCGCTCCAGCTGCCCCCGGAGCTCGACTTCGCCGGCATGTTCCACGGCGTGGACGAGCGGGTGCCGGTGGACGGGCTGAAGTTCGGTGTTCGGGTGCTCGACCGATTCATCGACAACGCCTGAGGCGCGAGATTCGGGAGGGTGTGCGGACGTCACCGAGAAGAGTGAATGCACTCATACGCTCGTAGCCCCGGTGATCCTTCCTCGTTACAGGTGGTGCGGTCCGCGGCTGGGACCGCACTTGCCTACTAGGAGGAACAATGCTCAAGAAGGTTGTCGCCGCTGCGGCTGCCACTGGTGGTCTCATTCTCGCGGGTGCGGGCATGGCTGCCGCCGACGCGGGTGCCCAGGGTGCGGCCATCGGTTCGCCCGGTGTCCTGTCCGGCAACGTCGTCCAGGTTCCGGTCCACGTGCCGGTCAACGTCTGCGGCAACACGATCAACGTGATCGGTCTGCTGAACCCGGCCTTCGGCAACACCTGCGTCAACGCCTGACGTATCTGAAGTCCCGGGCCCCGGAGCGCGTTCCAGCGCTCCGGGGCCACCGGGCTTTCCGGGCCCGATCTCGATCACGCGGCCCGGCTTCCGACATCTCGGCGCGGCAGGCGGGGGAGCCTGCAGGGCCTGCGCGTCGACCGAAACGTGCACAACAGGGGACGAGTACAGATGCGACGACCGGTAGTACAGGTCACCAGGAAGACCCTGATCACCATGGCGGCCGCGGGAGGTGTTCTCGCGCTGGGTGGCGGTGTCGCCCAGGCGGACGCCGGAGCGTCCGGCCATGCCGCGAACTCCCCGGGCCTGCTGTCCGGAAACAACCTCCAGGCGCCCGTGGACGTACCGGTGAACGCCTGCGGGAACACCGTGAACGTGGTGGGGGGCCTGAACCCCGCCTTCGGCAACCGCTGCGAGAACGCCGGCAAACCGACACGACCGAGCCACCCCGGAAACCCGGGCCACCCTGGCCACCCCGGAAACCCCGGTCACCCGGGCCACCCCGGAAACCCGGACGAGCCGTGCGACGACGACGAGCCGGGCACCCCGGGCAACCCCGGCACCCCGGGCAACCCCGGTAACCCCGGCACTCCTGGGAACCCCGGAACTCCTGGGAACCCGGGTACGCCCGGTAACCCGGGTACTCCTGGGAACCCCGGAACTCCTGGGAACCCGGGTACGCCCGGCAACCCGGGCAACCCCGGAACTCCGGGCACGCCGGGTACGCCCGGTAACCCCGGAACTCCTGGGAACCCCGGCACCCCGGGCAACCCCGGTACGCCCGGCAATCCCGGGACTCCGGGCAACCCCGGTACTCCCGTGAAGCCCGGCCAGGGCCAAGGGCTTGCCGAAACCGGCGCCGGTGACGTCCTCAGCGCCGGCGTTCCGCTCGCGGGCGGGCTGTTGCTCGCCGGCGCCGTGCTCTACCGGCGCGCCCGCAACGCCGCCTGACGGCCGTTCACGACGCGGGTCCCGCCCCCGGGACCCGCGTCACCACGTGGCGCGGACCTGGCGGATGATCCGGCGGCGCAACCGCACGCGGCGACTGCCGTCCCGGTGCAATGTCAGTCGGTCCAGCTCCCAGTGCCCGTACTCGGCATGGTCGGTCAACAGGCGGGTGGCCTCGTGGCGAGGAACCCCGCGGGGCACGTACACGTCGACAAATTCGTATTCCGGCATCGCATCTATTGTGCGGGCAGAGCCCTGCTACGGATAGCGTCTGCACTATGTCTGATGCCGCTCTGCCCACTGTTGCCGAGGTACGTGCCGCCGCCGAGGCGGTCAAGGCCGCGCTCGACCGTCACCTCGCCGCGGTCGAGAGCAGGATCGGGGACGAGGACCCGGCCGTCTACGCCGCCTTCAACGAACTCGCCGCAGCCGCCGAGGAGTACGACGAGCTCCTGTACGACCGCTACGACGAGGTCACCCCCTTCGAGATCCCGACGCCCGAGGACGGTGTCCCGTACACCGGCCCCGCCGAGCCCGCCGCCTTCAGCGTGCTCATCCGCCGCGACTACGCCGTCGTGGAACCCCAGCGACTGATCGCCCAGGCCGAGCGTGTCGCCGCGCACGACCGGGACGCCGAGCTGGTCGACGACGGCGGCACCGCGGGTGCCCTCGGCGTGCTCTTCGGGGAGTACGAGCCCGACGAGATCGCCTCCCGCTACAAGGAGTTCGGCTTGGAGGAAGGGGACTCCACGCTCTGGCTCGCCGCCTCGGAGGAGATCGCGGAACCGGGGGAGTGGCTGGACACGCCCTTCGGGCACACCGACCCGCAGGACGTCCTGCACCGGTTCGACGTGAGCGCGGTCTTCGACGAGGAGCCGGACGACTTCGAGGACGACGAGGCCGAGGAGGCCACCGCGCCGGGCCTGACCCCGGCCTGACCCCTCACCCCGCAAGTCGGTGCGCACGTCGGTGTGCCCCCGCCCGGACCCGGGCGGGGGCACACCGACGTCACCCGCGCTACCGCGGTTGTTCGGCCGAGGCCACCAGGGCCCGCAGCAGGCCCGTCAGGCGGGTCGTGCGCGGCTTCGGCAGCCCCTGGGTCACCGCCGCCGGCAGGGCCTGGTCGACGCCGTGCACCACGGACAGGTGCCGCTCGGCCCGCCCGAACGCCGTGTACACCCAGTCCCGCGACAGAGCCTCCGCCGCGTCGCCCGGCAGGACCACGACCACCGCCGGCCAGCGCACGCCCACGGCCTGGTGCGCGGTCACCGCCCAGCCGTGCCGGACCCGGGACTCCACCTGCTCCTGCGGTACGACGACCCGCTCGCCCGAGGCGTCCAGGTGCAGCCCCTCAGCGTCGGCCGACACCACCCGCGCGGGCAGCGCCCGCCCCGGCGAGGGAACGTGGACCACCCGGTCACCGGGGTCGAAGCCGCGGAAGCGGCCGGGGCCGGGGTTCAGCCGCTCCTTGAGGGCAGTGTTCAGCGCCCTGGTGCCCGCCGAGCCGCCGTGGCCGGGAGTGATGACCTGCACGTCGTCCGCCGGGACGCCGAACGCGCGGGGCACCGACTCGGCCACCAGCTGGACGGTTCGGTGCACGGCCTCCCCGGCGTCGCGCACCGGGACGATGACGACCTCCTTGCCGGGAGCCTCGACCTGGTTCAGCTCCCCGATCCCGATGCCCGAGACCAGCTCGCCGAGCGGACCGGGGTCCGGGATGCGGGAGACTGACTGCGGGCAGGCACGGGCCGCCACCACATCCGCGAACACCCGCCCCGGCCCGGCCGAGCCGAGGACGCCGGGGTCCCCGGACAGCACCAGTCGGGCGCCGTCCGGCACCGACTCCACCAGCGCGGCGGCGGTCTCCACGTCCAGCTGGGGGGCGTCCAGGACGATGAGCAGGTCCAGCGCGAACTGTCCGTCCGCGTCCCGCCCGGGCCCCTCGGCGCCGGCGAGCAGGCCCGCCACGGTCACGGCGCCCTCGTGCGGCGCGTGGGCGGCCAGGCACGCCCGCAGCCCGAATTCCCGGGCGGCCGCGAGCAGGGCCGTCGGTTCGGCGCGAGCCGCCTCGCCACCTGTATGGGTGACCAGGCCGTGGCCGGAGACCGCCCGGATCAGATCGGCGCCCGGTCCGGTGGCGGCCTTCTCCCAATCGGCCGCCCCGCCGAAGGTGTTGGCGAGCCGGGCCAGCCCGTCGGCCAGGCTCTCCTCGGCCAGGGCGCAGCCCTCCAGACCGAAGAGGACGCGCACCGGGGGCTCCTCGCCCTCGGCGTACTCGGTGCCCGGCGGGTCCAACTGCTCGTTGAACACCAGCACCGTGCCGTCCCCGATGGCCTGCTCCAGCGCCTCCCCGGCGTCCGGGACGCCGTACTGGGCCAGCGCCTTCTCCAGGATCGGCGCCTCCAGCGCGGTGTGTCCCTTCAGGGCGGCCTGGTCCAGCAGCCAGCCCACCAGGGCGGCGCTGCGGCGCTCGTCGGCCGGGCCCGCCTCGGGGCCCAGCAGGGCCCGGGCGAATCCGTCCGCCTGGGTGGGACGCACCCCGGCCACCGCCAACAGCAGCCAGGGGTCCTCGGCGAGCCGCTCGGCCGCGCCCTCGCCGAGCACGGCCGCGGCCTGAGCCGCCAAGGCCTCGGGAGCCCCACCGCGCAGCAGGACGGCGCGTACGGCGTCGACGTCGCCGACGGCGACCGCCGCGACGGGCGCGGGCGTGCGGGGCTGCGGGGGAGCGGCGGCCGGAGCGGGGCGCGGCGCGGCCGGGGCGTCGTCGAAGTACACGGGAGCGGGCTGGGCGCCGCTCTCCACGGCCCGTACGGCGGCCAGCAGGTCGGCGGCCGTCCCGCTGAGCTTCGCGCCGGCCTCGATCGGTGCCTCGCGCTCCGCCTTGCGCCGGGCGATCCGCTCGCGCTCGACCTTCTGCGCGGCCAACTCCGCCGCCGCCTCGCTGAGCGCGGGCTTGGCACCCTCCGCGTCGCCGGCGGCCGCGTCCCCGGTCGCCGTCGCGCCCGACTCATCGGCATCGGCATCGGCATCGTCGTCGGCGGCGTCGGACGCGGCCTCCGGATCGGCGTCGGCATCCTCCGCGGTCGTGTCCGTCACCGGGGTGTCGGCATCCTCCGCGGTCGTGTCCGCGGTCGTGTCGGCGGTCGTGTCCGTCACCGTCGGCACCGGGGCGTCGGCCTCCGGCCCGTCGGCATCCTGCTCGGCATCCGGTGCGGCCTCCGTGTCCGACGGGGGCTCGGACGGTGCTTCGGCGGCCTGATCCGTCTCCGGCGGAGCGACGCCGTCGGAGCCGTCCGTGGGCCCGCCCTCCGGGCCGGGGGCGGCCAGTTCATCCGCGGCGGCGGGCTCGGGGGCGTGACGGTCCGTACTCACAGCGTGCTCCAGTCCTGATCGGGGTAGCGGTGCACGGGCGCCGACACGTCGTCCAGCGCACGGCAGATCTCCTCGGGAAGACTAAGGGCCTCCACCGACAGCGCCGCGCCGAGCTGCGCCGCCGTCCGCGCGCCGACGATCGGCGCGACGACTCCCGGCCGGTCCCGGATCCACGCCAGCGCCACCTGGAGCGGGGTCACCGCCAACCCCTGCGCCGCCGTCGCCACCGCGTCCACGATCCGGCTCGCGGGATCGTCCAGGTACGGGTCCACGAAGGCCGCCAGGGTCTCCGACGCGGCCCGCGAGTCGGCGGGCGTCCCGTCCCGGTACTTGCCCGTCAGCACCCCGCGCCCCAGCGGCGACGAGGGCAGCAGGCCCACGCCCAGGTCCAGTGCCGCCGGCAGCACCTCGCGCTCCACGCCCCGCTGGAGGAGCGAGTACTCCATCTGGGTCGACGCCAGGCGGGTCCGCTGGCCCGGCGCCGCCAGCTGCCAGGTCGCCGCCTTCGCCAACTGCCAGCCGCTGAAGCCGGCCACCCCCGCGTACCGCGCCCGTCCGCTGCTCACGGCCAGGTCCAGGGCCTGGAGGGTCTCCTCCAGCGGGGTTCCCGGGTCGAAGGCGTGCACCTGCCACAGGTCCACGTAGTCGGTGCCCAGGCGGGCCAGCGAATCGTCCAGCGCGGCCAGCAGGTGGCCGCGCGAACAGTCGAAGCGCCGATCCGGGTCCCGTACGGACCCCGACTTGGTCGCGATCACCAGTTCCCGCCGCGGCGCCGCTCCGCCGATCAACTGCCCCAGGAGGTGCTCCGCCTCCCCGCCCCCGTACACGTCGGCGGTGTCGACGAAGGTGCCGCCCGCCTCCCAGAAGGTCTTCAACTGCTCGGCCGCGCCCGCCTCGTCGGGTCCTTCGGCGGACCGTCCCCAGGTCAGGGTGCCGAGGCCGATCCGGGAGACGCGCAGTCCGGTGCGGCCGAGATGCCTCTGCTCCATGAGCGCTGAGACTACTGGGGCACTGACGCGGGGCACCGTGGCGCGCTACAGTCCCCCGCAGACCAACGTTACTGATCGGTAAACCGGTAAGGGGACGACACATGCGGCTCGGCATCAATCTCGGTTACTGGGGTGCGGGCATGGACGCCGACAACCTCGCCGTCGCCCAGGAGGCCGACCGCCTCGGGTACGACGTCTGCTGGGCGGCCGAGGCCTACGGCTCGGACGCGGCCACGGTCCTGGCCTGGGTCGCGGCCCAGACGGAGCGGATCGACGTCGGCTCGGCCATCTTCCAGATCCCGGCCCGCCAGCCCGCCATGACGGCCATGACCGCGGCCACCCTGGACTCGCTCACCAAGGGCCGCTTCCGACTCGGCCTCGGGGTCTCCGGACCGCAGGTCTCGGAGGGCTGGTACGGCGTGAAGTTCGACAAGCCGCTCGCCCGGACCCGCGAGTACGTGGAGATCGTCCGCAAGGCGATGAGCCGCGAGCGGCTGAACTACGAAGGGCAGCACTGGACCCTCCCGCTGCCCGGCGGCCCCGGCAAGCCGATCAAGCTCACCGTGCACCCCGAGCGCGAGCACATCCCGCTCTACATCGCCGCGATCGGTCCGAAGAACCTGGAGCAGACGGGCGAGATCGCCGACGGAGCCCTGCTGATCTTCCCGGCGGCGGAGCACCTGGAGGAGACGGCCCTGCGACACATCCGCGCGGGCCGCGAGAAGGCGGGTCTGACGATGGACGGCTTCGACGTCTGTCCGACCGTGCCACTGGCCATCGGCGCCGACGTGGGCGGGCTCGCGGACATGTTCCGCCCGTACACCGCGCTGTACGTCGGCGGCATGGGCAGCGCCAAGCAGAACTTCTACAACCAGTTGGCCCAGCGCATGGGCTACGAGAAGGAAGCGGCCGAGATCCAGGAGAAGTACCTGGCCGGCGACAAGGCGGGCGCGGCGGCCGCAGTCCCGCACTCGCTGATCGACTCGACCACCCTGCTGGGCTCCGTGGAGCGGATCGCGGACGGGATGCGGGCCTACGCGGAGGCCGGGGTCACGACCCTGACGCTGGCCCCGGCCGGATTCACGCTGGAAGAGCGGATCACCGCCCTGCGCGCCGGCACCGAGGCGCTGGAACTGGCGGGTCTCGCCTGAGGCGAGGAGTCGGAAGTTCTGCGGCCGTGGTGGGGGCTCGGGGGGTCTTCCCCGCCACGGCCGACACCGCCAACAACGCGATCGGCGGTCCCCGGGTTACGCCCTGCGGGCATCGCCTTCGGTTCGTTCATTCGGCCGAGCGGTGCGACGTATCGGTTGCCCGTCCGCTCCATCCGCATTTGACTCGTTACATGCTCTCTGCCCGCAGCCTGTTCCAGGAGATCGTCGACCACGACGACTCCTTCCAGCTGTTCTGCTCCATCGCCGCCAGCGGGGAGTCCCAGGGAGGCTGGGAGAACGCCCGGATCGCGGCCCTCGTGCCGGCCGGCATGCGCGATCTCGCACCCAAGATCACCCGCCACGGCGCCGACGAGGACAAGCACGGTCGGATCTTCCGGGCCCTGCTCCGCAAACGCGGCCTGCCGGCGGTTCCCGTGCCGCCCGAGACCGACTACACGATGCTGCTGGAGCGGCGCGGCATCGGGCTCGCCCACGACCAGCTGCGCCGCGACGAACCGCTGACCGAGGAGGACATCGTCGTCTACCTCGCGCACAGCCGGGTCACCGAACAGCGCGCCGCGGACCAGATGGTGATGTTGGTCAAGTGCTTCGGGGACCACCCCGAGATCGGCAAGGCCATCCGCATGATCAGCAACGACGAGGACAACCACCTCGCCTACTGCCACGAGGAACTCCTGAGGCTCGCCCGCGAGGGCCACGCCCGGACCATCCAGCGGACCCTGCGCACCAGCGCGCTCGCCGAGATCGGCGTCTACCGCGACGTGAGCCTCGCCGTGATGGCGCACATGGGGCGGATCCTGCGCTGGCCCGCGCCCAAGTCCGCCGCGCTCGCCGCCGGCATCCGCGGCATGTACGCGTACGAGCGCTTCAGCGGCTGGCACCGCATGATCGACCTGCGCCTGCCCGAACGGCGCGACGCGCTGGGCGGCGAACCCGTCACCGCACCCGAGTTCGCCTGAGCGGCCCGGCGGCGCCCCGCGGGAGACGGCCTACAGCCAGCCGCGGCGCTTGAACATCCGGTGCAGGCCCAGACACAGCACCGTCATGATCACCAGCAGTACCGGATAGCCCCAGCGCTGGTGGAGTTCCCACATGTGGTCGAAGTTCATGCCGTAGACCCCCGCGACCATCGTCGGGACGGCCGCCATCGCCGCCCAGGCGGAGATCTTGCGCATGTCGTCGTTCTGTCGGACACCCATCTGC
This sequence comes from Streptomyces sp. WM4235, assembly GCF_001279725.1. GTDB lineage: Bacteria > Actinomycetota > Actinomycetes > Streptomycetales > Streptomycetaceae > Streptomyces. Next base: position 47,567 of record NZ_LGDE01000170.1, on the reverse strand, counting down.
GCCAGATGCGCCGCCAGCGCGTCCGACAGCAGCCGGTCCAGGCCCTCGATGTACTCGTTCGCCTTCGTCAGGTGGTCGGCGACGTCACGGAAGAAGGGCTGGGCGTGGTCGTGCACGAACGGCACGCTGCCGAAGGCGAGGCGGTCCATCGGCTGGAGCAGCGGACTCGTCGCCCGACGGAACTCCAGCACCTGCCGCTTGAAGCCGTAGATCCGGGCGGCGGTGTTCTTCGTGTCCGTCACGTTCGGCGCGAACACCTCGGCCTCCAGCTCCTCCAGGTCGGACTGGAGCTCGGCCGCCACCTCGATGTAGTGGTCCACCACGGCGTCGGACACCGCGTACAACACGGCCGTCGGCCCGTGCTTGAGCACGTCCGGCTCGTGCTCCAGCCGGTGCCGGACGGCGGCCAGCGCGGCGCCCTCGCCGTGCCGGACGGTGACCACGAACGAGTCACCGATGAAGACCATCAACTCGCCGGTGGTCACGGTGTCCGTCGCCTCGTCGTACATCACCGGCTTCAGGACCACGAAGAGCGAGTCGTCGTACACCTCCAGCTTCGGCCGCTGGTGCGCCCCCAGCGCGTCCTCCACCGCCAGGGGATGCAGGCCGAACTCCTGGCTGACGTGCTCGAATTCCTTCTCCGTCGGCTCGTGCATGCCGACCCAGACGAAGGCGTCGCCGCCGGCCCGGGCCTCGTCCAGGGCGTCCGAGAAGTCCTTCGGGGCCTGGGAACGGCGGCCGTCCCGGTACATCGCGCAGTCGACAATCACCCGGGGCATTCTTCCCTGCGCCCAGCCCACCCGCACACAGGCGGCACCGCTTAGGCTGGGCGCATGGCCACGCTGATCCTCGTACGACACGGGCGGTCCACCGCCAACACCGCAGGCTTGCTCGCCGGATGGACCCCGGGAGTGGCCCTCGACGAACGCGGCGCCGAACAGGCCGCCGCGCTGCCCGGGCGACTCGCGGGCGTGCCCCTCGCGGCCGTCGTCAGCAGCCCGCTCCAGCGCTGCCGGGAAACGCTGGCCCCGCTGCTCGCCGCCCGACCCGAGCTGACCGAGCACACCGACGACCGGATCGGCGAGTGCCACTACGGCGACTGGTCCGGCCGCAAGCTCTCCGAACTCGCCGACGAACCCCTGATGAAGATCGTCCAGCAGCACCCCTCGGCGGCGTCCTTCCCCGGCGGCGAGTCCATGCGGGCCATGCAGGCCCGCGCCGTGGACGCCGTGCGCGAATGGGACGCGCGGATCGAGGAAGAGCACGGCGGCGACGCCGTCTTCCTCATGTGCTCGCACGGCGACATCATCAAGTCCCTTGTGGCGGACGCCCTCGGCATGCACCTCGACCTCTTCCAGCGGATCCACGTCGACCCCTGCTCGGTCACCGCGATCCGCTACACCACGACCCGACCCTTCGTGTTCCGGCTCGGCGACACCGGCGACTTCGGGTCACTGATCCCGCGCGCGTCCGCCGAAACCCCGCAGGATCCCGAAGCCGACGGGAACGCCGTCGTGGGGGGCGGTGCGGGCGCGGCCTGATCGAACGGCGCAGTAGGGTGGACGGGCCAACACAACCGCACAGCACCGCCCCTCCCCCCGCCGCCGAAACTTGGAGACTGGACGTGCCCCGTCAGGTTTTCCTTTACGACCCGCCGGACCGCTTCGTGGCCGGCACGGTCGGTCTGCCTGGACGTCGTACGTTCTTCCTCCAGGCCTCCTCGGGCCCCCGGCTCACGAGCGTGTCCCTGGAGAAGACGCAGGTCGCGGCCCTGGCCGAGCGGATGGACGAACTGCTGGACGAGGTCGTGCGGCGCACCGGCGGCAACGCCCCCGTCCCCGCCGTCGCCTCCACCGAGTCGCCCGACACCGCACCGCTCGACGTCCCCGTCGAGGAGGAGTTCCGCGTCGGGACCATGGCCCTCGCCTGGGACGGCGAGGAGCAGCGCATGATCGTCGAGGCCCAGGCACTCGTCGAACTCGACGCGGACTCGGAAGAGGATCTCGCCGAGGCGGAGGAGCGCCTGCTCCAGGACGAGGAGAACGGGCCCCCGATGCTCCGCGTCCGCCTTTCCGGCAGCCAGGCGCGGGCCTTCGCCAAACGCGCCCTGGACGTCGTCAACGCGGGCCGCCCGCCGTGCCCGCTGTGCAGCCTGCCGCTCGACCCCGAAGGGCACGTGTGTCCGCGCCAGAACGGCTACCGGCGCCAGGCGTGAGCCCCGTGACCCCGATCGAGGAGCTGCTCACCCGAGGTGAGCTGACCGTCCGCGCCCGCATCGCCGAGGCCTCCAACGCCGTCCTGTACTGCACGGTGACGCACGAGGGCGAGAGCGTCGACTGCGTCTACAAGCCGATCAAGGGCGAACGGCCGCTGTGGGACTTCCCCGACGGCAACCTCGCCCAACGCGAGCGCGCCGCCTACCTGGTCTCCGAGGCCACCGGTTGGGGACTCGTGCCGACGACCGTGCTGCGTGACGGCCCTTACGGCGAGGGCATGGTCCAGCACTGGATCGACGCCGGGGAACCACCGGAGGCCGAGCTCCTCGCGCTCGTCGAGGGCGAGGAGGCGGGGGAGGGCTGGAAGCCGGTGGCCTTCGCCGAGGTGGGCGAGGGGCGCACCGCGCTGCTCGTCCACGCCGACGACCCCCGGCTGCGCCGGCTCTCCGTCCTCGACGCCGTGATCAACAACGGCGACCGCAAGGGCGGCCACCTGCTGCCCGCCCCCGACGGGCGGCTCTACGGCATCGACCACGGAGTGACCTTCCACACGGAGGACAAGCTGCGCACCCTGCTGTGGGGGTGGGCGGGGGAGTCGCTGACGGACGAGGCACGGTCCGCGCTGGCCTCCCTGGCCGATCAGCTGGCCGACGGAGGCCCGCTCGCCACCCGGCTGGCCGAACTGATCACCGCCGTCGAGTTGGACGCCGTACGGGCCCGTGTGGCCCATCTGGTGCGCACGGGGACCCATCCGAAGCCGTCCGGGCAGTGGCCCGCGATCCCCTGGCCGCCGGTCTGAACAGGCCGGCGCGACATGCATGGAACCGGCCAGATCGCAAGAGTGTCGATCAAGCCAACAGTGCAGGTCCGGTTCGTTTCCGGAACACCAGTCCGGTTAGTCTCGATGCATGCATGCCTGGCCCGCTTCTGAGGTCCCCGCCCTTCCTGGCAAGGGCCGCGACCTCCAGATCCACGACTCCGCGACCCAAGGGACGATCACCCTCGACCCCGGTCCCGTCGCCCGTATCTACGTCTGCGGCATCACCCCGTACGACGCGACCCACATCGGTCACGTGGCGACCTACAACGCGTTCGACCTCGTCCAGCGCGTGTGGCTCGACAACAAGCGGCAGGTTCACTACGTCCAGAACGTCACCGACGTGGACGACCCGCTGCTGGAGCGGGCGCTGCGGGACGGCCAGGACTGGACCGAGCTCGCCGAACGCGAGACGGCCCTCTTCCGCGAGGACATGACCGCCCTGCGGATGCTGCCGCCCCGGCACTACATCGGCGCCGTCGAGGCCATACCCGGCATCGTGCCGCTGGTCGAACGGCTCCGGGAGGCGGGCGCCGCCTACGAGCTCGACGGCGACATCTACTTCTCCGTGGAGTCCGACCCCCACTTCGGGCAGGTCTCCCACCTCGACGCCGAGGCGATGCGGCTGTTGTCCGCCGAGCGCGGCGGCGACCCCGAGCGCCCCGGCAAGAAGAACCCGCTCGACCCGATGCTGTGGATGGCCGCCCGCCCGGGCGAGCCGAGCTGGGACGGCGGCTCGCTGGGCCGCGGCCGACCCGGCTGGCACATCGAGTGCGTCGCCATCGCCCTCGACCACCTCGGCATGGGCTTCGACATCCAGGGCGGCGGCTCCGACCTGGCCTTCCCGCACCACGAGATGGGCGCCTCGCACGCACAGGCCCTGACGGGCGAGTTCCCGATGGCCAAGGCGTACGTCCACGCCGGCATGGTCGCCCTGGGCGGCGAGAAGATGTCGAAGTCGAAGGGCAACCTGGTCTTCGTCTCCGCGCTGCGCCGCGCCGGCGTCGACCCCGCCGCCATCCGACTCGCGCTGCTGGCCCACCACTACCGGGCCGACTGGGAGTGGACGGACGAGGTCCTCGCCGAGGCGGTCGCCCGCCTCGAACGCTGGCGTGCGGCCGTGTCACGACCCGACGGCATCCCCGCCGACACCCTGGTCGAGGAGGTCCGCGAGGCCCTCGCCGACGACCTGGACGCCCCCGCCGCGCTGGCCGCGGTGGACCGCTGGGTCGAACTCCAGATCGCCGCGTCCGGCGACGACGAATCGGCCCCCGGCCTGGTCTCCCGTACGGTCGACGCCCTGCTGGGCGTGGCCCTGTAGAACGCGGGGGAGCACCGCTCCCCGACAACGAAGCGCGCCCCGGCGGTACCGCCGGGGCGCGCTTCGCTCGTTCACCACACCCCCGGCGACCGGCCGGTCAGGCCTCGGGGGTGTCCTCGTCCGTGTCCGGTGTGTCGGGTGCCTCGGGCGAGCCCGCCGACTCCTCCGGTCCGGGCCTCGGCTTCGGCTGCGGACGACCGCCGCCCGAGAGGTCGCGGAAGTACGAGCCGGAGTCGCCCGCCGTGCCCGGATCGGCCGCCGGGTCACGGCGCCGCAGGTACCGCTCGAACTCCCGGGCGATGGCGTCCCCCGAGGCCTCCGGCAGGTCCGCGGTGTCCCGCGCCTCCTCCAGCGTCTGCACGTACTCGGCCACCTCGCTGTCCTCGGCGGCCAGTTGGTCCACGCCCAACTGCCAGGCCCGCGCGTCCTCGGGGAGTTCGCCGAGCGGGATCCGAATGTCGATCAGATCCTCCAGCCGGTTCAGCAGCGCCAGCGTCGCCTTCGGGTTCGGCGGCTGCGACACGTAGTGCGGCACCGCCGCCCACAGCGACACCGCCGGCACGCCCGCGTGCGTACAGGCCTCCTGGAGCACGCCCACGATCCCGGTCGGACCCTCGTACTTGGTCTCCTCCAGGTCCATCGTGCGCGCCAGGTCGGCGTCGGACGTCACACCGCTCACCGGGACCGGCCGGGTGTGCGGTGTGTCCCCGAGCAGCGCCCCCAGGATGACGACCATCTCCACGCCCAACTCGTGGGCGAAGCCGAGGATCTCGTTGCAGAACGACCGCCAGCGCATGGACGGTTCGATGCCCCGCACCAACACCAGGTCGCGCGGTTTGGCGCCGCCGATCCTGACCACCGACAGACGCGTCGTCGGCCAGGTGATCTTCCGTACCCCGTTGTCCAGCCAGACCGTCGGCCGGTTGACCTGGAAGTCGTAGTAATCCTCGGCGTCCAGAGCCGCGAAGACCTCGCCCTTCCACTCCCGGTCCAGGTGCGTCACCGCACCGGAGGCGGCGTCACCCGCGTCGTTCCAGCCCTCGAACGCGGCCACCATGACCGGGTCGATCAGCTCGGGCACGCCCTCAAGCTCGATCACCCAGGTCTCCTTCCGAAGTTCCCTTGCGTACGTGGGTCAGCCTAAGCCTTGAAACGACACCAACCACAGCCCACGACAGAGGGGCGGTTCCCCTCGGAACCGCCCCTCTGCCCACCTGCCGAGCAGGCTAAGCCTTGTCGCCCAGCATCTCCTGGACACGGGCGCGCACCGCGTCGTCGTCCAGGCCGCGGACCGTCACCGTGGTACGGCGACGCAGCACGTCGTCGACCGTCTCGGCCCACTCGTTGTCACGGGCGTAGGCGACCTGCGCCCAGATCTCCGGCCCGTCCGGGTGGATGCGCTCGGCGAGCGCCGCGTCCTCGTTCGCCAGCCGCGCGATGTCGAAGGCCAGCGAACCGTAGTGCGAGGCCAGGTGCCGGGCGGTCAGCGGGTCCATGCGCGTCCCGGGCTCCCGGTCCACCAGCAGCCGGTGCGCCACCGCGTTCGGGTTGGCGACACCGGGCAGGGCGATCCGGCGCACGAGCGACTTCAGCGGCTCCATGTCCTCGGTCAGCGGGCTGCCCGGGAGCTTCGCCAGCTTGTCCATCACCACACGGCCGATGTGCCGGTAGGTGGTCCACTTGCCGCCGGCCACCGACAGCATGCCGCCCGCGCCCTCGGAGACCACGGTCTCCCGCTTGGCCTTCTCCACCCCGCCGGGGCCGCCGGGCAGCACCCGCAGGCCCGCGAAGGCGTACGTCATCAGGGAGCGGTCGAGGTCCGCGTCCTTCACCGAGAACGCCGCCTCGTCGAGGATCTGCTGGATGTCGGCCTCGGTGGCGCGCACGTCCGCGGGGTCGCCCTCGTACACCTCGTCGGTGGTGCCGAGCAGCAGTTGGTCCTCCCACGGCAGGGCGAAGGTGATGCGGTACTTGTCGATCGGGGTGGCCATGGCGGCCTTCCAGGGCGACTTGCGCTTCATCACGATGTGCGCGCCCTTGGACAGGCGGATCGACGGCATCGAGTGCTTGTCTTCCATGCGCCGCAGGTGGTCCACCCACGGGCCGGTGGCGTTGAGCACGACGCGCGCGTCGACCCCGAACTCGGTGCCGTCGAGACGGTCCTTGAGCTCGGCGCCGCTGACCCGGCCGCGCGTCATGCGCAGACCGGTGACCTCGGCGTGGTTCAGGACGACCGCGCCCGACTCGACGGCCGCGCGGACCGTCATGACGGCCACGCGGGAGTCGTTCATCTGGTGGTCGTAGTAGACGGCGACGGCCTTCAGGTTGTCCGTCTTCAGACCCGGGTTGTCGGCGACGGCGCGGGCCGGGGATATGACCTTGCCGATGCCGTCACCGAACGCGGAGAGCGCCGAGTACGCGAACACGCCCGCGCCCAGCTTCGCGGCGCCGACCGGGCCGCCCTTGTACACCGGGAGGTAGAACGTGAGCGGGTTGACCAGGTGCGGGGCCACGTCCTTGGCCAGCACCCGGCGCTCGTGGTGGTTCTCGGCGACCAGCTTGACCGCACCGGTCTGCAGGTAGCGCAGGCCGCCGTGCACCAGCTTGGACGAGGCGGAGGAGGTGGCGCCGGCGAAGTCGCCGGCGTCCACCATGGCGACCCGCAGACCCGACTGCGCGGCGTGCCAGGCCACCGAGGTGCCCAGGATTCCACCGCCGATGACCAGCAGGTCGTACGTGGCCTTGGCCAACTGCTCGCGGGTCTCGGCGCGGCTCGGGTTCGAACCGGCGGTCGGGTGCGTACCCAGGGCGGGAACGCTCTGCGGGCTGCTCATATCGCTTGACTCCTACTTACTCGTCGATTGCGCCGGCTGAGCGGTCAGCTGGCGTCTTCGTCGTCGACCCAGCCCATGGACCGCTCGACGGCCTTGAGCCAGCTCTTGTACTCGCGGTCCCGCTGTTCGGCGGGCATCCGCGGGGTCCACTCCGCCGCGCGGCGCCAGTTGGCGCGCAGGGCGTCGGTGTCGGGCCAGAAGCCGACGGCCAGGCCGGCGGCGTAGGCGGCGCCGAGGCAGGTGGTCTCGGCGACCATGGGGCGCACCACCGGTGCGTCCAGGAAGTCCGAGAGCGTCTGCATCAGCAGGTTGTTGGAGGTCATGCCGCCGTCGACCTTGAGGGCGGCGAGCTCGACGCCCGAGTCCTTGGTCATGGCGTCGGTGATCTCACGGGTCTGCCAGGCGGTGGCCTCCAGGACGGCACGGGCGATGTGCGCCTTGGTGACGTACCGGGTGAGGCCGGCGATCACGCCGCGGGCGTCGGAGCGCCAGTACGGGGCGAAGAGGCCGGAGAAGGCGGGCACGAAGTAGGCGCCGCCGTTGTCCTCGACGGAGGAGGCCAGGGTCTCGATCTCCGCGGCGGACTTGATCAGGCCCATCTGGTCGCGCATCCACTGGACGAGCGAGCCGGTGACGGCGATGGAGCCCTCCAGCGCGTAGACCGGCTTCTGGTCGCCGATCCGGTAGCCGACCGTGGTCAGCAGGCCGCTGTAGGAGTTGATGATCTGGTCGCCGGTGTTCATCAGCATGAACGTGCCGGTGCCGTAGGTGGACTTGGCCTCGCCCTCGGCGAAACAGGTCTGCCCGAACAGGGCGGCCTGCTGGTCGCCGAGCGCCGAGGCGACCGGGACGCCGGCGAGGACGCCCTCCTTGACGTGGCCGTAGACCTCGGCGGAGGACTTGATCTCGGGGAGGACGTTGGTCGGGACCCCCATGGACTCCGCGATCTTCGGGTCCCACTCCAGGGAGTGCAGGTTCATCAGCATGGTGCGCGAGGCGTTGGTGACGTCGGTGACGTGCACGCCGCCCTGGGTGCCGCCCGTGAGGTTCCAGATGACCCACGAGTCCATGGTGCCGAAGAGGATGTCGCCGGCCTCGGCGCGCTCGCGCAGGCCCTCGACGTTGTCGAGCAGCCAGCGGACCTTGGGGCCGGCGAAGTACGAGGCGAGCGGGAGGCCCGTCTCGCGGCGGAAGCGGTCCTGGCCGACGTTGCGGCCGAGCTCCTTGCACAGGGCGTCGGTGCGGGTGTCCTGCCAGACCAGCGCGTTGTGCACCGGCTCGCCGGTGTTCTTGTCCCACAGCAGGGTGGTCTCGCGCTGGTTGGTGATGCCGACGGCCTTGACGTCCGCGGCGGTGATCTCGGCCTTGGCGATGGCTCCGGCGACGACCTCCTGGACGTTGGTCCAGATCTCGGCGGCGTCGTGCTCGACCCAGCCCGGCTTCGGGAAGATCTGCTCGTGCTCCTTCTGGTCGACGGCGACGATGCGGCCGTCGCGGTCGAACACGATGCAGCGGGAGGAGGTGGTGCCCTGGTCGATCGCGGCGATGAAGGGGCCGGTGCTGCTGGTCATGGTGGGTGCTCCTGGCAGGTCTCTGGGTTGGCGGAATCAGGGGGCGGTGCGGATCTTGCGATACGTGCCGGTGCTGATCAGGCGAACGCGATGTTGTACAGACCACCGGCGGCGGCGGCACCGACGAGCGGGCCGACGACCGGGATCCAGGAGTATGCCCAGTCGGAGCCGCCCTTGTTGGGAAGCGGCAGCAGGGCGTGGACGATGCGCGGGCCGAGGTCGCGCACCGGGTTGATGGCGTAGCCGGTCGGACCGCCGAGCGAGAGGCCGATGCCGACGACCACGAACGAGGTGATCAGGACGCCGATGACGCCGAGGCCCTTGCCGTCGTCCTGGAGACCCTGGGTCAGGATGGCCAGGACCAGGACGGCGGTGCCGATTATCTCGGTCGCCAGGTTCTGGACGGTGTTGCGGATCTCCGGACCGGTGGAGAAGATCCCGAGGACCGGGCCCGCCACGTCGTGCGGGTGCGGGTCCTCCGGGCCGAGCTTCGCGTCCCGGATGTGCTCCGGGTCCGCCAGGTGCACACGGAACTGGCCGTAGTACGTGACCCACATCAGCACCGCGCCGAGCATCGCGCCCAGGAGCTGGCCGGCGAAGTACACCGGGACGTTGCCCCAGTCGCCGTCCTTGATCGCGAGGCCGACGGTGACCGCCGGGTTGAGGTGGGCGCCGGAGAGGGGCGCGGAGACGTAGGCGGCGATCAGTACGGCGAAACCCCAGCCGAACGTGATGGCGAGCCAACCCGCGTTGCGGGCCTTGGAGCTCTTCAGCGTGACGGCGGCGCAGACGCCGCCACCGAGCAGTGTGAGCAGGGCGGTACCGATGGTCTCGCCGATGAAGATGTCGGAGCTGGACACCCGCGACTCCTTTGTCTTACGTCCAGGGGTACGTGGACACCGGGTCCCTCCGGTGGTCCACGCACTCGGTGAGTGCTGCACCGGTCCTTGGCCTTGTCACACCCTAACGCGTATTGCCGGTAGGTGTTCGACAATGCCGACCGATGAACGGCAGTTTTCCGCCCGGGTGAAGAAGGCGTCAAGGGTTGACCAGGTCAAGAGTCGGATCGTTACCAGTCGGTGCGATCGACCAAATTCAGCCATCTGATGATCAAAAAATGGCGCAAGGCATCCGGATAGCGGAGAAAGCGCCTCCGGATGCGATCAATGCAAGGTCAGAACCGGCCCGCGCCAAGGTCGCGCGAAACCGACCTCGCGCAGTCCCGGACCGACGCGACCAGCGTCGCGAGGGGCTCGCCGGACTCCGCGCAGACCCGCTCCACGGCACCCACGACCGCCACCGCGCCCACCGGCATCCTGCGCCGGTCGTGGATCGGCGCCGCCACCGAGGCGAGACCCTCCCAGGTCTCCTCGACGTCCGAGGCCCAGCCGCGGGCCCGCGTCAGGTCCAGGATCTCCTCGAATCCGGCGCCGTCCGTGACGGTGCGGGGCGTGAACGCCTCCCGCTCGACCTCCACGACCTGCGTGTGCGCCACCGGGTCGTACGCGGACAGCACCTTGCCCAGGGCCGTGGAGTGCAGCGGCTGCATGGCCCCCACCTCCAGCACTTGACGGCTGTCGTCCGGCCGGAACACGTGGTGCATGATCAGCACCCCGCTCTTGTGGAGCACGCCCACGTACACGCTCTCGCCGCTGGCCCGGGCCAGGTCGTCCGTCCAGACCAGGGCGCGGGCGCGCAGCTCGTGCACGTCCAGATAGCTGTTCCCCAGACGGAGCAGCTCGGCGCCCAGCTGGTAGCGGCCCGAGGCGGGGTCCTGCTCCACGAAGCCCTCGGCCTGCAGGGTGCGCAGGATCCCGTGCGCGGTCCCCTTGGCGAGGCCAAGGGAGGTCGCCACGTCCGACAGTCCCAGCCGGCGCTCGCCGCCCGCCAGGAGCCGCAGCATCGCAGCGGCTCGTTCGAGCGACTGGATGTTCCGTGCCATCGCGCAGCCTCCTGCTGACGTAGTTCGACAATGCTGAACAGTATCGGTCGATGCCGACCTCGCGCATGGCCGGGGGAATCTTCAGGACAGCATCGATCCGGACAGCCCGGCCAGACCCCCGCGCACAGAATGCAGTCCGCCACGTGGGACGGGCCCACCGGGGTCGCCACCACGCGGTTACCCTGACCGCGTGCACCCTTGACACAGAGGGGGTGCAAAGCCGACAGCCGTCGCATCCCAGGGAGCACATCCATGGCCTCGTTGCCGAACCCGCCCGCAGACACCCAGACCCGGGCCGACGCCCTTCGGGAGGCGCTCGCCACCCGCGTGGTCGTCGCCGACGGAGCCATGGGAACGATGCTCCAGGCACAAGACCCCTCCCTGGAGGACTTCCAGCAGCTCGAAGGCTGCAACGAGGTCCTGAACGTCACGCGCCCCGACATCGTGCGCAACGTGCACCAGGAGTACTTCGCCGTCGGCGTGGACTGCGTCGAGACGAACACCTTCGGCGCGAACTTCGCCGCCCTCGCCGAGTACGACATCGCCGATCGCAACCACGAGCTGTCCGAATCCGGCGCCCGCATCGCCCGCGAGGTCGCCGACGAGTTCACCGCCTCCACGGGACGCCGGCGCTGGGTCCTGGGCTCCATGGGCCCCGGCACCAAGCTGCCCACGCTGGGCCACATCGACTACGCGACGATCCGCGACGCCTACCAGATCAACGCCGAGGGCCTGATCACCGGCGGCGCCGACGCCCTCCTCGTCGAGACCACCCAGGACCTCCTCCAGACCAAGTCCTCCGTCATCGGCGCCCGCCGCGCCATGGAGGCCCTCGGCGTGTCCGTGCCGCTGATCTGTTCCGTGACCGTGGAGACCACCGGCACGATGCTGCTCGGCTCGGAGATCGGCGCCGCGCTCACCGCGCTGGAGCCCCTGGGCATCGACATGATCGGCCTGAACTGCGCCACCGGCCCCGCCGAGATGAGCGAGCACCTGCGCTACCTCGCGCGCAACTCCCGCATCCCCCTCTCCTGCATGCCCAACGCCGGCCTGCCCGTCCTGGGCAAGAACGGGGCGCACTACCCGCTCTCCGCGAGCGAGCTGGCCGACGCCCAGGAGACCTTCGTCCGCGAGTACGGGCTCTCCCTCGTCGGCGGCTGCTGCGGCACCACCCCCGAGCACCTGCGCCAGGTCGTCGAGCGGGTCCACGCCCTCAGCCCCGTCGCCCGCGAGCCGCGGCCCGAGGCCGGCGCCTCCTCGCTCTACCAGACGGTCCCCTTCCGCCAGGACACCTCGTACATGGCGATCGGGGAGCGCACCAACGCCAACGGCTCGAAGAAGTTCCGCGACGCCATGCTGGAGGCGCGCTGGGACGACTGCGTGGAGATGGCACGCGATCAGATCCGCGAAGGCGCGCACATGCTGGACCTGTGCATCGACTACGTGGGCCGTGACGGCGTCGCCGACATGAAGGAACTGGCCGGCCGCTTCGCCACCGCCTCCACGCTGCCGATCGTGCTGGACTCCACCGAGGTCCCCGTCATCCAGGCCGGCCTGGAGAAGCTCGGCGGCCGCGCCGTCATCAACTCGGTCAACTACGAGGACGGCGACGGACCGGAGTCCCGCTTCGCGAAGGTCACCGCCCTCGCCCGGGAGCACGGCGCCGCGCTGATCGCGCTGACCATCGACGAGGAGGGCCAGGCCCGCACCGTCGAACACAAGGTCGCCATCGCGCAGCGGCTCATCGCGGACCTCACGGGCAACTGGGGGATCCACGAGTCGGACATCCTCATCGACACCCTCACCTTCACCATCTGCACCGGCCAGGAGGAGTCCCGCAAGGACGGCATCGCCACCATCGAGGCGATCCGCGAACTGAAGCGCCGTCACCCGGACGTGCAGACCACGCTGGGCCTGTCGAACATCTCCTTCGGCCTCAACCCGGCCGCCCGCGTCCTGCTCAACTCCGTCTTCCTCGACGAGTGCGTCAAGGCCGGCCTGGACTCCGCGATCGTCCACGCCAGCAAGATCCTGCCCATCGCCCGGTTCGACGACGAGCAGGTCGGCACCGCCCTCGACCTGATCTACGACCGGCGCGCCGAGGGCTACGACCCGCTGCAGAAGCTGATGGCACTGTTCGAGGGCGTCAACACCAAGTCCCTCAAGGCCGGCCGCGCCGAGGAACTCATGGCGCTCCCGCTCGACGAGCGGCTCCAGCGCCGCATCATCGACGGCGAGAAGAACGGCCTGGAAGCCGACCTCGACGAGGCGCTCCGGACCCGCCCGGCCCTGGACATCGTCAACGACACCCTCCTGGAGGGCATGAAGGTCGTCGGCGAGCTCTTCGGCTCCGGCCAGATGCAGCTGCCGTTCGTCCTCCAGTCCGCGGAGGTCATGAAGACCGCGGTGGCCTTCCTGGAACCGCACATGGAGAAGACCGACGCCGAGGGCAAGGGCACCATCGTGCTCGCCACCGTCCGCGGCGACGTCCACGACATCGGCAAGAACCTCGTGGACATCATCCTGTCCAACAACGGCTACAACGTCGTGAACATCGGCATCAAGCAGCCGGTCTCCGCGATCCTCGAAGCCGCACAGGAACACAAGGCCGACGTCATCGGCATGTCAGGCCTCCTCGTGAAGTCGACCGTGATCATGAAGGAGAACCTGGAGGAGCTCAACCAGCGCAAGCTGGCGGCCGACTACCCGGTGATCCTCGGCGGCGCCGCCCTCACCCGCGCCTACGTCGAGCAGGACCTCCACGAGATCTACGAGGGCGAGGTCCGCTACGCCCGCGACGCCTTCGAGGGACTGCGCCTCATGGACGCCCTCATCGCCGTCAAGCGCGGCGTCCCCGGAGCCACCCTGCCCGAACTCAAGCAGCGCCGGGTCGCCAAGCGCACCGCGCCCCTGCCCGAGCAGGACGAGTCCGAGGAGCCGGGCGGCCGTTCCGACACCTCCACCGACAACCCGATCCCCACCCCGCCGTTCTGGGGCACCCGCGTGGTCAAGGGCATCCCGCTCAAGGACTACGCCTCCTGGCTGGACGAGGGCGCCCTGTTCAAGGGCCAGTGGGGCCTCAAGCAGGCCCGCGCCGGCGGGGCGACGTACGAGGAACTGGTGGAGTCCGAGGGCCGGCCGCGGCTGCGCGGCCTCCTCGACAAGCTGCACACCGAGAACCTGCTGGAAGCCGCCGTCGTCTACGGCTACTTTCCCTGCGTCTCCAAGGGCGAGGACCTGATCATCCTCGACGAGCAGGGCAACGAGCGGACCCGCTTCACCTTCCCCCGCCAGCGCCGCGGCCGCCGCCTGTGCCTCGCGGACTTCTTCCGCCCGGAGGAGTCCGGGGAGACCGACGTCGTCGGCCTCCAGGTGGTCACCGTCGGGTCGAGGATCGGCGAGGCCACCGCCAAGCTGTTCGAGTCCGACTCCTACCGGGAGTACCTGGAGCTGCACGGACTCTCCGTCCAGCTCGCCGAGGCCATGGCCGAGTACTGGCACGCCCGCGTCCGCGCCGAGCTCGGCTTCGGCGGCGAGGACCCGGCGAAGGTCGAGGACATGTTCGACCTCAAGTACCGGGGCGCCCGCTTCTCGCTGGGCTACGGAGCCTGCCCCGACCTGGAGGACCGCGCCAAGATCGCCGACCTCCTGCGGCCCGAGCGCATCGGCGTCCACCTCTCCGAGGAGTTCCAGCTCCACCCGGAGCAATCCACCGACGCGATCGTGATTCACCACCCCGAAGCGAAGTATTTCAACGCACGCTGACGCGGATCGACGTACACTTGTCGGTCCCATACAGGCCGGTCGCCTGCTCCCCGGGGTACGCCCCGAGGAGAGAGGTGGCCGGCCTTGTCGTCCCTTCAGAGAGGTGTGCGCATGACGAGTACCGTCCCCGCCCCCGTCGCCCGTACGGCCGACGACTCGGCCCTCCAGGCGGTGCTGCTCGACATGGACGGCACGCTGGTCGACACCGAGGGCTTCTGGTGGGAGATCGAGGCGGAGATCTTCCGCGAGCTCGGCCACCTGCTGGAGGACTCGTGGCGCGACATCGTCGTCGGCGGCCCCATGAGCCGCAGCGCGGCCTTCCTCATCGAGTCCACCGGCGCGGCCATCGGCATCGCCGAGCTGAGCGTCCTGCTCAACGAGCGCTTCGAGGCCCGGATCGCCGACCAGGTGCCCATGATGCCCGGAGCCGAGCGGCTGTTGGCCGAGCTGGCCCGACACAACGTGCCCACCGCCCTCGTGTCCGCCTCCCACCGCCGGGTCATCGACCAGGTGCTGCGCACCCTGGGCCGGGACCGCTTCACGATGACGGTCGCCGGTGACGAGGTGCCCCGCACCAAGCCGCACCCCGACCCGTACCTGTTCGCCGCCCGATCCCTGGGCGCGCACCCCTCGCGCTGCGCGGTCATCGAGGACACCGCCACGGGTGTCGCCGCCGCCGAGGCCGCCGGCTGCCGGGTCGTGGCGATCCCCTCCGTCGGGGTGATCGCGCCGGCTCCCGGCCGCACGATCGTCCGCTCCCTGGAGGAAGTCGACCTTCCGTTCCTGCGGTCCCTCATCACTCCGATGAACTGATCGCATACGCTGCGTACCGAACAGAACGCGGGTGTGACGCAGGTCCCACAAGAGGATCTCTCGCCTCCCGGACCGGAGGCCGAAATTCCATCCCCCCTGGCGTAGTTGATGCGGGTGACGTTGGTCACCAGCGAAGCCCCCGAGAAGCCCCCACGGGCCCTCCGGGGGCTTCCTTTGTGTCCGGATTGATCAGCTCCTGACCGCATCTGCGGAGACTCCGGCAGATGCGGTCAGTCCGCACCGATCACCGTCCGATTACGCCCCAACTCCTGCCAGTTCCAGCCATCCCGCCCCAGGCCACTAATGTCGATCCGGGCACCGCGCCGCACCTCAGCCGTACCGGACACACACCCCTGTGCCGATACCGCGTGGACCGATCGTCACACCACCGGCCCGATCGTTCCGCCCTGAACGGGCGACCGTCGCGAAGAGCCTTTCACGCCGCTTCGAACAAGTGCCGGGTCGAGGGAGTACTTCCAGCATGAACCGCAAGACCATGGTGCTGACGGCCGCCGCAGGCCTGCTCGCCCCCGCGCTGTCCGCATGCGGCAGCGCCAGCGGCGGAGGAGCAGGAACCGGAGCGATCGTCGTCGGAACCACCGACCGGTTCGAGGCCGCCGACTACGCCCCCGCCCCCTTCGACCCCGCCTACGCCTACGACGCCGGCGCCTGGAACGTACTGCGCCAGACCGTCCAGACGCTGATGCACACCCCGCGCGGCGGCGGACAGCCCGTCCCCGAAGCGGCCTCCGACTGCCGCTTCACCGACACCGGCAACGAGAGCTACCGCTGCACCCTGCGCCCCGGACTGAAGTTCGCGAGCGGCGACCCCCTCACCGCCCAGGACGTCAAGTTCTCCATCGACCGCGTCCTCGCGATCAAGGACGAGAACGGCCCCTCCTCGCTGCTCTCCACCCTCGACACCGTCGAGGCCAAGGGCGACGACACCGTCGTCTTCCACCTGAAGACCGCCGACGCGACCTTCCCGTACAAGCTCTCCACCCCCGCCGCGGGCATCGTCAGCGCCAAGAACTACGACGCCAAGAAGCTCCGCACCGGCTTCGCCGTCGACGGCTCCGGCCCGTACACCATGAAGGCCGAAGTCAAGGACGACCACCTCGTCCGCGCCGTCTTCACCAAGAACCCGAACTACCAGGGCGACATCAAGCTCCGCAACGACAAGGTCGAACTGCGCACCTTCGCCGACTCCGAGAGCATGGGCCAGGCCCTCACCGACGGAGCCATCCACATGGTCTCCCGCACCCTGTCGCCCACCCAGATCACCGAGCTCTCCGCCAAGCCCCCCAAGGGCGTCAAGCTCGTCCCGATGCCCGGCCTGGAGATCCGCTACCTCGGGTTCAACACCGAGGCCCCGGTCGTCAAGGACAAGGCCGTACGCCAGGCCCTCGCCGCCGCCGTCGACCGCAACCAGCTCATCTCCAAGGTCTACGGCAAGGCAGCGCAGCCCCTGTACTCCCTGGTCCCCACCACCGTCACCGGCCACGTCAACTCGTTCTTCAACAAGTACGGCGAGGCCAACACCGCCAAGGCCGCCGACATCCTGAAGGCCGCCGGCATCAAGACCCCCGTCAAGCTCACCCTGAACTACACCGCCGACCACTACGGCGACGGCACGGCCGCCGAGTTCGAGACCCTCAAGACCCAGCTCAACTCCACGCGACTGTTCGACATCACCGTCCAGGGCAACGAGTGGAACGACTTCCGGCCCGCGCAGAAGAAGGGCGACTACGCCGCCTACGGGCTCGGCTGGTTCCCCGACTACCCCGACGCCGACAACTTCCTCGCCCCGTTCCTGGAGCAGGACAACTTCCTGGGCACGCCGTACGCCAACGCCGCCGTACGCACCCGTCTCATCCCCGAGTCCCGACGGGCCGCCGACCGCAACGTCGCCGCCCCCGCGATCACGGAGATGCAGGAAATCGTCGCCGAGGACGTACCCGTCCTGCCCCTGTGGCAGGGCAAGCAGTACGTCGCCGCACGCGACGGCATCACCGGAGTGGAGTGGTCCGTCAACGCCATCTCCGACCTCCAGCTGTGGGAACTCGGCCGGGGCGTCAGCGGCTGAGCAAGTCAGGAACCGGCAGCGGGAGTCGCAGGCCGGCGCAACGAAACAGTTCGACTGTGAAGGACGTTCGCGTGATGAGACGTAACCAGTGGCTGGCAGCCCCGCTCGGCGCCGCCACCGCCGCCGCGCTGCTCAGCGGTTGCGGTGCGCAGGATGGATCCGCCGCCGGAGACGGCAAGGGCGTGGTCATGGGCATATCCGACAAGGTCAAGGCCACCGACCCCGCCTCGGGCTACGACCCGGGCTCCTGGCTGCTCTTCAACAACGTCTTCCAGTCGCTGCTGACCTTCCCCAAGGGCGGCACGACCCCGGAGCCCGACGCCGCGCAGAACTGCGACTTCCAGGGCAGCGACAGCAAGGTCTACAAGTGCGTCCTGCGCGCCGGCCTGAAGTTCAGCAACGGCAACAAGCTGACCTCCCAGGACGTCAAGTACTCCTTCGAGCGCACCCTGAGGATCAACGACGAGAACGGCCCGGCCGTCATGCTCGCGTCGATCGCCGGCATCGACGCCCCCGACGAGCGCACCGTCGTCTTCCGCCTGAAGACCCCCGACGCGACCTTCCCCAGCAAGATCGCGGCCGGCGCGGGCTCCATCGTCGACCACACCGAATACCCCGCCGACAAGCTCCGCACCGACGGCAAGGCCTTCGGCTCCGGCGTCTACAAACTGGACTCCATCAACGAGAAGGCAGCCAACTTCTCCGTCAACGAGTCCTACAGCGGCAAGGCCAAGCCGAAGAACACCGGCGTCACCATGAAGTTCTTCAACGAGGACCAGGCCGCCCTCAAGAAGGTCCTCGAAAGCGGCGACGTCGACTTCGCCTTCCGCGGCCTCGCCGCCAAGGACATCGCGGGCCTCGCCGGCAACACCGGCAACCAGAAGGTCGAGGTCGTCCAGGGCACCGGAGCCGAGGTCGAGCACCTCGTCTTCAACATGAACGACCCCGTCGCCGGCAAGCTCCCCATCCGCAAGGCCATCGCCTACCTCGTCGACCGCGAAGCGCTCGTCAAGGAGGTCTACAACGGGACCGCCGTCCCGCTGTACTCGATCGTCCCGGCCGGCATCGGATCCCACACCACCCCGTTCTTCGACCGCTACGGCGGCAGCCCCCAGGTCGACAAGGCGAAGGCCGTCCTGCGCGCGGCCAACATCAAGGACAAGGTGAAGATCACCCTGTACTCGACGCCCTCCCGGTTCGGCCCGTCCACCGACCAGGAATTCCAGCTGATCGCCAAGCAGCTCAACGACAGCGGCCTGTTCGACGCCGACGTCAAGTCCGTCGAGTTCGAGCAGTACGACAAGGACATCCAGGCCGGCAAGTACGGCGTCTACGTGAAGGGCTGGGTGCCCGACTACCCGGACGCCGACAACTTCACGCAGCCCTTCTTCGGCCCGGACAACGTCCTGCGCAACAACTACGACAACAAGGAGATCAACGGGACCATCATCCCGTCGACCTCCGCGAAGTCCGACCGCACCGCGGCCAACACCGACTTCACCCGCCTCCAGGACATCGTCGCCGACGAGGTCCCGATCCTCCCGCTCTGGCAGAGCAAGCAGTACGCCGTCACCCGCCCCAACGTGACCGGCCTCCAGTGGTCCCTCGACGCCTCGACCGTCTTCCGCTTCTGGGAGATCGCCAAGGGCTAGACCCCACTCCGGCACACCCCGGACACACGACGGCCCCCCACCCTCACGGGCGGGGGGCCGTCGCGCGTCCCGGCGGAACTACTGACCCGCCCCCGGACGCACCAGACCGCTCTCGTACGCGTACACGGCCGCCTGCACACGATCGCGCAGACCCAACTTCGTCAACACGTGCCCCACATGCGTCTTGACCGTGGTCTCGCTCACGAACAGGTCCGCCGCGATCTCCGCGTTCGACAGACCCCGGGCCACCAGCTTCAACACCTCGACCTCACGCTCCGTCAACGTGCCCAACGCATCCGGCACGTTGTCCTCACCCGACGGCAGATGCCCCGCGTACTTGTCCAACAGCCGCCGCGTGATGCTCGGCGCCAACATCGCCTCACCCGCCGCGACCACCCGGATCGCCTGCACCAGCTCGACGGCCGGCGCGTCCTTCAACAAGAACCCGCTCGCCCCCGCCCGCAACGCCTCCACCACGTACTCGTCCAGATCGAACGTGGTCAACACCAGCACCTTCGCCGGCCCGTCCCGCCCCGGACCCGTGATCTGACGCGTCGCCTCCACCCCGTCCATCCGCGGCATCCGGATGTCCATCAACACCACATCGGGCTGCAAGGCCCGCACCTGATCCAGCGCCTGCAGACCGTCCCCGGCCTCACCGACCACCGCCAGGTCCTGCTCCGCCTCCAGAATCATCCGGAAACCGGTGCGCAGCAGCGGCTGGTCATCGACCAGCAGTACGCGGATCGCCACGGGGTCTACCTCGAATTCGTACGACGGCTTCGACGGACGCCGCCCATTCTGCCCTGATCCACCGATCAGGATCCCTCCGGGCGTACCGCCTCGACCTCGACCCGCACCTCGGCCCTCGGCCCGATCACCAACGGATAGACCGGGGGAGTACCCCCGAACTCCGGACACACCGCCTGATGATCACACCAGCCGCACAGCTTCGTCGGCCGCGGCCGCCAGTCACCCGTCTCCGTCGCCTCCCGGATCGCCTCCCACAGCGCCAGCAGCTTGCGCTCCACCCGCTCCAGATCCGCGACCACCGGGTCGTACGTCACCACGTCCCCACTGCCCAGATACACCAACTGCAACCGGCGCGGCACCACCCCCTTCAACCGCCACACCACCAACGCGTAGAACTTCATCTGGAACAACGCACCCTCGGCGTACTGCGGCCGAGGTGCCTTGCCCGTCTTGTAGTCCACGATCCGGACCTCACCCGACGGCGCCACGTCCACCCGGTCGATGATCCCCCGCAACCGAAGCCCCGACTCCAGCTCCGTCTCCACGAAGAACTCCCGCTCCACCGGCTCCAACCGCGTCGGGTCCTCCAACGTGAACCAGCGCTCCACCAGAGCCTCGGCCTCCGTCAACCAACCGGCCAGCCCCGCCCCGTCATCCCCCTCCGGAAACAGCTCCGTCAGCTCCGGCCTCGCCTCCAGCAACCGCTCCCACTGCCCCGGAATCAACGCCTTCGCCCGCGGCGCCGTCCGCTCCGCCGCCGGATGATCGAAGAGCCGCTCCAACACCGCGTGCACCAACGTGCCCCGCGTCGCCGCCGCACTCGGCTTCTCCGGCAACTTGTCGATCACCCGAAACCGGTACAGCAACGGGCACTGCATGAAATCGCTCGCCCGCGAAGGCGACAGCGAAGCGGGCCGCACCGCGCCACCACCCACAGAGGGCGTCGCACCGGCAGCGGCCGCGTCCGGACCGGGGGCAGGGCTCGTCGTCATGCGTGAAACCCTACGACCCGCCGCCGACAGCACACGCATACCATCGACGCCGAGCCCCCTCGCACTGCATGATCGGAGCATCACACCGCGCCACCACACCGCGACGAACCCCCACGAACCGCCGGCGCCCCCCACCACGCCGGACAGCACCGAACGAAGGACAGCCGTGGCAGACACCGACGAAACCGGCGAGCGCGCAGCCAAGCGCTCCGACCCGGGCGGCGGACTCCTCATGGGCCGCCCCTTCGGCGTACCCGTCTACGTCTCGCCCAGCTGGTTCCTCGTCGCCGCCCTCATCACCTGGGTCTTCGGCGACCAGCTGGACCAAGTACTCCCCGACCTCGGACCCGTCCGGTACCTCGTCTCCCTCTTCTTCGCCGTCGCCTTCTACGCCTCCGTCCTGGTCCACGAACTCGCGCACACCATCGCCGCACTCCGCTTCAAACTCCCCGTGCGCCGCATCCAGCTCCAGTTCTTCGGCGGAGTCTCCGAGATCGAGAAGGAATCCGAGACCCCCGGCCGCGAATTCGTCCTCGCCTTCGTCGGCCCCCTCCTCTCCCTCCTCCTCGCCGGCGCCTTCTACCTCGGCATGAACGCCGTCGACCCCGCCACCGTCCCCGGCGTCCTCCTCGGCGGCCTGATGATCTCCAACCTCCTCGTCGCCGCCTTCAACCTCCTCCCCGGCCTCCCCCTCGACGGCGGCCGCATGCTCCGCGCCCTCATCTGGGGCATCACCGGCAAACCCATGACCGGCACCGTCGCCGCCGCCTGGGTCGGCCGCGGCCTCGCCGTCGCCGTCCTCATCGGACTGCCCCTGATCACCCACACCGGCGTCATCGGCAACCGCCCCCAGGAAATCGGCGGCATGAACACCGTCATGGACGCCCTGCTCGCCGCGATCCTCGCCGCCATCATCTGGACCGGCGCCGGCAACAGCCTGCGCATGGCCCGACTGCGCGAACACCTCCCCGCGCTCCGGGCCCGCACCCTCACCCGCCGCGCCATCCCCGTCGAGAACGCCACCCCCCTCTCCGAGGCCCTGCGCCGCGCCAACGAAGCCGGCGCCCGCGCCCTCGTCGTCGTCGACGGCCACGGCGAACCCATCGCCCTCGTCCGCGAGAGCGCCATCGCCTCCGTCCCCGAACACCGCCGACCCTGGGTCGCCGTCAGCACCCTCGCCCAAGACCTCACCGACGGCATGAAGGTTTCCGCGGACCTCGTCGGCGAAGAACTCCTCGACCACCTCCGCACCACCCCCGCCACCGAATACCTCGTCGTCGAAACCGGCGGCGCGATCTACGGCGTACTCTCCGCCCTCGACGTCGAGAAGGCCTTCGTGAAGGCCATGGCGCGGCCCCAGTCCTAGAGCCAATACACTGGTCACATGTCCGAACCGACCGGTGCCGCCCGCCGACGCGGGCCCTTCGAGGTCGGGGACCAGGTTCAGCTCACCGACCCCAAGGGCCGCCACTACACGTTCACGCTCGAAGCCGGGAAGAATTTCCACACCCACAAGGGTTCCTTCCCGCACGACGAGCTGATCGGTGCTCCCGAGGGCAGTGTTGTCCGTACCACGGGCAACGTCGCGTACCTCGCGCTGCGTCCCCTGCTCCCCGACTATGTCCTGTCCATGCCCCGCGGTGCCGCCGTGGTCTACCCCAAGGACGCCGGCCAGATCCTGGCCTTCGCCGACATCTTCCCCGGCGCCCGCGTCGTCGAGGCAGGCGTCGGATCCGGCTCCCTGAGCAGCTTCCTGCTGCGCGCCATCGGCGACCAGGGCATGCTCCACAGCTACGAGCGCCGCGCGGACTTCGCCGAGATCGCGACCGCCAACGTCGAGCGCTACTTCGGCGGCCCGCACCCCGCGTGGCAGCTGACCGTGGGCGACCTCCAGGACAACCTGTCCGACACCGACGTCGACCGCGTGATCCTCGACATGCTCGCCCCCTGGGAATGCCTGGAGGCCGTCTCCAAGGCCCTCGTCCCCGGCGGCATCCTGTGCTGCTACGTCGCCACCACCACCCAGCTCTCGCGCACCGTCGAGTCCATCCGCGAATTCGGCTGCTACGCCGAACCGCAGCCCTGGGAATCGATGATCCGAAACTGGCACGTCGAGGGCCTGGCCGTCCGCCCGGACCACCGGATGATCGGCCACACCGGCTTCCTCGTCACCGCCCGCCGCCTCGCGGACGGAGTCGAACCCCCCATGCGCCGCCGCCGCCCCTCCAAGGGCGCCTACGGCGAGGACTACGACGGCCCCGGCAGCCAGTCACGCGGCGGCGCCGCCGACCGCGACTGACCCCGGCCCACCGCCGACCCAACAGCAAGGCGCCGTGGCGTAGTTCCCGAACCGACTCGGGAACTACGCCACGGCGCCTTTTCGTTGTACCGGACATCGTGCGACCCGTCCGGACCCACCCGTTCCACCCCGGTGTGAGGTGTGGCACGATGCTGGCTCCCCGTCACCCTTCGCACAGGAGACACCCCGCGTGCTGCACAGCCCCACCGAGCCGGCCCCCACGCTGGAACTCCTGGCACACCACCGCGCCAGGCCCCTCCACTGGATCGCCACGGCCTCGGCCATGGCCGCCGTCATCGCCGGAGCGGGCCTCCTGCAACCGGACCCCGCCAACGGAGCCCCCGCGGCGCCGTCCGCCGCCGGGAACCCCGGAACCCGCAGCGCACCCCGGGAGCCCGCCCCCGACGCGCACGCACTCACGTACCCACTGGACTGCCGGGGCCTCGCACAGGCCGTCACGGCCACCGCCGAGGGCGATCTCGACGGGGACGGACGCCCCGAGACCGTCGCAGCCGTACGCTGCGACGCCGGCTCGGGAACCCCGCCCCACGCCATCTACGTGCTCACCCGGGGCCCCGCCGCCGGTTCCGCCCCCCGCGTCGTCGCCACCCTGCTCGACCCCGCGCGCCGACAGAACGCCACCGACCTCACCGTGAGCGACGGGCAGGTCACCGCCACGCTCCTCGGCTATTCCTCACGCGAGGTACCGCGCTCCGACCCCGATGTGAAGCAGCTCTCCAAGTGGCGCTGGGTGGGCGGAAAATTCCGCCAGGAGCTGACGGACTCGACCGCCAGAAGTGTTTGAACCGTCACTCGGCGTCGGGACCGTAGACCTCGACCCTGTCCGAAACGCGCCTTACGTGGATGCAGTCACCCGGACATTCCTTCGCGGAGTCGACCACGTCCCGCAGCAGCGTCAGAGGAACCGGAGTGGTCGCCCCCACGTCCTGCAGGAGCTCGTCCTCGGGGCTCTTCACGTACGCCAGACCATCGATGTCCAGCTCGAACACCTCCGGGGCGTACTGCACGCAGATGCCGTCCCCGGTGCAGAGGTCCTGGTCGATCCAGACCTCAAGCGACGCATCCGTCTCACCGGCGCCGCCCGCGGGAGCCTCCTGCTGCACGGTCATATCTCCTGCCGTTCCCTGCACTGAGTGATCCATCCCGGTCGCAACTCGCAGCAAGTCGCGCGAGCCCTGACGGGTGTTGAACACTTCGACCTTACAACCGGCTGCTTTCCGATGTCGCTGGGTGGGTATTTCCTAGGCGTGAGGGAGTACGCAAGGGTGAAGATCGGACACACCCCTACCGTCTTTGTGATCTAGGGGTTTCAATCACCACCAGCCCAGGTAGGGTCAGGAAGCGTCCAGCTCCCCTTGGAGGAGGTGAGGACCGTGGCAGCCCACGACGACGACATCAACCGCGGCATCCGGCCCGGGCGAGGGTCTGATGACCCCGCCGGCCAGGTTGCCTATCTCGAGCAGGAAATCGCCGTCCTGCGACGTAAGCTCGCCGACTCTCCGCGGCACGCGAGGATTCTCGAAGAGCGGATCGTCGAGCTCCAGACAAATCTGGCCGGCGTATCCACACAGAACGAACGACTGGCGAATACCCTCCGTGAGGCCCGCGACCAGATCGTGGCCCTCAAAGAAGAAGTCGACCGGCTCGCCCAGCCGCCGGCCGGATTCGGTGTCTTCCTTCAGTCGAACGAGGACGGCACCGTCGACATCTTCACCGGAGGCCGAAAGCTTCGCGTGAACGTGAGCCCCAGCGTCGAACCGGAAGACCTCCGGCGCGGCCAGGAGGTCATGCTCAACGAAGCGCTCAACGTGGTCGAGGCCATGGAGTTCGAACGGGCCGGGGACATCGTCACCCTCAAGGAGATCCTCGAGGACGGCGAGCGCGCCCTGGTGGTCGGGCACACCGACGAGGAAAGGGTGGTGAGGCTCGCCGAGCCGCTCCTGGACATCACCATCCGCCCCGGCGACGCCCTCCTGCTCGAACCCCGCTCCGGCTACGTCTACGAAGTGGTGCCGAAGAGCGAGGTCGAGGAACTCGTCCTCGAAGAGGTCCCCGACATCGACTACGACAAGATCGGCGGCCTGGGCGACCAGATCGAGCTGATCCGCGACGCAGTCGAGCTCCCGTACCTCCACCCCGACCTCTTCAAGGAACACGAACTGCGGCCCCCCAAGGGCATCCTGCTCTACGGCCCTCCCGGCTGCGGCAAGACGCTCATCGCCAAAGCCGTCGCCAACTCCCTTGCCAAGAAGGTCGCCGAGGTCACCGGCCAGCCCGCCGGGAAGTCCTACTTCCTCAACATCAAGGGCCCCGAACTCCTCAACAAGTACGTCGGCGAGACCGAGCGGCACATCCGCCTCGTCTTCCAGCGTGCCCGTGAAAAGGCCAGCGAGGGCACCCCCGTCATCGTCTTCTTCGACGAGATGGAATCCCTCTTCCGCACCCGCGGATCCGGCGTCAGCTCGGACGTGGAGAACACCATCGTCCCCCAGCTGCTCGCCGAGATCGACGGCGTGGAAGGCCTGGAGAACGTCATCGTCATCGGCGCCTCCAACCGCGAGGACATGATCGACCCGGCCATCCTGCGCCCCGGCCGTCTCGACGTGAAGATCAAGATCGAGCGTCCCGACGCCGAGGCCGCGAAGGACATCTTCGCGAAGTACCTCAAGGCCACCCTGCCCCTGCACACGGACGACCTGTCCGAACACCAGGACTCCAGGGCCGGCACCGTCCACAGCATGATCCAGACCGTCGTCGAGCAGATGTACGCCGAAACCGAGGAGAACCGCTTCCTCGAGGTCACGTACGCCAACGGCGACAAGGAAGTCCTCTACTTCAAGGACTTCAACTCGGGCGCGATGATCCAGAACATCGTGGACCGTGCGAAGAAGATGGCCATCAAGGCCTTCCTCGAGCACAAGCAGAAGGGCCTCCGCGTCTCCCACCTCCTCCAGGCCTGCGTGGACGAGTTCAAGGAGAACGAGGACCTCCCGAACACCACCAACCCGGACGACTGGGCCCGCATCTCCGGAAAGAAGGGCGAGCGGATCGTATTCATCCGCACGCTCGTCACCGGAAAGCAAGGCGCGGACACGGGCCGCTCCATCGACACGGTGGCAAACACCGGTCAGTACCTCTGACGAAGCGGGGCGGCTGCGGGTGCCCGGCCAAGGGCACCCGCAGCCGACTGCTTTATGCCGACTGCTTTTCAGCCGGTGACAAGGCAAATTCAATGACTGAAATGATCTCCCCAGCAGCGCGCAGTGGTTCTAGGCTCTTCCGTACCGCCGGTCGCGCAGTGCGGGGACGGGCACCGCACCAAACGCACCGGAGCACCAGCGGTACTTGAGCGCCGCTCCCGAACGGGAGCGCCGCCGGGCAAGGAGGGCCGCATGACCGTACGGCGAGTAATGGGGATCGAGACGGAGTACGGGATCTCCGTCCCGGGGCACCCGAACGCCAATGCCATGCTCACCTCGTCCCAGATCGTCAACGCCTACGCGGCGGCGATGCACCGGGCGCGCCGCGCCCGCTGGGACTTCGAGGAGGAGAATCCGCTGCGGGACGCCCGCGGCTTCGACCTCGCCCGCGAGGCCGCCGACAACAGCCAGCTGACCGACGAGGACATCGGCCTCGCCAACGTCATCCTCACCAACGGCGCCCGGCTCTACGTCGACCACGCGCACCCCGAGTACAGCTCGCCCGAGATCACCAATCCGCTCGACGCCGTCCTCTGGGACAAGGCCGGCGAACGGATCATGGCCGAGGCCGCCGAACGGGCCGCACAGCTCCCCGGAGCCCAACCGATCCACCTCTACAAGAACAACACCGACAACAAGGGCGCCTCCTACGGCACGCACGAGAACTACCTGATGAAGCGGGAGACCCCCTTCTCGGACATCGTGCGCCACCTGACCCCCTTCTTCGTCTCCCGGCAGGTCGTCACGGGCGCGGGACGCGTCGGCATCGGTCAGGACGGCCGCGAGCACGGCTTCCAGATCAGCCAGCGCGCGGACTACTTCGAAGTCGAGGTCGGCCTGGAGACCACCCTCAAGCGGCCCATCATCAACACCCGCGACGAACCCCACTCCGACGCCGAGAAGTACCGCCGGCTCCACGTGATCATCGGCGACGCGAACCTGTCGGAGATCTCCACCTACCTCAAGCTCGGCACCACCGCCCTGGTGCTGTCGATGATCGAGGACGGGTTCATCAACGTGGACCTGGCCGTGGACCAGCCGGTGCGCACCCTCCACCAGGTCTCCCACGACCCCGACCTCGGCCACCTGATCACCCTGCGCAGTGGGCGGACACTGACCGCCGTACAACTCCAGATGGAGTACTTCGAGCTGGCCAGGAAGTACGTGGACGAGCGTTTCGGGTCCGACGCGGACGAGCAGACCAAGGATGTCCTCGCTCGGTGGGAGGACGTACTGGGCCGGCTGGAGACGGACCCGATGAGCCTGTCCGGCGAGCTGGACTGGATCGCGAAGCGGGAGATCCTGGAGGGCTACCGCCGACGGGACAGCCTCGACTGGGACGCCGCCCGGCTGCACCTGGTGGACCTCCAGTACGCGGACGTACGCCCGGAGAAGGGCCTGTACAACCGCCTGGTGGCCCGCGGCAAGATGAAGCGACTGGTGGACGAGACGGCCGTGGAACGGGCCGAGGGCAAGCCTCCGGAGGACACCCGGGCCTACTTCCGGGGCCGGTGTCTGGAGCAGTACGCCGACGACGTGGCCGCGGCCTCGTGGGACTCGGTGATCTTCGACCTGCCGGGCCACGACTCGCTCCAGCGGGTCCCCACCCTGGAGCCCCTGCGGGGCACCAGGGCCCATGTGAAGGAGCTCCTGGACCGCTGTCGGACGGCGGAGGAACTGGTGCGGGTGCTCTCGGGCCGCTGAGGCCATTCCGGTACCGGGAAGGGGCCTGAAAAGGCCCCGCCGAGGGAATCATGAAGTCACCCGGACGTTGTGAAAGTACCGGGACGAATGTCGGGGCCTCCTTGTAGGGTCCGGCGTAGGGTCTGATCTTGAGAGATCCCGATTCCGGGGTCTCTCGACATGAGCGTGCGAACCGAGCGGGGTGAGGTAGACATGGCGACCAAGGACACCGGCGGCGGACAGCAGAAGGCGACGCGCTCGACCGAGGAGGTCGAGGAGGCGGCGGTCGAGGAATCGACCGACCTCAAGGAGCGCCAGGAAAAACTCTCCGACGACGTCGACTCGGTACTTGACGAGATTGACGATGTACTCGAGGAGAATGCCGAGGATTTCGTGCGGTCCTTCGTTCAGAAGGGTGGCCAGTAAGGCCATTTGACCTTCGAATCGCAGGGGGGCGTGCGGTAGTTGGCAGGGATCACCAAGCGGTGCTCGAGGTGCAAGCAGGACAGGCCGCGGTCGGAATATGCGAGTAACCGTTCCATAGCCGACGGATTGCAGTCCTACGGTCGCTCGTGTTCTGCGGACTACTACAAGGCGCGCCAGGAAGCGAAGGGGCGGACGGTGCGGGAGAAGGTGACCGTACCGTCCGGTCACAAGCGGTGCCCCCAGTGTCGGGAGGTCAAACCGCACTCGGAATGGGAGCGGAACAAGACCACCTCGGACGGTTGGTCCAGTTACTGCCGCGTATTCAGGACGCAGCGCAACCGGGCGAGCTACTTCAAACGCAAATACGGCATTACCGAGGCCGAGCGTGACGCGATGATCGAGGCGCAGGGTGGTTCGTGTCTGCTGTGCCGAACCGGTCCGGCCGAGCATGTGGATCACGATCATCAGACGGGTAAGGTCCGAGGCGTGCTGTGCTTCAGCTGCAACGCAGCCTTGGGGCAGTTCAAGGATCGGCCGGACGTCATAAGGCGTGCAGCCGCTTACGTGGAAGGAAACCTGTGGAACCCAACACTCGTAGCACAGGGCGTCTACCGGCAGCCTTCCTGACGCCGGGGTCCTCGTCCTTCATGGACTTCCTCGGGGCGCACCAGCCCGAGATGCTGCCGGGGAACCGCAAGCTCCCCGACGGTGTCGTCGAGGCGCCCCACGGGACGACGATCGTCGCGACGACGTTCCCCGGCGGTGTGGTGCTCGCCGGTGACCGGCGGGCGACCATGGGGAACATGATCGCCCAGCGGGACATCGAGAAGGTGTTCCCGGCCGACGAGTACTCCGCGGTGGGCATCGCGGGTACGGCCGGCCTCGCCGTCGAGATGGTGAAGTTGTTCCAGCTGGAGCTGGAGCACTTCGAGAAGGTGGAGGGGACGACCCTCTCGCTGGAGGGCAAGGCGAACCGTCTGTCCACCATGATCCGCAGCAACCTCGGCATGGCGATGCAGGGGCTGGCCGTCGTACCGCTCTTCGCGGGCTACGACGAGGCCAAGGAGAAGGGTCGGATCTTCTCCTACGACGTGACGGGCGGTCGCTCCGAGGAGCACGGGTTCGCCGCCACCGGGTCCGGGTCGATCTTCGCCCGCGGGTCCATGAAGAAGCTGTACCGTCCCGACCTGACGGAGGAGCAGGCCACCACGCTGGTCGTGCAGGCGCTGTACGACGCGGCCGACGACGACTCGGCGACGGGTGGTCCGGACCTCTACCGTCACATCTATCCCATTGTCACCGTCATCACCGACGAGGGCTTCCGCCGGCTGACCGACGACGAGTCGCAGGCGCTGGCCCGTTCGGTGACCGACCGTCGGCTGGAGCAGCCCGACGGCCCGCGCGCCGCCCTGCTCTGACCATCCGTCGCCTCGTAGGAGCCCAGAAGAAAGGGACGGTCAGCCGGTGTCGACTCCGTTCTATGTTTCACCTCAGCAGGCCATGGCCGACCGGGCGGAATACGCCCGGAAGGGCATCGCCCGCGGTCGCAGCCTGGTCGTGCTGCAATACGCCGACGGCATCGTGTTCGTGGGGGAGAACCCGTCCCGCGCGCTGCACAAGTTCAGTGAGATCTACGACCGGATCGGCTTCGCGGCCGCCGGCAAGTACAACGAGTACGAGAACCTGCGGATCGGTGGTGTGCGCTACGCGGATCTGCGCGGGTACACCTACGACCGCGACGACGTGACGGCCCGTGGGCTCGCCAACGTCTACGCGCAGACGCTGGGCACCATCTTCTCCAGCGCGGGCGAGAAGCCGTACGAGGTGGAGCTGGTGGTGGCCGAGGTCGGTCCGACGGCCGCGGGTGACCAGATCTATCGGCTGCCGCACGACGGTTCGATCGTGGACGAGCACGGCTCGGTCGCGGTCGGCGGCAACGCGGAGCAGATCAGCACGTTCCTGGATCAGCGCCACCGGGACGGGATGACGTTGTCCGAGGCGTTGAAGTTGGCGGTGCAGGCGCTGTCGAGTCAGGCGAACGGCGCGGACAAGGCGATTCCGGCCGAGCGGCTGGAGGTCGCGGTGCTGGACCGTACGCGGGCGCAGCAGCGGAAGTTCAAGCGGATCCGCGGTCGGCAGTTGGCGCGGTTGCTGGAGGCTGACGTGCCGGCGGCGGCGCAGGCCGATGCCGTGTCGAATGACGAGGTGCCGGAGGACGACGCCGAGTAGTCATGTGTGTGGGGGGCCCCGGTCTGCCGTTCGCGGTGGGTCGGGGCCTTTGCGCGTTCAGGCGGGGGCGGGGCCGGTGGAGTCGCGGACGACGAGTTCGACGGGGATGTCGGGGGCGGACCAGGGGGTGCCGTCGAGGACGGCGAGGAGGGCGCTCATGCCCTGCTCGCCGACGCGTTCGGCGGGCAGGCGGACGGTGGTGAGTTCGGGTTCGACGGCGGTGGCGAGGGCGAGGTCGTCGAAGCCGGTGACGGAGAGGTCGTCGGGGACGCGCAGGCCGAGGCGGCGGGCGGCCTTGCAGGCGCCGGCGGCGAGGATGTCGTCGTCGCAGATGACGGCGGTGGGTCGGGGCCCGGGTGCCTTCAGGAGGGCTTCCATGGCGGTGCGGGCGCCGTGGACGGTGAGGGGGGCCCTGATGGTGCGCAGTTCGGTGGAGGGGCCCAGGAGGGCCGGCAGGGCCTTGGCGCGAATGTCGAAGGTCCAGGAGTCGACGGCGGAGGCGAGGTGGAGGAAGCGGCGGTGGCCGTGGTCGAGGAGGTGGGTGGCGGCTTGGCGCATGCCGTCGGCCATGGCGAGGTTGACGTGGGCGGCGGCGGTGTCGGAGGCGGGGTCGCTGTCGAGCATGACGAGGGGGAGGCCTTCGCGGCCGAGGGCGTCGAGGGCGTCGGCGGCCATGGAGGAGGCGATGACTCCGTCGAGGGCGGCGCGGGCGGAGGCGAAGGGGTCGCGGGCGGGGCCGGTGCCGTCGGGGGAGGGGTAGAGGACGACGCCGAAGCCGTGTTCGGCGGCGACGCGGGCGGCGCCGGTGTAGACGCGGGCGAAGAACTCGTTGGTGAGGGCGGGGACGACGAGGAGGGCGGTGCGGGTGGAGCCGAGGCGCAGGTTGCGGGCGGCGAGGTTGGGGCGGTAGCCGAGGGTGGCGGCGCTCTCGCGGACGAGGTCGGCGGTGCGTTCGGAGACGCGGCCGCGCCATTTGTCGCCGAGGACGAGGGAGACGGTGGCCTGGGAGACCCCGGCGGCGGCGGCGACGTCCCGGCTGGTGGGTCTCGTCACAGGGGGCTCCCGTTGTCGCAGGTCATGGGGTGGGGGGTGGTCCGGCGGGTGGACCGGCGGACTGGGGACATGGTACGTATGACCCGTCAAGTTATACGTATTACCCCGGCTGGTTCCGGGCAGGAGGGGGCGGACATGGCCGCGGGTTACGCGGAGCTGCTCAAGACCAGGCACGCCGCGAGGCTGTTGGTGGGCACGCTCGTGGGGCGGTTGCCCAATGGCACCGCAGCCATCGCGATCGTGCTGTTCACCCGGGCCGAGGGGGGCAGCTACAGCCTGGCGGGCGCGCTGGCGGCGGCGTACGGGGTGGCGAACGCGGTGGGGCAGCCGTTGCTGGGTCGGGCCGTGGACCTGTACGGGCAGCCGCGCGTGCAGTTGCCGGCCGCGGTGGTGTCCGCGCTGGGCATGGTGTGGCTGGCGCTCGCGGGGACCGGGTCGGTGGCGGTGGCCTACGCGGCCGTGGTCGTGGCGGGGTTGTTCACGCCTCCGTTGGAGGGCGGGCTGCGCGCGCTGTGGCCGGGGGTGCTCGGCGGCAAGGAGGAGCGGGTCCACGTGGCGTACGCCATGGACGCGGTGGCGCAGGAGGTCATGTTCACGGTCGGTCCGCTGCTGGTGACGCTCTTCGTCGCGCTGTGGGACCCGGCGGTCGCGCTGCTGGTGATCAATGGCATCGGTGTGTTGGGCGCGCTGTCCGTGGTGGTCTCCGAGCCCTCCCGTACGTGGCGTTCCGCGCCGCGGGAGGCCCATTGGCTGGGCGCTCTGCGCTCTCGGGGGTTGCTGGCGCTGTTGGGCGCGTTCTTCTTCGTCGGTACGGCGCTGGGTTCGATCACGGTGGCCGGTGTGGCGTACGCGGACGATCACGGCGGTCAGGCGGTGTACGGCTGGTTGATGGCGGCGCTGGGGCTGGGCGCGCTGGTGGGCGGTGTGGTCTACGGGGCCCGGCAGTGGGCGGGGGCCGCGGAGCGGCGGCTGCGGATGCTGGTGGCGCTGCTCGCGGTCTGTTATCTGCCGTTGATGCTGACGCCGGGGCCGGTGGGCATGACGGCGTTGTCGGCGCTGGCGGGGGTGTTCCTGGCGCCCGCCATCGCGTGCGCGTTCATCGTCGTGGACCGGCACGCTCCGCGGGGCACGGTGACGGAGGCGTTCTCCTGGCTGGTGACCTTCTTCGGGGTGGGTGCGGCGATCGGTACGGCGGCGGCCGGGCCGGCGGTGGAACTGGGTGACACGAGGGCCGGTTTCGCGGTGGCGAGTGTGGCCGGCGCGGCGGCGTTGGTGGTGCTGATGGCCACTCAGCGGGTGCTCGCCGCCCCGGTGCGCGGCGGGGTCGTGGCGGGCGCCGGCGGGGCTGTCGCGGAGGGCTCGGAGGAGGGCTCCTCGGACCCTCTGATCAGAAACTGATCGGAACGGCGCCGGCGAACCCGGTTTCAGAAGAGGGCAGAAGGCGTAATGTTCAGTCATGGACCGCCGCATTTTCGGGCTGGAGAACGAGTACGGCGTCACGTGCACGTTCAGGGGACAGCGCCGACTGTCTCCTGACGAAGTGGCGCGCTACCTCTTCCGCCGTGTTGTGTCATGGGGCCGCAGCAGCAATGTCTTCCTGCGGAACGGCGCCCGCCTCTACCTCGACGTGGGTTCGCATCCGGAATATGCAACTCCCGAATGCGACAACCTGATCGAACTGGTCACCCACGACAAGGCCGGCGAGCGCATTCTCGAAGGCCTGCTCGTCGACGCCGAACGCCGCCTGCACGAGGAGGGAATCGCGGGCGACGTCTACCTGTTCAAGAACAACACCGACTCGGCGGGCAATTCTTACGGCTGCCACGAGAACTATCTCGTGGCGCGGCACGGAGAATTCTCCCGTCTGGCGGACATCCTCATTCCCTTCCTCGTCACGCGCCAGCTGATCTGTGGCGCGGGCAAGGTGCTCCAGACCCCTCGGGGCGCGGTCTACTGCGTCAGCCAGCGGGCCGAGCACATCTGGGAGGGCGTCAGTTCCGCCACGACGCGTTCCCGGCCGATCATCAACACCAGGGACGAGCCGCACGCGGATGCCGAGCGGTACCGGCGACTGCACGTGATCGTCGGTGACTCGAACATGTCCGAGACGACCATGCTGCTCAAGGTCGGGGCCACCGATCTGGTGCTGCGCATGATCGAGGCGGGCACCGTGATGCGGGACCTGACCCTGGAGAACCCGATCCGGGCCATCCGCGAGGTCAGTCACGACATCACGGGGCAGCGCAAGGTGCGCCTGGCGAGCGGTCGTGAGGCCTCGGCCCTGGAGATCCAGCGCGAGTACTACGACAAGGCCGTGGACTTCGCCGAGCGGCGGGGTATCCGCACCGGTGTCGTCGATCAGGTCCTGGAGCTGTGGGGTCGCACGCTGGACGCGATCGACGCGGAGGACCTGGACCGGATCGGGACCGAGATCGACTGGGTCATGAAGTACCAGTTGATCGAGCGGTACCGGGCCAAGCACAACATGACCATGTCGAACCCGCGGGTCGCCCAGATAGACCTCGCGTACCACGACATCCACCGTCGGCGCGGTCTGTACTACCTGCTGGAGCGCAAGGGGCAGGCGGCGCGGATCTGCAACGACCTGAAGATCTTCGAGGGCAAGTCGGTGCCCCCGCAGACGACCCGGGCCCGGCTGCGCGGCGACTTCATCCGCCGGGCGCAGGAGCAGAGGCGGGACTTCACGGTCGACTGGGTGCACCTGAAGCTGAACGACCAGGCGCAGCGGACGGTGCTGTGCAAGGACCCGTTCCGGTCGGTGGACGATCGGGTGGAGAAGTTGATCGCCGGGATGTGATGTCCGGCGGTGGAGGGCCCCGTGCGCAGTGGCGTGCGGGGCCCTTCGCACGGCGCCGCCTTGTCGGCGAGGGGGTTGGCCGTAGAGTGGGCCGCTACGACGGACCATTCCAGCGACCCTGAGGACCACTGTGCGACGCCGACTTGCTGCCGCGCTCATCGTGCCGGCTCTGATGCTCACCGCGGCCTGTGGAGGGGGCGACGACAAGGACAAGAAGGATTCCGCGTCTCCGTCGGCCGATGCCTCGCAGCCCTCGGTACCGAAGGCGGTCGCTTCCGCGGACCCGATGCCCACCGTGGCGGGTGAGGCGGGGAAGAAGGCGGAGATCACCGTCCCCAAGGGCGACCCGAGCGGCAAGTTCGTGGTGAGCACGGTCAAGGAGGGGTCGGGCGCGGAGATCAAGAAGGGCGATCTCGTCGTCACGAAGTACACGGGCAAGGTCTGGAAGGGCGGCAAGGACCTGAACGGGTCCTACGACGAGGGTGGTGCGCCGATCGTCGTCACCGCCGGTTCTCCGGAGATCCTGCCGCTGTTCAGCGAGTCCGTGGTGGGCAAGAAGGTCGGCAGCCGTGTGCTGGTCGTGGCGCCTCCGGCGGCCGCGTTCGGTGACAAGGGTCAGCCGCAGCTGGGGGTCGGTCCGGCCGACAACCTGGTCTTCGTGATGGACATCGACTCGACCCTGCCGAAGAAGGCCGAGGGCACGCAGGCGCCGATCCCCTCGGACCTGCCCCAGGTCAAGGCGGACAAGGACGAGGCCGCCACGATCACGATCCCGAAGAACGACCCTCCGAAGGAGCTGGTCGACAAGGTCCTGATCGAGGGCAAGGGTCCCGAGGTCAAGAACGGCCAGACCGTCTACATGCAGTACAGCGGTGCCGCGTGGGCGCCGAACCAGGGCAAGGATGCCGCGAAGCTGTTCGACACGTCGTGGAAGACCGGCTCGCCGTTCTCGACGGCGATCGGCAAGGGGCAGGTCATCGAGGGCTGGGACAAGGGTCTGGTCGGCAAGAAGGTCGGCAGCCGCGTCCTGCTGGTGATTCCGCCGGAGATGGCCTACAAGGACCAGGCCAAGGGTGAGGACCTGCCGGCCAACTCCACGCTGGCCTTCGTCGTGGACATCGTCGGAGCAGTGTAAGACTGGTTCGGTCCTCTTCCCGGTTCAGGCCGGGAGGGGCCCCGGTTCGTAGATTTGAGGAGCAGTTCCGTGAGTGACCAGCTTGAGAAGCCCGAGATCGACTTCCCCGAGGGCGATGCCCCCGCCGATCTCGTGATCGAGGACATCTGGGTGGGCGACGGCGCCGAGGCCAAGGTCGGTGCGTTCATCAAGGTCCACTACGTGGGCGTGGCGTTCTCCACCGGCGAGGAGTTCGACGCCTCCTGGAACCGCGGTTCCGCGCTGGCGTTCCAGCTCGGTGTCGGTCAGGTCATCAAGGGCTGGGACCAGGGCGTGCAGGGCATGAGGGTCGGTGGCCGCCGCAAGATCACCATTCCCGCGCACCTCGCGTACGGGGACAGCGGCGCGGGTGGCGGCCTGATCGCCCCGGGCGAGACGCTGATCTTCGTCTGTGACCTGATGGACGCCTGATCCCTCGGTCGTGACAGTTGTGGGGCCCCCGCCGGACGGCGGGGGCCCTCGCTTTTGCGGGGGACCGCCGGGACGGTACGGTCAACGGTCACGAGGCCGTGCGCGTACGCGTACGCCGGGGGTGTGCGTCGAGAAGGGCGGAAGGGCGTCGATGGCGATTGCCAAGGCCGAGCGGCTGATGAATCTGGCGCTGTGTCTGCTGGGGACCCGACGGCCCCTCAGCAAGCGTGAGCTGCGCGGTTCGATCGAGGCCTACATGGAAGCCGGCAACGACGAATCCTTCAACCGGATGTTCGAACGGGACAAGGACGACCTGCGGGAACTCGGCCTGGTCATCGAGACGGTGGAGAACCTGGACGGTGACACGGGCTATCTGGCCCGTCGGGACAGCAATCGGCTGCCGCCGGTCTCCCTGGACGCCGAGGAGGCCGCCGCCCTCGGGTTGGCGGCGAAGGTCTGGCAGCAGGCCCGTCTGGCGGGCGCGGCCAGCGGCGCACTGCAGAAGCTGCGCGCGGGCGGAATGCCCGAGGCGGGCGACCCGTACGAGGGTCAACACAGTGCCATCGAGCCGCGGATCCCGGTGCACGAGGCGGCCTTCGAGCCGCTGATGTTGGCGTGCCGCGATCGGCGGCCGGTGGTCTTCGACTACCGCAAGTCCACCGCGGCGAGGCCCGAGACCCGTCAGGTCGAGCCGTGGGCGTTGGAGTGCTGGCGCGGTCACTGGTACCTGGCCGGCTTCGACCGGGACCGCGGTGCGGAGCGGGTGTTCCGGCTCTCCCGGATCACCGGCAAGGTCCGCTCCCGGGCGGCGAAGTACACCGCGCAGGTGCCGGACGTGGTGACCGTGCGGGAGACCGTCGCGAGCTGGGCCGGCGAGAGCGCCGATCGTTCCGCGCTGATCCGGCTGCGTACCGGGGCCGGCTATCCGCTGCGGGCCAAGGCCACCGGGGTGCGCGAGGGCGTGGCCGAGGGCTGGGACGAGCTGGAGATCCCGTACGGGCACGGGCTGGACGCCTGGCTGGTCGAGTTCGGCCCGGACGTCGTGGTGCTGGGGCCCGCGGACCTGCGGGCCGACGTGGTGGACCGGCTGCGCGCCGTCGCCAAGGGCTGAACCGCAACATTCGCCAGAACCGCCCTGAGGGGGAGACGTACCAGCATGGCTGCGAACGCCATTGACCAGACCCGCCGGATGCTGTCCCTGGTGACGTATCTGCGCGAACGCCCCGGAGCGCACGTCGCCGACGTCGCGCGCGCCTTTGGAATCACCGAGGACGAGCTGATCTCGGACCTCGACGTGCTGCCCATGTGTGGCACCAGCTTCCGGGGCGGGGACCTGCTCGACATCGACACCGACGGGGAGCGCATCTGGTGGCGCAACCCCGACGCGTCGGGGGAGTCCACCGCCGAGCCGCTGCGGCTGGCCGCCGACGAGGCGACCGCGCTGCTGGTCGCCGCCCGCGCGGTGGCCACCCTTCCGGGGTTGCGCGAGAGCGACCGGGACGCGTTGCTGCGGGCCACGGCCAAGCTGGAGGCCGCGGCGGGCGAGGTCGCCGGCGCGAGCTCCCGGCTGTCGGTGACCTTCGAGTCGGAGGGCGGGGTCTTCGCGGACGTCGACCGCGCCATCGCCGAGCGGCGCCGGGTCCGGCTGCGGTACTACTCGCCCGCGCGGGACGAGCTGACCGAGCGCACGGTGGACCCGATCCGGCTGTTCGCGGTGGGTCACACGTACATGGAGGGGTGGTGCCACCTCTCGGAGGCCCGGCGGACCTTCCGTCTGGACCGGGTCGCCGAGATCACGCTCCTGGACGAGCGGTCCGACCCGCCCGCGATCGAGCCGCGCGACCTGTCCGAGGGGCTGGTCCAGCCGGCCGCCGAGGACCCGGAGGTCGTGGTCGAGGTGGGCCCGGGCGGGCGCTGGGTCGCCGAGTACTACCCGCACGACAGCGCCGAGGAGCTGGCGGAGGGCGGTCTGCGGATCACCCTGCGCAGCCCGGACCCGGCCTCGCTGCGCCGGCTGGCGCTGCGGCTGGGCCGCGAGGGGCGCATCGTGTCGCCGCCGGAGCTGGCGGACAGCGCGCGGAAGGCGGCTGGAGAGGCGCTCGCGGGGTACGGGGAACAGGGCTAGGGGGAGCGGGGAGCGATGTCGCCATCATCGGGGCCGGTGCCGGGGTCCGGCCCGGCGGATTCGGCGGCGGCGCCCGCCGCGGTCACCTTCAAGGCGGGCTGTCCGCAGTGCCGGGCCCGGTTCGAGCTGGGGGCGGGCGCGCTGAGACTGGCCATCGGGGGCAGTCGGCGGACCACCTTCTACTCGTTCACGTGCCCCGAGTGCGGCGCTTCCGTCCGCAAACCCGCCGGTGAACGGATCGTGGAGCTGCTGACGGGTGGCGGAGTGAGCACCCTGCGCAGTGTCTGAGCCGGTCGTGGCCTAGGCTCGTCCCATGCTGTGGCCGATGCTCGCAATTGCCCTGGGTTTCCTCGGTCTCGCCGTTCTCGGCGTGCTGGCCGTACGAGTCTTCGTGCAGGTCCGGCGGTTGTCCGGCCAGGTGGCCGACGCCAGCCGCCGGATCACCGAGGCCTCGGGCGACCTGGAACGGGCCGCGAGCGATCTGGCCCGCACGGGACGTGCCACACTCCCGTAACCCCTGCCCATGGAAACCGCGGGTCGGGACCCGTACCGTCGGTCCCCTCACCCGTGCGCACGGATGCGGGGAGACGCCGGGGGATTGCCGGGCGTTAACCCCCGGGGGTTACGATCGTTGCAGGAGGGCGCGGCGGATCTTCGTCCGGCGTGACCCGCCACCACAACCAGCCGTTTCGGTGAGTAAGGAAGACACACATGATCGGCAATCTGAAGCCCCTTGAGATCCTTCTGATCATCGCTGTCATCGTGTTGCTGTTCGGTGCCAAGAAGCTCCCCGAGATGGCTCGCTCCCTCGGCAAGTCGGCCCGCATCCTCAAGAGCGAGGCGAAGGCCATGAAGAAGGACGGCGAGCCCGACGACGCGGCCACCGCCGCCACGGTCGCCGACCAGGCCGGCGCCCAGCCGGTCGCGCCGCGCACGATCCAGGCCGCGCCCGGTGACGTCACCAGCTCGCGCCCGGTCACCGAGCCGAACCGCACCACCCAGGGCTGACGGCCGACGGCCACACCGGTCACGCCAGTCATCTGCATCGAGACGAGGGACGTGGGTTGCTCAAGTCTGCCCGCAAGCAGGAGAAAGCGGACAAGGACGCCGAAGGGCGCATGCCTCTTGTCGAGCACCTGCGTGAGCTGAGAAACCGCCTGCTGAAGTCGGTCCTGGCGATCATTCTGATCACCAGCGTCGCGGCCTTCTTCTACAAGGACCTCATCGACTTCATGCTGAAGCCGATGCTGGGCTCCGTCGGCTGCACCGACGGGGTGGTGTCGCAGCGCAACGGCCGCCCCTGCGCCGACATGACCGTGAACGGCCTCATCGCGCCGTTCTCGATCGCCCTCAAGGTCTCGCTCACCGCGGGCATCGTGCTCTCCGCCCCGGTGTGGCTCTACCAGCTGTGGGCCTTCGTGGCCCCCGGCCTGCACGGCCACGAGAAGAAGTACGCGATCAGCTTCGTCGCGGTCGGAGCGCCGCTCTTCGGCGCCGGCGCGGTCCTCGCGTACAAGATCCTTCCGCAGACCGCGACGATCCTGCTGGAATTCACCCCCGATCACGCGCGCAACCTGCTGCCGGTCGACGACTACCTCGACCTGGTCACGCGGATGGTCGTCGTCTTCGGCCTCGCCTTCGAACTGCCGTTGCTGCTGATCCTGCTGAACTTCACCGGGGTCCTCACCGCGAAGCGTCTGGCGAGCTGGTGGCGGGTGATGGTCCTCGGCATCACGATCTTCTCCGCCTTCGCGACGCCCACCGGTGACCCGCTGACCATGGTGTCGCTGGCCGCACCGATCGTCGCCCTCTACTTCATCGCGCTCGGCATCTGCCTGATCAACGACCGCAGGCGCAGGCGCAAGAACCCCGACGCGGGTCTCGACGACGACGAGGCAGCCGAGCTGGACCTGACCCCCGCCCCGATCGGCGCGGTGGGCTCCGCGCCCGCCGCCTCCGCACTGCCGGAGCAGGCCGACGGCGGACGCCGACAGATCAACGGTTACGACGACGCGACCTGACGGCCGGGCCCCGGACCACCGGGGCCGCACGCCCCTCCCGGCGCGGGCGAGTGCTTGAGATCATGTGCGGGTGACTTCTGAGATCACCCTCTTCGTCAATCCCACCGCGGGACGCGGCCGGGGCGCGCACGCCGCGCAGCCGGCCGCTTCCGCGCTCCGGGCGGCGGGCTTCTCCGTCCGCACCGTCGTCGGCACGGACGCCGCCGACGCCCTGGCCCGGCTGCGGGCCGCGGTGCGCGAGGGCACCGGTGCGGTGATCGCGGTCGGTGGCGACGGGCTGGTCTCCCTCGCCCTCCAGGCACTGGCCGGGACCGCGGTGCCGCTGGGCGTGGTCGCGGTGGGGACCGGCAACGACTTCGCGTGCTCCCTGGGCCTGCCCGTACGGGAACCCGCGCGGGCCGGCCGGCTGGCCGCCGAGGCCCTCAAGGAGGGCCGGATCAGGGAGATCGACCTCGGGCGCGCCGCCGACACCTGGTACGGGACCGTGCTGTGCTCCGGCTTCGACTCGCGGGTCAACGACCGGGGCAACCGGATGCGGCTGCCGCTGGGCCGCTTCAAGTACGACCTGGCGATCCTCGCGGAGCTTGCGTCCTTCCGCCCCTTCCCGTACCGGATCACCCTCGACGGCGGGCCCGTCATCGAGACCGAGGCCACGCTGGTGGCCGTCGGCAACAGCTCCTCCTACGGCGGCGGCATGCGCATCTGCGCGGACGCGGTGCCCGACGACGGACTGTTCGACGTCACCGTGGTCGGCGACTGCGGCCGGGGCACCCTGCTCAAGGTGTTCCCGCAGGTCTACAAAGGGACGCATCTCGGCCACCCGAAGGTGACCGTCCACCGGGCCTCCAAGGTCACCCTGGAGGCCGCCGGCATCACCGCCTACGCGGACGGCGAGCCGCTGGGGCCGCTGCCGGTGACGGCCGAGTGCGTACCGGCGGCCTTGCGGCTCCTCACGTAGGGGGTGTCCCGCCGATCCGACCGGGCCCGTTCCGGCCACCCGTACTCGTCGTAAAGATCGCGACTGTTGTCAGGGCCGGCGGGTAGGCTCGACGACAAGATGACCGAAGAACTCTCACCCGCGGAGCGCTACGCCGCTGCCCGGATCCGCGCCGCCGAAGAGGCCACCGCCCTGGCACCCTTCCGCGAGATGTACGAATTCGGCCTGGACCCGTACCAGGTCGAGGCATGCCAGGCACTGGAGGCCGGAAAGGGCGTTCTCGTCGCCGCGCCGACCGGCTCGGGCAAGACGATCGTCGGCGAGTTCGCCGTGCACCTCGCCCTGCGGCAGGGCCGCAAGTGCTTCTACACCACGCCCATCAAGGCCCTGTCGAACCAGAAGTACGCCGACCTCGTCAAGCGCTACGGCGCCGACAAGGTGGGCCTGCTGACCGGCGACAACAGCGTCAACTCCGAGGCGCCCGTGGTCGTCATGACCACCGAGGTGCTCCGCAACATGCTCTACGCGGGCTCCCGGTCGCTGCGCGGCCTCGGCTACGTCGTGATGGACGAAGTGCACTACCTCTCCGACCGGTTCCGCGGAGCCGTCTGGGAGGAGGTCATCATCCACCTCCCCGAGTCGGTGACCCTGGTCTCCCTCTCCGCGACCGTGTCCAACGCCGAGGAGTTCGGCGACTGGCTCGACACCGTGCGCGGCGACACCGAGGTGATCGTCTCCGAGGAGCGGCCCGTTCCGCTGTGGCAGCACGTCATGGCCGGCCGCCGGGTGTACGACCTCTTCGAGGAG
Source organism: Streptomyces sp. WM4235 (assembly GCF_001279725.1). Taxonomy (GTDB): domain Bacteria; phylum Actinomycetota; class Actinomycetes; order Streptomycetales; family Streptomycetaceae; genus Streptomyces. The sequence continues at coordinate 5,601 of NZ_LGDE01000170.1, read as the reverse complement.
GAGTCCGACCACGGGGGTCGCGGCTCCGGCCGCCGCGAGGTCAACCCGGACCTGCTGCGCATGGCGCGCGAGGAGAACAGCCGCACGTACAACCCGAAGGACCGGCGGCGCGGCAAGATGGTCCGCGAGGCCGACCGTGAGCGCGAGCGACGTTCCCGCAGCCGGATCTGGACCCCGAGCCGGCCCGAGGTCATCGGCCGGCTCGGCAACGACGACCTGCTCCCCGCCATCAACTTCATCTTCAGCCGGGCCGGCTGCGAGGCCGCCGTCCAGCAGTGCCTCTACGCCGGGCTGCGGCTCAACGACGAGGCCGGGCGCCTGCGGGTGCGCGAGATCGTCGAGGCACGGACCGCCACCATCCCCAGCGAGGACCTGCACGTCCTCGGCTACTACGAGTGGCTCGAAGGCCTGGAGCGGGGCATCGCCGCACACCACGCGGGCATGCTGCCGAAGTTCAAGGAGGTCGTCGAGGAACTCTTCGTCCGCGGCCTCGTGAAGGCCGTCTTCGCCACCGAGACCCTCGCGCTGGGCATCAACATGCCCGCCCGCACGGTCATCCTGGAGAAGCTGGTCAAGTGGAACGGCGAACAGCACGCCGACATCACCCCGGGTGAGTACACGCAGCTCACCGGGCGTGCCGGCCGGCGCGGCATCGACGTCGAGGGTCACGCGGTGGTGCTCTGGCAGCGGGGCATGGACCCGGCGGCCCTCGCCGGACTCGCCGGCACCCGCACCTATCCGCTGCGCTCCAGCTTCAAGCCCTCGTACAACATGGCCGTGAACCTGGTCCAGCAGTTCGGTCGGCACCGCTCGCGCGAACTCCTGGAGACCTCCTTCGCGCAGTTCCAGGCGGACCGCTCGGTCGTCGGCATCTCCAAGCAGGTCCAGCGCAACGAGGAGGGACTCCAGGGCTACCAGGAGGGCATGACCTGTCACCTGGGGAACTTCGAGGAGTACGCGCGGCTGCGCCGCGACCTCAAGGACCGCGAGACGGAACTCGCCAAGCAGGGCGCGGCCCAGCGCCGGGCGCAGGCCGCCGGATCGCTGGAGAAGCTCAAGCCGGGCGACATCATCCACGTGCCGACCGGCAAGTTCGCCGGACTGGCGCTGGTCCTCGACCCGGGCGTGCCCGCCGGCCGCTCCAACGGGCATCGCGGACACGAGTACACCGAGGGCCCGCGCCCGCTGGTGCTCACCGCCGAACGCCAGGTCAAGCGGCTCGCCGCCATCGACTTCCCGGTGCCCGTCGAGGCGATCGACCGGATGCGGATCCCGAAGACCTTCAACCCCCGTTCGCCGCAGTCCCGTCGGGACCTGGCGACCGCGCTGCGCAGCAAGGCCGGGCACGTCAGCCCGGAGCGTCAGCGGCGAGGCCGCGCCGCCGCGGCCGACGACCGCGAGATCGCCCGGCTGCGCACCGAACTGCGGGCACACCCGTGCCACGGCTGCGACGAGCGCGAGGACCACGCCCGTTGGGCCGAGCGCTACCACCGACTCCAGCGGGACACCCAGCAGTTGGAGCGGCGGATCGAGGGGCGGACGAACACCATCGCCCGCACCTTCGACCGGATCCACGCCCTGCTCACCGAGTTGGACTACCTGCGCGAGGACGAGGTCACCGTGCACGGCAAGCGGCTCGCCCGGCTGTACGGGGAGCTCGACCTGCTGGCGTCGGAATGCCTGCGCGAGGGGGTCTGGGAAGGCCTCTCCCCGGCCGAACTCGCCTCCTGCGTTTCGGCGTTGGTGTTCGAATCCCGGCAGGCCGACGACGCGGTGGCGCCCAAGGTGCCCGGCGGCGCGGCGAAGGCGGCGCTCGGCGAGATGGTCCGGATCTGGGGTCGGCTCGACGCGCTGGAAGAGGAGCACCGCATCAACCAGGCGGAGGGGGTGGGCCAGCGCGAACCGGATCTCGGCTTCGCGTGGGCGGCCTACCAGTGGGCCTCGGACAAGAGCCTGGACGAGGTGCTGCGCGAGGCGGAGATGCCCGCCGGCGACTTCGTGCGCTGGTGCAAGCAGGTCATCGACGTGCTGGGGCAGATCGCCGCCGCGGCCCCGTCGTCCTCGGACAGCGGGAGCACCGTGGCGCGAAACGCCCGTAAGGCCGTGGACGCACTCCTTCGGGGTGTAGTGGCATACAGCTCCATCAGCTAGACACTTTTGGGGCTTCCTCCGAGAGTCGGGATGGCCGGATCTCATCTCTTGCCATGATCGATTCGACGTGTCCTGTGCGACGATCGATCGCATGAGTGGGGGAACGGACGAAGGACCGAGACGGGTCGGTCGGCCTCGCGCCGATCAACTGAGACCGGAAAGCGGCCGGCCGCCGCGCGAGGAACTCCTGCGCGCGGCGGCCGAGCTGTTCACGGCGCGAGGGTACGGGGCCACCACCACACGGGCGGTGGCCGAGCGGGCCGGAATGCGTCAGGCCACGATGTACCACTACTTCGGCGGCAAGGAGGAACTCCTCGCCGAACTCCTGGAATCCACGGTGGCGCCCTCACTGGCGCTGGCCCGCCGACTGTCGGCCGAGAGCGGCCGGCCCGCGGCGCACCGACTGTGGGAGCTGTGCCGCTCGGACGTGATGCTGCTGTGCGGGGCGCCGTACAACCTGGGCGCGCTGTACCTGCTGCCCGAGGTCGCCGGGGACCGGTTCGCCAGGTTCCACCGGATGCGCGGTGAACTGCGCGACGTCTACCTGGAGTTGCTGTACTCCGCCTCGGTCGACACCGAACTGGACGACGACAGGGCCGGGTTGACCCTGCGCAACGACCTCGTCTTCGGGCTGATCGAGGGCGTCATGCTCATCCGCCGCTCCGATCCGGCGCGCCCGATGGCGACCTTCGCGGAGGCCGCGGCCGATGCCGCCCTGCGGATCGCGGGCGTGGAGCGCTGAACGCCGGCGCGGCCCTGGCGCGAAGTGCCGGGGCGGGCGTGGCGGTCGGTCGCGTCGGGCGTGTCAGGCGCCCTGCGCGGGTCCGGCGGCTCCGGGATCGGATTCCCAGCCCGCCCGGTCGTCCCAGGCGCGCAGGCTCAGCCCGCTCTCCAGGCGATGGGGCGTACCGGTGACGGGATCGGTGAACTCCAGCTTCCGCGCGAGGAGTTGGAGCGGTCGACGGTAGTCGCCCGGATCCGCCGCCGCGGCGACCACCGGATAGACCGGGTCCCCGAGGATCGGCAGGCCCAGGCGGTTCATGTGCACCCGCAGCTGGTGGGTCCGACCGGTGTGCGGAGTCAACCGGTAGCGGCCCAGGTCGCCCCGGACGGCGACGAGCTCGACGCGGCTCTCGGCATTGGGTTGCATGTCCGGGAGCTCCACGGCCGCCATCACCCCGCGGACCTTCTCGATGTGGCTGCGAACGGTGCGGGGCAGCTCCACCGAGGGATCGTGCGGGGCGAGGGCCTCGTACTCCTTCGAGACCTTCCGCTGCTCGAAGAGCGACTGGTACGCCCCGCGGTCCTCGGGACGGATGCTGAACATCACCAGTCCGGCGGTCATCCGGTCCAGCCGGTGCGCCGGGCTCAGCGTCGGCAGGTCCAACTCCGCCCGCAACCGCGCCAGGGCGGTCTGGGTGACGTGGCTGCCGCGCGGGGTGGTCGCCAGGAAGTGCGGCTTGTCCACGACCAGCAGGTGCGCGTCCCGATGCACGACCCGGATCGGGAAGGGCACCACGGGCTCGGTCGGCATGTCCCGGTGGAACCACAGGAAGCCGCCCGCCTCGTACGGGTCCTCGGGGCGCAGTACCCGCCCGCCGACGCCGAGCACCCGGCCGTCGCGCAGGAGCCGCGCCATCGACTCGGCCCCACGGGTTCCCGCGTACCGCGCGGTGAGGTAGGTGCCGAGATCCGGCCACATCCCCTCCGGGTCGGGGGGAAGCCGCAGGCGTACCGGATCGATGCCGGAGACCTGGGGCAGGGGCGCGGGCGGGATGTTCCGTTTCATCGGGCTCCAGCCTAGGCGCTGCCGCTGCCGCTACTGCTCGGTGAAGGTGCCCAGGTGGTCGGCGTCCAGGTACTCGACGCGGAGCGTGCCGTCGGAGAACGTGACCCCGGTACGGCCCACGGCGTTCTCGCCGACGGTCTCGAAGCTGAACACGTCGCCGTCGTAGTGGGTGAGCGGGAAACGCATGGGCTTCGGCCCGAGGGCGAGGGTCAGCCCGTCGCCGTCCGGGTTGGCGGTGACGGTGGCCTCGCCGTAGTAGGGGTTGTCGTAGGTCCCGGTGTACGCGCCGTCCTCCTGGGCCGGCTTCGCGCCGGCGGGCGGGTGGGCGTAGTCGGTGGGGGAGCGGCCCGCGGCGTCCATTTGCGCGTACAGGGCCCCGGTCAGCGCCAGCCAGTCGGTGGTGGCCTTGCCGTGTTCGGCGAAGTCGAAGAAGTCCAGGGCCACGGCGTCGGCGAGACCGACCGGGGCGCCATTGGTCAGGACGACGATCCCGAGCTGTTCCAAGGGAAGCATCGTCACGTTGGTGTTGGCGCCGAGTTCGAAGGCGCCGGAGTGACTCAGACGCAGCCGTCCGGCCTGGTCGTAGGAGACGTTCCAACCGAGACCGTAGAAACCGGTCGTCGCGGTGGGCGTGGCGGGCGGCTGCGAGACGATCTCCGCGACATGGGTACGGGCCAGGGTGTCCCGCGGGACGACGCGCCGGCCGTCGAGGGTGCCTTCGGCCAGCTGGAGGCGCAGCCAGCGGGACATGTCACGGGCCGTCGAGCTGACCCCGCCCGCCGGGGACTGGGCGTCCGGGTCGCGGACGAAGCGCGGGCTCCAGGTGCCGTCGGGGTTCCTCACGTGGGTGGCGGCCTTGTCCGTCGCCCGTTCGAAGGCGGCGAACTCCGTGCTGGTGCGCGTCATGCCCGCCGGCTTGAAGAGGGTGTCCCGCGCGAGCTTCTGCCAGCTGGTGCCGTGGGCCCGGGCGATGGCCTCGGCGGCGGCCGTGAACCCGAAGTTGGTGTACGCGTAGCTCGCGCGGAAGGGGGTGAGGGGCTCCAGGCGCAGGTGATCGAGGATGTACGCCTGGTCGTAGCCGAGGTCTTCGAGGAGGTCCCCGGCATGGTCGGGGAGGCCGCTGCGGTGCGAGAAGAGGTCGGCCGTGGAGACGTGGTCGGTGACCCACGGGTCCTTGAGGGAGAAACCGGGGAGCGGGACGTGCCGGTCCCACTCGTCGGGGGTGGTCAGGGCGCCGGCCACCACCGTCGAGGAGACGGGCTTGGAGAGGGAGGCGATCTGGAAGACCGTGTCGGGGTCGACCTTCGCGCTCTCGCCGGTCCGGCGCAGTCCGAAGCCCTTGAGGTGGATGACCTCGTCGTTGTGGACCACGGCCACGGACACCCCCGGGACGCCGGTGCGCTTCATCATGTCCGTGACGGTGGCGTCGAGGCGGTCCACCGCCTTGTCGACGGCGGCGTCGGTCAGTCGGGGCTTCGGCGACGGGGGGCTCGGTGCGGCTGTCGCTCCCGCGGCGGTGGTCGCGGTGGCGGCGGTGGCCAGCATCATGGCAGCCCCTGCCGCGCCGAGCACGCGGAGCGTACGCATGGGGTCATTGTCCCGCCGGACGGGCGGGGGCGCGCGGTGGCCTGCCGGCCGGGCGTGGGGGTGGGCGGGGCGGC
>NZ_LGDE01000169.1 GCF_001279725.1 Streptomyces sp. WM4235 | reverse complement strand
GTGTCTGACGGGGCCGTTGTGTCTGACGGGGCCTTTGTGTCTGACGGGGTTGATGTGAGCGTCGGGGTTGATGTGAACGACAACAGGGGTGATGTGAGCGACGGGGCCGGTGAGGCCGGGAGCGGTGGTGCCGGAGGTCGGTGGGAGGGGGCGGAGGCGTTGGTGGCGGCCGCCGTCTGTGGGATCGAGGTGCTGTCCGGGACCGGGCTGTCGTACCGGGAGTTGAAGGGCAAGGTGGCCGCCCTCTGGGGGCTGCTCCTGCCGAGCCTGGTGGGGGAGGCGCGGGCCGGGGAGTACCGGACGTGTGGCGAGGCGGGCGCCGGGGACGGGGGGGGCCTGGAAGCGCTGGGGTTCGTGGCAAGCGGGGGCTAGGTCGGCGTCTTCGATCTTCGAGTGCGGGGTCGGTTCGCCCGTTGGCGGTCGGGCTGCGGTGTGCCGGTTCGTCCGGGCCGCGGCGCCGGGTGTGGTGCGTCCGGCGGGGTCCGGGAAGGGAGGAGCCGAACGTGCGGAGTCGGGTTCAGGCCCAGGTTCAGGGCCGTTGGCAAGCTCGTTGTCAGGGCCGTGGTCGTGGTCGGGGTCGTGGTCAGGTTCGGATTGGTTTTCGGTTTCGCGAAGTGGAGGGGAGACCGTGAAGATTCAGGTTCTGGGTCCGTTGAGTGCCGAGGTCAACGGGGGCTCGATCGTTCCGACTGCCGGTAAGCCGCGCCAGATCCTGGCGCTCTTCTCGCTGCAGCCGGGCCGAGTGATTCCGGTACCCACGCTCATGGAGGAGATCTGGGGTCACGATCTCCCGCAGAGCGCGCTGACCACACTCCAGTCGTACATCCTGCAGCTGCGTCGTCGACTGGGCACCGCCATGGGGCCGGGACGGCCGGGCAGGGCCAAGGAGGTGCTCGCCACGCGGCACGGTGGGTACGTGTTGCAGGTGCCTCCGGAGGCGGTGGACGTGTACACGTACGACCGCCTCCTCGCCCGGGGGCAGAACGCGTTCGAGGCCGGCGACGACGAGGGATCCGCGGCCATGCTGCGGGAGGCGCTCGCGCTGTGGAACGGGCCGGCGCTGGTCGACGTACGGCTCGGCCCGATTCTGGAGATCGAGGTCATGCGGCTGGAGGAGAGCCGCCTGGTCGCGGTCGAGCGGCGGATCGACGTCGACCTGCGGTTGGGGCGGCACACGGAACTCCTGGTGGAGCTGACCGAACTGACGGCGCGGCACCCCCAGCACGAAGGGTTGCACTCGCAGGTCATGGTGGCGCTCTACCGGTCGGGCCGACAGGCGGCGGCGCTGGACGTGTACCGGCGGTTGCGGAACCGTCTGATCGACGACCTGGGGGTGGAGCCGTCGCCGCAGTTGCAGCGCCTGCACCAGGCGATGCTGGCGGTGGACCCGGCGTTGGACGTGGCGGCGGGGGCGAAGCGGGGATCGACGTTCGATCTGTACGCGGCGTAGCCGTTGCCCTGGCCGGGCGGTGTGGTGCGGTGCGGTGCGGTGGCCGGGTCGTGGCCGGGTCGTGGCCGGTGCGGGGCCGTGGTGCGCGGACCGGACTGCGTCCGGCTTTTCGGGGCTCCGCCCCGGACCCCGCGCCTCAAACGCCGGCGGGGCTGAGATGGGGGCTCGCGTGGTGGTTCCTCGGCGGGGCCCCGGTAGGGCTGGGGCTCGCGGGATG
>NZ_LGDE01000168.1 GCF_001279725.1 Streptomyces sp. WM4235 | reverse complement strand
GCCGGGTCCATCAGCTCGATCGCCGAGACGGGCGCCGTCGGGTCCGCGACCACGGCCGTCAGGAGCCGCACGAGCCGATCGGCCAGGGTCCGGACCGTCACCTCGTCGAAGAGATCGACGGCGAAGCGGATGCCGCCCGCGATGCCGGCGCCGTCGCGGTCGGCGCCGAAGGCGACCTCCAGGTCGAACTTGGCGCCACCCGTCTCGACGACGAGTTCCTCGGCGGGCAGGCCGAACAGCTCCGGCACGGCGCCGTCCACGGAGTGGAAGGTCACCATCGTCTGGAACAGCGGGTTGCGGGAACGCGAGCGCTCCGGGTCCACCGCCTCGACCACGGCCTCCAACGGCAGATCGGTGTGCGCGAACGCGGCCAGGCCGGTGTCCCGCACCCGGGCGACCAGTTCGGTGAAGGTCGGATCCCCGGACACGTCCACCCGCAGGACCAGCGTGTTGAGGAAGAAACCGACCAGCCCCTCCGACTCCGCGCCCTCGCGGGCCGACACGGGAGTGCCCAGCGGGATGTCGTCGCCCGCTCCGAGCCGATGCAACAACGTCGCCACCGCGGCGTGCGCCACCATGAACAGCGTGGCCCCGCTCTCCCGGGCGATCCGGGCCAGGCCGGCCGTCGTCTCCCGCGGAACCTCGAAGGTCACCACGCCGCCCTCGTACGAGGGCTCCGCCGGACGCGCGCGGTCCGCGGGCAACGCCAGCTCCGCCGGGATGCCGGCCAGGGCGTCACGCCAGTACCCGGCCTGGGCCGCCGCGAGGGACTCCGCGTCGGAGGCCTCGCCCAGCAGCTCGCGCTGCCACAGCGCGTAGTCCGCGTACTGCACCGGCAGCGGAGCGAACACCGGTGCCCGGCCCGCCAGTCGAGCCGTGTAGGCCAGGTCCAGATCGGCCAACAGCGGGGCGGTCGAGCCCTCGTCGGTGGCGATGTGGTGCAGCAACACCACCAGGACGTGCCGGTCGGGCGCGGTCCGCAGCAGGTTCACCCTGATCGGGACCTCGGAGGCCAGGTCGAAGACGTGGCTGCCCGCGAGGACCATCTCGTCCGCGAGCCGGTCCGACGAGACCTCCCGCACCGACACCGCCACCGACACCTCGGACGGGGCAAGGACCCGCTGGTACGGCTCACCGTCGTACTCGCCGATCACGGTGCGCAGCACCTCGTGCCGTGCCACCACGTCGGCGACCGCCGCACGCAGTGCCACCGGGTCGACCGGACCGTCGAGGCGCACGGCCACCGGCACGTTGTACGTCGTGGACGGTCCCCGCACGCTGTCCAGCAGCCACAGCCGGTGCTGGGCGAAGGAGAGCACGGGGCGCTCGCCCCGCTCGGACGCCGCCGGCGCGGGCCTGGCGGGGCCGAACGTCCGCTCGGCCAGCCGGGCCGCGAGGGCCTCGACGGTCCGCAGCTCGAACACGTCCCGGATCCCGCAGTCCACGCCGAACGCTTCCCGGATCCGACCGGCCACCCGCGCCGCCAGCAGCGAATGCCCGCCGAGCGCGAAGAAGTCGTCCGAGACGCCCACCGCGGAGCGCCCCAGCACATCGGCCAGGATCCCGACGAGTATCTCCTCGCGGGCGTCGCGCGGCGCCCGGGACACCTCACCCTCGGCTTCGACGGGTGTGGGGAGTGCGTTGCGGTCGAGTTTTCCGTTGGGGGTGAGGGGGAGGTGGGTGAGGGGGATGTAGTGGGTGGGGTGCATGTAGTCGGGGAGTC
>NZ_LGDE01000167.1 GCF_001279725.1 Streptomyces sp. WM4235 | reverse complement strand
GCGTGCGGCGGACGCCCACGGTGGAACTGGTGGTCGGCCGGGCCGTGCCACCGGCGATCGTCAGGTCGGCGGACCCGGTCTCCCCGTTGCAGGTGAAGGAGACGGAGTACAGGGCCCCGACCCGCGCGTCCCGGTCCACGGTGACCCGCGCGGTCTGGCCGCGGGCGATGCTCACGGTGTCGAAGACCCCGGAGGAGGCGGTGGCGAACGCCGAATCGCAGCCGCTGACGGAGAGCACCGTCTGACCGCCGCGCGCGACGGTCGAGGGGGTGATGGCGAAGCCGAACGAGGTGATGGGCGCGGCCTCGGCCGCGGAAGCGGCGGGCGCGCCCAGGGCGCCGAGCGCGAGAGCGGCACCCGTGGCACCGGCGCTCAGCAGGGCAGTGGCGGAGCTGCGTATCGCACCCATGGAGTTTCTCCGGATCCCCGAGGAGCAGCCGCGGAACGGTTTCCGCACGTGGGGGGTCGTGCGCCTCGATGCTCGCCACGCTAGGTGCGGGGGCGGTGACCCGCGATCAGGAACGGGCGAATGGGGCATGCCGGTAGGCCGAACCGGGGACGGGAGGCCCGTCCCCGGTTTGCCGGCGGACGCGGGGGTGCGGTGCCCCGTCAGTTCTCCAGGATCAGTTCTCCAGGCAGTCAGTTCTCCAGGCCCAGATGCGGGAACTGGGCGAGGAACGGTTCCGCGGTCGCCGCGATGCCGCGCCCGAACGGTGCGTCGAAGTCCCAGATCAGGAAGAGCAGGAAGGCGATCAGGGCGCTGAAGAGCCCCGCCAGCAGCATCTCCCGGAACGAGCGCCGGATCTGCAGGGTGAAGATCAACCCGACCGTCACCAGGGCGCCGGCGATCAGACCGAACCACACCACACCGGGCATGGTGGCCCCGGCGCTCTGGCCGCGGGCGTTACGGGCGTCGTCCACCAGCGCGACCTGGTCGACCAGCGGCTGGTAGGCCTGCCCCTCGTGGTCGGTCCGCGGCTCGTAGTCGGTCACGTCCCGGCGGATGCGCTCCAACAACTGTGCGCTCTGATCAGTGAGTTCACCATTCTCCGCCATCTGCGTCCACTCCGTGTCGACCACGTGCGTCACATACGCGTCGACGTCGGAGCGGATCTTCTTGCGGACGTCAGCCGGATACACCTCGGATCGGACGCTGATCTCGTGCAGGGCCTGCGATTCCTGGCGCACGTATTCCTGGGCGGCCCCGCGGCCCTCCCAGACGCCCGCGATGGCCAGGCCCAGGACGATCGCGTAGATCACCCCGATCATCATCGTCATGTACTCGATGACGTCCGGGGTCTCGTTCGGATCGTCGTCGTCGCCGATCCGCCGGTGATTGAAGAAGGCGATGGACAGCACCACGGCACAGGCCGCTGCCATCGCGAGGGACAGGACGAGCCATTCCGACAAGATGACTCCAAGGCAAGGGGTAGGGAAAGGATCGAGAGCGGGTCAGCGCGGGCGCAGCGCGACGATCGCGAGCACCGCGGGAGCCGCGGTCATGAGGGTGAAGGTGACCGGCGAGATGTGGTGCTCGACCGGCTTGCGGGTCATGGCGTGGTAACTCGGCCGGGCCACGACCTTGGGCGGTGCGGGCGGCGGGGTCACCACGGGGGTGGGCGCGGGCTCCGGTGCGGGCTTGGGCAGCGGGGCCGCCGGCTTGGGGACCAGGAAAATCGGAGGGGCGGGTGCCGCCGGCTTGGGCCCCGGCTTGGGGGCGGGCTTCGGGGGTGGCTTGGGG
>NZ_LGDE01000166.1 GCF_001279725.1 Streptomyces sp. WM4235 | reverse complement strand
GGCCGACACCAGGGTGCCGTCCACCACCGCCTCGGAGTCCTCGAAGTGCGCGCCCGCGGCCTTCATGTCGAGTTCCAGGGCCGGGTACGCGGTGACCCGGCGGCCCTCCAGGGTCCCGGCGGCGGCGGTGATCAGGGGACCGTGGCAGATCTGCGCGATCGGCTTGTCCGCCTCGGCGAAGGGGGCCAGGATCCGTCGCACCTCGGGATCGTTGCGCAGGTACTCGGGCGCGCGCCCGCCCGGTACGACGACCGCCTCGTAGTCCTCCGTCACCACGTCGGCGAAGGCGATGTCGGCGGGCCAGGTGTAGCCGGGCTTCTCCGGGTAGGGGGCGAACCCGTCCTCGAAGTCGTGCACCACGAAACGGAGTTTCTTGACCGCCGGGGCCGCGATGTGGACCTCGTAGCCCTCCTCGCGCAGTCGCTGGTAGGGGTAGAGGACCTCCAGCGACTCCGCGGCGTCGCCGGTGACGATGAGGATCTTCGTTGGCATGGGCTGCTCCCGGTGGGGATTTCGCACGGTTCGGGCCCTCGCTACCGTGCCCTCGCCCCACCGCGGACAAACACAAGATCCGCACGCCGGACACATCCCTTTAACCTGTTGGGCGCATGACAATGTCAGCCTCGCTCTGCAACCTGACACCCCGCCAACCGCCTTGGCGGGGACGGTGCGTGATGGAGAGGCATCCCCCACGTCATGAGAATCTCCCGATTCGCCCCCTGTGCGGCCGGCCTCGCGGCCGCCTCGCTGGTCCTCATACCGGCCACCGCCTCGGCCGGCTCGCAGCGGACGGCGGCCCCCCACGCCGACGCGCCCGCCGCGGCCGGCGCCGCCGCGGCCTACGACGACTACTACGCCCCGGCGCAGGGCAAGACCGGCGCCGCGCTGAAGACCGCGCTCCACGGCATCATCAAGACCCAGACCAAGGTGTCGTACGACGGCGTGTGGAACGCCCTGAAGGTCACCGACCAGGACCCCGCCAACCCGAACAACGTCATCCTCGTCTACTCGGGCCGCTCGCAGTCCAAGACCTCCAACGGGGGCGGCGCCAACGACTGGAACCGCGAGCACGTCTGGGCCAAGAGCCACGGCGATTTCGGCACCGCGACCGGCCCCGGCACCGACCTGCACCACCTGCGTCCCGAGGACGTGACGGTCAACAGCACCCGCGGCAACAAGGACTTCGACAAGGGCGGCAGCCCGGTCTCCGAGGCCTCCGGCAGCTTCACGGACTCCGACTCCTTCGAGCCGCGCGACGCGGTCAAGGGCGACGTGGCCCGGATGCTGCTCTACATGGCCGTGCGCTACGACGGCGAGGACGGCTTCGCGAACCTCGAACTCAACGACAAGGTCAACAACGGCTCCGCCCCGTCGATGGGCCGGATCAGGGTGCTGAAGCAGTGGAGCCCCCAGGCCCCGCCGGACGCCTTCGAGCAGCGCCGCAACCAGGTCATCTTCGACACGTACCAGCACAACCGGAACCCGTTCATCGACCACCCGGAGTGGGTCGGCTCCATCTGGTGACCGATCCCGGCAACCATGACGTCCTCCGGGGGTTGACGCCCGTCAGGCCGGGTATTCGCAGGCCACAGGCTGCGTTCCGCGCCCGACGGCGGCAGCCGACGGAGGTACGTCGTCATGGGTGGAGCCGGACTTTCCGATCACGAACAGCGCGCCCTCTCCGAGATCGAGGCCCAACTCAAGGGTGATCGGTCACTGAACCGTCGACTGCGCTCCGCGAGCCTGAGGCAGCGGATCGTGGCCGCCTGC
>NZ_LGDE01000165.1 GCF_001279725.1 Streptomyces sp. WM4235 | reverse complement strand
GGGGCAGCTCGTCGCACTCCAGCCGGAAACCGGCCCCCGAGCCGGCGGCACGCAGGTCACCCTTGTCGGCGCCAACCTCACCCCCTACACCCGGATGCTGTTCGGCACCGTGACACCCGACGGCTGCTTCACCGGCCGGGAAGCCACGGACGTGGTGGCGCTCAGTGACACCACCCTCATCGCCGTCGCCCCCGAGTGGCCCGCGGCGGCCACCGTGTCCGTCTACGCGGCCACCCCCTGCGGGCGGCTCACCAACGCGCTCCCCTTCACCTACCTCGACTGAGCCCTCCCCCCACGCGTCCGCGATCGTGGGTCTCAGCTCCCGCCCAGGACCGTGGCGTACGCCGCCTCCCCGACCTCCCGCTCCGGGTGGCGGCGCAGTTCGACGATGGCCGCACGGCAAGCGTCGGGCCAGTTCTGCCGGATGCCGAGGGCTCTGGCGAGGCCCAGGGCGAGGAGGCCTTCCACCACACCACCCCGGCCGCTCAGGACACGCACCGCGGCGAGCGCGGCGGCGGGATCGGCGAGCGGATCGCCGTATCGGTGTCCGTCCTCCAGCTCCTTGGCGACCCGTACCGCGAGGACGGGGCGACCCTCGACCGCAGCGGTCAACTCGGCGAGCGTAAGCAGTAGTTCGGGCTCGGCCGACTCCAGGTCGATCGCCCGCACGAGAAGAGCGGTACGGGCGGCGGTGACCGCCGGTTCGGGCGTCAGGCGCCGGGCCAGGACCGCGCACATCCGGCGGTCCCTGATCGACGAGCCGACGAGGGACTCCAGGCGACGGCGTGCCGGTAGATCCCCGCCGCGCCCGCCGCCCTCCGGCTCGCCGGCCGCGATCAGCGCGAGGAGCCGGTCCACGACGCCGCGCAGCAGACTGCCGGGCTCCACACCACCGATCGGGTGCGGCAGTTCGGACTGGGCCAGTCCGGTGAGTGCCTGCCTCACCCCCGAGAGACTCAGTGGCGAGGCGAGGTCGGTGTAGACGTCCGCCAGCGTCGTACCGGCCGCAGGCGTGTACCGCGCCCAGTCACGGAGGCTGAACAGCGCCTGGTTTGCCGCCTGTTCCTCGGCCAGGAAGGGCAGTCCGGCGATGAGTTCCCCGTACCGCGGCCGGTGGGTGGGGGCCAGATCCGCCGGGTTCAGGTCCAGGAGCGTCCGCCTGGCCGAGTCCGGTCCGTCCGTGGCCGCCGACTCCAGTAGCGCCCACATCTCCTCGGCCGGCAGCAGGGTCGCGGCCAGGCCGACGACGGTGGCGTGGACGTCCGGATGGACGCCCGGGGTACGGCCCACCGCGGACAGCAGCGCGGTGGCGGCGCCGGGGGGCAGGTGGAGGGCGGCGAGTCGGGCGGCCGCCTTGCGGACGGTGACCTTCACCCCGCTTTCGCGGGTCAGGACGTCACGGAGCAGGGCGGCGATCCGCGTGGGTCGGGCATGGGCGGCGGCTCGGCCGGCCGCGGACCAGGCGGCCGCGGCCCGGTCGTCGCCGGCGTGTTCGAGCATGGCGCCGAGGGTCGAGGCCGGGTCGTCCGTGTGGGCGGCCGCGTCCAAGGCGGCTGCCGCCAGGACGGGTTCGGCAAGGCCGGCGGGGGCGGTGTACCGCTGGAGCAGGGCCCGCCCGTACTCCGGTACGGGGGCCACGGCACGGAGCAGTGCGGCGCGTTCGTCCAGACCCCGGCCGGGATCGGCGAGGGCGGCCTCGGCGAGACGGACCGCGACCTGCTGTTGCCGGGGCAGCCACCGGTCGGCGTGTCGGAACGGGGGCAGGGGGCGGGGAGTTC
>NZ_LGDE01000164.1 GCF_001279725.1 Streptomyces sp. WM4235 | reverse complement strand
GTCCATGAAGATCGGGAGCATTATCGAGACCCACGCCAATTTCTCTCCTGCGGTCTTTCCTGGCCGCTCGTCAATTCTTGAGTGCGACGTCTGAGTTCCCGGATCGTCCCTGACGCTCCGTCAGGAGTTTGTGGTTCGGGTGTTCGTGGGGGTGGGCGCGGGTGGTCGACCGGGGCGCCGGTGGGGCTGTGTGGCCTCGCCTGGGGCGTTCGGTCACCTCTGCTCCCCTGGTTCATCCGTGCTGGTCAGCGGCGCATGGTGGTGCCCTCAGGGGCTGTAGGGGCTGAGTTTCAGGGAAGTCCCCACAGCCTGTTTGTCGTTCAGGCGACGGTGGGTTGGCGTCCGGGGGATGGTGGCGATGTTCTCGGGATGCCACACAGGCATCACGTTGATGATGCGGTGGGTTGATGCAGGGCCCCGAGGGTGGAGCTCCCCGGGGTCGGGGTGATGGTCGGGCCGGCGGGATGGGGGCCGCGGCCCCGTGTTCACGCGGCACTGGTGACGGGGTCAGTCCTGTTAAGCCGTTACCTGGCCCTGTTTCCCCGGTCGCCGGTTAGGTCGTGACCGCCCCCGTGCAGTCCGGGAGGTTAATGCCGTTGGGTTTCCAGTGCTGGATGCTTCGGTGCCGACCCCGCCCTGGCGACCCTAAAGGGGGCCGCTGACATTGGACCCGGCAGTCCGCAGAGCGGGCTGGTCCTGGAGACGGTTGCCGGAAACGCCCGAGCGGGGGAGCGAAGCCGACCGGCACCGAGCCCCTCTGCCCCGGTCCCCGGGGTCGGGTGGTGGTCGAGCCGGCGGGAGGGGCCGCGGTCCCGTGTTCGCGCGGGTGCCCGGCCCACCGGCCGGACCCCCTTCCTGTTTCCCGGGGGAGCACGGCGAGTCCGGGTCGGGTGGTGGGGAGCGCAGCGGACCACCACCCCAAGGGCGAGCCCAGCGAGCCCGGACCCCGCGAAGCGGGGTCAACTCGCCGGAGCGACCAGGTGTCCCGTCGCACTGAAGGTTGACCGATCTCACCGAAGACTGGCTGTCCTGATCAAAGTTGCCTATGCCCTGGAGGATCGATCCTTCGCCCGCCGTTAGGGGATCGGACCGGCCAATCCCGTTCCATCCGCATTTCGTACGTTCAGGTGCCGTATGAACATGACCGCTTACGTTATGTAGCCAGAACCGCTACCAATGGTGACTTTCAGTTCGTTCTGCTCCCTGGAGGCACGGTGACGTTCCCTCGCCTGGCGGCGACCGCCCTTGTGGCTGCGGGTCTGCTCACCTGCGCGCAGGACGAGAAGCGCAGGTCGCGGGAGGACCGCGTAGACGCGGACGTCGACCTTCTGGACAGAGGCGAAGTGGCTGAGGTCGATGCCGGGAACGACGGGCGCAGGGTCGCCAATATTGAGGTCCTGTGAGTGCCTGCGCCTGATCCCAGGCGCGTGCTGCACCATCACGAACCCCTCGCCTGCTGGGATCTGTCGGCTCGTCCACCGATCACAGACGTGCCACGGTGCGCGGTTGTACGCCTCTGGTGATGTCAGCTTCTGATGTCACGCAACATGCCCAGGTCGGGAGCGGCTGCTGTGTTGCGGTACTTCACTGCGGTACGCCTGTCCCGGGAGACGGCTCCACGTGAGAGCAGGCTTACTCTCCTCGGAGGGACAAAACGTTGAAACGGGCCTCGTGCGTTGGTCGCCGCCGCGACGAGGGAGGT
>NZ_LGDE01000163.1 GCF_001279725.1 Streptomyces sp. WM4235 | reverse complement strand
GTCGGAGAGGTCGTAGAGGGTGAAGCCCGCACCGTCCGGGTCGGCGAGGGTGTAGGAGACGGCGGGCAGCGCGCCGTGCCCGTCGTAGAGCAGGGTGAAGGGACCCATTCCGGCGATCTCGCCGGCCAGGTACCGGGCGGTGTCTGCGCAGGCCTGTTGGACGCGCCGGTAGCCGCCCTTGCCCAGGCGCAGGAACAGGTAGTACTGGGCGATGATCTCGCCGCCCGGGCGGGAGAAGTTGAGGGCGAAGGTCGGCATGTCGCCGCCGAGGTAGTCCACGTCGAAGACGAGGTCGGCGGGGAGCAGATCGGCGGTGCGCCAGACGATCCAGCCGACGCCGAGGGGCGCGAGCCCGTACTTGTGGCCCGAGGTGTTGATCGAGGCCACGCGCGGCAGCCGGAAGTCCCACACCACGTCGGGGTGGAGGAAGGGCGCGACGAAGCCGCCGCTGGCGGCGTCCACGTGGATGGGGACGTCCCAGCCGAGGGTCCGGTGGATCCGGTCGAGTTCGGCGGCGATCTCGGCGACCGGTTCGTAGTCACAGGTGTAGGTGACGCCGAGGATGGCGACGACACCGATGGTGTTCTCGTCGACGTGATCGGCGAGCTGGTGCGGCCGCAGGCCGGTGGCGCCCGGCTCCAGGGGGACCTGACGGAGTTCGACGTCGAAGTAGCGGGCGAACTTGTCCCAGCAGATCTGCACGGGTCCGCACACCAGGTTGGGCCGGTCGGTGGGGAGCCCTGCGGCCTTGCGGGCAGCGCGCCAACGCCACTTGAGGGCGAGTCCGCCGAGCATGGCGGCCTCGCTGGAGCCGGTGGTGGAGCAGCCGGTTCCGGTGGTCCCCTCCGGGGCGCTCCACAGGTCGGCGAGGATGTTGACGCAGCGCGCCTCGATTTCCGCCGTCTGCGGGTACTCGTCCTTGTCGATCATGTTCTTGTCGAGGCACTGGTTCATCAGGCGATGGACGCCGTCGTCGGACCAGGTGGTGCAGAAGGTGGCCAGGTTCTGGGCCGCGTTGCCGTCGAGGAGCAGCTCGTTGCTGATCAGCTCGTAGACCACTTCGGTGGGCGAGTGGTCTTCGGGCATCCGGTACTTGGGGAGAACCTGCCCGCTCAGGACGGACGCGAACACGTCCGTGTCGGAGTCGGTGGCGGATGCGTCCTTCGTCTCATGCAGGGCCATGTCGGAACTATAGGGCGATATCGGGCATTTACTTCCCAAGGCGGCTTCGAACGAAGCGGAAGGTGGCATTTCGCCACACCTTCCGGCCGACTCTCCGATGTGATCCCGCTCATGAGAACCGCATGACACCGAAAGAATTACTGGCCAGTAGACTTACTGACGCAGATCTTCCCGTTCGGACCGTCGAACTTGACCAGAACGGGAAGATCGCCCCATTCGTTCGATGTGAAACTTATCCTTCGATGTCCGGATAGCGGTCAACTGGCCCCGCTCGCCTGATAGTTCTTCGGCCATGAACAAGATCACCCGCAGGCAGGCCTTGGGCACCACTGCCGGCGCACTCTCCGTCATCGGCCTCGCGGGCGCCACCGCGTACGCGGCCGGCACCGACTCCCGCGCCGCGATACCCGCCGGCACGGTCGACGAGGTCTACCTGGGACGCCGCATACAGATCACCGCCGCCACCGGCGGCGGTCACCACGGCGGCCACCACTCGCCCGGCCTGCCCACGGTCCGCATAGACGGCCGCGAACTCCACGTGATGCAGAACGCCGACGGCAGCTGGATCAGCGTGGTCAACCACTACGAGACTTTCGCCACCCCGATCTCGCTCGCCCGCGCCGCCGTGCGCGA
>NZ_LGDE01000162.1 GCF_001279725.1 Streptomyces sp. WM4235 | reverse complement strand
CGGCAGGCCCCGGTCCCGGGGGTCGACACCCTGGTCGGCCTGCTGATCAACACCGTGCCGGCCCGGCTGGCCTGGCGTCCGGAGCAGCCGCTGGGCGAGGTGCTGGCCCGGTTCCAGGAGAGTCAGGCGGAGCTGCTGGACCATCAGCACCTCGGGCCGGCGGAGATCCGGCGGGCCGTGGGCCGGGGCGAGCTGTTCGACGCGCTGGTGGTGGTCGAGAACCTGCCGGACGGCGGGGAGCGCGGCGATCCCGCGGGACGGATCCGGATCACGGACTCCCGCGTCCGGGACTCCGTGCACTATCCGCTCGCGTTGACCGTCCTGCCGGGCGCGCGGCTGCGCCTCCAGCTCGACCACGACCGTTCCCGGCTGGACGACCGGGCCGCCGAGCTGTTCACCCGGCGACTGCGCGCGCTGTGCGCGCAGTTGGTCGCCGATCCGGCCCTGCCGGTGGCCCGTGTCGGCCGCGGGGCCGCCTCGGGCGCCCTGTCCGGGGCGGTGCGTCCGCTGCCCGACACCACCGTGCACGCGGCGTTCACCGCCCAGGCCCGTCGAACGCCGGACGCGACGGCGCTGCGGCACGACGGCCACGGCACCGGATTCGCCGAACTGGACGTGCTGGCCGCGTCGTTGGCGCGCCGGCTGGCCGCCGAGGGCGCGGGTCCCGAGGCAGTGGTCGCGGTCGCGGTGCCGCGTTCGGCAGGGGAGGTGGTCGCGTGGCTCGGCGTGCTCAAGGCGGGCGCCGTGTGCCTGCCCGTCGATCCGGCGGCACCGGCCGAGCGGGTCCGGCACATGCTGGCCGACTCGGGCGCGCGGATCCTGGTCGCCACCGCGGAGGTGCGGGACGCGCTGCCCGCCGCGGCCGGGGTGCGCACGGTGCTGGTCGACGTGGACGGCGCCGTCGTCGGGGCCTCCGTGCACGGTCCGCGCGCGCTCCCCGACACGGATCCGGACTCGGCCCCCTACCTAATGTACACCTCGGGGTCCACGGGCCGGCCGAAGGGCGTGGTGGTGACGCACCGCGCGCTGGCCGGGCAGCTCGCCTGGACGGCCGAGCGGTTCGGCTTCGGTCCGCACGACCGGGTGCTGCACCAGTACGCGGCCGGCTTCGACCCGTCGCTCCAGGAGGTGTTCGTCCCGCTGCTGACCGGGGGGACGGTCGTGATCGCCCGGCCCGACGGTCACCGCGATCCGGCGTACCTGATCTCCCTGATCCGCTCCGAACGGGTCACGACCCTCGACCTGGTGCCCTCGCTGTACACGGCGTTGCTGGCCGAGGAGGTGCCGCCGGGCGGCGACGGGCCCTGGTGGTCGGGTCTGCGCCGGGCGTTCAGCGGCGGCGAGGCTCTGACGGTCCCGGCGGGCCGGCGCTGGCGCGAGCGCACCGGCGTCCCGCTGTTCAACGTGTACGGGCCGACCGAGGCGGTCATCCAGGTCACCGGCTGGGAGGCCGGCCCGGATCCGCTGCCCGGCGGGGGCACGGCCGCCACCGTGCCCATCGGCCGTCCGGTGTGGAACACCCGGCTGTACCTGCTCGACCGGCACCTGCGGCACGTGGCCGCGGGTGAGGCGGGACAGCTGTACATCGCCGGCGCCCAACTCGCCCGCGGCTATCACGCGCGCCCCGCCCTCACGGCGGAGCGGTTCGTCGCCGATCCGTTCGGCGCTCCGGGCGAGCGGATGTACCGCACCGGGGACCTCGTCCAGTCCACCGCGGACGGTGTGCTCACCTATCTGGGGCGCACCGACCACCAGGTCAAGATCAGGGGTAACCGGGTGGAACTCGGGGAAGTCGAAGCACGCCTGCGCGCAGAGAACACGGTCGG
>NZ_LGDE01000161.1 GCF_001279725.1 Streptomyces sp. WM4235 | reverse complement strand
CCGAGGGTCCGGCCCCCGTGAGCGGGGGCCGGACCCTCGGCCGTCAGAACGCGGACGTCACCGATCAGTTGCGGCACCACTTCACGGGGGAGAGGTTGTCGACGTAGCGGGCGGAGACCCAGCGGTCCTTGCGGTCCTTGTGGTTCATGCGCTCCGTGAGGTCCTCGTCCCCGTTCATGCCGTCGTTGACGTTCTCGCGGTCCCGGTCGGCCAGCAGGTACCAGATGTTGTTGCCGTCGACCCGCTCGCCGCGGGTCTTGCACTCCAGGGCGAGCTTCTGGTGCGGCTGGACCTTGCCCAGGACGTACGCGCGGGTGCTCGGCTTGCTGCGGACCTTCAGCGGGCCGTGCGAGACGACCTTGCCCCAGGCGTGGCGCGGCCGGTCGTAGTCACCGTCGTCGTAGTCGTCGTGACCGTCGAGGATGACCTTCTCGTGTCCCGACATGTCGTCCATCGGGCCCTCGTCGGCGATGGCGGTGCCCGCGCCGACCAGGCCGAGCACCAGGCCTCCGGTGGCGAGAGCGAGGATGGTCCTGGTGGGCTTCAGCATGAGCCGGCTCCTCTGCAAAGACATCCGCCCGACCGCGACGGGCGGGCCGGGCGGCAGCCTGGCGGCTGCCAGGGACGACTATGACCACGCGGCGCCCCCGGGCTCCGGCGACGCCCCGCCGTTTAGCCCGAAATGCCCAATGTGTCGTCCGGGCCGCGTCGGGGCAACGCCCCCGCACCCCCGTACGCGGCCGAGGCCTACGACGCGGTCCACCTGCCGGCCCGGTGCGCCGAGGGCCTGGGGCGGCCGCGGATCGGCCGGGGCGATCTGCTGCCCACGGTGCGCACGACCACGTACCAGGGCGTGTCGAAGACGTACGCCTTCGAGCCCGCGAACGGCACGTTCACGGGGGAGGGCCTGTCCTTCTACGAGGTCGCCTCGGGAAGGTTCCGGCTGCTGGGCGACCGGTGGACGCTCCGGCCCGCCTGACGGCCGCCGGGATGCGCGGCTCGGCCCGCGGATCCAGAGTGGGACGCATGGGAATCGAAGACTACGGCGGCGGCCCCGGCGCCGAGCAGACCGGTGTCATGGTGGTGACGACCAACGACGTCCCCGGCTACCGGGTGGAGCGGGTCATCGGCGAGGTCTTCGGCCTCACCGTGCGCTCCCGCCACCTGGGCAGCCAGATCGGCGCGGGCCTGAAGTCCATGATCGGGGGCGAGCTCAAGGGGCTGACCAAGACCCTGGTGGAGACCCGGAACCAGGCGATGGAACGGCTCATCGAACAGGCGAAGGCGCGGGGCGGCAACGCCGTGCTGATGATGCGGTTCGACGTGACCGAGGCCGCCGACATCGGCACAGAGGTGTGCGCGTACGGCACGGCCGTCGTCCTGGTACCCGCCGGCTGAACCGGCGTCGCGCTCCCGGTCGAGGCGCCGCGCCGACCCCGATGAGCGTGGCCCGGATGTCCCGCCCGGGCCATCACCGGGCATCTCCGGGCCATCACCGGGCATCTCCGGGGCATCACGGCGCATCTCCGGAAACGATCTTCGGCGTTGACAGACGCGCGCCGCGTGCGTGTAATGAGGACCGGTGTCGCGTGACGCCGGCCAAGAGCAGTGGGCCGGCCGGCAGTCGGGCGAACACCCTTCACTCAGGGGACACTCCATGAGTTCGCACTCCGCGCTCCGCATCTGACGCCGAGCAGCCCGAGGCGGTCGTCGATCCCTCGCGTCCCGCCTCGCGAGCCGCACCACGTGGCCGGCCTCCCGCCACGCACTTCACGCCGTACGCGCCGTGCACCGCTCACGCTCCTCCCGCGTCGCCGTGCCCGCCTCCACCACGTTCCGGAGAAGACATCCGCATGCCCACACCGTTCA
>NZ_LGDE01000160.1 GCF_001279725.1 Streptomyces sp. WM4235 | reverse complement strand
TACCCCCCCCAGGTCGGCGCCTACTCCACCGGCGGCCCGGAACCCCGCGCCTGAACCGCCGGCGCGGCACACGCCGCCCACCCGGGCCGCACGGCTCCTCGGAGCCCGTGTCGGGCCTCACTCCGGCCGGCGGGCCACCACGGGGTACTCGGGGTCCTGCTGACCGCCCGAGGCCAGCATCCTGACCTCGCCCTGATCGCTGATCTCCGCGCGAATGATCCCGGTCTCGTCGGCGTACACGGGATGACCACCCGGCCCCGCCTGCGAGGTCCGCGAGACGAGGACCTTGTCCTGCGCCCGCCCCCCGTCCTCGCCGCTCCGGAACACCAGCTCATACCGGTCCTCGTCCACCGCACCTCCCGATCCGTGCCGCCGTCGGCCGTCCCTCCATGGGAAGTCCTCGCCCCCGCCGCGTCCATTTCACTGCGGCGATTGGCCCAGAGGGACGCCCACCGACCGGGGAAACGAGCCGGGGAAACGACCGGAGATCCGGTCGAGGAACCGGCCCGACACGGAAACAGCCCCGGACCGGGGTCCGGGGCTGTTCGAGGCGGTGCGGCGTGCCGGGGGCTCAGCCCTCCGGCTGCTCCTCCTGCTGCGCCTGCTTCTGCGCGTTCTTCTCCTTGATGCGGACCGTCTCCTTGCGGACCTCGGCCTGCGTGGCACGCTCCTTCTGCAGCCACTCGGGGGCCTCGTTCTTCAGCGCCTCGATCTGCTCCGTGGTGAGGGCCTCGGTGACCCCACCCCGGGCGAGACCGGCGATGGAGACGCCCAGCTTGGCCGCGACCACCGGCCGGGGGTGCGGGCCGTTGCGGCGCAGCTCCTGGAGCCACTCGGGCGGATCGGTCTGCAGGGCACCCAACTCGCTGCGCGAAACGACACCCTCCTGGAACTCGGCGGGGGTGGCTTCGAGGTACACACCCAGCTTCTTCGCCGCGGTCGCGGGCTTCATGGTCTGGGCGGTCTTGTGCGACGTCATGGAGTCAAGAGTATCGAGCGTGTGCACCACCTCTGACCACGGCCGGTAACCTGGCCCGGTGACAGGCTCGGAAGTACCTCCCTCGTTCCGGCTCGCCTACGTTCCGGGGGTGACACCCACCAAGTGGGTGCGGATCTGGAACGAACGCCTGCCCGGCATCCCGCTGACCCTCGTCGCGGTCGCCCCCGCCGCCGCCCCCGACGCGCTGCGCGCCGGCGAGGCGGACGCCGGATTCGTCCGGCTGCCGATCGACCGCACGGACCTCAGCGCCATCCCGCTCTACACCGAGACCACGGTCGTCGTGATCCCCAAGGACCACCTGGTGGCGAGCGCCGAGGAGGTGTCCACCGGGGACCTGGCCGACGAGATCGTGCTGCACCCCCTCGACGACACCCTCGACTGGGACACCCTGCCGGGTCGGCCCGCGATCGAGCGACCCGCGACGACGGAGGACGCCGTCGAGCTGGTGGCCGCGGGCATCGGCGTACTGGTCGTCCCGCAGTCCCTCGCCCGCCTGTACCACCGCAAGGACCTCACCTACCGGCCGCTGACGGGCGCCCCCGAGTCGCGGGTGGCGCTCTCCTGGCCCGAGGAGGAGACCACCGACCTGGTGGAGGAGTTCATCGGCATCGTCCGCGGACGGACCGTGAACAGCTCCCGGGGCCGCTCCCTGGCAGCCCCCGCGCCCGCGCCGGCGCAGCCGAAGGGCAAGCGCCCGGCGCCCGGCGGAGGCGCACGGGGGGCCGGCGGCGGCAAGACCGGCGGCAAGAACCCGCGCGCTGGCGGCGCGCCCAAGGGCGGCAAGGGCGGCGGCAAGCGCGGCAAGCCGCGCGGCCGCTAGCAGCGGGCGCCCACGTGCTCGTCGCCCGCTCGGTCGGCCTGTTCCTCGCGGCCGCCCTCTTCGAGATCGGCGGAGCCTGGCTGGTGTGGCAGGGCGTCCGGGAGCACCGGGGCTGGGCGTGGATCGGCGCGGGCGTGATCGCCCTCGGCG
>NZ_LGDE01000159.1 GCF_001279725.1 Streptomyces sp. WM4235 | reverse complement strand
AACTTTTGGCGTTGATTTTTGGCACGCTGTTGAGTTCTCAAGGAACGGACGCTTCCTTCGTTCCTGTTTCCAGGCCCTCCGGGCGCTTCCTTCGTTTCCAACTCTACCAGATCATTTCCGCGCCCTGCTTCTCGAAAGTCGCAGTCGGTTTGGATTTGAATTCGGTGGCCGTTGGGGGCCTGTGCCTTTCGGCGCTCCACCACGTTAGCGCTTTTCCCTTGGGGCTCATAATCGGGCCGTCGGATTCGAATTCGGACATGCCGAAATCGTCCCCGCCAGGGGTAGTCGTCGTGTGAGTGGTTTGGCCGCTCTGGGGGTCTGCGAAGGCAGTACCCCGTTCAAGCGGCTCGGGCTACGTTAGGCGTCCCCGGGGGGCGAGTCAAGTCGAGCGCCGGCGGGGCACGTGGGCGCGGTACGGGCTGACCGTCGGGTCGTGGGTGACCCAGAAGCGGTAGGGATGGTCGGCGCCGGCTCCGCCGACGCCCGTGCGGGGGCCGCTGCTCACCAGGTCGGGTGTGGCGGGGGTGCCCGTGAGCAGGGACAACGGGGAGTCGGGGCCGGCGCAGAGGTCGGTGCCGTCCAGGGAACGGTCCACGTCCAGGGCGGTGGCCAGGCGAGCCGGGCCCTTGGCCAGTTCTCCGTCCCTCCTCGCGGAGAGTCGACGTGTGCGGGCGAGCTCGGCGCCGACCGTCACCTCGCCTGCCCGCAGCAGGACCCCGCTCGCGTGGCCCGGGGGGCCGCACACCAGGTTGAGGCTGAACCACATTCCGTAGATGAAGTAGACGTACGCGTGTCCGGGCGGTCCGAACATCGACGCGTTGCGGGCCGTACGTCCTCGGTAGGCGTGCGAGCCGGGGTCCGCCTCCCCCTCGTACGCCTCGACTTCCGTGATGCGTAGTTCCAGCGGGCCGTCCGGGGTCAGGCGGACGAGGGTCCGGCCGAGGAGGTCGGGGGCCACCGTGAGGACCGGGCGGTCGAAGAAGGACCGGGCCAGGGGCGTACGGTCGGGGCGCGCGCTCATCCAATCGAGCGTAGTGGAACGCGCGCGGCTGCAACCGGGGCCTAAGGTTCCGCGTTTGTAGAGGTAGTCACCAGAGCTTTTACATCGATAGAGCCGTCAAGGGGAGTCAGAGCATGGGGTTCAGGAAGCTGTTCGCGAGCCTGGGTGCCGGTGGTGCCTCGGTGGACACGATCATCACCGAGCCGAACGTCGTTCCGGGCGGCATCGTCCAGGGTGAGGTCCGGATCCAGGGTGGATCCGTGGAGCAGCAGATCGAGGGTCTGTCCGTCGGTCTCCAGGCGCGGGTGGAGGTGGAGGGCGGTGACCAGGAGTACAAGCAGGACATCGTCTTCACCAAGCAGCGCCTCGGGGGTGCCGTCCAGGTGCAGGCCGGCGCGCTGCACGTGGTGCCGTTCGGGCTGGAGATCCCCGCGGAGACGCCGATCACCCACTTCGGCGGTCAGCACCTGCACGGGATGAACATCGGGGTCAGCACCGAGCTGGAGATCGCGCGCGCGGTGGACGCGGGTGACCTGGACGCGATCAACGTGCACCCGGTGCCGGCGCAGCAGGCGATCCTGGACGCCTTCCGGCAGCTCGGCTTCTCCTTCCGTTCGGCGGACATGGAGCGCGGGCACATCCGGGGGACGCGTCAGACGCTGCCCTTCTACCAGGAGATCGAGTTCCTGCCGCCGTCGCAGTACCGGGGGCTGAACCAGGTCGAGCTGACCTTCGTCTCGGACGGCCGCGAGATGGACGTCGTACTGGAGATGGACAAGAAGCCGGGTCTGTTCTCCGAGGGCAGTGACACGTACCGCTGCTTCCAGGTGGGGCTGCAGTCCTACCAGGACACCGACTGGGCGGCCTACCTGAACCAGTGGATCGCCTCGGTCGGTTCGCAGCGCAACTGGCTCTAGGGTCCCCCTAGGCTCGGGGACGTACGCGTACGCGATGCAGGAGGTTCAGCAGTGGTCGAGCAGAGCAGGGCACCTCTTCCCCACGCCTTCCACCCGGAGGTGCACGCCTTCTCCGTGGTGAGCGGGGATGTGGAGCCCGGGGCGGATCTGGGTGACGCGCAGGTCCTGACGGGTGGGAACGTCTCGCCGCACCTGCGGTGGGAGGGTTTCCCGGAGGGGACGAAGAGCTTCGCCGTGACGTGTTTCGACCCGGACGCGCCGACGGGCAGCGGGTTCTGGCACTGGGTGCTGTTCGATCTTCCGGTGTCGGTCACCGAGCTGCCGGCGGGTGCGGGCAGCGGGAAGTTCGAGGGGCTGCCGGACGGGGCCGTGCACGTACGGAACGACTACGGCACCCGGGATTTCGGCGGGGCGCAGCCTCCGGCCGGGGAGCGGCACCGGTACGTGTTCACCGTGTACGCGGTGGATCAGGAGAAGCTCGGGCCGGACGCGGACGTCTCGCCGGCGGTCGTCGGCTTCAATCTGCGGTTCCACACGCTGGGTCGCGCGCAGCTGATCGGTGAGTACGAGGCGCCCGCCGGCTGATCGTTGTCCCGTTGTTTGCCCGGTCCTGGTCTAAAGACGGCCAGGACCGGGCATTTTTATTGCGTTGTCCCGCGTGGCGCGCGCGGCCAGAGTGGTTGCGGGCTCTGCTGCCGGTGTGGTCGCGGGCCTGCACACGGGAGGTGGGCGAGATGCGGGACACGCTGGTGCTGAATGCGAGCTTCGAGCCGCTGTCGACGGTGACGTTGAACAGGGCCGTGGTCCTGGTGCTCCAGGACAAGGCCGTGGTCGAACAGTCCCATCCCGAGCTGCGTGTGCGGGCGGCCACCATGGAGCTTCCGATGCCCCGGGTGATCAGGTTGTGCAGGTACGTCCGGGTGCCCTTCCGAAGACATGCTCCCTGGTCACGGAGGGGTGTGTTGGCCCGGGACCAGCACCGGTGCGCGTACTGCGGGAGGCGCGCGACGACCGTGGACCACGTACTGCCGCGGGCTCAGGGCGGCGGGGACACGTGGTTGAACACGGTGGCCTCGTGCGCCGAGGACAACCACCGCAAAGCGGCCCGGACTCCGGAGGAGGCGGGGATGCCGCTCCTCCGGAAGCCGTTCGTGCCGTCGCCGGCGGACGCGATGTTGTTGGCGCTGGGGGCGGGCGGTCGCAATGCCCTCCCCGAGTGGCTTGAGCGTTCCGCCTAGTACCGCTGACTGTTCGGCTGCGCTGGGCGACGTATGCGGGATACGTCGCTCAGCGGATCAGCAGCTGGACGATCGCGAGGATGCCGACCACGACGATGATCGCTCGCAGGGCGGTCGGCGGGAGTCGGCGGCCGACCTTGGCGCCGATCTGGCCGCCGATGGTGGAGCCGACGGCGATGAGGACCACGGCCGTCCAGTCGAACTCGGCGACGAAGAGGAAGACGACGGCCGCGATGCCGTTGACGAGGGCGGCGAGGACGTTCTTGACGGCGTTGATCCGTTGCAGGTCCTCGTGGAGGAGCAGGCCCATGAGTCCGAGGTACAGCACTCCCTGGGCGGCGCCGAAGTAGCCTCCGTACGCGCTGGCGAGCAGCATCCCCGAGAGCAGGGCCGGGCCTCCGTCGGGATGCCCGGCGTCGGCGCCCGAGGCCTCCTGGCGCTTGCGCAGGGCCGCCGCGAGCCGGGGCTGGAGCACGACGAGCACGAGGGCGATCCCGATCAGGACGGGCACGATCGTGTCGAAGGAGTCCGACGGCAGGGTGAGGAGCAGGACGGCGCCCGCGAACCCGCCGACGAGGGAGACGGCGCCGAGCCGCATGATGCGGGCGCGTTGGCCCTGGAGTTCCTTGCGGTAGCCGATGGCTCCGCTGATGGACCCGGGCACCAGGCCGAGCGTGTTGGACACGTTGGCGGTGACCGGGGACAGGCCGGTGGCGAGCAGCACCGGGAAGGTGATGAGGGTGCCGGAGCCGACGATGGTGTTGATCGTGCCGGCGCCGATGCCGGCGGCGAAGACCGCGAGTGATTCCCAGATGGACATGGACCGCGCCATCCCCTTTGCATGAGTGGGTCGCCTCCCCGCCATGAAGGTCGAGGGGCCGGTCCGATCATGCAGGAGGGGAAGGGAGCGTCAGTCGATGGGGGGCTGTTCGCGGCGGGAGGGCGGGACGGTGTCGCCGGTGCCGGCGCCTTCCTTGCCGGAGTTCTGCGGGTTGAAGCCGGAACCTCCGCCCATGGGGCCGAAGTTGCCCATGGCGCCGGAGAGGCCCTTGAGGGCGTCGCCGATCTCGCTCGGCACGATCCAGAGCTTGTTGGCGTCGCCTTCGGCGATCTTCGGGAGCATCTGGAGGTACTGGTAGGCGAGGAGCTTCTGGTCGGCGTCGCCGGCGTGGATGGACTCGAAGACCGTGCGGATGGCCTGGGCCTCGCCCTCGGCGCGCAGGGCGGCGGCCTTGGCGTCACCTTCGGCGCGCAGGATCGAGGACTGCTTCTCGCCCTCGGCGCGCAGGATCTCGGACTGTCGGACACCTTCGGCCTGGAGGATCGCGGCGCGCTTGTCGCGGTCGGCGCGCATCTGCTTCTCCATCGAGTCCTGGATGGAGGTCGGCGGCTCGATGGCCTTCAGCTCGACGCGGTTGACGCGGATGCCCCACTTGCCGGTGGCCTCGTCGAGGACTCCGCGCAGGGCGGCGTTGATCTCCTCGCGGGAGGTGAGGGTGCGTTCGAGGTCCATGCCGCCGATGATGTTGCGCAGCGTGGTGACGGTGAGTTGCTCGATGGCCTGGATGTAGCTGGCCACTTCGTACGTGGCGGCGCGGGCGTCGGTCACCTGGTAGTAGATGACGGTGTCGATGTTGACGACCAGGTTGTCCTGGGTGATGACCGGCTGCGGCGGGAAGGGGACGACCTGTTCACGCAGGTCGATCCGGTTGCGGATCGAGTCGATGAACGGGACGACGATGTTCAGGCCCGCGTTGAGGGTGCGGGTGTAGCGGCCGAATCGCTCGACGATGGCGGCGCTGGCCTGCGGGATCACCTGGATCGTCTTGACCAGTGCGATGAAGACCAGAACCACGAGAATGATCAGGACGATGATGATCGGTTGCATGCGGTTCCCCGTGCCCTTCCGGCTGTCTGTGCTGCCCCGTTGATCGCGAGTCTCGCAGACCTCGGGGCCGCGAGTCGGCTGCTTGGCTCACATCAGGTCACATCACGTCACATGACGACCGCTGTTGCCCCGTCGATGTCCACGACGTCCACGGACTGGCCGGGTTCGTAGCTGACGTCCGTGTCGAGGGCGCGGGCGGACCAGATCTCGCCGGCGAGCTTGATCCGGCCGCCGGCGCCGTCGACGCGTTCGAGGACGACGGCACTTCTGCCCTTCAACGCGTCGATGCCCGTGCGGTGTTGGGGTCGCTGGTGGCGGTTGGCGAGGGGGCGGACGACGGCGATCAGGGCCACCGAGACGATCACGAAGACCAGGACCTGGGCCACCACTCCCCCGCCGAGCGCCGCCGTGACGGCGGCGGCCACGGCGCCGACCGCGAACATGCCGAACTCGGGCATCGCGGTCAGGACGAGGGGGATGCCCAGTCCGACCGCGCCGATCAGCCACCACACCCATGCGTCGATGTCGGTCACATGGTCATGGTAGGTCCGCGGGGCACGGTCGGGACAGGGTGCGGGCCGTGCCCGCCGATCCGGTCCGACGCCGGGTCCGTGCGGTCAAAGCCCCGCACGGGGCGGGGCTTTGACGACAGGGACTAGCGCAGGGGCAGACCGCGGGCGGCCCAGCGGTCGTCCTCGTTGCGCTCGACGATCAGCGGGAGGCCGAAGCAGAGCGAGAGGTTGCGGGAGGTCAGCTCCAGGTCGATGGGACCGGCGGTGACGACCTTGCCCTGACGGATCATCAGGACGTGCGTGAAGCCGGGGGCGATCTCCTCGACATGGTGCGTGACCATGATCATGGAGGGTGCGAGCGGGTCGCGGGCGAGCCGGCCGAGGCGGCGTACGAGGTCCTCTCGGCCGCCGAGGTCCAGGCCCGCGGCGGGCTCGTCGAGGAGCAGCAGCTCGGGGTCGGTCATCAGGGCGCGGGCGATCAGGGTGCGCTTGCGCTCGCCCTCGGAGAGGGTGCCGAACTTCCGGTCGAGGTAGTCCGTCATGCCGAGGCGGTCGAGGAACGCGCGGGCGCGCTGCTCGTCGATGTCCTCGTACTCCTCCTGCCATGTCGCCGTCATCCCGTAGGCGGCGGTGAGGACGGTCTCCAGGACGGTCTGCCGCTTGGGGAGCTTGTCGGCCATCGCAATACCGGCGACACCGATGCGGGGGCGCAGGTCGAAGACGTTCACCTTGCCGAGGGTGCTGCCGAGGATGGTGGCCTCGCCCTTGGTGGGGAAGAGGTAGCTGGAGGCGACGTTGAGCAGGGTGGTCTTCCCGGCGCCGTTGGGGCCGAGGATCACCCAGCGCTCCCCCTCCTTCACCGACCAGGAGACCTGGTCCACCAGCGCCCGGCCCTCGCGGACCACGGATACGTCCACCAGCTCCAGAACATCGCTCATGAGCGTGTTGTCACCCCTTGCAGTCTTCGGATCGTCAGTGCACCGGTAGGCGCAGCCCCAGGGGAAAACCTACGCCACTCGACGAGGCCTCCGGGCGCCAGGCCGGTTCCCCGCACCGATCCGTAAAGTGGGGGGATGCTTTTCGAACCACGTTCAGGGCGGTTGGCCGCCTGGGGGAACGCGTTGCTGGCCGGTCTGGTCTCGCCCGACGAGGCCGTGTTGTCGATCGTGGGCGAGGACGCCGTGCACCGGGTGGCGGGGCTGCCGGGGGAATCGGGGCCGGTCGGGCTCACGCTGGCGCTGGGCCGGATGCGGAAGCTGGGGGTGTCCGGGTTGCGGGTCGCGCTGCCGGCTCCGGGCCATCCGTTGGGGTTGAGCGGTCCGCCCGAGTTCAACGCGCGGGCGTTGGACGCGGAGGAGGCCGTCGTCGCCGTCGGCGCGGCATTGGGGCTGGTGCCGGAGGTGATCGAGGCCGGGCCGGCCGGGGACGTGCACGTGGAGGTGGTGTGGCACGTGCTGCCGGTGCGGGAGGCCCCGCCGGCGGACGTGCCGTCGCTCGGCGAGGCGGAACGGGAACTGGCCGAGGCGTTGCGCGAGGCCACGGTGGTGCTGACCCGGTTGGACGTGGCGGGGTCGGGGCCGGTGGCGGACGCGGCCCTGTCGGCGTACCGGGCGCGGGCCGAGGCCGGGCGGGAGGTGCTGGCGCCGGGGTATCCGCCGCGGGCGGTGCGGGTGCTGTCGATGGCCCAGCGGGTGGACCTGATGGTGTCGCTGGCGTACGAGAACGGGCACGGGGGTGCGGTGGCCGCCTCGGAGATGGCGGCGCGGGCCGAGGCCCTGCGGCCGGTGGAGCGGGTGGCACGGCGGGCGCTGGTCGCGGCGTACAACGCGGCCGTGGAGGAGCGGGAGCGGGGCTGACCCCCCGGGGCCACCCCGCAGGGCTCTGGCTCGGCGGGGTGGACATGGCACGGCCCCGCTTCCCGGGGAGAGGTGGGGGAAGCGGGGCCGGTGGGGAGGGCTTCAGTGGTTGAGGCCCGTGTTGCCGAAGGCGCCGTTCAGCAGGCCGATCACGGTGACCGAGTTGCCGACGAGGTTGACGGGGACGTGCACGGGGACCTGGAGCTGGTTCCCCGAGGCCACGCCGGGCGAGTTCAGGGCCTCGCCCTCCGCGGACGCACCGCCGTGCGCCGAGGAGACACCGGCGCCGGCGGCGATCAGGCCGCCCGCGATCATGGTGACGGCTGCGGCCTTCTTGATGTTCTTCACGTTCTCGTCCTCCAGTACGTCTGCCGCGGCCTGCCGCCCCGACACGTGGAGGAGAACGGTCGTCCCGTGCCCGGGATACGCCATGTGGGCTACATACACCCGACCGTATGAATCTCACATCAATGCCGGACGTCCACGATTCCGTGCCTGACCGCCCACAACGCCGCCTGGGTCCGATCGGACAGGTCCAGTTTCATCAGGATGTTCGAGACGTGGGTCTTGACCGTCTTCTCCGACAGGACCAGCGCGCGGGCGATCTCCCGATTGGATCTGCCGTCCGCGATGAGGGAGAGCACTTCCCGTTCCCGGTCGGTCAGCGAGCCGGGGCGGCTCGACGCGGCTCCCTGGCCCTCCTGGGCGAGCAGGGCCTGCGCCACCTCCGGCTGGAGGAGGACGTGGCCCGCGTGGACGGAGCGGATGGCGCCGGCGAGGGCTTCGGGGTCGATGTCCTTGTAGACGTAGCCGGCCGCGCCCGCGCGCAGGGCGGGGACCACGGTGCGCTGCTCGGTGAAGCTGGTGACGATCAGCACGCGGGCCGGGTTCGCCGCCTCGCGCAGTCGTCGCAGGGCCTCGATGCCGTCGGTGACGGGCATCTTGACGTCCATCAGGATCACGTCGGGGCGCAGTTCCTCGGCGCGGGCGATGCCCTCCTCGCCGTCGGCGGCCTCGCCGACCACCTCGATGTCCTCCTGGACCTCCAGGAAGGTGCGCAGTCCGCGCCGGACCACCTGGTGGTCGTCCACCAGCAGGACGCGGATCCGGGTGTCAGCCACCGGGGACCTCCATCTCGATCGTGGTGCCCCGTGCGGGCTCCGAGTGCACCTCCAGCCGGCCTCCGACGCCGCTCGCGCGGTCGCGCATGGAGACGAGGCCGAGGTGGCGGCCCGCCTTGCGGACCGTGGGAGGGGAGAAGCCGCGGCCGTCGTCCCGTACGGACAGGAGTGCTCCGGCGCCCCGGCGGTGCAGGGTGACCTCGACGGTTTCGGCTCCGGAGTGGCGCAGGGCGTTGTGGAGGGCCTCCTGGGCGACGCGCAGGACGGCTTCCTCCTGGGTCGCGGGGAGGGCCCGTACGCCGTCACAGGTGAACGTGACGTGTGCGGTGTGGGCCCGGTCCAGGACGCGGACGTGGTCGCGCAGGGTCGCGACGAGTCCGTCCTCGTCCAGGGCGGCGGGGCGCAGCTCGGTCACGGCGGCCCGCAGTTCGTCGGCGGCCTCGGCGGCGAGGAGGGCCACCTGCTGGAGTTCGCCCTTGGCGCGGGCGGGGTCGCGGTCGACGAGGGCGGAGGCGGCCTGGGCGGTGAGTCGCAGGGAGAACAGCTTCTGGCTCACGGCGTCGTGCAGTTCGTGGGCGAGGCGGGAGCGCTCCTCGGCGATGGTGAGCTCGCGGCTGCGCTCGTAGAGGCGTGCGTTGGTGAGGGCTATCGCGGCGTGCTGGGCCAGGAGGGAGAGGAGTTCCTCGTCCTCGTCGGTGAAGCCGCGGCCGTCGCCGGGGGCGTCCGAGGGGGTGCCGTGCTTGTTCGCGAGGAAGAGGGCGCCGAGGGTCTCCTCGCCGTCGCGGACCGGCATGCCGAGGAAGTCCGACATCTCGGGGTGGGCGGCGGGCCAGCCGCCGAAGCGCGGGTCCTCGCGTACGTCGGCCAGTCGCTCGGGGCCGTCCTGGTGGAGCATCGCGGCGAGGATGCCGTGCTGGCGGGGCAGGGGGCCGATGCGGCGCCACTGTTCCTCGGTGATGCCGTCCACGACGAACTGTGCGAAGCCGCCGTGGTCGTCCGGGACGCCCAGGGCGGCGTACTCGGCGCCGAGGAGTTCGCGGGCCGAGACGACGATCGTGCGCAGGACGTCCTGGACCTCCAGTCGGCGGCTCATGGCCAGCAGGGCCGTACTGACGGCGGCCAGCCCGGTGCGGGGTCCCTTGTGCATGGCCTCACCGTACCGGCGGGCCTGACCTGCGGGATCGGACCTCGGGCGTAGGTCCGGGGGCCTCGGGCACACGGCCGAGGGAGGAGAGGGCGGAGGGTCTCTCCGCCTTGGGGATGACGGCCGGGGGGCTCTTCTCTGCCTTCAGGCGGATAAACCTCACCGATTGCATTGCTGCTGCAACTCTGGGTGAGAACGCCACGGGGTCGATGTGAGCCCGGGCATAGGACCCACGTCACTTACGAAGAAGCCTAGTGGACACATAAAGACCCTGTCAGCACTGCTGCGCGTAGAGTCGATGCCCGAATGCGGGCCGCAACCGGGGGTCC
Source organism: Streptomyces sp. WM4235 (assembly GCF_001279725.1). Classification (GTDB taxonomy): domain Bacteria; phylum Actinomycetota; class Actinomycetes; order Streptomycetales; family Streptomycetaceae; genus Streptomyces. The sequence goes on along the minus strand of NZ_LGDE01000159.1, from coordinate 73,201 downwards.
TGATCCACTAAGCGGCTTCGTACGTCACACCTTTGCCAGGCGTTTTTGCCACCGCTAAGAATGTCGACGTCGCACAGCGCCGAGGATCTCGGATCCACCCGGCGCTTTCCTGCGGCTCCCGCTATTCGAAGAGGTTGCACACGCATGACCGAGACCAGCACCCCCGGCCACAGTCGTCGTCTGACCAAGGCCCAGAAGCTCTCCTTCGCAGGCATCGCCGGATTCGGCGCCGCCGCCCTCGTCTTCTCCCTCGTCCCGGCCAACGGCGCCGAGTCGAGCGAGACGACGACCATCTCCGCCGCCCCCGTGGCGTGGACGAAGGCCGTGAACGGCGCCCAGACGAAGACCGTGCAGGCGCACCTCGGCACGCAGAAGGCCATCGCCGACCAGAAGGCCATCAACGCGGCCACCCAGGCCGCGGTCGCCAAGGCCAAGGCCAAGGCCGACGCCGACAACAAGGCCAAGGCCGCCGCGCAGGCGAAGGCGCGCGCCGCGAAGACGGCGGCGAGCCGTTCCGCGACCCGCACCCCCGTCTTCGCGAACAACCTGGACGGTTGGATCAAGGAAGCGCTGCACATCATGAAGCGCGAGGGGATCCCGGGCACCTACGCCGGCATCCACAAGAACGTGATGCGCGAGTCCAGCGGCAACCCGCTGGCGATCAACAACTGGGACATCAACGCCCAGAACGGCATTCCCAGCAAGGGCCTGCTCCAGGTCATCGCCCCGACCTTCAAGGCGTACCACGTCAAGGGCACAAAGTTCGACCAGTACGACCCGGTCGCCAACATCGTCGCCGCCTGCAACTACGCGGCCGACCGTTACGGCTCCATGGACAACGTCAACAGCGCCTACTAGGCCCTTCGACGCACCGCACCCCCATGCGCCTCAGGGCGGCCCCCGGACTTCCGGGTGCCGCCCTGAGGCGTTCGTGCGTACGGCCGCGCGGACCGGTCACTTGCCGGCGCGCATGACCTCCGGCTCGTGGCGGCGCAGCAGGCGCTGGACCGCGAAGCCGCAGGCGATGCCGAGGAGCAGCAGCACCGTGATGTTCAGGCTCCACTGGCCGACCGTGGCGTCCCAGAGCGGGTCGGTGTTGGTCGGGTTGTCGGCGTCCCACGGAGGCATGAGCACGCCGAGGTTCAGCGTGGTGCCGGCGGCGGCGATGGCCCAGCGGGACGGCATCAGCCAGGCGAACTGCTCCAGGCCCGGGGAGTCGTACACCTGGAAGAGGATGCCGGTGAAGACGACCTGGACGATCGCGAACATCACCAGCAGCGGCATGGTCTTCTCGGCGGTCTTCACCAGCGAGGAGATCACCAGGCCGAACATCATCGAGGTGAAGCCGAGCGCGATGACCGACAGGCAGATCTCGACGGCCGGCGGCATGAGCAGGCCCTCGGTGGGCAGGTCGCGCGGGTAGAAGCCGATCCCGCAGATGATCACGCCCTGGATGGCCGTGATGACGCCGAGGACGATCACCTTCGACATGAGGTACGCCGACCGGGACAGCCCGGTCGCGCGCTCACGCTCGTAGATGACGCGTTCCTTGATCAGCTCGCGGACCGAGTTTGCCGCGCCGGAGAAGCACATGCCGACCGCCAGGATCAGCATGATCGTGCCGGCGTCGCCGTTGAAGCGGGACGGGGCCACGGGGGGCGCCAGGCCGAACTTCGCGGGGATGACCGTGGAGACCACGCCCAGGACCGCGGGCAGGATCAGCATCAGGCCGATGAAGCCCTTGTCGGAGGCGATCACCGAGACGTAGCGGCGGATCAGCGTCCACAGCTGGGAGCCCCAGCCCTGCGGCTTCGGCGGGCGCATCTGCTGCGCGGGCGGCATCGCGACCGACTGCGGGGCGACCGCGTCGATGTCGGCGGCGTACAGCTGGTAGTGCTGCGAGCCCTTCCAGCGGCCGGCCCAGTCGTACTCGCGGTAGTTCTCGAAGGCCGAGAAGACGTCCGCCCACGTGGTGTAGCCGAAGAAGTTCAGCGCCTCGTCCGGCGGGCCGAAGTACGCGACCGAGCCACCGGGGGCCATGACCAGCAGCTTGTCGCAGATGGCCAGCTCGGCGACCGAGTGGGTGACGACGAGGACCGTGCGGCCGTCGTCGGCGAGGCCGCGCAGCAGCTGCATGACGTCGCGGTCCATGCCCGGGTCGAGGCCGGAGGTCGGCTCGTCCAGGAAGATCAGCGACGGCTTGGTGAGCAGCTCCAGGGCCACGGACACGCGCTTGCGCTGGCCGCCCGAGAGCGCGGTGATCTTCTTGTCCTTGTGGATGTCGAGCTTGAGCTCGCGCAGCACCTCGTCGACGCGGGCGGCGCGCTCGGACTCGGCGGTGTCGCCGGGGAAGCGGAGCTTGGCCGCGTACTTCAGAGCCGTGCGGACGCGCAGCTCCTTGTGCAGGATGTCGTCCTGCGGGACCAGGCCGATGCGCTGGCGGAGTTCCGCGAACTGCTTGTACAGGTTGCGGTTGTCGTAGAGGACGTCGCCCTCGTTGGCGGGCCGGTAGCCGGTCAGCGCCTTGAGGAGGGTGGACTTGCCGGAGCCGGACGGGCCGATGACGCCGATCAGCGACTTCTCCGGGACGCCGAAGGTGACGTCCTTGAGGATCTGCTTGCCTCCGTCGACGGTCACCGTGAGGTGGCGGGCGGAGAAGGAGACCTCACCGGTGTCGACGAACTCTTCGAGCCGGTCGCCGATGATCCGGAACGTCGAGTGGCCGACGCCCACGATGTCGTTCGGGCCGAGCACCGCCGTGCCGGACTTGGCGAGGGGCTGACCGTTGACGTAGGTGCCGTTGTGGCTGCCGAGGTCGCGGATCTCGAACCGGCCGCCGGGCATGGAGCGGAACTCGGCGTGGTTGCGGGAGACCTGGAGGTCGGAGACGACCAGTTCGTTCTCCAGCGCGCGACCGATCCGCATGACGTGACCCAGCGAGAGCTGGTGGAACGTCGTCGGGCTGCGGTCGCCGTGGCCGGCACCCGCCCCCTGCGCGGGGCTCACGTCGCCCTGCTGCGGGGGGATGTGCTGCTGCGGGAACTGCGGCTGGGCCTGCTGCTGCGCCGGCTGCTGCTGCCAGGCCTCCTGCTGCGGCTGCTGCCGGGCCGGCGCCTCGTACCCGGCGGCCTGGCCCTGGTAGGCCGGGGCCTGGTGGGCCGGGGCCTGGTGGGCGACGGGCTGCGGCGCGGCGGCGGCGCTCGGATTCAGCCGCGGTCCGTCGGTGGCGTTGCCGAGGTGCACCGGCGTACCGGGCACGAGTTCGGCCTGCTGGACCCTGGCCCCGTGCACGTACGTGCCGTTGGTGCTGCCGTGGTCCTCGATCCCCCAACCACGGCCGTTCCAGCTGATGGTGGCGTGCCGCCACGACACGCGGGCGTCATCGATCACGACGTCTCCCTGGGGATCGCGCCCCAGCGAGTACGACCTGGACGGATCGAGCGTCCAGGTCCTTCCATTCAATTCCAGTACGAGTTCCGGCACTCCAGCCCCACTTAAGTCCCCCGAGAATCCCCCTGGCGTCAGGGAGTCCGACGTCAGGGAGTCTAGGGATGGCGAACATCCGTGGGAACTATTTCAGGCCTGCGCCCACATGTGGAATCGGGGCCGTCCCGGGGTGCCCGCGAGCGCCCGTCGGCGGGGTGGAAAGGCACCCGGAGAGTGCGATACGGGACTTCTCGCCCCGCGGTTCGCACGCGCGTCCGGGCCGAGTGGGTTCGGGTCGCGCGCGTCCGGGTCGCCTGCGTCCGGCGTGGGCGCCGCGCCGGGTGGGCGGGGCCACGGGAGCGTGGGCGGGGCGGTCAGGAGGTGGCCTTCACTCGCCCGCCACCCCCCGGACCGGCACCTTTCACCCCCGCGCCGCCCCACGGGAGCGCCGTACCGGGGTTTCGGGCGCCCGCAGGGTGGGACGGGGGTCCTGCTCCCGGGGCGGGGAAGATACGGTGAGGTCACCATGAGCGCATCGCAGACCTCCGACGTCCCCACCCTCCTCGTCAAGATCTTCGGCAAGGACCGTCCCGGGATCACCGCCGGGCTGTTCGACACCCTCGCCGCCTACTCCGTCGACGTCGTCGACATCGAGCAGGTCGTCACCCGTGGCCGCATCGTCCTGTGCGCCCTCGTCACCCAGCCGTCCGGCGCCGCCGAGGGCGAGCTGCGGGCCACCGTCCACAGTTGGGCCGAGTCGCTGAGGATGCAGGCCGAGATCCTCTCGGGCACCGGCGACAACCGGCCGCGCGGCAGTGGTCGTTCCCACGTCACGGTGCTCGGGCACCCGCTCACCGCCGAGTCCACGGCGACCATAGCGGCCAGGATCACCGCGACCGGCGGCAACATCGACCGCATCTTCCGGCTCGCCAAGTACCCGGTGACGGCGGTGGAGTTCGCCGTGTCCGGTGTCGAGACGGAGCCGCTGCGCACTGCGCTGGCCACGGCCGCCGCCCGGATCGGCGTCGACGTGGCCGTGGTCTCGGCCGGACTGCACCGCCGGGCCCAGCGCCTGGTGGTCATGGACGTGGACTCGACCCTGATCCAGGACGAGGTCATCGAGCTCTTCGCCGCGCACGCGGGCTGCGAGGCCGAGGTGGCGGCGGTGACCGAGCAGGCCATGCGCGGCGAGCTGGACTTCGAGCAGTCGTTGCACGCGCGCGTCGCGTTGCTGGCGGGGCTGGACGCCTCCGTGGTGGACAAGGTGCGCGCGGAGGTGCGGCTGACGTCCGGCGCCCGGACCCTGATCCGCACCCTGAAGCGGCTGGGCTACCAGGTGGGTGTGGTGTCCGGTGGGTTCACCCAGGTCACGGACGACCTGCGGGAGCGGCTCGGGCTGGACTTCGCGGCCGCCAACACGCTGGAGATCGTCGACGGGAAGCTGACGGGCCGGGTCGTCGGCGAGATCGTGGACCGGGCGGGCAAGGCCCGGCTGCTGCGCCGCTTCGCCGCGGAGGCCGGCGTGCCGCTGGCCCAGACCGTCGCGATCGGCGACGGCGCCAACGACCTGGACATGTTGAACGCGGCCGGGCTGGGCGTGGCCTTCAACGCCAAGCCGGTGGTCCGCGAGGCCGCGCACACCGCGGTGAACGTGCCGTTCCTGGACGCGGTGCTGTACCTGCTGGGCATCACCCGGGAAGAGGTCGAGGCCGCCGACCTCGCCTAGCCCTCCTTACGTGCGAACGGGACCCGGCGCCTCGATGGCGCCGGGTCCCGTTCGCACGTAAGGAGGTGAGCCGCCCTGACCGGCAGGCGGCCGCGGGGGTCAGCTGTGGGGGTCAGCTGTGGGGGGTCCAGTAGTCCAGCAGCGTGCCGACGCCGTGCTCCACGGACTTCCAGGAGCCGGTGAAGGAGACCACGGCGAGGGCGGAGGTCGGGAAGGCGCTGCGGTGCATGCGGGAGAGCGCGTCTCCCTCGGCACTGCCGGAGAGGGCGTCCGCGAGGGCGTGCATGCCCGGGTTGTGGCCGATGACGAGGAGGTCGGCCACGTCGTCGGCGGTCTCGTTCAGCAGGGCGATGAGCTCGCCCGGGGAGGCCTCGTAGAGGCGCTCCTCGTACGTGGTCTTCGGCCGGTGCGGCAGTTCCTGGACGGCCAGCTTCCACGTCTCGCGGGTCCGGGCCGCGGTGGAGCAGAGGGCCAGGTCGAAGGCGATGCCGGTCTGGGCCAGCTTCCGGCCGGCGGCCGGGGCGTCGTGACGACCGCGTTCGGCCAGGGGCCGCTCGTGGTCCGATCCGTCCGACCATTCGGCCTTGGCGTGCCGGAGGAGGACGATCCTGCGGGATGTGTCGGCGCTCATGACTCCCAGCTTCGCATGAAACGAGCCACGGGGCGCAGGGTGTTGAAGGGCCCGGGTTCGGGGTGGAGCGTGCTCCGGCGTACGCGGGTCAGCCGACGGCGCGCAGCAGCTGTTCGGTGACCTGGACCAGCGAGGAGTTCTCGTCCGGGGCGGCGTGGGCCTCGCCGGCTCCGGCCCCGGCTCCGGCTCCGGCAAGGAGGAGCAGCAGGAGGCCGAAGGCGAGCGCGGGCAGGGCCAGCGCCCACCAGTGCAGGCGGGCGTCGGCTCCGCTGCCGGCGGTGCGTCGGCGGCCGGACGGTACGGCGAGGGGCGGGGCGTGCGTGGGGGCCGACATGGCCGCCTCCGGTGGTGTGCGGGTGGGACTGGCTCGCTGCTTCGAATCTATGGATTCGAGGCAGCGGTTCCCATCGGGGGCACACCCCGGTTATCCCTGAGCCTGGCCCCCTAGGGGTTGGTGGGGTTATCCCCACCGACCCTCGGGGGCGCGTCGTCAGGAGGGGGAGGCGATCGTCGCGATGACGGCGATGACGACGGTCACGAGCAGCATCGCGCCCAGCACGATGCCGAGCTTCTTGTGGCCGTTCTGCGGGTTCGGTTCGAGTACGGGCGACATGTCGTTCAGTCTCGCATGCCGCATTCGTCCTCGATCGTGCGGTCCCGGCCGGCGAGGACGCCGAGCGCGATCTGCGGGACGAGCAGCGCGGCCATGAGGGCGAGGGGCAGGTTCCAGCCGCCGCTGTGCTGGTAGAGGGTGCCGATGAGGAGCGGGCCGGGGATGGAGATGAGGTAGCCGGTGCTCTGCGCGAAGGCGGACAGCTTGACGACGCCCGCGGGGGACTTGGCGCGCAGTCCGATCATGGTGATGACGAGCGGGAAGGCGCAGTTGGAGACGCCGAGCAGGAGGGCCCAGGCCCAGGCTCCGGCGGCGGGCGCCAGCCAGAGACCGGCGTAGCCGAGGAAACCGAAGAGGCCGAGGACCACGGCGATGGCGCCCTGGTTCCTCATCCGGCCGGCGAGGTTCGGGATGACGAAGGCCAGCGGGACGCCCATGACCATGGTGACGGCGAGCAGGACGCCGGCGGTCCCGGCGGAGACCCCCGCGTCGCGGAAGATCTGCGGGAGCCAGCCCATGGTGACGTACGCCCCGGTGGCCTGGAGGCCGAAGTAGCAGCCCAGGGCCCAGGCGGTGCGGCTGCGGGCCACGCGCGGGCCGGCGTCGCGGCTCGCGCCGGCGGGTGCGGCGGCCTCGTCGCGGCGGCCGGCGACGGCGATGGGCAGCCAGGGCAGCACGGCGGCCACCGCGAGGGCGGCCCAGATCAGCAGGCCGGCGCGCCAGCTGCCGCCGAGGGCGGAGGTCAGCGGGACGGTCGCGGCGGCGGCGAGGGAGGTGCCGGCGGCCAGGGCCATGGAGTAGAGGCCGGTCATTGTGCCGACCCGGTCCGGGAACCAGCGCTTGACGATCACCGGGAGCAGCACGTTCGTCAGGGCTATGCCGGCCAGGGACAGGGCGCTGGCGGCGAGGAATCCGGCGGCGTTGGTCGCGAAGGGCCGGATCAGCAGTCCGGCGGCGACGGCGACCATGCCGGCGCAGACCACGGCGGCGGGGCCGAAGCGGCGGGAGAGCCGGGGGGCGGTGACGCCGAAGACTGCGAAGCAGAGGGCGGGGACGGAGGTGACGAGTCCGGCGACGGTGCCGCTCATGCCGAGGCCCGTGCGGGTCTCCTCGAAGAGGGCTCCGAGGCTGGTGATGGCGGGTCGCAGGTTGAGGGCGGCCAGCACGATTCCGACGATGAGCACGGGGCCGAGCCATACCGGCTGCGGGGTGACGGGGACGGCGAGGGGCTGCGGGGGTGCCGTGCGTGCGGCCTGGGGCCGGTTCATGGTCTGGATTTCATCGTCGGACATTGAACCATCATAGAATCATGGGATGATTGGTTGTCCACCCCCCGTTCCGCGTTCACACCCGGAGAGGACACCGCCCGCATGCCGCTGACATCGCCCCGGCGATCCGCGCTCGTCGACCAGGTGATCGCCCAGCTCAGGAACCAGATCACCTCAGGTGAATGGCCCGTGGGCTCCCGCATCCCCACCGAGCCCGAGCTGGTGGAGCTGTTGGGCGTCGCCCGCAACACGGTGCGCGAGGCCGTCCGGGCCCTCGCGCACAACGGGCTGCTCGACATCCGCCAGGGCTCGGGCACCTACGTCCTGGCGACCAGCGAACTCGCCGGGGTGATGCACCGGCGCTTCGCCGGCGCCGACCCGCGGCACATCGCCGAGTTGCGCTCGACCCTGGAGTCCTCCGCCGCACGACTGGCGGCGGAGCGCCGGACCGAGCGGGACCTGACCCAACTGGACGCGCTGCTGGCGCGACGCGAGGAGGCCTGGGCGAGCGGGGACGCGGAGCTGTTCGTCGCGGCGGACGTGAGCCTGCACATGGCGGTGGTGACGGCCTCGCACAACGAGGTGCTGATCGAGCTGTACGCCGACCTCGGGGACCTGGTGGCGGACTGGCTGCGCGCGGACGTGGGAACGGAACTGCGCCCCTCGGCGCACCTGGACCACGCCCGGCTGATCGAGGCGATCCGGCGCGGGGACGGTGACACGGCCGCGTCGGAGGCGGCGGGGTACCCGTTCGTCTGCCTCGGCGGGGCCTGAGGGCCGTCCCTCCCGGATTCACCGGGGCGCCGCCTGAGTCCGAAGGGGTGGCGGGCCCGGCCGGGTCGGGCTGCTCAGCGGAGCCGGTCGGCGTCCCGTCGGCCGGGCCGCTCGTGGCTGACCCATGCCGTACGGACCTCTTTCCAGCAGCGGCTGGTGAGTTCGACGCGGCCGGCCGGGCCCACGGCGACGGCGGAGCCGTCCCCGTCCACGTCCCACCAGCGGTCGCACTCCACGTGCAGGCGGATCAGGTCGGTCTCGGGGTAGCCGTTGTGGCAGTGCGCCGTCACCAACGAGCCGTCGATCTCGATGTCGCAGTCGGCGCCGAAGAGGTCTCCGGAGGTGGGCCGGGCGGGCTGTACGGGTGGCTCGGCGGGGATCTCGGCCGGGTCGACCACGACCGGGGCCATGGCCTCCGGGCCGGGCGCCGGTTCGCCGTCCCCGGGCTGCGCGACGGCTCCCGGGATCAGGAGGCCGGCCAGGGCAACCGAGGTGACCAGGAGCGATACCGCTCGGCTCGGCCTCGCGTACACGCCCGTACCTCCTCCCCGAGGAAGCCGGGAAGATCCCGGCTCGGTCAGTTTGCAGGTATTTGTCCCTGTTTACGACTCGGGAAGATCCGGCCGGAGCACGCACATCCGATCGAACGGACCGGGTGAACCCCCGCCCCCACAGGCCGAAACGGCGGTGGCCGCGCCTCCCGGAAGGGAGGCGCGGCCACCGCCGTACGGACGTAGCGGAGCACGGACCCGAGGGTCAGGCGCCCATCGCGTGCAGGCCGCCGTCCACGTGGACGATCTCGCCCGTGGTCTTCGGGAACCAGTCGGACAGCAGGGCGACGATGGCCTTGCCGGTCGGCTCCGGGTCGCTCATGTCCCACTCCAGCATGGAGCGGGAGTTCCAGACGTCCGCCAGGTCCGAGAAGCCCGGGATGGACTTCGCGGCCATCGAGCCGAGCGGACCGGCCGAGACCAGGTTGCAGCGGATGTTCTCCTTGCCCAGGTCACGGGCGAGGTAGCGGCTGGTGGCCTCCAGGGCGGCCTTGGCCGGGCCCATCCAGTCGTACTGCGGCCAGGCGAACTGCGCGTCGAAGGTGAGGCCGACGATGGCCGCGCCCTCCGCCGGGAACAGCGGCTTGCAGGCCATGGCGAGGGACTTCAGCGAGAACGCCGACACGTGCATGGCGGTGGCGACCGACTCGAACGGCGTGTTCAGGAAGTTGCCGCCGAGGGCGTCCTGCGGGGCGAATCCGATCGAGTGGAGGACGCCGTCGAGGCCGCCCAGCTCGTCGCGGACGAGACCCTCGAGGCGGTCCAGGTGCTCCTGGTTGGTGACGTCGAGCTCGATCACCTTGACCGGCTTCGGCAGCTTCTTGGCGATGCGCTCGGTCAGCGACGGGCGGGGCCACGCGGTCAGGATGACCTCGGCGCCCTGCTCCTGGGCCAGCTTGGCGGCGTGGAAGGCGATGGAGGACTCCATCAGCACCCCGGTGATGAGGATGCGCTTGCCGTCGAGAATTCCGCTCATGTGATCAGTGACCCATGCCCAATCCGCCGTCAACGGGAATGACGGCTCCAGTGATGTACGCGGCGTCGTCGGACGCCAGGAAGCTCACGGCCGCCGCGATCTCCTCGGGCTGCGCGTAGCGGCCGAGGGGCACCTGCCCGACGATGCCGGCGCGCTGCTCGTCGGTGAGCACCTTCGTCATGTCGGTGTCCACGAAGCCGGGGGCGACGACGTTGAAGGTGATGTTGCGGGAGCCCAGCTCACGGGCGAGCGAGCGGGCGAAGCCGACCAGCGCGGCCTTGGAGGCGGCGTAGTTGGCCTGGCCGGGCGAGCCCATGAGGCCGACGACCGAGGAGATCAGGACGACGCGGCCCTTCTTGGCCCGCAGCATGCCCCGGTTCGCGCGCTTGACCACCCGGAAGGTACCGATGAGGTTGGTGTCGACGACCGACGCGAAGTCCTCCTCGGACATCCGCATCAGCAACGTGTCCTTGGTGATGCCGGCGTTGGCCACCAGCACCTCGACGGCGCCGTGCTTGTCCTCGATCGCCTTGTAGGCCTGCTCCACCTGCTCGGAGTCCGTGATGTCGCACCGGACCGCCAGGACGCCGAGCGAGGTGAGCGCCTCCGGCGGCTCGCCGGAGCGGTATGTGATCGCGACCTTGTCGCCGGCCTCCGCGAAGGCTCGGGCGATGGCGAGGCCGATGCCCCGGTTACCTCCGGTGACGAGAACCGAGCGGCTCAACGGATCACCCTTTCGCTAGCTGTCTGAGTACCAAAAACCTATAGGTCGCATCGTCCTTACGGAGAATCGGGCCCCGACAGGGCCTTGCGGCGGGCTCTGTCGAGTCCCTACAGAAAGATGTAGGCACACGAGCCCCGAGCGCGACATGATCGGGGCGACCGGCCCCGACCCCGGGAGGAATTCCGTGCCCCATTCCATCGACGCGGCCTTCACCGCGCTGCCCTTGCGGGCGCTCGCCGACGCGGCGCTCGCCCGGGCCCGCGCGCTGGGCTCCGACCATGCCGACTTCCGGCTGGAGCGCGTGCGCAGCGCCTCCTGGCGGCTGCGGGACGCCAAACCATCGGGCGGATCCGACTCCACGGACCTCGGCTACGCGGTCCGGGTGGTGCACGGGGGCAGCTGGGGGTTCGCCTCCGGTGTGGACCTGACCATGGACGGCGCCGCCAAGGTGGCCTCGCAGGCCGTGGCCATGGCGAAGCTGTCGGCGCGGGTGATCAAGGCCGCCGGTTCGGACGAGCGCGTCGAGCTCGCCGACGAGCCGGTCCACGCCGACAAGACGTGGATCTCCGCCTACGACGTGAACCCGTTCGAGGTGCCGGACGCGGAGAAGTCGGCGCTGCTCGCCGACTGGAGCGCGCGCCTGCTCGCGGCGGACGGGGTGGCCCACGTGGACGCCTCGCTGCTCGCCGTCCACGAGAACAAGTTCTACGCGGACACGGCGGGCACCGTCACCACCCAGCAGCGCGTACGGATCCACCCGCAGCTCACCGCGGTCGCCGTCGACGCGGCCACCGGCGGGTTCGACTCGATGCGCACCATCGCCCCGCCCGCCGGCCGCGGCTGGGAGTACCTGACCGGTACCGGCTGGGACTGGAACGCGGAGCTGGAGGGGATCCCCGACCTGCTCGCCGAGAAGATGCGGGCACCGAGCGTGCGCGCCGGGCGCTACGACCTGGTCGTGGACCCGTCCAACCTGTGGCTGACCATCCACGAGTCCATCGGGCACGCCACCGAGTTGGACCGGGCGCTGGGATACGAGGCCGCGTACGCGGGGACCTCCTTCGCCACCTTCGACCAGCTCGGCACGCTCAAGTACGGCTCCTCGATCATGAACGTGACCGGTGACCGCACCGCCGAGCACGGACTGGCCACCATCGGCTACGACGACGAGGGCGTCGAGGCGCAGAGCTGGGACCTGGTCAAGGACGGCACCCTGGCCGGATACCAGCTCGACCGGCGGATCGCGAAGCTGACGGGCCTCGGCCGCTCCAACGGTTGCGCGTACGCCGACTCCCCCGGGCACGTCCCGGTGCAGCGGATGGCGAACGTCTCGCTCCGGCCGGACCCGGGCGGTCTGTCGACCGAGGACCTGATCGGCGGGGTGGAGCGCGGGATCTACGTGGTCGGCGACCGTTCCTGGTCGATCGACATGCAGCGCCACAACTTCCAGTTCACCGGGCAGCGCTTCTTCCGGATCGAGAACGGCCGGCTGGCGGGGCAGTTGCGCGACGTCGCGTACCAGGCGACGACCACCGACTTCTGGGGCTCGATGGAGAAGGTCGGCGGCCCGCAGACCTACGTCCTGGGCGGCGCCTTCAACTGCGGCAAGGCCCAGCCGGGCCAGGTCGCCGCGGTCTCGCACGGCTGCCCGTCCGCGCTGTTCCGCGACGTGAACATCCTGAACACCACGCAGGAGGCCGGCCGATGACCGCGCACGATCACCACGCGATCCGCCGGGGGTCCGGGGGTCGCCCCCCGGGACGGCACCGTCTGAACACCACGCAGGAGGCCGGCCGATGAGCCGCACGAAGCCGCACGAGATCGTCGAGCGCGCGCTGGAGCTGTCCACGGCGGACGGCTGCGTCGTCATCGCGGACGAGGAGTCGAGCGCCAACCTGCGCTGGGCGGGCAACGCGCTCACCACGAACGGCGTCACCCGGGGCCGCACCCTGACGGTCATCGCGACGGTCGACGGCAAGGAGGGCACGGCCTCGGGGGTCGTGTCGCGCTCCGCCGTCACCGCCGCCGATCTGGAGCCGCTGGTCCGGGCCGCCGAGGAGGCCGCTCGGGCCGGCGCCTCGGCCGAGGACGCGCAGCCCCTGGTGACCGGGGTCCCGGCCTCGACGGACTTCACCGAGGGCCCCGCCGAGACCTCCTCGGCGGTGTTCGAGCGGTTCGCCCCGGCGCTCGGCGAGGCCTTCGCCCGGGCCCGTGCGGGCGGGCGCGAGCTGTACGGTTTCGCCAACCACGAGCTGGTCTCCACGTACATCGGCACGTCCGCGGGGCTGCGGCTGCGGCACGACCAGCCCAACGGCACCCTGGAGCTCAACGCGAAGTCCCCCGACCGGCTGCGGTCGGCGTGGGCGGGCCGCTCCACCCGGGACTTCACGGACGTGGACCCCACCGTCCTGGACGCGGAGCTCGCGGTGCGCCTCGGTTGGGCGGAGCGGAAGATCGAGCTGCCCGCCGGGCGGTACGAGACGCTGCTGCCGCCGACGGCGGTCGCCGACCTGATGATCTACCAGATGTGGTCGGCGTCGGCGCGGGACGCGGTGGAGGGCCGGACGGTCTTCTCCAAGCCCGGCGGCGGGACCAGGCTCGGCGAGAAGCTGTCCGAGCTGCCGCTGACCCTGCGCAGTGACCCGAACGCGCCGGGTCTGGAGTCGGCGCCGTTCGTGATCGCGCACAGCTCGGGCGACGACGCCTCCGTCTTCGACAACGGCCTGGCCGTCCCGGCGACGGAGTGGATCAGCGGGGGCGAGCTGGCCCGGCTGACGACGACCCGGCACAGCGCGGAGCTGACCGGGCAGCCGGTCTCGCCCGGCTTCGGGAACCTGATCCTCGACGGCGGCGGCGACCGCTCGCTGGAGGAGATGGTCGCCGCGACCGAGCGCGGTCTGCTGCTGACCTGCCTCTGGTACATCCGCGAGGTGGACCCGGCGACTCTGCTGCTCACGGGCCTGACCCGGGACGGCGTGTACCTGGTGGAGAACGGTCAGGTCGTCGGGGAGGTCAACAACTTCCGCTTCAACGAGTCCCCGGTGGACCTGCTGTCGCGGGCCTCCGAGGCGGGCCGGACCGAGCAGACCCTGCCGCGCGAGTGGAGCGACTGGTTCACCCGGGCCGCGATGCCGGCGCTGCGGATCCCGGACTTCAACATGAGCTCGGTCAGCAAGGGCGTCTGAGCCGGTCGGGGAGTCGGGGGGAGGTTCCCTGCCCGCCTAGACTGGCGGGGAACCTCTCAGCACCCTGTTTCATCTCGCTGTTTCATCTCGCTCAAGGAGAGTCACAACCGTGACGGACATCGTCGACGAACTGAAGTGGCGCGGGCTGTTCTCGCTGTCCACCGATGAAGAAGCGCTGCGCAAGGCCTTCGCGGACGGTCCCGTCACGTTCTATTGCGGTTTCGACCCGACCGCGGCCTCGCTGCACGTGGGACACCTGGTGCAGGTGCTCACCGTGCGTCGGCTCCAGCAGGCCGGGCACCGTCCGCTGGCTCTGGTCGGCGGGGCCACGGGCCAGATCGGCGACCCGCGCCCGACGGCCGAGCGCACCCTGAACGACCCGGACACGGTCGCGAACTGGGTGAGCCGGCTGCGTGCGCAGATCGAGCCGTTCCTGTCCTTCGAGGGCGAGAACGCCGCGGTCATGGTGAACAACCTGGACTGGACGGCGGGCCTGTCCGCCATCGAGTTCCTGCGGGACATCGGCAAGCACTTCCGCGTCAACAAGATGCTGACGAAGGACTCGGTGGCCCGCCGGCTGGAGTCCGACCAGGGCATCAGCTACACGGAGTTCAGCTACCAGCTGCTCCAGGGCATGGACTTCCTGGAGCTGTACCGCCGTTACGGCTGCACGCTCCAGCAGGGCGGCTCGGACCAGTGGGGCAACCTGACGGCCGGTCTCGACCTGATCCACCGCCTGGAGCCGGACGCGCACGTCCACGCCATGGCGACCCCGCTGATGGTCAAGGCGGACGGCACCAAGTTCGGCAAGTCCGAGAGCGGCGCCGTCTGGCTCGACCCGGAGATGACCACGCCGTACGCGTTCTACCAGTTCTGGCTGAACGTGGACGACCGGGACATCTCGACCTACATGCGCATCCTGTCCTTCCGGTCCCGCGAGGAACTGGAGGAGCTGGAGGCGCAGACCGCCGAGCGGCCGCAGGCGCGCGCCGCGCAGCGGGCGCTCGCGGAGGAGCTGACCACGCTGGTGCACGGCGCCGACCAGTGCGCGGCCGTGATCGCCGCGTCGAAGGCGCTGTTCGGTCAGGGTGAGCTGACGGAGCTGGACGAGGCCACGCTGGCCGCGGCCCTGTCGGAGCTGCCGCGGGCGCGGGTCGCCGAGGCGGGGCTGGTCGTGGACCTCCTCGCCGAGACGGGCCTGGTCGCCAGCAAGTCGGCCGCGCGCCGGACCGTGAAGGAGGGCGGTGCCTACGTGAACAACGTGAAGGTCACCGCCGAGGACGCGGTCCCCGCCGCGGCCGACCTCCTGCACGGGCGCTGGCTGGTGCTGCGCCGCGGCAAGAAGAACCTGGCCGCGGTCGAGGTCACGGGCTGAGCCGTTCGCGCGGGGTGACCCGGTGACGGCATGACGAAGGGGCCGGTTCGGACGCGTGGTCCGGGCCGGCCCCTTCGCGTCGACCCGGTGGACCGGGTCGACGGGGTTCAGGTCGTCTGCCGCTTGTTGCCCCGGATGGCCAGGTAGAGCATGTCGCCCAGGCCGACGATCAGGACCGCTCCGGCGAGCTGCAGCAGATGGCGGATCCAGTCGATGCCCTTGGTGTCCTCGACGCCGATCCACCGGGAGACGGCGTTGCCGAGGAGCGCTCCGAGGATGCCGAAGATGGTGGTCAGCCAGAGTGGCTGGTGCTGCTTGCCCGGCAGGATGGCCCGGGCAATCAGGCCCAGCACAAAACCGACGATGATCGCCCAAACCCATTCCATGTCGAGCCTCCTCCTGGCGCGTTGTGCGCATGTGCGCCCAGTCTCGGCCCGACCGGCCTACAGCGCATTTCGGACAACGCCATTCGGGGGCCACTCAAGGGGACGTCGAGGCGCACCCGCTCTCCACCCAGACGGAGGACCGGCGTACGGTGGAAGCCTCCGGGCCCGGGCGTGTCCGGCGGGTGGATCGGATGGTGGAGACGTGCAGCGGACGAAGCGGAACGGGGCCGAGGTCTTCCGGATCACCGGGGCGCGGATGGGTCTCGCCGAGGACGTGCGGGGCCGGCAACGCAGGTACGTCATCTCGATGGTGATCAGGACCCTGTCGGTCATCGCCACGGTGGTCCTGTGGAACGTGGAGCGTCACGTGGCGATCGTGACGCTCGTCGCGGGCGCGCTGCTGCCGTACGTCGCGGTGGTCATCGCGAACGCGGGCCGCGAGTCGACTCCGTCCCTCCCCTCACACTTCATGCCGGCTCCTGTGCTCCCCGCACTGGAGCCCGGAAACCTCAAGAAAACCTCAGATCAATCATGAAGTTCCAGTGCACCACATCGGGTCTTGCGTGACATACTGCCTACGCGCTCCGCATCCCCCGTCGGAGCGACGGACCGACGCCGGGCAGCTCCCCCCGTGGCTGCTCGGCGTCGCCCTTCCGTTTGTAGGGTTGAGGCGTGAACTCCCCTGATACGGACACCAACACACCCGCCGTCGCTCCCACCTGCTCCGCCAAGGGCTGCCGTGACGCGGCGGTCTGGGTCCTGGCGTGGAACAACCCGACCCTCCACACGCCCGAGCGGCTGAAGACCTGGCTGGCGTGCGAGGAACACCGCGAGCACCTCTCACAGTTCCTGGGGGTCCGCGGTTTCCTCAAGGACGTCGTGAGGCTCGACGAGTGGGTACAGCCGGAAGGCTCGGAGCGGCGGTAGCCGGTCCGAGCCTTCGAGGGGCCGCGGTGAGGTTCTTCGTGCCGGGAGGGGCGTGCTAGCCGCCGATGGCGGACATCGGGCGGTCGGGCTGGAGGAAGGTCGGGTCGTCGAGGCCGGACCCGGCCTTCTTGCCCCACATCGCCACCTTCCACAGGCGGGCGATCTCCTCGTCCGGGGCGCCCGAGCGCAGCGCGGCCCGCAGGTCGGACTCCTCGGTGGCGAACAGGCAGGTGCGGATCTGGCCGTCGGCCGTCAGTCGGGTGCGGTCGCAGGCGCCGCAGAAGGGTCGGGTGACCGAGGCGATGACGCCGACGGTGGCCGGGCCGCCGTCGACGACCCAGCGTTCGGCCGGGGCGGAGCCGCGTTCGTCCGCGCCTTCCTCGGTGAGGGTGAAGCGGGTGCGCAGGGACTGGAGGATGTCGCCCGCGGTGATCATGCCGTCGCGCTTCCAGCCGTGCTGGGCGTCGAGCGGCATCTGCTCGATGAAGCGGAGCTCGTACTCGTTCTCCACGGCCCAGGCGAGGAGGTCGGGGGCCTCGTCGTCGTTGAGTCCGGGCATCAGCACGGCGTTGACCTTGACGGGGGTCAGGCCGGCGGCGCGGGCGGCGGCCATGCCCTCGATGACGTCCTTGTGCCGGTCGCGGCGGGTGAGGGTCTTGAAGACCTCGGGCCGCAGGGTGTCCAGCGAAACGTTCACTCGGTCGAGGCCGGCGGCCTTGAGCGCCTGTGCGGTCCGCTTGAGGCCGATGCCGTTGGTGGTGAGGGACATCCTGGGGCGGGGCTCCAGGGCCGCGCACTGTTCGACGATCCCGACCAGGCCGGGGCGCAGCAACGGTTCCCCTCCGGTGAAACGCACCTCGGTGATGCCGAGCCGGGTCACCGCGATCCGAATCAGCCGGACGATCTCCTCGTCGCTGAGCAGGTCGGACTTGCCGAGCCACTGCAGGCCTTCCTCGGGCATGCAGTACGTACAGCGCAGATTGCACCGGTCGGTGAGCGAGACGCGCAGGTCAGTGGCCACGCGGCCATAGGTGTCGAGAAGCACTGTGGGCCCCCTCCCCTGTCCGGTCGTAGAGGTCGCGCTGCGGTGAACGAGAGCGCATGCGCCGTATTCGAGCCTACGCGACGGCCCTCCCGTACAGGGATGCCCGAATGAACGAGACACGGCGCGGCCGCGTCGTAGGGAAGTACGACGCGGCCACGCTGAGTGTTCGGTGGATCTCAGACAGCGCCCGTTCCGGTCAGGGAGCGGACTTCCAACTCGGCGAACTTGGCGGGGTCGGCCTTCTCCTTGGACAGGACGGTTCCCAGCCATCCCAGGAAGAAGCCGAGCGGGATGGAGATGAGCCCCGGATTCTCCAGCGGGAACCAGTAGAAGTCGGCGTCCTTGAACATCGAGGTGGGCTTGCCGGAGACCACCGGGGAGAAGAGCACCAGGCCGACGGCCGAGACCAGGCCTCCGTAGATGGACCACAGCGCGCCCTGGGTGGTGAACCGCTTCCAGAAGAGGCTGTACAGGATCGTCGGCAGGTTGGCGGAGGCGGCGACCGCGAAGGCGAGGGCGACCAGGCCGGCGACGTTCAGGTCGCGGGCGAGGGCGCCGAGGCCGATGGCGACGGCTCCGATGACCACGGTGGACCAGCGGGCCGCGCGGACCTCCTCCTTCTCGGTGGCCTTGCCCTTGCGGATGACGTTCACGTAGATGTCGTGGGCGAAGGACGAGGAGGAGGCCAGGGTCAGGCCCGCGACGACGGCGAGGATGGTGGCGAAGGCGACCGCGGAGATCACGGCGAGCAGGATCGCGCCGCCGGTGGAGTCGGCGCCGCCGCCGATCTCCTGGGCGAGCAGCGGGGCGGCGGTGTTGCCGGCCTTGTTGGAGGCCAGGATGTCGGCCCGCTTGAGCAGGGCGGCGGCGCCGAAGCCGAGGGCGATGGTCATCAGGTAGAAGGCGCCGATGATGCCGATGGCCCAGTTCACGGACTTGCGGGCGGCCTGCGCCGTGGGGACGGTGTAGAAGCGGATCAGGATGTGCGGCAGGCCGGCGGTGCCCAGGACGAGGGCGAGGCCGAGGGAGATGAAGTCCAGCTTGGTCGTCGCGTCCTTGCCGTACTTGAGCCCCGGCTCAAGGAACTTGGCACCCTGCCCGCTGTTCTCGGCGGCCTTGCCCAGCAGCTCCGAGACGTTGAAGTTGAACTCGATCAGCACCATGAGGGTGATCAGCAGGGCGCCCGCGATGAGGAGCACCGCCTTGACCATCTGGACCCAGGTGGTGCCCTTCATCCCGCCGATGGTCACGTAGACGATCATCAGTACGCCGACCAGCGCGACCACGGCCACCTTGCCGCCGTCGCTGGTGATGCCCAGGAGCAGGGAGACGAGGACGCCCGCGCCGGCCATCTGGGCGAGCAGGTAGAAGATCGAGACCACGATGGTGGAGGTGCCCGCGGCGGTGCGCACGGGCCGCTGGCGCATGCGGAAGGCCAGGACGTCGCCCATCGTGTAGCGGCCGGAGTTGCGCAGCGGTTCGGCGACGAGCAGCAGCGCCACGAGCCAGGCGACGAGGAAGCCGATGGAGTAGAGGAAACCGTCGTAGCCGAAGAGCGCGATGGCCCCGGCGATGCCGAGGAAGGAGGCGGCGGACATGTAGTCGCCGGAGATCGCGAGGCCGTTCTGGAAGCCGGTGAACTGGCGTCCGCCCGCGTAGAAGTCGGCGGCGTCCTTGGTCTGACGGCCGGCCCAGACGGTGATGATCAGGGTGGCGACGACGAACAGCCCGAACAGGGTGATGATCAGCGGCCGGTGCTCGGTGGCTCCGGCGGCGAGGGCCGGGGCCGTCGCCGGGTCGAACGGCGTGGTCATTCCCCGGCCTCCATCCGCGCCTTGATGGCCGAGGCCTTGGGGTCGAGCTTCGCGGCGGCGTGCCGCGAGTACAGCCAGGCGATCAGGAAGGTGGTCGCGAACTGGCCGAGGCCGAGGACGAGGGCGACGTTGATGTTCCCGAAGAGCCTGGTCCCCATGAAGCCGCCCGCGTAGTTGGACAGCAGCACGTAGAGCAGGTACCAGGCGAGGAACGCCACGGTGAGCGGGAAGGCGAACGAGCGGTAGGAGCC
The DNA here is from genome assembly GCF_001279725.1 of Streptomyces sp. WM4235. Lineage (GTDB taxonomy): Bacteria > Actinomycetota > Actinomycetes > Streptomycetales > Streptomycetaceae > Streptomyces. The sequence continues at coordinate 53,529 of NZ_LGDE01000159.1, read as the reverse complement.
GCGCAGTTCGGCGAACTCGGGGCTGTTCTGGACGCTCGTGAACTCTTCGGCGGTGGGGCCGGTCGGGTGGTGCGGCCCCGCGCCGCCGGGCGGTGGTGGTGGGGCTGCTGCTTCGAGGGTCACGGGGGGCTCTCCTTGTGACGCGGGTGCAGGGGGGACGACGGATGAAACAACATCCGTGCGAGGGGGATGGTGACGCTGATCCCCCCTGTCAACGGCACGGACGGCGTGTCGAGACGGTTCAACCCCAGTTGATTCATTGGAAACTGATTCCTCGAACTGATGGCGCAAGACCGAACGACAGCACTAGGTTCCTGTGTCATGAACCCGTCGGGCGCAACCGTGCCCGCACGGCCTTTTTCAGGATGATGTGGAGAACCCATGGCTCACCTGGGAACCGGTCACCGGCGGCGCGCACTCGCCGTTCCGGTCGGACTGGCACTCACCGCCTCGCTCGCCCTCCTTCCCTCCGTCGCGGCGTCCGCCGCCCCGCTGGGCAACACGGCGGACGCGGTGGCGACGGCCAAGCCCGACACCTCCGGCCCCAAGCTGTCGTACGTGGCGAACCTGACCGCGTACGGGACGGTGAAGCAGGCGAAGAAGGCCATCGAGAAGGCCGGCGGAACGGTGGTGACCTCGCACGAGCAGATCGGGGTCGTCGTCGCGCACTCCCAGAACCCCGACTTCGCCAAGCAACTGCGCGCCCAGCGCAGCCTGTTCGTGTCGGTCGGCGCCACCCGGACGGCCCCGCTGTCCCCGGTGCAGACCACCGAGGAGGGCGCCACCCAGCGGCTGAGCGCGGCGGACGCCGCGAAGGCGGCGGCGAAGGCCACGGCGGGCCAGGAGCCCCTGGAGTCGAACCAGTGGGACCTGCGGGCGATCAAGGCCGACGAGGCCCACAAGATCAACGACGGCAGCCGCAACGTGACGGTCGGCGTCATCGACACGGGTGTGGACGACACCCACCCGGACCTCGCCCCGAACTTCTCCAAGGGCCAGTCCGCGAACTGCGTGGGCGGTGTCCCCGACACCACCGAGGGCGCCTGGCGTCCGTACGCCGACGGCAGCGACCACGGCACCCACGTCGCGGGCACCATCGCCGCCGCGCGCAACGACATCGGCATCAGCGGTGTCGCGCCCGGCGTGAAGGTCGCCGCCATCAAGGTGAGCGAGCCCGGGACCAGCCTCTTCTACACCGAGGCCGTCGTCTGCGGCTTCATGTTCGCCGCCGAGAAGGGGATCGAGGTGACCAACAACAGCTACTACGTCGACCCGTGGAACTACACCTGCAAGTCGGACGACGACCAGAAGGCGCTGGTGGAGGCCATCGCGCGGGCGACGAAGTACGCGGAGCGCAAGGGTGTCCTGAGCGTGGCCTCGGCCGGCAACTCCGACCACGACCTGGCCGGTCCCTCGATCGAGGACACCACCAGCCCGAACGACACCACCGCCGTGCCGCGCACCATCGACCCGAAGGTCTGCCTCGACCTTCCCACCCAGCTCCCCGGCGTGGTCACCGTGACCGCCACCGGCGACCAGGGCCTTCGGTCGTACTACTCCAGCTACGGGCTGGGCGTCGCCGACGTCGCGGGCCCCGGTGGCGACAAGTGGCAGGTGCCGGCCACGCCGGACGCCAACGGCCGGGTGCTGTCGACCCTTCCGGGCGGCGGCTACGGCTACAAGCAGGGCACCTCGATGGCCGCCCCGCACGTCGCGGGCGTCGTGGCGCTGCTGAAGAGCAAGCACCCCTCCGCCACGCCGTCGCAGCTCCAGGCGCTGCTGAAGGCCCAGGCCACGAAGCAGGCCTGCCCGGACAAGATCTACGACGGCGCCGGCGCGCTGATCGACGCCACCACCTGCAAGAGCAAGTGGGGCCAGACCGGCTACTACGGCTCCGGCGTGGTGAACGCGCTCCGCGCCGTGAAGTAGGCATGGCGTAGGCGTGGCCCACGCGCGCGTGAGGTGACGCGTGGGGCGGGCCGGACACGTGAAGGGGCCGGTCGGGGTACTCCCCGACCGGCCCCTTGCGTTCCGTACCGCCCGGTGATGCCTACGGCTTGATGAGCACCTTGAGCGCGCTGCGGTCGTCCATCGCGCGGTAGCCGTCCGGGACCTCGTCCAGGGAGACCGCCCGGTCGAAGACCGGGGAGGGGTCGATCGCGCCGCTGAGCACGTCCGCGAGCAGCTCCGGGATGTACGCGCGCACCGGCGCGACGCCGCCGCGCAGGGTCAGGTTGCGGTCGAACATCACGTCGAGGTCCAGGCCGGTGCCGCTGCCGTGCGGGACGCCGACGTAGCCGATGGATCCGCCGTCGCGGGTGATGTTGACGGCCGTGCGCATGGACTGTTCGGTGCCGACGGCCTCGATGACCGCGTGCGCGCCCTCGCCGGCGGTCAGTTCGCGGACGGCCGCCTCGGCGGCCTCGCCGCGTTCGGCGACGATGTCGGTGGCGCCGAAGAGCGTGGCGATGTCCGTACGGGCGGTGTGGCGGCCCAGCGCGATGATCCGGTCGGCGCCGAGGCGCTTCGCGGCGAGGACGCCGCACAGGCCGACCGCGCCGTCACCGACGACGGCGACCGTGGAGCCCTTGCGGACGCCGGCGCCGAGCGCCGCGTGGTGGCCGGTGCCCATGACGTCGGACAGCGCCAGCAGGGCGGTCAGCAGGTGGTCGTCGGAGGCGGCGTCGGCGGGCAGCTTGACCAGGGTGCCGTCGGCGTGCGGAACGCGGACGGCCTCGCCCTGGCCGCCGTCGTGACCGACCGAGCCCCAGAAGCCGCCGTCCACGCAGGACGTGTGGAGGCCTTCGACGCAGTGCCGGCAGGTGCCGTCGGACCACATGAAGGGGGCGACGACGAGGTCGCCGGCGCGCAGGTCGGTGACGGCGGAGCCGGTCTCCTCGACGATGCCGAGGAACTCGTGGCCGATCCGCTGTCCGGGCTCTCGCGCGGCCTCGCCGCGGTAGGCCCAGAGGTCGCTGCCGCAGATGCAGGCGCGCAGTACGCGGACGACGGCGTCCTCGGGACGCCGGATCGCGGCGTCGGGCACCTCCTCCACGCGGATGTCGTGCGGGGCGTGGATGACGGTGGCGCGCATGGTGGTGCAGTCCTCCGGATCGGGGGGTGGTGTGGGCAGGACCCGCCTTGTGGGCTCCCCTACCGTACGCCTGCCTCCCGGGGGCGCACGCCGGTGGCCAGCAGGTACTGGGCCGCCAGGTAGGTGGCCATGATCCAGAAGTCGGGCCGGGGCAACTGGGGCCACTCGGCGACCCCGGTCGCGATGAGGGTGTCGGACAGCAGGAACAGCGCGCCGCCGATCCCGGCACGCACTCCGAGGGCACTGGAGCGGTAGGCCATGGCGGTGAGCAGCAGGCTGTATCCGGCGACGGGGACGCGCAGCTCGGCCGGCAGGTCGCTCCAGAGCAGCGCGACGGTGGCGACGAGGGCGAGGGCGTACGCGCCGCCGAGGAGCGGGTTGGTCGCGCGCCGGCCGAAGAGCACGAGGTAGCAGACGTGACCGAGGGCGAAGGAGCCCATGCCGACCAGGAACGCGGCATCGGCGTCGAAGAGGAGCGCCAGGTCCCCGCCCCAGCCGAACAGCAGGGCGGCGACCAGCAGTCGGGGGGCGCCGAGCGCGATCACGTGGGCGACGAGCAGCGGCATCAGCAGCGGTTTGGCGATGACGTGCCCGAGGTGCCAGTCGGCGAGGAGCGAGCCGAGGTCGACGGCCGCGGCCACGGCGAACCCGGCGAGGGCGATCCGGCCGGCGAGGGCCCGTCGTCCGCCGCCGGACGCGGTGTCCCGCGCCCAGGACGGCGTGCGGGACTCGGTGGCGCTCACGCGGCGTGCTCGGAGGCGGGGGCCTTCGACGAGGCAGGCGAGGCAGACGAGGGCTGTGGGGGCTGCGGCGCCGATGCCGGTGCCGGTTCGCCGCCCGGGGAGCCCGGGGCGGGAACGGGGGCGGTGGGCGGGGAGCCCGGGGCGGTGGCCGCGGCGGGCTGCCAGCCGGGGCCGCGGAAGACCCGGCCGGCGCGCTCGCTCCAACTTCCGGCGGCGCGTACGTCGCGGGCGATGGCGGCGTATTCGTGGGTGGCCACGCGCAGCGGGTTGTGGGTGGCGATGTTCTTGGTGAGCCCGTAGACGGGCCGGTCGGTCTCCCCGACCCAGGACCCGAACAGACGGTCCCAGATGATCAGGATGCCGCCGAAGTTGCGGTCCAGGTAGCCGCCCTGCGAGGCGTGGTGGACGCGGTGGTGGGAGGGGGTGTTGAAGACGTACTCGTAGGGCCGCGGCAGCTTCCCGATGCGCTCGGTGTGGACCCAGAACTGGTAGAGCAGGTTGATTCCGTAGCAGAACGGGATCGCCGCCGGGTGGACGCCGAGCGCCACCATGGGCAGGTAGAACCACCAGGTGGTGGCACTGGTCCAGGGCTGGCGCAGGGCGGTGGTGAGGTTGAACCGCTTGCTGCTGTGGTGGACCACGTGGCAGGCCCACAGGATGCGGATCACGTGGTGGAGGCGGTGCTGCCAGTAGTACAGGAAGTCCTGGACGAGGAGCATCAGCAGGGCGGTCCACCACAGGAACGGCACGCGCAGCGGGGTGAGTTCGTAGACGGCGGTGAAGACCGCGACGACCGGGATCTTCCAGAGCAGGTCGAAGCCGATGCTGCCCAGCCCCATGGTGATGCTCGTGGCGGCGTCCTTGGTGTCGTAGCCGGCGGCATCCTCGTCGGGATGGAGCCGGTAACTGACCACCTCGATGACGGTGAGCAGCACGAAGGCTGGTATGGACCACAGCACGACATCGGGCAGGTTCGGCATGTCCGCACCATAGAGCGGGGCTCGGGGCTGCCGCTAGAGGTTGTTACCGATCGGTATCCATCGGTGTTACCGGCGGTTCGAGCGATGATGGCGAGGTCGAGGGGAAGGCCAGGGCATGACAGGTTTCGAGACGGTTCTCTTACGGGTCGCGGGCACGGCGGCGACCACCCTGCTGAAATCCCTCCTCGCCCGGGCCCCCGGCGCCGGCCTGACCGCCCACCCCGCCCGTCCCGCCGGCCGCCTGCGCCGACCGACGGAACTGGGCGACCCCGAGATCCGCCGACTCACCCGCACCCTGGCCTCCCGCCTGGGCGAGGAGGCGGCCCGGCTGCCGGACCACGAGCGGTCGGCCGTGGTGGACTCGGTGGCCGACACCTTCGCCATGGTGGGCCGGCTGGACGCCGACGCCCTCTTCGCCGCGGACCTGCGACCGGCGGCCCTGGCGGCGGCGATCCCGCCGCCCCGCGCGGCGGGCCTGAGCGAGGCCGCGGAGTCCGTCCACCGCCGGCTCGTCGAACTGTGCTGCACGCACGTGGTGGAGTACGCGACCACCCTGCCGGGCTTCTCCGCCCGGGCGGACGTGGAACTGGTCCGCCGGATGGCCGAGTTGGCCCGGGCGGTGGACCGGCTCTCGCACACCGGCGACCGCGCGGCGCTCGCCTTCGAGGAGCGGTACGGCCGGTACATCGCCGAGGCGCACGGGCGACTCCAACTGTTCGGGCTCACCTTCAGTCAGGCCCGCCGGGAGTGGCCGCTGGACCGGGCGTACATCAGCCTGGCGGTCAGCGGCGAGCGACTCCTGGAGGAACCGGGCCGGACCACCCCTATGAGCACCGAACTGGCCCTCGGCGCCTCCGAGCGGGTGCTGCTGCGCGGTCCGGCGGGCTCGGGCAAGAGCACCCTCGTGCAGTGGCTGGCCCTGAACTCCGCCCGCCGCACCTTCGGCCCCGGACTGCGGGACTGGAACCTCCTCGTCCCCTTCGTGCTGCCGCTGCGGTCCTTCAACTCCCCCGCGGGGCTGCCGATGCCGCAGGACTGGCTGAGCGCGACCGGGGTGCCGCTGCGGGCACCGGACGGCTGGGTGGAGTCCCTCCTCTCCGCCGGGCGGGCGCTGGTCCTGGTCGACGGGGTGGACGAGGTCCCGCCCCGCCTGCGCGACCGGACGGAGACCTGGCTCCGGGCCCTGCTCATCGCCTATCCCACGGCCCGGTTCGTGATCACCACCCGCCCCTCGGCCGTCCCGGAGGACTGGCTGACCGGGCACGGCTTCTCCCCCCTGTCGCTGCTGCCCATGGAGCGGGACGGCGTCGGGGCCTTCATCACGCACTGGCACGACTCCGCCCGGGCGGAGGGCGTCTCCGGGCAGGAGCGGGAGCAGCTCGACACGTACGAGAAGTCGCTCATCCAGGCGGTGAGCACGCGCCGGGACCTCGGCCGACTGGCCACCAACCCGCTGATGTGCGCCCTGCTGTGCGCCCTGAACCGGGACCGGCGGATGCATCTGCCCCGGGCCCGCAAGGAGCTGTACGACGCCGCGCTGGACATGCTCCTGGTCCGCCGGGACACCGAGCGGGACATAGCGGGGGTCGAGGGCGTCTACCTCAGCCGGGACGAGCAGACGGTGCTGCTCCAGCGGCTGGCGTACTGGCTCATCCGCAACGGGCAGTTGGTGGCCTCCTTCGAGGAGGCGATCGAGATGGTCGGCGAGTGGCTCGACGCGATGCCGCAGGTCCGGGCGCAGGGCAGTGCGCGCAGGGTGTTCCGGCATCTGCTGATCCGCTCCGGCCTGCTCCGGGAACCGGTGCCGGATTCCGTGCAGTTCGTCCACCGCGTCTTCCAGGACTACCTGGGGGCGAAGGCGGCCGTGGAGGCGCGGGACTTCGGCGTGCTGGTGCGCAACGCGCACGAGGACACCTGGGACGACGTGATCCGGATGGCGGTCGGACACGCCAGACCCGACGAACGGGCCCACCTGCTGCGGGAGTTGCTGCGGCGGGCCGACGAGAACGAACGGGACCGCAGCCGGCTGGTGCTGCTGGCGGCGGCCTGTCTGGAGCACGCCCCCGAGCTGGACCCGGAGGTGTGGCACGAGGTGGAGACCCGTACGGCGCACCTGCTGCCGCCGCGTTCGGCCGCGCAGGCCGAGGAGCTGGCCAAGGCGGGGGAACTGGTCCTGGAACTTCTGCCGGAACCGGCCGACCTCACCGAGGACGAGGCAGCCGCGACGATCCGGACGGCCGCGCTGGTCGGCGGGGACCGGGCACTCCAGGTCATCGCGGGGTTCCGGTCGGACGACCGGTACGAGGTGGTGCACGAGCTGTCGGACTCGTGGGGGCGCTTCCCCAACGAGGCGTACGCGGACGCGGTGCTGTCCGGGGCGCCCGTACGCGAGGGCCACCTGCACCTGCGCACGGCCGAGCAGTTGGCGACCTACGAGCGGTTGCGGCACATCCACCGGGTCCACCTGACCTGGGACGGCCCGATCCCGCCGGCGATCTCGGGCCGGCGGGACCTGGAGTGGCTGGTCATGCACCGCAATCCGGGGCTGACCGACCTGTCCCCGCTGGCCGGGCATCCGACGCTGCGCCATCTGGGGGTGTTGGACTGCCCGCAGGTGACCGGGGTCGAGGTGGTGACCGAGCTGGCGGCGGACAGCCTCGCCTTCGGCTACCTGCGGGACGGACTCTCGCTGGCCCCGCTGGCCGGGGCCGCGGGGTTGCGCTCCCTGGTCATCGGGTTCGAGCCGGAGCAGCGGCGGATCGGGGACGTCCCGGCGGCGGAGACCCTGGCCGCGCTGCACATCTGGCAGGGCGCCCGCCGGATGACGCTGGACGGGATCGACCGGTGGCCCGGGGTGCGGACGCTGACGATCGCCGGGAGCGGCCAGTACCGGCAGTTGACGCGGGAGCTGCCGCTGCCGGACCTGGACGGGTTGCAGATCCGGCATGCCGCGCCGGTGGCGATCGAGGCGCTCCTGCCCTACGAGCGGCTGACCCGGCTGACCCTGATCAGGTGTGCGCTGGAGGGGACGTTGGAGCCGTTGCGCGCGTTCCGGGGGTTGCGGCGGCTGGTGCTGAGCGAGTGCCTGGGCACGGTGGACCTGTCGCCGCTCGCGGATCTGGAGGGCCTGGTCGTCGAGGTGCACCGGGGCACGAACGTGAGCGGGGCGGAACGGATCGCGCCGGAGTGGCTCGTCCGCAGGGACTGAGCCGCTCCGGCGGGACCGCCGGTTCGCCGGACCGGGCCGATTCACCGGACCAGGCCGGTCCGGCGGGATAGGCGGGATAGGCGGGATCTACCAGACCCGCACCGAGCCCCCTCGGGCGAAGGCCGGGCTGGTGGCGGCCGGGGGGATCTCCGTCAGCGGCTCGGCGATCTCCGAGACCAGCGGGCCGCACGTGGCCGCGACCGTGTCCAGCCGGGCGAGGTCGAAGCCGTAGACGCGGGCCGCGTTCCCGCCGACCATGGCGGCCACCTCCTCGCGGGGCAGGCCCGCGTAGGCGATGCGGAGGCCTTCGCGGGAGAACGGCGTGGTGCCCTCGTCGTGGGGGTAGTCGGAACCCCACATGATCTTGTCGAGGCCGATCCGGTGGCGCAGCGGGACCTCGTGGGGGCGCATGAAGCTGGCCCCCACGAAGCAGTTGTCCCGCCACACCTCGCTCGGCCCCTTGCCCATGGACCGGGCCAGACCCGCGCCGAACTTGGCCTCCGCGGTGGCCGAGGCGGCGACCAGACGGCCGTGGTAGTAGTCGAGCATCTCCATCACGCCGGGGATCCAGCCGGAGCCCTGTTCCGTCAGGACGAGCCGGAGGCCTGGGTGCCGGCGGAAGGCGCCGCCGAAGATCAGGTGCCACAGGGCGCGGTGGGAGAACCAGGTGGTCTCCACCATGAAGACCGCCCGGGCCGCCGGCTCGTCCCCCAGCGGGGGCGAGGCCGAGCCGCCGTGGTGGTTGACCGGGACCTCCAGCTCGTCGCACACCGCCCAGATGGGGTCGTAGGCGGCGGAGTACAGCTCGGGGACGCCGCTGCCCGGGGGCGCGCCCGGCAGGAGGATCCCGCCGGTCAGGCCGGCGTCGCGGGTGCGGCGGATCTCCTTCACCGCCTCGTCGACGTCGTTCAGCAGGATCTGGGTGACACCGGCGCGGCGTCCCGGGGCGTCGTCGCAGAAGTCGGCCAGCCACCGGTTGTGGGCCCGCAGGCCCGCCCAGCGCAGGGTGAACTCCTCGCGGGTGGGCGCCGGGGCCATCAGGGCGGCGGACGGGAAGAAGGGCGGGATCGTGTTCGGGAAGAGGACTTCCGCGACGATGCCGTCGGCTTCGAGTTCCGCCAGTCGGCGCCGGGAGTTCCAGTTCCGGTCGGCGGTGTCCGCGAGGAGGTCCTCGTACGGGTTCACGTACGAGGCCGCCCAGGCGTCGAACTCGTCGTGGTGGCGCTTCTCCAGGTACGGCTTGTAGTCCAGCAGGTCGGCGCCCGCGTGGCAGTCCGCCGAGACGACGGTGTAGCGGTCCTCGGCCGGCGTCGTCACGAGACCCCCAGCGTCGGGAAGTCGTGTCCGGTGAGCCAGTGCCGGCCCACCTCCCGCGAGCGGGCCCAGGAGGCACGTACGGCCGCCTGGTCGGTGGGCTGGCCGAGCTCCGCCGGGGTCGGCCCGATCCGGTGGGCGATGGGGGCGAGCCGCGCCGTGTCGAAGCCGAAGACGTCGGCGGCGGCCAGGCCCAGCATGCGGCGGGTCTCGTCGACGGGGATGTCGTGGAAGGTGTTCTTCAGCCAGGTGCGGGTGTGCGGCCAGGTCCCCTCGGGGTGCGGGAAGTCCGAGCCCCACAGGATGTTGTCGACGCCGATCTCGTAACGCTGGGCGAGTTCGCGGCGCTTGGTGTTCGTGGCGCAGATGAACACCTGGCGGTCCAGGTACTCGCTCGGCGGGCGCGTCAGCTCGGCGAAGGGCGAGAGCTTCTTGCCGCCGTGCGCGCCGAGGTAGAGGCGGTCCATGAACCACAGTTGGTTGGGCAGCCACCAGCAGCCGGACTCGGCGATGCCGAACCTCAGGCCGGGGTGGCGTTCGAAGACCCCGGACCACAGGAGGAACCACAGGGGCCGCGAGGGCCACCAGGTGACCTCGGAGACGTAGATGCCGAGGTGGTCGCCGTACTCGTGGCGGGGCGCGGCCCCCGAGTGCGTGACGACGGGCATCGCGGTCTCGGCCGCCGCCGCCCACACGGGGTCGTAGCGGCGGTCGTGGTAGGGCGCCTTGTCCACCCACATCGAGGGGATCATCAACGCGCCGAGCCCGGACTCCTTGGCCCGGTGGATCTCCGCGACCACCTCGGCGGGTTCGCCCGTGATGGGCAGCAGGGCGACGCCGCAGTGTCGTTCGGGGTTCCGGGACACGAACTCGGCGAGCCAGCGGTTGTGCGCCCGCGCACCCGCCATGCCCAGTGCGGGGTCCTGGTCGCCGGACAGGCCCAGGCCCACGCCGAAGGGGGCGGCGGTCTGGCTGTCGACGGCGTCCGCGTCGGGGAAGACGACCTCGGCGGCCACGCCGTCGCCGTCGAGTTCCTTGAGGCGTCGGCCCACGTCCCAGCCGCCCTTGAGGCCTTCCTCGTGGTCGTGGAACCACTTCTCGGCGAAGGCCTCGTTGCGCACGCCGAGGCGGGTGGCCTCCTCGCGGCGCGCGTCGCGTTGACCGAGGAACTCGTCGAACTCGCGGTGGAAGGCGCTGTCGAGGTAGGGGCGGTACTGCTCGGTGGGCAGGCCCGCGTGGCAGTCGGAGGAGATGATCAGGTACGGGTCTTCGTACGGGGTGTCGCTCACGACGGACGCTCCTCAGTCGAGGATGAAACTTTCCAGGTAGGCGGGGTTGGCGCGGTCGAGCATCGACCGTGACCGGGCGCGGATCTGCCGGTCGCTGTGCTCACTGGCCGGGAGCATCCAGAACCGGTCGGCGAGGATGCCCTCGACGACGTGCTCGGCGACCTCCTCGACCGGGGTGAACTCCACCGCGTGGCCGGCCTCGCGCATCGCCGTCTCGTACTGGTCGAGGCTGCGGTACGGGGACTTGCGCGGCCGTTCCTTCGCGTAGCGGTCGGGCCGGTTGCGGTGCGACTCCCACAGTCCGGTGCGCAGCATGTGCGGCCCGGGGAAGAGGACGGAGGCCCCGACCCGGGCGCCCTCCGCCTTGAGGTGGGCGTAGAGCGACTCGGTCATGGTGACCACCGCCGCCTTGGTGACGGCGTACACGGAGGCGGTGGGCAGCGGGGCGATGCCGCCGTCGCCGGAGGAGGTGTTGACGACGTGGCCGGGTGCGCCGCCGGCGAGCATGCGCGGGACGAAGGCCTGGATCCCGTGGAAGACGCCCCAGACGTTGACGGAGAAGGCCCACTTCCAGTCGTTGGGTTCGTGCTCCCACATGCGGCCCTCGGCGCCGGAGCCGACGCCCGCGTTGTTGCACAGGACGTGGACGGCGCCGAAGGCCTCGTACGCGGCGTCGGCGAGGGCGATGACGGAATCCCGGTCGCTGACGTCGACGGGCCGGGCGAGGACCTCCGCGCCGTCGGCCGTCAGTTCGTCGGCGGCCTTGCGCAGGGCGCCCTCCTCCACGTCGGCGAGGACCACCTTCAGCCCCTCGGCGGCGAAGCGGCGGGCCATGGCGAGGCCGATGCCGCTCGCGGCGCCGGTGACGACGGCCACCTGTCCCGGTTCGAGTCGCATCTCAGACGCTGCCTTCCGGGGGGCCGTCGAGGATCTGCATCGGGTCGTCGTAGCGCTGGTGGACGTACGGGAGCAGGGCTTGGGCGCTGACCCGCTCGACGACCCTGCCCCGCTGGTCGGTGGTCTTCTCCCCGATGGTGATCTCCACGAGACGGCGTACGGGAAGATCCGCGACCGGGTCGAACATCGATTCGCGCAACACCACGTCACCGGTGACGTGCTCCAGTTTGCGGACCTTCTCGTTGCGGGTGCAGTGCACGAGGACGGGCTCGACGTCGAAGCCCGAACCGTCCACGGCGGGCAGGAACTTGAAGTAGAAGTCGGTCTTGGTGGCGGGTGCGGGCAGGGGCAGCGCGCGGTCCACCGCCCCGCGCACCTCGACGAAGGCGATCCCGTGCCGGGCGAGGGCGGCCCGTACGACGAGCCCGTCCCGCTCGACGGTGACCTCGCCCAGCTTCTTGGGCTCCCCGAACACCTCACGGCCGCCGACCAGGGCCCGCTCGTGCGTCATCGGCATGACGAGCGGGTACCAGCCCTCGACGCCGCCGTGCCGGGCGGCCACGGCCACGGAGCCCGCGCCGAGCGGGTAGCCGGGCAGGTCGACCTTGCTGATGTTGGCTCGTACGAGGGGCCGCTCGGCGGGCTTGAGCGGTGGCGGCAGGACGGCCGCGACCACGTCCGGGTCGCTCTCCCAGACCGCCACCACCCCGGTGGACCAGATGTCCGGGAGCTTCGAGCTCTTCTCGCGCGACGCCGCGATCTCCGCCTCGGTGCGCGCTCCGTACCGTACGCGTGCCATGGGTGTACCACCCTTCGCTGGGTTTCCCGGGGGTTCTGTAACACAGTTACACCGTCGACGATGAAGGGTAAAGACCCACGCACACACCGGAAGTGACGGTCCGACAGATTGGCGGCCTCCCTCATGGCCCGAAACGCGCTGACCCGCGAGGAGGTGTTGGAGGCGGCCTCGTCGCTGGTCAAGCAGCACGGCCCGGCGGCACTCACCATGCGCAAACTCGCCGCCGAACTGGGCACGGCGGTCACCTCCATCTACTGGCACGTCGGCAACCGCGAATCGCTGCTCGACGCCCTCGTGGAGCGGACCGTCCGGGACATGGGCGCGATCCTGCCCCGCACCCCGTCCGGCGGGCCCGGCGCGGGCCGCACCCCGGCCGACCGGATCCTCTCCGTGGCCCGGACCCTGCGCCGGGAACTGCGCGAACGCCCCCACCTGATCGCGATGGTCCACGAACGAGGTCTCACCGAGCGGATGTTCCTGCCCGCCCAACAGGCCCTGGTCCACGAGGTACACGCCGCCGGACTGCGCGGGGCACGGGCCGCCGACGCGGTCCGCGCGATCCAGTTCCAGATCGTCGGCTTCCTGCTGGTCGAACGCAACCGCGAGCGCTCGCCCGTCCAATCCCCCGCCGAGAGCGAGCTCTGGGACCCCGCCGCGGCCCCCGACGACCGGGCGCTCGCCCGGGCCCTGGCCCGCCCGGCCGACCCGGAACGGCTGTTCCTGCTCTCGGTACGGGCACTCGTGAGCGCCCTCCTGTCCCCGCCGCCGCGACCCGCGCCGGCTCGAACGGCTCGCGGCGGCTGACCTCGTCGCGGCCCTCGGGTGACCTCGTCGCCGCCCCCGGTCGACGGCCCGGGTACCCCGGCGGGGCCACGGGTGTCAGTCGGGGCCGATATCCTCTGTGACCATGCTCGACGACCGTACGACCGCAGAGACGATGTGGCCGACCGCGTACCCACAGGGGTACGCGGTCGTCGACGTGGAGACCACCGGGCTCGCTCGCGACGACCGGATAGTGTCCGCGGCCGTCTACCGGCTCGACGCGCAGGGCAACGTGGAGGACCACTGGTACACGCTGGTCAACCCGCGCAGGGATCCGGGCCCGGTCTGGATCCACGGCCTCACCAGCGCCATGCTCCAGGACGCGCCGCTCTTCGAGGACATCGCCGAGGAGTTCGCGGGTCGCCTCGCGGACCGTGTGCTCGTCGCCCACAACGCCATCTTCGACTGGCAGATGATCTCCCGGGAGTACGCGCGGGCCGCCACGACGGCGCCCGTCCGCCAGCGGCTGTGCACCATCGCCCTGTCGAAGGAACTGAAACTGCCGCTGCCCAACCACAAGCTGGAGTCCCTCGCCGCGCACTTCGGCGTGGTCCAGCAACGCGCCCACCACGCGCTCGACGACGCCCGGGTGCTCGCGGAGGCCTTCCGTCCGTCGCTGCACGCCGCCGCGCGGGACAACGTACGGCTGCCCCTGCTGGAGTGCCGGCCGTTGACGGAGTGGTCGGACACGCCGGCCGCCCCCCGGGTCGGCTACCAGGGGCCGTTCGGCGCGACCAGTTGGCGGGCCTCCCGCAAGCGGCCCGCGTGCCCCTACCCCAACCCGGGTCGGTTCGAGGACGGCAAACCCCTCAAGCAGGGCATGCGGATCGCGTTCTCCGGGGACACCTCCGTGGACCGGGAGCTGCTGGAGGACCGGGCGATCGAGGCCGGCCTGCACGTCGCGACGAGTGTGTCGCGGCTCACGAGCCTGCTCGTCACCAACGACCCCGACTCCTCGACCTCGAAGACCGTCAAGGCGAAGTCCTTCGGCACCCCGGTCCTCGACGAGGCCGCCTTCACCCACCTGCTGCGGGACGTGGCTGCGGCAGACGGGTGAGCGTCACGCGACTCGCCCGGCGCCCTCCTTCCCGGTCCGCCCGTCCGGTTCCACCCTGTGGCGCATGGCACGTTGTGAGGTCTGCGGAAACGATTACGGGATGTCCTTCGAGGTGCACGCGCAGGGCGCGGTGCACGTCTTCGACTGCTTCTCCTGCGCCATTCACCGCATGGCGCCCATCTGCGAGCACTGCCGGGTCCAGATCATCGGGCAGGGCGTCGACGTCGAGGGCCAGTGGTACTGCGGGGCGCACTGCGCCCGCGCTGCCGGAAAGGCGGGCATCGTCGATCACGTCTGACTCCGCGTCGCTCCCGACCGGTCGTCCTGGAACCCATCGGCTACCGAACCCGTCGGCCGCCGAACCCGTCGTCACCCGAACCCTCCATCCGGGCCCCGGACGGCCACCCGGCCGCCGGGGTCTTCTCGGCTGGGGGTAACGTCGAGGGCGTGTACCGCTTTGTACTGACCCGGCAGTGGGTGTGCCTGACCCTCATCGCCCTCGCCCTCATCCCGGCGATGATCAAGTTGGGCTTCTGGCAGTTCCACCGCCACGAGCACCGGGTGGCGCAGAACGAGCTGATCGCGAGGAACCTGTACGGGAAGCCGGTGCCCGTCACCGAGCTCACCTCCCCCGGTCACACCGTCCCCCGGGCCGACTACTGGCGCGCGGTCACCGCGACGGGTACGTACGACGCGGAGCACGAGGTCGTGGTCCGCCGCCGGACCAACAACGACGACAAGGTCGGCTTCCACGTCATCACCCCGCTGGTGCTGCGCGACGGCCGGGTCGTCCTGGTCAACCGCGGCTGGGTGGCGGGCGGCGACGACGCGCGCGCCTACCCGCCGGTGCCGGCCGCGCCCAAGGGCGAGATCACGGTCACCGGTCGGCTGAAGGCCGACGAGACGAGCGGCGACAGCGGGATCAGGGACCGCAAGGGGCTGCCGGACCGCCAGGTGATGCTGATCAACAGCACGCAGCAGGCGGAATCCGTGGGCCGGACCGTCCTCGGCGGCTACCTGGAACTCACCGCACCGGTCCCGGCGAACGACAGCCCGGAGCCGGTGGGCGACCCCGACCACGACTCGATCGGCGCGCACATGGCGTACGCGATCCAGTGGTGGATGTTCACGGCCGGAGTGCCGGTGGGGTGGGTGATCCTGGTACGCCGGGAGAAGCGGGACCGCGCGGAGGCGGCGGCCAAGGCCTCCTCGGAATCGGTGCCCGCTTCGGCGTAGCGTGTCGGGCATGGATCTTGGACTGAAGGACCGTGTCTACGTCGTCACCGGAGCCACCCGCGGGCTGGGCTTCGCCTCCGCGCGCGAGCTGACGGCCGACGGCGCGAAAGTCGTACTGACCGGCCGCGACGCCGGGCGCGCGGCGGACGCCGCCGCCTCCCTGGGCCCGAACGCGGTGGGAGTGGCGGCGGACAACGCCGATCCCGCGGCGGCCGCCCGCCTCGTCGCCGAGGCCCGGGAACGCTTCGGGCGCCTCGACGGCATCCTGATCAGCGTCGGCGGCCCGGCCCCGGGCACGGCCGCGGACAACACCGACGAACAGTGGGCCGCCGCCTTCGAGTCGGTCTTCCTGGGCGCGGTCCGGCTCGCGCGCGCCGCGGCGGCCGAGCTGGGCGAGGGCGGCGTCATCGGGTTCGTGCTGTCGGGCTCGGTGCACGAGCCGATCCCCGGGCTGACGATCTCGAACGGACTGCGGCCGGGACTGGCCGGCTTCGCGAAGTCCCTGTCGGTGGAGTTGGGCCCGCGCGGGATCCGGGTGATCGGGCTGCTGCCGGCCCGGATCGACACGGACCGGGTACGGGAGCTGGACGCCCTGGCCGGCGACGCGGACGCCGCCAGGGTGGCGAACGAGTCGCGCATCCCGCTGCGGCGTTACGGCACCCCGGAGGAGTTCGGTCGCACGGCGGCCTTCCTGCTGTCCCCGGCGGCCTCGTACCTGACGGGCGTCATGCTGCCGATCGACGGAGGCTTCCGCCACGGCTTCTGACGCCCGCTTCCGACGACGGCTCGCGCCCCTCGGCGTGCGGCTCGGGTCGTGCGGCTCGGGCGTGCGGCTCGGGTCTCAGGTGACCCGGGCCGCCCGGTGCGAGCCGACCTTGAGCCGGGCCTCCGCGGGGAGTTCGGGCAGGCCGGCCGAGGCACGGGCGTGGGCGAGGACCGGGCCGGCGAGCCCGGCCAGGGCGTCGGCGGGGACCGCGTGCGGCTCCAGTTCCAGCGCGACCCGCAGGCTCGGTGTCTCCCGGCGCCCGCGCAGCGCGACCCGGCAGCGGGCGACCCCGTCGAGCGCCCCCGCCTCGGCGGCGACCGCCGACTCCAGCGCCCGCCCGCGCAGCAGCGCGTACGCCCCGTCCCCGGTGTCCACGAGTACGGCGTCCAGTCGTGACCTGCGCAGTTGTGCCAGCAGCCACCACAGTGCGAGCAGCACGCACAGGCCCAGGCCGGCGACCAGCGCCCACCACCAGCCGTCCGCGTCCCCGTACCGTCGCCGGACCTCCGCCGCCAGCAACGGCGCGTGCCGGCCGCCGAACGGCCAGGATCCGGTCAGCGCCGTGATCCCGACAGCCAGCAGCACGGCTCCGACGATGGCCAGCAGTACCCGGTTGACCGAGCCGAGCATCGCGTCACCCTTTCCGGTTGACCCGTACGCGGGGCCCCGGCTCGTGCACGAGGCCCAGTTCCTCGATGCCGACGGCGAGCACCGCGTCCAGGTCGGCTCGTACCTCGTCCAGTTCGCGGAAGTGCGAGGTGGCCCGTACCCCGATGCGGGACCGGCCCACCTTGACCCGCACCGAGTTCACCCCGGACACCTCCATGGCCCGGTCCCGCAGGACCAGCCCGGCCGCCTTGCGCCCCAGTCCGGCCCGCATCCCCGACTCCGAGGTGCGCATCTGCAGGATTCCGCGCAGCCCCGGGGTGATCGCCAGCACCAGCAGGACCGCCCCGATCAGCGCCAGGACCCCGGCGCCGATCAGGACCTCCGGGTCGGCGGGGGTGTAGCGCTCCAGTTGGAGGGCGAGTTCCCGGCGCCAGCCCATGCCGGGCCGGTGGGCGCGTACGGCCGCCAGGTCGTACAGGAGCACTCCGGCCGCGCCGAGCACGGCCAGCGCGGTCAGCGCGGCCGGGATCCGGCGCTCGGAACGGAACCGGCGGGCACCCGCCGTCACCGCAGCCGCCGGTCCCGCCCGGCGGTTGCCGGGCGGAGGTGCGCGGGGTGCAGGTGCTCGACCTCGACGGCCACCTCGGGCACCGTCATCGACGCGCACTGTTCGATGCGTTCGGCCACCCGGCGGCGGACGGCCGCGCTCTGGGCGGCGACGTCGGACGGGTAGGGCAGCTCCAGGCTCACCCGGACGCGTGCGATGTCGTGGTGGACGGTGACGGTGGCGTGTGGGGGCGCCGCCGCGTCCGCCTCGCCGACGAGCGCCTCGCGTGCGGCCTGCGCCGCGATCTTGGCGACGACCCGGTCCGCGATCCGGGTGGATCCCCGCTCGGCTGCGGACACCCGGGCCGGTGTGGCCCGCGGGGTGCTGGTGCTCATCGGGGCCTCACCTGCGCCGGTCGTCGCGTGGGCGGAACAGGTCACCGAGTTCGAGGTCGCCGTCGAAGAAACGGCCGACGATGAAGCCGATGGCGCCGAGGGCGGCGACCAGCAGAAAGGCACCGAAGCCGCCGAAGTAGCCGGCGAACCCCATTCCCATGCCGGCCAGCAGGCCGGCAACCGCCATGCTCATGCGGGTCCTCTCGGCTAGTGGAGCCTGGATTCCGGCTCGTCGTCTTCCTCGTCGGGCAGCTTGACGTCACTGACCGCGATGTTGACCTCGACGACCTCCAGGCCCGTCATGCGCTCGACCGCCGAGATGACGTTCTCGCGTACGGCCCGGGCCACGTCGCGGATCGACACGCCGTAGTCGACGACGATCTCCAGATCGAGAGCCGTCTGAACCTCGCCGACCTCCGCCTTGACGCCCCGGGACACGGAGGCTTTCGCCCCGCCGGGAACGCGGTCGCGGACGGCTCCGAAGGTGCGGGAGAGGCCGGTGCCGCTGCCCATCGCGTGGACGCCGACCACCTCGCGGGCGGCCAGTCCGGCGATCTTCTCGACCACCCCGTCGGCGATGCTGGTGCGGCCCCGTTCGGCCGGGTCCCGGTGGGAACCCCCTGCTGTGGATTCGGTCATCGTGTGTCCCTTCGCGCTTGCGGACTCCCGACCACGGTAAGCGCGAAGCGGCCCCGGCGCGCCGTGGACTGGGCCGATCGATCCACCCCCCGGCCGTCCGCCCGCCTCCCCCGGGGCCGACCATTGGGCGCCGACCGGGCCGGGGTGCGGCGGCGATCCCGCACACGCCGACGGGGCCCGGTCCCCCCGCGCGCACGGCGCCGGTGCGCGGGGGGTCCGGGCCCCGTCGGGGCGTGGAGGGTTCGGGGTCAGTCGGAGAGCCCCGCCAGGTCACGCAGACGACGCGCCTGGGCAGCGCGTTCCGCGGTGCGCTGGGCGTCGTACGGCCGGGCCGTGGCCTCCCGGAGCAGGGCCTTGGTCTCGATGACCGCGTCCCGCGG
Source organism: Streptomyces sp. WM4235 (assembly GCF_001279725.1). Classification (GTDB taxonomy): domain Bacteria; phylum Actinomycetota; class Actinomycetes; order Streptomycetales; family Streptomycetaceae; genus Streptomyces. The sequence goes on along the minus strand of NZ_LGDE01000159.1, from coordinate 34,754 downwards.
CGGGGCCAGGAGCGCGGTGGTCAGGTCCTTGACGGCCGCGTCGAGCTCGTCGACGGCGACCACCAGGTTCGCGAGGCCCACCCGCTCGGCCTCCTCGGCGTGCACGGAACGTCCCGTCGCGCAGATCTCCAGCGCGCGGGCGTAGCCGACGAGCGAGGTCAGCGGCTGGGTGCCGGCCAGGTCGGGCACCAGTCCCAGGCTGGTCTCGCGCATGGCGAACTGGACGTCGTCCGCCACCACGCGCAGGTCGCACGCGAGCGCGAGCTGGAAGCCGGCGCCGATCGCGTGCCCCTGCACGGCGGCGACGGAGATGATGTCGTTGCGCCGCCACCAGGTGAATGCCTCCTGGTACTCGGCGATGGTGCTGTCGAGCAGTTCGTCCGAACCGCGCGCCAGATCGAGGAAGGACGGCTCACCCTCGAAGCCTTCAGGGGTGAACGCCTGACGGTCGAGCCCTGCGGAGAAGGACTTGCCCTCGCCGCGCAGCACGACGACCCGAACGGTGCCCGGCAGCGACCGTCCGGCCTCCGTCAACGCCCGCCAGAGCGCGGGGGATTGAGCGTTTCGCTTGGCCGGATTGGTCAATGTCACCGTGGCGACCGTGTCGTCGACGGTGAGCCGTACGCCGTCCTTGTCGAGCAGAGCCATGTCGGTGCCCTCCGGTGTGTAGTCGGCCGCGAGCCCGGCCTAAGTGACTGCACAGTAACCACCCAGCCGACCACATGACCGACCGGGGGGTCACCGAAGGAACCGTCAAAGCCTCGGAACCGTTTGAGCAGATCGTCAAACGTCACGCATGGAGCTGTGGAGCGTCTCCGGCCGGATCAGGCCGAGGCCGCTTTCTTGCCGCGCGTCGCGCCACCGCGACCACGCAGCACGACTCCGGACTCACTGAGCATCCGATGTACGAATCCGTACGACCGACCGGTTTCCTCGGCCAGCGCCCGGATACTCGCACCGGAGTCATATTTCTTCTTCAGGTCTGCCGCGAGCTTGTCGCGCGCGGCGCCGGTTACCCGGCTGCCCTTCTTCAGAGTCTCGGCCACCCGTGCCTCCTCATGGGAAGTGCGCTCTGGACTTCTCATGATCACCCCTCCCACGCTTCCTGGCCACCCATTCAGCAAGGTCGGTGCGACGGCATTTCTCAAGGAGTGGACACGGCAGCAGAACGGAATCTTCTCTTCCGATGCATGACCTCCGTCACATTCCTTCACCTCTGAGGGGAATCAGCAGGTCAGGAGGTCGCTGCGGAAAAGGCGACGGCTCCGGCCGCGTACCCGAGCGGGTAGGGCCGGAGCCGTCGAACACCGTGCGAGGGGATGAGACCGCCTCACTCAGATGATGGATCACAGGTGGGCCGAATGATCCATAAGGAACTGGATCAACGAACCGGAACCCTTCGGCGGGCCTGCGAGGCGCCGATCAGGTCAGGCGATCAGGCGAGGGCGACCAGGTCCCGGTAGTCCGGACCCCACAGGTCCTCGACCCCGTCCGGCAGCAGGATGATCCGCTCCGGCTCCAGGGCCTCGACCGCGCCCTCGTCGTGCGTGACGAGGATGACGGCGCCCTTGTACGTGCGCAGCGCGCCCAGGATCTCCTCGCGGCTGGCCGGGTCCAGGTTGTTCGTGGGCTCGTCGAGGAGCAGCACGTTCGCCGAGGAGACGACCAGCGTGGCCAGGGCCAGCCGGGTCTTCTCGCCGCCGGAGAGCACGCCCGCGGGCTTGTCCACGTCGTCGCCGGAGAACAGGAACGAGCCGAGCGTCTTGCGGACGGCGACCAGGTCCAGGTCGGGCGCGGAGGAGCGCATGTTCTCCAGGACCGTGCGCTCCGGGTCCAGGGTCTCGTGCTCCTGGGCGTAGTAGCCCAGCTTGAGGCCGTGACCGGGGACGACCGTGCCGGTGTCCGGCTTCTCGGTGCCCGAGAGCAGGCGCAGCAGCGTGGTCTTGCCGGCGCCGTTGAGACCGAGGATGACCACGCGGGAACCCTTGTCGATGGCCAGGTCGACGTCGGTGAAGATCTCCAGGGACCCGTAGGACTTCGACAGGCCCTCGGCGGTGAGCGGGGTCTTGCCGCAGGGCGCCGGGTCCGGGAAGCGGAGCTTGGCGACCTTGTCGGAGACGCGTACGGCGTCGAGGCCCGCGAGCAGCCGGTCGGCGCGCTTGGCCATGTTCTGCGCGGCGACGGTCTTGGTGGCCTTGGCGCGCATCTTGTCGGCCTGCGAGTTCAGGGCCGCGGCCTTCTTCTCGGCGTTCTGGCGCTCGCGCTTGCGGCGCTTCTCGTCGGCCTCGCGCTGCTGCTGGTAGAGCTTCCAGCCCATGTTGTAGACGTCGATCTGGGAGCGGTTCGCGTCCAGGTAGAAGACCTTGTTGACGACGGTCTCGACCAGGTCGACGTCGTGGGAGATCACGATGAAGCCGCCGCGGTAGGTCTTCAGGTAGTCGCGCAGCCAGACGATGGAGTCGGCGTCGAGGTGGTTGGTGGGCTCGTCGAGGAGCAGGGTGTCGGCGTCCGAGAAGAGGATGCGGGCCAGCTCGACGCGGCGGCGCTGGCCACCGGAGAGGGTGTGGAGCGGCTGGCCGAGGACCCGGTCGGGCAGGCCGAGGGCGGCCGAGATGGTGGCGGCCTCCGCCTCGGCGGCGTACCCGCCCTTGGTCAGGAACTCGGTCTCCTGGCGCTCGTACTGCTTCATCGCCTTGTCGCGGGTGCCTCCGGAGCCGGTGGCGATGCGCTCCTCGTTCATCCGCATCTTCTTGATCAGCACGTCGAGGCCGCGCGCGGAGAGGATCCGGTCGCGGGCCAGTACGTCGAGGTCGCCGGTGCGCGGGTCCTGCGGCAGGTAGCCGACCTCACCGGATCGGGTGATCGTGCCGCCGGCGGGCTGGCCCTCGCCCGCGAGGCACTTGGTGAGGGTGGTCTTGCCCGCCCCGTTGCGGCCGACCAGACCGATGCGGTCGCCCTTGGCGACGCGGAAGGAGGCGGACTCGATGAGGATGCGGGCGCCGGCGCGCAGCTCGACGCCGGTGGCGGTGATCACGGAAATACTCCAGGGCGGTGGGGACGGCGGAAGGGGGGCAGGACGCGCGGGACTCCGACGCCGCTAATCCGCGAGGAGATTTGCCATGGAGACATTCTAACGGGGGCGCGCAACCACTTTTCGGGCCGCCCGGCATCGATCACGCCCGGCGGCGACCCCTCCCCCGTGTCCCCCGTTCGGCGCAGGGCCCACGCCGATCAGCCGGGGCGCGTATCAGGATGAAGGGGTTGATACTCGCCGCAGGGCGGACACGAGGAATCGAGGGCGGTGCGGCATGCAGTTCGACGACGACGCCAATCTGGACACGTCCGAGGTCAAGGACGTGCGGGGCAGCCGCATCCCCGGCGGGAAGGCCACGGTCGGCGGCGGCATCGTCGGTTTGATCGCACTGATCATGGGGTTGCTCTTCGGCGTGGGCCCCGAGCAGCTGGGGCTGACCGAGGGCAACCCCGAGCCGGTGGCCACCTCCTCTTCCGCGAGCCAGGTACAGCAGGCCTGCCGCACGGGGCAGGACGCGAACACCCGTGAGGACTGCCGGCTCGTCGCGGTGGTCAACAGCACCCAGGACTTCTGGAAGCAGGAGTTCCAAAGGCGCGGGGGCCGGTACAGCCCGGCCTCGACGGTGTTCTTCACCGGCCGGGTGAACACGGCGTGCGGCGCGGCCACCTCCGCGGTCGGCCCCTTCTACTGCCCCTCCGATCGGCAGGTCTACCTGGACCTCGGCTTCTTCGAGGAGCTGCGGACGAAGTTCGGCGCGAGCGGCGGCCCCTTCGCCCAGGCCTACGTCGTCGCCCACGAGTACGGGCACCACATCCAGAACCTGACCGGCACCCTCCAGCGGGCCCAGGACGGCCGGCAGGGCGCGAACAGCAACGCGGTCAAGGTCGAGCTCCAGGCGGACTGCTACGCGGGGGTGTGGGCGCACAACGCCACGCGCACCCCGGACGAGTCCACCGGGCGCCCGCTGATCACGAAGCTGACCGACGAGGACATCAAGGACGGTCTGGACGCGGCGGCGGCGGTCGGCGACGACCGGATCCAGGAGAAGTTCCAGGGGCGGGTCACCCCGGAGTCGTGGACGCACGGCAGCGCCGAGCAACGCCGGCAGTGGTTCTACCAGGGCTACCGGACGGGCGACATGGCCCAGTGCAACACCTTCCGCTGACTGTCGGTGGCGCCTGCCATGCTGTGTCGTGGGTCACATGCCGTCGGTGACAGGCCGTTGGTCACGGACCCGTCCAGGCACGCAGGCGCACTGCACGAGAGGGAGTGATCGTCATGGCAGGTGTTCCGTCCGTCTACCCGACTCTGCTCTACCGCGACGCCAAGACCGCGATCCAACTGCTGACGGAGGCGTTCGGGTTCACGCGGGTCGCGGTGTACGAGGGAGAGGACGGGGCCGTGATGCACGCGGAACTGTCCTACGGCAACGGCGCGGTGATGCTCGGCAGCAAGGGCCGCGGCGGACAGTTCGACAAGGTCATGGCGGAAGCCGGGCCGACCGGGGTGTACGTGGTCGTCGACGACGTGGACGCCCACCACCGCAGAGCGGTGGAGCACGGGGTGGAGATCCTGATGGAGCCCACGGACCAGGACTACGGATCGCGCGACTACATGGCGCGCGACGCCGAGGGCAACGTCTGGAGCTTCGGGACGTACGCGCCGCAGATCTGACCCTGCGGCGCGTCCTTCGGCGCGTCTTTGTCGTACGCGGGCTACGCCCCGCCGGTGTGCACCTGGAAGGCGGCCCGCCGGACCGCCTTGGCCAGGGCGGGGTCGGGGTGGGCCGCGGCCAGCGCGACCAGGACCTGCACGGTGCGCGGGTGGCCGACGGCACGGACCTCGTCCAGCAGCCGCGGGACCGTCGTGCGGACCGCCGAGTCGAGGTGGCGGGCCAGCAGTTCGGCCTCGCCGTGGTCGGCGATGGCCGCCGCCGTGTCCACCCAGAGCCAGGTCGACTCCTCGGCCGTGAGCACGTCCTGCGCCTCGTCCGGGTCCACCCCGTCGTGCTCGGCGAGCCAGAGCAGGGCGTACGGGCGCAGCGCGGGTTCCCGTACGGCGGCGCGCACGTCGGGCTCGGCGGGGGCGCCGACCACGCGCAGGGCCTCGAAGGCGAGTCCGCGCGTCAGGGCGTCCTCGCCGCGGGCGGCCTGGAGGAGTTCACCGACGGCGTGGCCGACGGGCCGGGCGGCGAGCCAGGCCCGGTACTCGGCGCGGGCGGGCCCGGGGGTGAGGCGGGCGCAGCCGTGCAGCATCGCGGCGGCGGACTGCTCGATGTTCCCGGCGGGGCTCTGCGCGGCGACGCAGATCTGTTCCAGCTTGACCCAGACGGCCCAGCTGCCCAGGGGCGTGAGGGCGGCCTGTGCGGGGCCGAGGGTGACGGCGTCCACGGCGGCGAGGCCGCCGAGCGCCCAGCGCAGCAGCCGGGCGAGCGGAACGGGCTGCGCGGGGGCGCCCTGCGCGGGGAGGACCGCCTGCGCGGTGACCGCGCCGGCCGTCGCCGCGTCCGGGTCGCCGTTCACGCAGGTCCCGTAGGGCACTTCGCAGCGCTCGTCGCGCAGTTCGGTGACGCGTTGGCCGAGCAGGTCCAACAGGTCCGGGACGGTCACCGGGCCGGCGGACAGCTGGAGCAGCGAGAGCAGTTGGGGCATGGCCTCGACCACTTCCGCGACGACGGCGGGGGCGATGTCGGCGGGGGCCGGGTGCACGAGGGACCAGGCGTCGAAGAGGGCGACCCAACCGCGCAGTACGGCCGTGTCGTCGCGGTCCCAGGCGCGCAGCCGCCAGCCCGGCCGGGCGTCGCCGCCGTGCACCTCGACGAGACCGGAGAGTCTGGAGCGGTCCCAGCCGACCCGGATCTGGCCGTGGGTCAGGTTCAGTTCCGCCGCGGCCCGTTCGACGTCGGCGGTCGACAGCCCCGCCGCCGGTGCGGGCCGGCCGCCGTCGCCCGCCCCGAGGTGCAGCTCGGCCCAGCGGGCCAACCGCACCGCGTCGGCGAGGGAGGCCCGGGCCCTGTTCGCCAGGTCGGCCGTGGCGGGTGTGCCCGCCGGAGGCCGGGGGGCGGGTCGGGTCCTTCGGTCGGTCACCGCCTTGCGGGCCGCGGCCACGGAACGCGGGGAGACGAGTCGGAGTCTGGAGTCGCGAGCCAACTGCTCATCAGGCTTTCGGGACGTCACGGAAGCAGTCTCGCCCGTCACTGGCCGAAAGCCCAAACGGAAGCGGTCGTTACCGCCGGCCACCGGGGGGATGGAACGGAACAAACCGCCCTCCGTGCCCCGTCCGGCACCCGCCCGTCACATGAGCGGGGTGAGGAAGCGGCGCAACGCCTCCTCGTAGCCGGCGGGGTCGGCGTTCCACATCGCGCCGTGCGGGGCGTCGGGAACGGTGCGCAGGGTGACGAGGTCGGGTCGGGCGGCGGCGAGCCTGCGGGACGGCTCCCACGGGGCGAGCCTGTCGTCCGGGCCGTGGAAGATCAGGACGGGGACGCGGAGCGCGTCGGGGTCCGTTCCCGGGGCGCGTCGGTCGGCCCGCAGTCCGGCGCGGCCCTCGGCGGCCCGGACGGCGAGCGGGATCAGCGGCGCGGGGGTGCGGCGGGCGGCGGCCAGGCCCCGCAGGGTGGCGTGCCAGTCGAGCACCGGGGAGTCGAGCACCACCCCCGAGATCCGACCGGCCAGCGCCGACCGCTCGACGACGCGCAGGGCCATGGCGGCCCCGGTGGACCAGCCGTGCAGGATCACGCGGCGGGCGCCGTAGCGGAGGGCGTAGCGGATGGCCGCGTCCAGGTCCCGCCATTCGGATTCGCCGAGGTGGCCGAGGCCGTCCGGGGAGGCGGGGGCGCCGAGGTCGCCGCGGTAGGCGAGGTCGAGGACGGGGAAGTGGTGGCGGTGCAGGAAGGGCATGACCACCATCGGGTGTTCCCGGGTGGCGCCGAGGCCGTGCACGGTGATCACCCAGGTGTCCCGGGCCGCGGGGACGAACCAGGCGGGCAGCGGGCCGAGCTCGCCGGGGACGTCCACGTCCGCGTGGTCGAGCCCGAGGGCGGTGCGCGGGTTGCCCAGGTGCACCTGGGGGGTGAGGGTGACCCGGGTTCCGGGTTCGAGGCTGCCGTGGGTGACGGCGACCAGCCGCCGGACGACGGTGTCCGGGGCGTGCGCGACGTCGGCGACGACGGGGCCGACCACCGCGTGCACGCCGGGCGCGTCCAGTCCGTAGGTGCCGGGGCGCAGGGAGGCGAGCGAGCGGGTCAGCGTGATCCGGTCGGCGGTGGTGGAGTGGACGCTGAGGCGGGGGCCGCCGGGGAGCGGGCGGCCGGGTTCGGGTCGCAGGGCCGCGTCGGCGGCGTACCGACCGGCGGCGACGGCGGCAGCGCCGGCACCGATCAGGGTCGTGGTGACGGCCGCTGCCGTCGTCGTGGCGGTTCGCACCGCTCCAGTCTCGGCGCGGGAGGGCGGAGGGGCCACCGGAGGGGATGCCCCCCGCTTCGTCGGCCGGGCAACCGGAACCGGGACCGGAACGTGGCCGGCGGGACGGGTGCGGGAGTGATGTAGGTCACTTCGGGGTCCGCCCGGGGGGTGTCCGACCGGCCGAAGCGCCCGCGCGTGACGGCGTGTTCACCCCACCCTGACGTGCATTAATCGATATATCTACGAAGGAATCGGGAAATACGGCCCGATCGAGCCTCGGCTTGATCCACCACCCGGCCCCATCCAGTTCATCTTCCGTTCACTCAGGTTGCCTACGGTCGCCGAACCACTGACGTCAAACAGAAGCCTGGGTAAATGGAGCACATAACGCTTCTCCTCGGGATCGTGGTCATCACCGCTCTCGTGTTCGACTTCACGAACGGTTTCCACGACACGGCCAACGCGATGGCCACCACCATCTCGACCGGCGCCCTCAAGCCCAAGACGGCGGTCGCCATGTCCGCCGTGCTGAACCTGGTCGGCGCCTTCCTGTCGGTGGAGGTCGCCAAGACGATCTCCAGCGGACTCGTCAACGAGAGCGGCATCCAGCCCGAAGTGATCTTCGCGGCGCTCGTCGGCGCGATCCTCTGGAACCTGGTGACCTGGCTGGTCGGCCTGCCCTCCAGCTCCTCGCACGCCCTCATGGGCGGCCTGATCGGTGCGGCCGTCGCCTCCGCCGGTCTCGACGCCGTCAACGGCGGCGTGATCGTCACCAAGGTGCTGCTGCCCGCCATCGCCGCGCCGCTGGTCGCCGGTGTCGCCGCGATGCTGGCCACGAAGCTCTCGTACAAGGTCGGCAGGAACCTCGGCGAGAAGACCTCGGCCAAGGGCTTCCGGGCCGGTCAGATCACCTCCGCGGGCCTCGTCTCGCTGGCGCACGGCACCAACGACGCGCAGAAGACGATGGGCATCATCACCCTGGCGCTCGTCGCCGGGAACGCCCTGCCCGCCGGGTCCAACCCGCCGGTCTGGGTCATCGTCTCCGCCGGTCTCGCCATCGCGATGGGCACCTACCTGGGCGGCTGGCGCATCATCCGCACCATGGGCAGCGGCCTGACCGACCTGCACCCGCAGCAGGGCTTCGCCGCCCAGACCTCGGCCGCCAGCGTCATCCTGGCCTCCTCGAACCTCGGCTTCTCCCTCTCCACCACCCACTCGTGCTCCGGCGCGGTCATGGGCGCGGGGCTGGGTCGCAAGGGCGGTGTGGTCCGCTGGTCCACCGCCACCCGGATGTTCATCGCCTGGGGCCTGACCCTGCCGGCCGCCGCCCTCGTCGCCGCCGGCGCCGAGCTGGTCATGCGCACCGGTGACATCGGCGTCGCCGCCGTCGCGGTCTTCCTCGTCGCGTCCTGCTTCGCCATCTGGGTCATCTCGCGCCGTCAGGTCGTCGACCACCACAACGTCACCGCCGCGGAGCCCGCCGGCTCCGAGGTCGCGACCGAGGAGCCCGGCGTGGTCACCACGGCCATCGCGGCCGTCACCGTCCCGCCGACCCCGGCCGCCGCGGCCGTGATCGCCGCGGACGACGACCTCCGGGCCACCATTCCGGCCGCCGCCGCTCCCGCGGCCCCGACGACCCCGTCGGCTCCGGCCGCCGCGGTCTGACCCCCGAGAACGACAGAGGATTCCGCAGTATGAAGATCGACTGGGCAGCACTCGGCTCCGTCTTCGGGGTCAGCCTCTCCGCCACCGTCGCCCTCGTGGCCCTCTTCACCCTGGGTCTGGTCGGCCTGTCCAAGCACGAGGCCGCCACCGAGCAGGGTGGGGCCGCGACCCTGGCCCGCAGCGGCGCCTACGCGTGTTTCGCGCTCTGCGCGGCGGCCGTGACCTTCGGGATCTACCTGATCGTCAGCTGACGTCGCACGTCCGAAAGCTCCCTCCGGGTCCGTCCCGGGGGGAGCTTTCGCATGCCGTCGCCCCACACTCACCGCAGGTCAACAGCAAGTTGACGGGCGTTCCTGGGCCGTGGTGGACTGCCCGAGCCAATACGGCGGCATGGAGAGGAAGTCCGGTGCGAATCCGGCGCGGTCCCGCCACTGTCACCGGGGAGCGCACACCGCCCGTGCGCCCCGGGAGCCAGGAACTCTCGCCGCCGGACACGTCGAACCAGGGCGCGGACCCTGAGTGAGGACATACCTGCCACCATGCGTGCCGATCGCGTTTTCGCGTACGGCGTCACGGCGGGCCTGATCGGCGACCGGATCCTCGGGGATCCGCGCCGCGGGCACCCCGTGGCCGCCTTCGGAAGAGCCGCCGCCTCCGTCGAACGCGCCCTGTGGCGCGACGACCGCGCCCGCGGCGTCGTGCACGCCCTGGTGTGCGTGGGGGGCGCTGCCGTGCTCGGCGCGCTGGGTTCACGCGCCGTGCGCTCCCGGCCCGCGGCCGCCCGTGTCGCCCTCACCGCCGTCGCCACCTGGGCCGTCGTCGGCGGCACCTCCCTCGGACGGGAGGCCCGTGCCATCGGCGGGGCGCTCCGCGCCGGGGACACCGAGGTGGCCCGTGAACGACTGCCGCACCTGTGCGGGCGCGATCCGCAGGCCCTGGACGATCAGCAGATGGCCCGCGCGGTCGTGGAGTCCGTCGCCGAGAACACCTCCGACGCGGTGGTCGGGGCCCTGGTCTGGGGAGCCGTCGCCGGCGTGCCCGGACTGCTGGCCTTCCGCGCCGTGAACACCCTGGACGCGATGGTGGGCCACAAATCGCCCCGCCACCTGCGCTACGGCTGGGCCTCCGCCCGGCTCGACGACCTGGCCGGCTGGCCGGGAGCCCGGTTGACGGCGCTGGCCGCGGTACTGGCCGGCCCCGACCGGCGGGGAGCCGTGCGGGCCTGTCGCGCCGACGCCGCCGCGCACCCGAGCCCGAACGCGGGCCCGGTGGAGGCCTCCTTCGCCGGCGCGCTGGGCGTACGGCTGGGCGGCAGCCTCGCGTACGGGGGCCGGGTCGAGCACCGGGCCGTGCTGAACGGCGCCGCGGGCCGGCCGGTGGAGGTCGCGGACATCGAACGTGCCGTACGACTGTCGCGTCGGGTGACGTGGGTGGCGCTGGCCACGTGTGTGGCACTGCGGTGTGCGGTGTCGCGTCGGTTCGGGAAGGGAAGCGCGTGACGGGCACCAGGCGGGGTGGCGGTCTGTTGGTCGCCGGGACGACCTCGGACGCGGGCAAGAGCGTGGTCACGGCGGGCATCTGTCGCTGGCTGACCCGCCGGGGCGTCAAGGTCGCGCCGTTCAAGGCCCAGAACATGTCGTTGAACTCCTTCGTCACGCGGGAGGGCGCCGAGATCGGGCGGGCCCAGGCCATGCAGGCCCAGGCCGCCCGCGTGGAGCCGACGGCGCTGATGAACCCGGTGCTGCTCAAGCCCGGCGGCGACCAGAGCAGCCAGGTGGTGCTGCTGGGCAAGCCGGTGGGCGAGATGAGCGCGCGCGGGTTCTTCGGGGAGCCCGGGGGGTCGTCGACCGGGAAGGGGCTGCACGGGGGCGGTCGGGAACGGCTCCTCGGGGTCGTCACGGACTGTCTGGAGCAGCTCCGGGGCACGTATGACGCCGTGATCTGCGAGGGGGCGGGCAGTCCGGCCGAGATCAACCTGCGCCGGACCGACATCGTGAACATGGGCATCGCGCGGGCCGCGCGCTTCCCCGTGGTCGTGGTCGGCGACATCGACCGGGGCGGGGTCTTCGCGTCGTTCTTCGGGACCACGGCGCTGCTGTCGCCCGAGGACCAGTCGCTGATCGCGGGCTACCTGGTGAACAAGTTCCGGGGCGACGTGTCGTTGCTGGAGCCGGGCATGGAGATGCTGCGCGGGCTGACCGGTCGGGCCACGTACGGGGTGCTGCCGTTCCGGCACGGGCTGGGCATCGACGAGGAGGACGGCCTGCGGGTCTCGCTGCGGGGCTCGGTGCGCGAGTCCGCGGTGGCCCCTCCGGTGGGCGCGGACGTGCTGCGCGTCGCGGTGTGCGCGGTCCCGCTGATGTCGAACTTCACGGACGTCGACGCGCTCGCGGCGGAGCCGGGGGTGGTGGTCCGGTTCGTGGACCGGGCCGAGGAGCTGGTCGACGCCGACCTGGTCGTCGTACCGGGCACCCGCGGCACGGTGAAGGCGTTGGCGTGGCTGCGGGAGCGCGGTCTCGCCGACGCGCTGGCCGCGCGGGCGGCCGAGGGCCGGCCGGTCCTGGGGATCTGCGGCGGGTTCCAGGTGCTCGGCGAGCACATCGAGGACGAGGTGGAGTCCCGGGCGGGCGCCGTCGACGGTCTCGGCCTGCTGCCGGTGCGGGTCCGCTTCGCGCGGGAGAAGACCCTGGCGCGGCCCGTGGGCTCGGCGCTGGGCGAGGAGGTCTCGGGGTACGAGATCCACCACGGGGTGGCCGAGGTGCTGGGCGGGACCCCGTTCCTGGACGGCTGCCGGGTCGGCGAGGTGTGGGGAACGCACTGGCACGGCTCGCTGGAGTCGGACGGCTTCCGCCGGGCGTTCCTGCGGGAGGTGGCGGCCGCGGCCGGGCGGCGTTTCGTCCCGGCGCCGGACACCTCGTTCGGCGCGCTGCGCGAGGAACAGCTCGACCTGCTGGGCGACCTGATCGAGGAACACGCCGACACCGACGCGCTGCTGCGGCTGATCGAGGGCGGGGCCCCGGCGGGCCTTCCCTTCCTGCCGCCGGGCGCCCCGTGAGGGGCGCGGGCTCCGGTCGGGCCGCACATCCGACGGGCCGCCGGCACGGCGGCACCGACGTCCATCGCAAGCCACTCGAAGGAGTGACCGTCTCATGAGCAGCGCCCACTTTCCGTTCTCGGCCGTGGTCGGGCAGGACGACCTGCGGTTGGCCCTGCTCCTCAACGCCGTGAGCCCGGCGGTCGGCGGCGTGCTCGTGCGCGGCGAGAAGGGGACCGCGAAGTCCACCGCCGTGCGCGCGCTGTCCGCGCTGCTGCCGCGGGTGGACGTCGTACCCGGCTGCCGGTTCTCGTGCGCGCCCGCCGCGCCCGACCCGGACTGCCCCGACGGACCCCACGAGCCGGGTCCCGGCGGGGACCGCCCGGCCCGGATGGTCGAGTTGCCCGTCGGCGCCTCCGAGGACCGTCTGGTCGGCTCCCTCGACATCGAACGGGCCCTGTCCGAGGGCGTGAAGGCCTTCGAGCCCGGCCTGTTGGCCGACGCGCACCGGGGAATCCTGTACGTCGACGAGGTGAACCTGCTCCACGACCACCTGGTGGACGTGCTGCTCGACGCCGCCGCCATGGGCGCCTCGTACGTCGAGCGCGAGGGCGTCTCCGTACGGCACGCGGCCCGGTTCCTGCTCGTCGGGACGATGAACCCGGAGGAGGGCGAGCTGCGCCCGCAGCTCCTGGACCGGTTCGGGCTGACCGTCGAGGTCGCCGCGTCGCGCGAGCCGGCGCAGCGCGTCGAGGTGGTGCGGCGCCGGCTGGCCTACGAGGACGACCCCGCCGGTTTCGCGAGCCGCTGGGCCGGTGACGAGCACGACGTGCGTGCCCGGGTGGTGGCCGCGCGGGCCCTGCTGCCGCAGGTCGTGCTCGGTGACACCTCGCTGTTGCGGATCGCCGCCACCTGCGCCGGTTTCGAGGTCGACGGCATGCGCGCCGACATCGTGATGGCCCGTACGGCGACGGCCCTGGCGGCCTGGGCCGGCCGGACCGACGTGCTCAAGGAGGACGTGCGGCAGGCCGCGCTGCTGGCGCTCCCCCACCGCCGCCGGCGGGCCCCGTTCGACGCGCCCGGACTCGACGAGGACAAGCTGGACCGGATCCTGGACGAGTTCCCCGACGACGAACCGGAACCCGAACCGGAGCCCGAGGGCCCGGACGACCGCGGCCCCGGGGACGAGGGCCCGGACGACGGCGGGCCGGACGGGGGCGGCGGCGCGCCACAGGGCGAGGGCCCCGAGGCGCCCGACTCCCCCGAGGCGCCGGAGACCCCCGACACCGGACAGACCTCGGACGCCGGGGAGGGCCCCGACGCGTCGGATGCCGGCGAGGGCCCGCAGTCCCCGGATCCGCGGGGCGGCGCCCCGGAGCAGGCCGCCGTACGGGCCTCCGAACCGTTCCGCACCAAGATGTTGAGCGTGCCCGGGCTCGGCGAGGGCGCGGCCGGCCGCCGCTCGCGTGCCCGGACGGCGCACGGCCGGACCACCGGCTCCCAGCGCCCCCGGGGTCAGCTGACGAAGCTGCACCTGGCCGCGACCGTGCACGCCGCCGCCCCGCACCAGAAGGCGCGCGGGCGCAGCGGGCGCGGACTGGTGGTGCGCAAGGACGACCTGCGGCAGGCCACCCGGGAGGGCCGCGAGGGCAACCTGGTGCTCTTCGTCGTGGACGCGTCCGGTTCGATGGCGGCCCGGCAGCGCATGAGCGCGGTCAAGGGTGCCGTGTTGTCGCTGCTGCTGGACGCCTACCAGCGCCGGGACAAGGTCGGTCTGATCACCTTCCGGGGTGCGGGCGCCGAGCTGGCGTTGCCGCCGACGTCCTCGGTGGACGCGGCCGCCGCGCGGCTGGAGCAGTTGCCGACCGGTGGCCGCACGCCGCTGGCCTCCGGTCTGTTGAAGGCGCGCGAGGTGCTGCGGATCGAGCGGCTGCGGGACCCTTCGCGGCGGCCGCTGCTGGTGGTCGTCACCGACGGGCGGGCCACGTCGGCCGGCGGTCTGGGCGGGGACCCGCGCGAGTTGGCCGGTCGCGGGGCGCGGCTGCTGGCCGCCGAGGGGGTCACCTCGGTCGTCGTGGACTGCGAGAGCGGGCCGGTCCGGCTGGGCCTGGCCGGGGTGTTGGCCGCCGATCTGGGCGGCCCGGCGGTCAGCCTCGACGGGCTGCGGGCCGACAGCCTGGCGGGGCTCGTGAAGAACGTTCGTACATCGGTGGAATCCGCCCGGTCGCCCCAGGGCGCCGGCAACAGGAGGGCCGCGTAATGCCGCAGGGACAGCCGTCCGTCGTTCCGGACGACGGACTCACGACGCGCCAGCGTCGCAACCGCCCGCTCGTCTTCGTCCACACCGGCCCCGGCAAGGGCAAGTCGACGGCGGCCTTCGGGTTGGCGCTGCGCGCCTGGAACCAGGGCTGGCCGATCGGGGTGTTCCAGTTCGTCAAGTCGGCGAAGTGGAAGGTCGGCGAGGAGAACGCGCTGAAGGTGCTCGGCGCCTCGGGCGAGGGCGGTTCCGTCGTCTGGCACAAGATGGGCGAGGGCTGGTCCTGGGTCCAGCGTGACGCGCAGCTCGACAACGAGCAGGCGGCCAAGGAAGGTTGGGAGCAGGTCAAGCGGGATCTGGCCGCCGAGACGCACCGGCTGTACGTGCTCGACGAGTTCGCGTACCCGATGCACTGGGGCTGGATCGACGTGGACGAGGTGATCGAGGTGTTGCGCAACCGGCCCGGCACCCAGCACGTGGTGATCACGGGTCGCAACGCGCCGGAGAAGCTGGTGGAGTTCGCGGACCTGGTCACCGAGATGACCAAGGTCAAGCACCCGATGGACGCCGGCCAGAAGGGCCAGAAGGGCATCGAGTGGTGACGTCGCTCCCCATACCGCGCCTGGTGATCGCCGCGCCGTCCTCCGGCAGCGGCAAGACCACCGTCGCGACGGGTCTGATGGCGGCCTTCTCGGAACGCGGCCTCGCCGTGTCCCCGCACAAGGCCGGGCCCGACTACATCGACCCGGGCTACCACGCGCTGGCCACCGGCCGGCCGGGGCGGAACCTGGACGCCTTCATGTGCGGGCCGGAGCTGGTCGCGCCGCTGTTCGCGCACGGGGCGGCCGGGTGCGACCTCGCCCTGATCGAGGGCGTGATGGGCCTGTACGACGGGGCGGCGGGGCGCGGTGAGCTGGCCTCGACCGCGCAGGTCGCCAAGCTGCTGCGGGCTCCGGTGGTGCTGGTCGTGGACGCCTCCTCGCAGTCGCGGTCGGTGGCGGCGCTGGTGCACGGCTTCGCCTCGTTCGACCCGCAGGTGCGCCTCGGCGGCGTGATCCTCAACAAGGTCGGTTCCGATCGGCACGAGGTCATGCTCCGGGAGGCCCTGGAGGAGGCCGGGATGCCGGTTCTGGGGGTCCTGCGACGGGCTCCGCAGGTCGCGGCGCCCTCGCGGCACCTGGGGCTGGTACCGGTGGCCGAGCGCCGGGCCGACGCGGTGTCCTCGGTCGGGGCGCTCGCCGACCAGGTCCGGGCGGGCTGTGACCTGGACGCGCTGATGGCCCTGGCCCGGACCGCGCCGCCGCTGGACGGCGAGGCGTGGGACGCCGGCGCGGCGGTCGCGTCGGTGTCGGGCCCGGCGGTGGGCGGCGCGCTCGCGGACGGCCTCGCGGGGGCCGGGCGGGGCGGACGGCCGCTGGTCGCCGTGGCCGGCGGGGCCGCGTTCACGTTCTCGTACGCCGAGCACGCGGAGTTGCTCACCGCCGCCGGCGCCGAGGTCGTCACCTTCGATCCGCTGCGGGACGAGCGGCTGCCCGACGGGACCGCCGGGCTGGTGATCGGCGGCGGGTTCCCCGAGGTGTACGCGCCCGAGCTGTCCGCCAACGAGCCGCTGCGCGGGGCCGTCGCCGCGTTCGCCGCGGCCGGCGGGCCGGTGGCGGCCGAGTGCGCCGGGCTGCTGTACCTGGCGTCCTCGTTGGACGGCAAGCCGATGTGCGGGGTGCTCGACGCGGACGCCCGGATGTCGGAGCGGCTGACGCTGGGCTACCGCGAGGCGGTGGCGGTGTCCGACAGTTCGCTCGCCGTGGCGGGGACCAGGCTGCGCGGGCACGAGTTCCACCGCACGGTGATCGAGCCCGGCGCCGGCGCCTCACCCGCGTGGGGGTTCACGCATCCCGAGCGCCGCGTCGAGGGTTTCGTGCGGGGCGGGGTGCACGCCAGCTATCTGCACACGCACTGGGCGGCGGCCCCGGCCGTCGCGCGGCGGTTCGCCGAGTCCGCCGGTCGCTTCGCGGAAGCGGCGGCGCCGGCCCGGTGACCTCGGTCCGCGAGGCGGTGGTCTCAGTCCGCGAGGCCGACCACGAGCCAGATGCCGGCCACCCCGCCCACCGTGCACATCAGCGTGGACAGGGCGGGGTGCTTGTGGTGCGCCTCGGGAAGGATCTCGGCGGCGGCCAGGTACAGCAAGGCACCGCCGAAGAAGCCCAGGTACGCTCCGAGCGGTTCCTCCGGAAGGGTGAACAGCAGAGTGGACGCGGCGCCCACGACGGGCGCGACCGCGTCGGCGAACAGCATCATGAGCGCCTTGCGGCGGTCGTTCCCGTAGAGCCGGGTCAGGGTGTACGTGTTGAATCCGTCGGCGAAGTCGTGGGTGATGACGGCCAGCGCCACGGCGACGCCCATACCGCCGCCGACCTGGAAGGCCGCGCCGAGGGCCACTCCGTCGGCGAGGCTGTGGCCGACCATCGCGGCGGCGGCGGTGAGACCGACCTCGGGGACCCGGCCGCCGTGCTCGGCGTCGTCCAGGTCCGCGGCGCCGTGCGCGTGCTGACGCACGGCCAGCAGTCGTTCCACCACGTGCGCGACGAGGAAGCCGGTCACGAAGAGCAGCAGGGCGAGCGGGACGCCGAAGACTTCCCGGCCCGCCGCGTGCATCGCCTCCGGGAGCAGGTCCAGGCCCACGACGCCGAGCATCAGCCCGCCGGCCAGGCCCAGCACGAGGTGGCGGCGGTCGGTGACGCGTTGCGCCGTCCATCCGCCCGCCAGCGTCATCAGGAACGCGCCCAACGCCACGATCACCGCCATGCGCCCCTGGATACCGGGCGGGGGCGACTCGCGCACTTCCGCTCGCGGGTGGCGGGCATCAGCGTGTTGACGAATGTGATGTCGAGAGTGACGACGGAGGGAGGACCCCGTGGGTGAGTACGTGACGCCGCTGGTGGTGGGGGTGGGCGGACGCGCGGGGGTCTCCGTGGCGGAGGTCTGCGCCCTGGTCGAGGAGACGCTGCGGGGCGCGGGGCTGGCCACCGGGTCGGTGACGGCGCTGGCCACGGTGGAGTCGAAGACGGCGGAGGCGGGTCTCGCCGGGGCGGCGGAACGTTTCGGCGTACCGCTCGTCGGCTACTCCGCCGAGCGGCTGGCCGCCATCGTGGTGCCGCATCCCTCGGACGCGGTCCGCGACGCGGCCGGTACCTCCTCGGTGGCCGAGGCCGCCGCCCTCGCGGGGGGCGGGGAACTCCTGGTGCCCAAGCGCAGGTCGATGGCCGCGACCTGTGCGGTGGCCACCGCACAGGCTCACGACCTGCGCCACCACGGGGACGCCGAGGTGTTGGACGCGGGTGACGCGCTGGTGGACCTGGCCGTGAACGTACGGACGGACACGCCCCCGCAGTGGCTCAGGCAGCGGATCGCCGACAGTCTCGGGGACCTCGCCGCGTACCCGGACGGCCGGGCGGCCCGCGCGGCCGTCGCGGACCGGCACGGGTTGCCGATGGAGCGCGTCCTGCTGACGGCGGGCGCGGCGGAGGCCTTCGTGCTGATCGCACGGGCCCTGGGCGCCGAACGGCCCGTCGTGGTGCATCCGCAGTTCACCGAGCCCGAGGCGGCCCTGCGGGACGCCGGGCACCGGGTGGAACGGGTGGTGCTGAGCGCGGAGGACGGATTCCGGCTGGACCCGGCCGAGGTGCCCGAGGACGCCGATCTGGTGATCGTGGGGAACCCGACCAACCCGACGTCGGTCCTGCACCCGGCGGCGGACCTGGTGGCGCTGGCCCGGCCGGGCCGGATCCTGGTGGTCGACGAGGCGTTCATGGACGCGGTCCCGGGTGAGCGGGAGGCGCTGGCCGGACGGATGGACGTGCCGGGGCTGGTGGTGCTGCGGAGCCTGACCAAGACCTGGGGGCTGGCGGGACTGCGCATCGGCTACGTACTGGCGGAGCCCTCGGTGATCGCGAAGCTCGCGGCGGCGCAACCGCTCTGGCCGGTGTCCACTCCGGCGCTGGTGGCGGCGGAGGCCTGCGTGGCCCCGGCGGCGCTCGCCGAGGCGGAGGAGGCCGCGCGGCGGATCGCGGTGGACCGGGCGCACCTGTTGGCCGGGCTCGCGGAGTTCGACGAGGTCACGGTGGCGGGGGTGGCGCAGGGGCCGTTCGTCCTGATCAAGGTGGCGGGGGCGGCGGAGGTACGCACCCGGCTGCGCGCCCTGGGCTTCGCGGTGCGGCGGGGCGACACCTTCCCGGGGCTGGACCCCTCGTGGCTGCGGCTGGCGGTGCGGGACCGCGCCACGACGGGCCGTCTCCTCCAGGCCCTGGACCACGCGCTGGCCCTGACCACGCGCTGAGCCCGCACTGGCCCTGACCACGCGCTGACCGGGGCAGGGGCGGGGCCGCAGCCTTGGCGGGCGGGGCGGCCGTGGCGCGGGGGCGCGGGGTGAGCGAGGATCAGACCGTCAGTCGTGCGTGAAACCGGGGGGTTCGAGAATGAGGGCAGTCGCCAGGATGGGCGCCGCCGCGGCCGCGTTGGCAGTCGTGGGCGGCGCGGTCTATGCCGTGCCGCACCTGATGGGCGGGGGCGGCGGCGCGAAGCCTGCCACGGAACAACGGCTGGGCGCGAGGCCCACCACCGCGGCGGCGCCGGCCGGGAAGCCGTTCACCCTGGTGGCGACCGGCGACATCATCCCGTACCCGTCGATCATCCAGCGGGCGGCCGACGACGCCGAGGGCACCGGCCGGGCCCACGACTTCCGGAAGATCCTCGCGGGGGTCAAACCCCTGATATCGGCCGCCGACCTGGCGATATGCCACCACGAGATACCCTACGGGCGCCCCGGCGGCCCCTACACGGGTTACCCCGCCTTCAAGGCGCCCCACGAGTTGGCCGACGGCCTCAAGGACGCCGGGTACGACAGCTGCTCGACCGGCTCCAACCACACGCTCGACGACGGCTACGACGGTCTCGTCCGCACCCTCGACCACCTGGATCGGGTCGGCATCAAGCACGTCGGATCGGGCCGCAGCGCCGAGGAGGCGAAGGCCCCCGCGGTCGTCGGGGCGGGCGGCGCGCAGATCGCCCAGTTGGACTACACGTACGGGACGAACGGCATCCCGATCCCGGCCGGCAAGCCCTGGTCGGTCAACCTGATCGACCAGGGCCGGATCATCGCCGACGCCCGCGCCGCACGGGCGGCGGGCGCGAACGTCGTCGTCCTGAGCGTCCACTGGGGCACGGAGTGGCAGACGGCACCCGACCAGCAGCAACGGGAACTGGCGCAGGCCCTGACCGCGTCGCGCGGCGCCGACGGCCTCCCCGACATCGATCTGATCCTCGGCACGCACAACCACGTCCCACAGCCCTACGAGAAGATCAACGGCACCTGGGTGGTCTTCGGCATGGGCGACCAGGTGGCCAGCTTCTACGAGGCCGAGAAGGCGCGCGGCAACATGTCCTCGATCCCCCGCTTCACCTTCTCCCCGGCGGCCGACCGGCCGGGGCGCTGGGAGGTGGTGAAGGCCGAGTACCTGACGCAGTACTCGGACATGACCCCGCCGTTCCGGGTCGTCTGCACCTCCTGCGCCGCCGGCGACACCGCCCTGTCCGCGGCCGACCGGAACCGGTACGCCGCTGTCGACCGGCAGATCACCGCGGCCGTGGCCTCGCGCGGCGCGCATGCCCAGGGGCTGGAGCACGCCACCCGCTGACCCCGGCCGCGGTCGCCCGCCGGCGCCTTTTCGCTACGGGGTCATCCGGCCGCGCCGGGTCACGACGAGCGCGCCCGCGCCGATGCCGAGCAGGAGCAGCGCACCGCCGGCCACCCAGGGGGTCACCGAAGCCGCCCCGGTCTCGGCGAGGTCGCTCGCGCCGGCGGGGGTGGTGGCGGGCGCGGAGGCGGTGACGTTGGAGCCGGTGATGACGTTCGTCCCGGTCTGGGGCTTGACGTCGGGCCCGGCGGGGGCGGAGGCGCTCGGCGCCGGGCCGGACGGGGACTCGCAGCGCGCTTCCGCCAGCACGATGTCGCCCGCGACCTGCGCGACGTTCAGGTCCAGCGGGTTCACCGACACCTTCAGCCGGAGCGCGGCGGCGGCGGCCGTGGTGGAGGTGGTCTCCGTGGCGGACAGCTCCAGGCTCACCAGGCCGACCTTCGGCACCTCCACCTTGGTGGGGCCGCCGGCGGTGAGGGTGACCTTCTTGCCGAGGACGGAGACGTTGCCCAGGACGTTCGCGCGGGCCACCGGCTTCTTCCCGGCCTCGCACACCGCCTTGGAGGTGACCTTCTCGACCTGGATGAGGGAGAGCAGGGGAAGGCCGGGGACGTGGACCTTGGCCTTGGCCAGGTTGACCTCGGCCTCGGCGCGCTTCTTGTCGGCGGTCGCCTTGGAGGTGGCGACCTCGGCCCGCAGCACGTTCACCGGCTTGCCCTTGTCGACCCCGTCGAGGGCCACGGAGAGCACGGTCTTCTCGGCGGCGGCAGGGGCGTTGACCTCGTTGAGCGTGGTCTTCAGGGGAACGTGCACGCTCTTGTTGAGCAGGCCCACGTCCAGTCCGGCCCGCAGGACGACGGCTCCGGCCCTGCCCTCGCTCCCGGCGCCGCCGCCCCCCGTGGCGAAGGCGGGCGGCGCGGTGAGCAGGGCCACCGCCCCCGTCGCGAGCAGGACGGCCGCGGGCATGCGGAAGGTGTTGCTGTTCAAGATGGTGGAACCCCCGGGGAGATGGGTGCCGTCGCGCCGCCAATGGGGGACATTGCGCGCGCCGACGGCCTCGACCCTCGGAATCTTTACGCACTGTGAGTGAACGGGCGGCAACCTGACGTGAGTTCACCCCAACGGGTGGTTTCCACGCATGCTTTCGATTCTTTGCACCCCAGAAGGCCTCAGGGAGAACGAAAGTTCCCTCCCGCGGCGTCCGAAAGCCCCGATCAGGCATCCATAACGACGACCGGGCCCGCGACGTCACGCCCGGTCAACCGCCACAAGGCAGGGCTCAGGCCCGGACCCTGCCGTCGACCACGACCCGCAGCGGCCGTGCCAACGCCCGCACGTCCGCGCGCGGGTCGGACGCGTAGACCACGAGGTCCGCCGGCGCCCCCTCGACCAGACCGGGCCTGCCGAGCCACTCCCGGGCCGCCCAGGCCGTCGCCGACAGGGCCTCCAGCGGCGGGATTCCGGCCTTCACCAGCTCGGCCACCTCGGCGGCGACCAGACCGTGCGGCAGGGAACCCCCCGCGTCCGTGCCCACGTACACCGGGACCCCGGCGTCGTAGGCGGCCCGGACGGTGTCGTAGCGGCGCTCGTGGAGCCTTCGCATGTGCGCCGACCAGCGCGGGAACTTGGCGTCGCCGCCCGCCGCCAGCTTCGGGAACGTCGCGATGTTCACGAGGGTCGGCACGATCGCCACCCCGCGTTCCGCGAACAGCGGGATGGTGTCCTCGGTCAGACCCGTGGCGTGCTCGACGCAGTCGATGCCCGCCTCGACGAGATCGCGCAACGAGTCCTCCGCGAAACAGTGCGCGGTGACCCGGGCGCCGAGTCGGTGGGCCTCCGCGATGGCCGCCTCGACCTCGACGCGCGGCCAACAGGCCGTCAGGTCACCGGCGTCGCGGTCGATCCAGTCCCCGACGAGCTTCACCCAGCCGTCGCCGCGCAGCGCCTCGCGGCCCACGTACTCGACGAGGTCGGCCGGCTCGATCTCGTGGGCGTAGTTGCGGATGTAGCGGCGTGTGCGGGCGATGTGCCGGCCCGCCCGGATGATCTTCGGGAGGTCCTCGCGGTCGTCGATCCAGCGGGTGTCGGAAGGGGATCCGGCGTCACGGATCAGGAGGGTCCCGGCGTCCCGGTCCGTGAGTGCCTGCGCCTCGGCCGTGGCGGCGTCCACGGGCCCGTGCGCGTCGAGCCCCACGTGGCAGTGCGCGTCGACCAGACCCGGCAGCGCCCAGCCGGATACCTCGGTGACGTCGCGGGCGCCGCGCGGGCGCTCGTACGAGATCCGGCCGCCGACGACCCACAGTTCGTCGCGTACGTCGTCGGGCCCCACGAGGACCCGTCCCCTCACGTGCAGCACATCGCCCGGACCGCTCACATCGCTCATGTCGGCACCCTACGCGGGTGCTCGGTAGGCTCGACCGGTAACCCCGGACGAGGAGAGCACCGCCGTGAACCACCCCCTGCTGGACCTTCCGCCGCTCACCGCCGCGCGCTTCGCGTCGATCGAGCGGGGTGTCGCGGAACTCCTCGACACCCGACAGGACGTGGTGATCACCCAGGGCGAGGCGCTGCTGCCGTTGGAGGGCTGCATCCGCTCGGGGGCCAGGCCCGGTTCGACGGCGCTGAACATCGTGACCGGGCCGTACGGCACCACCTTCGGCAACTGGCTGCGCGACTGCGGGGCAAGCGTGGTGGACCTGGCCGTGCCGTACGACACCGCGGTGACCGCCGAGCAGGTCGCCGAGGCGCTCCAGGCGCACCCGGAGATCGACTTCGTCTCGCTGGTGCACGCCGAGGCGGCCACCGGGAACACCAACCCGATCGCGGCGATCGGTGAGGTGGTACGGGCCCACGGCGCGCTGTTCATGCTGGACGCGGTGGCCTCGGTGGGCGCGGAGCCCCTGCTCCCGGACGCGTGGGGCGTGGACCTGTGCGTGATCGGCGCGCAGAAGGCGATGGGCGGCCCGGCCGGCGTCTCGATGGTGTCGGTGTCGGAGCGGGCGTGGGCCCGGTTCGCGCAGAACCCGGCCGCGCCCCGCCGTTCGTACCTGTCGCTGCTGGACTGGAAGGACCGCTGGATCGACGGCGGTCGCACGGCGCTGCCGCACGCGCCGGCGCAGTTGGAGATGCTCGCGTTGGAGGCCTGCCTGGAGCGGATCTCGACCGAGGGCCTGGCCGCGGTCGAGGCCCGGCACGCGGCGGCGGCGCGGGCCACCCGCGCCGGCGCGGCGGCGCTGGGTGTGGCCCCGTACGTCGCGGTGGCCGCCCAGGCCGCGCCGGTGGCGACCACCCTGCGGGTTCCCGGGGCGTCGGCGGTGGTGGCCAAGGCGCTGTCGGTGGACCCGTCGGCCCCGCTCGTGGCGGGCGGCGGGGCGCTGGCCGAGGAGATGCTCCGGGTCAACCACTACGGTCCGGCGGCCGACCTGGCCGTGGTGCGGGGCACGTTGACGGCCCTGGCCGCGGCGCTGTCCGCCGACCCGGCCGAGGCGGTGGCGGCGGCGTCCGCGGCCTGGTGAGGCTTGGCGGGGCGGGGCGGTTGCGGTTGCGCGCGGGGGGCCGGTTCAGCGCGGGGCGGTGCGGTTGCGTGTGGGGGGCCGGTTCAGCGCGGGACCGTTGCGCGGAGCGGCCCCGGCTGCGCCGGGCTTTCGGGGCTCCGCCCCGGACCCCGCGCCTCAAACGCCGGCGGGGCTGGGATTGCCGGGCCCTGAAGGCAGGTGTGGGCGGGGCTGGGATTGCCGGGCCCTGGGGGCAGGTGTGGGCCGGGCTGGGATCGCCGGGGCCCCGTGGGCAGATGTGGGCCGGGCTGGGATTGCCGGGCCCCGGGGGCAGGTGTGGGCGGGGCTGGGATTGCCGGGCCCTGAAGGCAGGTGGGGGCCGGGGTCGGGGCCGACGGGTGGTGACGCTTGGGGGTCAGCCGGCGAGCACGTCCAGCAGTCTGTCGACGTCCGCCTCGGTGTTGTACAGGTGGAACGAGGCCCGCAGGGAACCGGCGCGGGCCGCCACGGCGATGCCGGCCGACTGGAGCGCGGGCTGCCGGTCGGCCAGGCCCGGCACCGACACGATGGGCGACTCGCCCGGTACGGGCTCGTGGCCGATGCGGGCGAGGCCGGTCCGGTAGCGGGCGGCCAGCGCGGTGTCGTGGGCGTGCACGGCGGCGACGCCGATCCGCTCCAGCAGCTCCAGTGAGGGTGCGGCGGCGTGGTAGGCGAGGAAGGCCGGGGACTCGTCGAAGCGGCGTGCCCCGTCGGCCGGTCGGGACATCGGCCCGTAGGTGGCGTCCGCCGGCGCCCCGGCGGCGGCCCAGCCCGCGTGCAGGGGGGTGAGGTCCTCCTGGGCCTCCGGCGAGACGGTCAGGTACGAGACCCCGCGCGAGCCGAGCAGCCACTTGAAGCCGGCGGTGACCGTGTAGGCGTACGGCGACGCGTCGAAGGGCATCCACCCCGCGGCCTGGGTGGCGTCCACCAGGACCCGTGCGCGGTGCGCGGCCGCGGCGGCGCGCACCGCCGCGAGATCGGCCGTGCGGCCGTCGGAGGACTGCACGGCGCTCAACGCGACCAGTGCGGTGTCCGGACCGACGGCCTCGGCCATCGCCTCCAGCGGGGCGAAACGGACCTTGAGATCGGCGCGCACCACGAACGGGTTGATCACCGAGGCGAAGTCGCCCTCGGGGCACAGCACTTCAGCACCGGCCGGAAGGGAGGCCGAGACGAGGCCGACGTGGCCGGCAACGGTCGAGCCGACGGCCACCCGGCCGGACGGCACCCCCACCAGTCGCGCGAAGGAGTCCCGTGCCCGGTTCACCCGGTCGAAGTCGCCGGAACCGGCGGGGAGTCCGGCCCCGGCCGCCTCGGCCAGGGCTCGCACCTCCGCGACCGCGGAACGCGGGAGGACACAACAGGTGGCGGTGTTCAGGTAGGTGGTGGTGTGCGCGAACTCGGCCCGGACGGCCTCGGAAAGCGGAAGGTCCATGGAGTCACTGTGGGCCGGAAACGCCCCACAGTCCATCACCGGGTTCCGGACACCCACCCGAAGATCCCGTTATGCGGGTTTGATCACGCCTTCGGTACGGCGCAGGCCCCGTCGGGTTCGCAGACCTCCGCGTCGGAGGCCGCGGCCACCGGTGCGAGGGTCTCGCGTCCGGCCCAGGCCTGCTCCAGCGCCTGGGTGAACACCTCGGCCGGCTGGCCGCCGGAGATTCCGTAGCGACGGTCGAAGACGAAGAACGGCACGGCGTTGGCCCCCAGTTCGGCGGCCTCGCGCTCGTCGGCCCGTACCGCCTCGGCGTAGGCCGACGCGTCGGCGAGGACCGTACGGGCCTCCGCCTCGTCCAGTCCGGCCTCGACGGCCAGCGCGACCAGCACCTCGGCGTCGAAGACGCTGCGCTCCTCGGCGAAGTTGGCGCGGTAGGCGAGGTCGAGCAGCTCTTCCTGGCGGCCGCGGGCGGCGGCCAGGTGCAGCAGGCGGTGGATGTCGAAGGTGTTGCCGTGGTCGCGCCCCTCGACCCGGTAGGTGAGCCCTTCCGCGCGTGCGCTCGCCGCGACGTGCTCCTCCATGCCGCGCGCCTCGTCGAGGGTGCGTCCGTACTTCTTGGCCAGCATCTCCACGACGGGTGCCACGACGCCCTTGGCTCCGTTGGGGTCGAGCTCGAAGGACCGGAAGACGACCTCCACCTCGTCTCGGTGCGCGAACTCGGCCAGCCCCTTCGTGAAACGGGCCTTGCCGATGTAGCACCAGGGGCAGGCGATGTCGCTCCAGATCTCGACGCGCATGTTCCTTCTTCTCTCCGTGATCGTGAACACGGCCGGTATCCCTGTTCGGGGACGCGGCCCGCGACCGCGCCCTTCGCGGCACGGCGGTTTCGGGTTCAACCAACCGGGGGGTCGTCTCATTCCCCGGACAACGGGCCCGCGCCGGCCGCCTTCGACCGAGGCTCCGCGCCGTCGGCGACCCGTAGCCAGAGCGTGAGGTGGGACCCGGAGCGGTCGGCGGCGGGATCCGGGCGCCAACCGCGCGAGGCGTAGAAGGCCTGGGCGCGCAGGTTGTGCTCGAAGACCTCCAGCCGTACCCGATCGACGCCCGCCCGACGCCAGACGTCCAGGCAGGCGGCGTGCAGGGCCGCCCCGGTGCCTCGCCGCCAGTGGTCCGGGTCGACGTGCAGTTGGGTGAGCGTGGCCTGCCCCTCGGCGGTGCGGAACGCGGCGACCCCCGTGAGCACCCCGCCCTGCTCCGCGCAGAACACCCCGCCCTCGGCGCCGGCCCGGGCGACCGCCCGCGACCAGCCCTCGCGGGTCCGCGCGAACCCCGCGTCCCCGCCGTGCACCGCCTCGGGGACCCGACCGCGGTAGTAGGTGGAGCGGGCCCGGGTGTGGAGGGCGGCGATGGCGTCGAGATCGGCGGGGAGCGCGGTCCGGATCATGGGAAGGGAAACGCGCCGGGAACCGTGTCGGTTCCCGGCGCGTCGGCTACGCGTTCGAGGCGGCTACTTCTTCAGCCACGCCGACATCATCTTCTGCGCGATCGGCGCGGCCAGCCGGCCGCCGCCGATCTCGGAACGGTCCGTGTCCGAGTTCTCGATGACGACCGCCACGGCGATCTGCCGGTCACCGGCCTTTCCGTACGAGGTGAACCACGCGAGCGGCGACTGGCTGTTGTTCACGCCGCGCTGCGCGGTACCCGTCTTGCCGCCCACCTCGGCGCCCGCGACCTGGGCGGGCTTGCCGCCGCCCTCGGTGGCGACCGTCCGCATGGCGTCCTGGAGCATGGAGGCCGTCTTGGCGCTCATGACCTCGTCGGTCTTCGGGTCCTTCAGGCTCTCCAGCACGTTGCCGTTGGCGTCCGTGACCTCGGAGACCATGTGGGGTCCGACGAGCTTGCCGCCGTTCTCGATCGCGGCGGTCACCATCGCCATCTGGAGCGGGGTGGCCTGCACGTCGAACTGGCCGATACCCGTCTGCGCGACCTGGTCGACCGACATCTTCTTCGAGGGGTACTTGCTCGGCGGGTTCGTCCGCACCGGGGTGTCGATCTGCGCGTTGAAGCCGAGCTTCTCGGCCATCTTCAGCATCCTGTCCTGGCCCAGCTTGTGCGCGAACTCCGCGAACACGTTGTTGCAGGACAGCCTCAGGGCGGTGCGCGACGAGACGTTGTTGCACATCTCGTCGGGGACCTCGCTCTTGAGCTTGGTCGTGGTGCCGGGAATCGTGTAGTTGCCCGGGACGGAGGTGTTCTGGTCGATGCTCGTGACCAGCCCGTTCTCGATGGCCGCCGCGAGGGTGACCAGCTTGAAGGTGGATCCGGGAGCCTGCGGCTTGCGCAGTGCCCCGTTCTCCATGGCCTTGCCGTTGTCGGCGGACAGTTCCGCCCAGGCCTTGGTGTCGTTGGCTCCGGAGATGCGGCCGGGGTCGAACGACGGATTGTTGACGACGGCGAGGATCTCGCCGGACGCCGGGTCGATGGCCACGGCGGAGCCCTGCTTGCCCTGGAGCGCGTCGTAGGCGGCCTTCTGGACGCCCTTGTCGATGGTGGTCAGGACGTTGCCCGGGGCGGCCCGCTTGTTCGTGAGCGTGTCCATCATCGTCTTGAGACGGTTGTCGGAGCCGTTGAGGATGTTCTTGTAGACACCCTCCAACATCGACGTGCCGAACGCCTGGGAGCTGAACCCGGTGACCGGCGCGTAGAGCGGACCGTCGGTGTACGTGCGCTTGTACCCGAAGTCCTTGCCGCCCGTCTTCACGGAACCGGTGATCGACTCCCCGCCCACGATGATGTTGCCCAACGGGTTCTCGTACTGCCCGATGAGGTTCCGTCGGTTGTTCTTGTCGTCTGCGAGGGCCTGGCCTTGGTATGCCTGCACCCAGGTGACGCGGACCAGCAGGGCCAACACCAGAAGCAGACAGAAGACCGACGCACGCCTGATCGTTTTGTTCATCCTCAAGAAGGACGTGTCAACGGCTCCGAGCGTTCCACTCCGGCCCGATTGTGGCGGGGTTCTCAGTGTTTCTTCATGAGGAAGCCTCCCTCGTAGGCCGCGATGACCGCCTGTGTACGGTCCCGGGACCCGGTCTTCGCGAGGACGGCGGTCACGTGCGTCTTGATCGTCTGCGGCCCGACGCCGAGCTGCTCGCTGATCTCGTGGTTGGAGAGTCCGGTGGCGATCAGGCGCAGTACGTCGGCCTCCCGATCGGTGAGCCGGGCCACCCACGGGGCCACGCCGAACGGGCCGGCGGCCGAGTACGGGGCGCCGGGATGCGGGGGTCCTGACCGCGCGGTGCCGGACTGCGGGGGTCCGGACCGCGCGGCCGGTGCGTACGCGGCGGCCAGCGATCGGACGGCCGCCGGGAAGAGCAGCGAGTCACCGCGGCCGACGAGCCGGACCGCCCCGATCAGCTCGTCGGGGTCGGCCCGCTTCAGCAGGAAACCGGCCGCGCCGGCGCGCAGCGCCTCGTAGACGTAGGAGTCGTTCTCGAAGGTGGTGACGACCACGATCCGGGGCGGGGCGGCCATGGTGGCGAGGATCCGCTCCGTGGCCCGGATGCCGTCGATCTCGGGCATCCGGACGTCCATCAGCACCACGTCGGGCGCCAGCGACCGGACCAGCGATACGACCTCGGCCCCGGAGCCGGCCTCCCCGACCACCTCCAAGTCCGGTTCGGCCTCCAGGATGACCCGAAGGGCCGTACGGACCATCCGCTCGTCATCGGCGATCACGACGCGCAGTGCGGGCCGGGTCATCTCCCGCCCCCGCCCAGCGGCAGAACGGCCCGCAACCGCCACAGGCCGTCGTGCGGGCCGGCCTCGACGGCCCCGCCGAGCAGGGCGGCCCGCTCACCGATCCCGCGCAGGCCCCGCCCCCCGGCGGTCCGGCGATCACGCTCCCCGGCCCCGGGTGAGGCGAGTGGATTGGTCATGGTGATCTCCAGTTCACGCTGCCGAGCCCGATGCCCGTGCGGTTGCCGATACGGGGGCGGGGGCGGCTGCGGGTGCGGGTCCGGGTGCGGGTGCGGGTGCGGGCCCGGGTCCGGGTGCGGGTGCGGGTGCGGGCCCGGGTCCGGGTGCGGGTCCGGGTGCGGGTCCGGGTGCGGGTGCGGGCCCGGGTCCGGGTCCTGATCGCCGTCGCGGTCCCGGTTCCCGATCCGGTCGCTGTCCCGGTCGCCGTTCCCGATGCCGTCGCCGATCCCGACGCCGTCGCCGTTGTCGTCCCGGTCTCGGTCCCGGACCCGGTTCCCGACCCGGTCGCCGTCGCGGTCGCCGTTCCCGTCCCGGTCTCGGTACTGGTCCCGGTCCCGCTCCCGGTTCCCGGCCCGGCCGCGGTCCCGGTCAGCGCCGCCGCGGCCGGCTCCGGTGCGCTCGCCCAAGCCGTCGCCGTCATCGGTGTCGCGCAGCACGATGCGCAGTTCCACGGCCCCGCCCCCGTGGCGCAGGGCGTTGCTCAGGCCTTCCTGGACGATCCGGTAGGCCTCGCGGGAGGTGATCGCCGGAAGCCGGGCCCAGTCACCGGCTCGGCCGGGGTCCAGGTGGGCGGTGATCGGGGTACCGGCGGCTCGGGAGCGGGCCAGCAGCCCGTCGAGGTCGCCGGCGAGGGTGGGAGCCGGTTCCGTACCCGGCCTGGACGGCCCATCCGGGCCGCCTTCGCCCTCCCCCTCGCGCAGGAGACCGAGCACCGCGTCCAGCTCGCCGACCGTCCGGCGGGTGGTCTCCTCGATGGCGGTCAGCGCCTCGCGGACGAAGGCGGGGTCGCGATCCAGGACCCGCCGTGCCGCACTCGCCTGGAGGGTGACGGCGCTCAGCGCGTGCCCGACCGCGTCGTGCAGCTCCCGGGCGAGCCGGTTGCGCACCGCCAGGTCGGCGGCCCTCTCCTCGGCCGCCGCCAGCCGGTCCGCCGGGGCGGGGCCGAGCAGGACCGGCGCCAGTCGGGCCAACAGCGCGCCGGCGCCGGCGACGCACCACCCGATCCCGACGAGCAGGGCCACCCCGAACAGTGGGGTCGTGTAGGGGCGGGCCTCGCCGTCGAGCCAGAACAGCCCGAGGTCGGAGTGCCGCACCGAGCCCGTGAACGGTGCCACGATGAGGAACACCGCCAGCGGCGGCAACGCCAGGCACATACCGCTGACCAGCGCGCCCACCCCCAGGTGCGCGGTCCACCAGGCCGAGCCGCGCACCCGAGCCGACCAGGACCGGGCCGGGCCCTCCGCCAGCCCCTCCCCCGGCACCCCGCACAAGGCGCGCACCGCGGCGACCGACATGGGCCGGACCAGCCCGAACGTCCCGGTCGCGGCGGCGAGGGGCAGGGCCGCCCCGTAGGCGGCCAGGGCCAGCGGGAGGGAGGTGAGGGCGTTGCGCCCGCCCGCGACCACCCCGACCACCACCTGGGTCAGCAGGAAGTACGGCATCAACAGGGCTCCGCCGAGTATTTGGTGCACCCAGCGCAACCGTGCCCGCGCCCCGAACCACCGGCCCCACGGCCCCCACCGACGCACCGGACCCCACCACCCCACAGAACCCGACCGAACCGCCGGGCGAGAGCGAACCGCCGGACCCGACCGGCTCGTCCGCACGCGTGCCATCGCCGGTCGTTTCAGGCCGCGCGGCGGCTGGCGAGGAACCGCGTGACAACCGTGGTGGCGAGCAGTCCGATGATCATCTGGGCAGCGTAGAGCAGAAGGGTCGCGGCGGTGGGCCGTTCGTTCGGCCCGGACCCCGCGCCCAGCAGGGCGAGGGAGAGCCACACGCCCCAACTCAGCGTCGCCGACGAGCCGATCCAGGCGAGGGCCAACGGCCCTCGCGCCCGTCTGTTCCCACCCCGGGCCAACCACACCGAACCCACACCTGCGGCCAGGGCACAGATCGCGTGGACGACGGACACCACTCCCGCATCCGAGGAGTACCGCGCGATCTGCGTCGGGTTCTGTCCGGCCATGCCGCCGAAGCCCCAGTACCCGTACACGGCGGACACCGCCAGGGCCATGACCGCCGCGGCTCCCGCCACCACCCCCGTGGATGGCGGGAGCCGCTCGCCCAGGCGCCCCTGCCACCGCCGGCCCCAGCGCTGCCGCGCGTAGGGCACGAACAGCCCGGCCAGGGACACGGCCTGGACCATGAACCCCAGGTAGACGACGTTGAATACCCAGGGGTCGAGGAAGGGCTCCCGCGCCGCGCGCTCGGCCGCGTCCGAGCCCGCTCCCAGCGCTGCCATGAGCAGTTGGCCGGGGAACCCGAGGGTGATCGGCGTGAGCAGCCCGGTGGCGATGAAGACCGGGACGGTCAACAGGCCGGCAGGCACCCGTAGGCCCCGGGGACGGGTGAGGACCAGGGCGAGCAGCACCACACCCGAGTCCATGACCAGGGAGAGGGCGTTCAGCAAGGGAAGGGACAACCCCGGGTCCAGCAGGACACTGCCGTCGGGTATGCCCAGGTGACTCCCGCCCAGCCAGGCGGCCTTGAGGGTCAGATACGGCACGGTGGCGGCAATGGCCACGGCGCGCAGGATCCGCCGCCCGGCCCCCAACGCGGGTGCGGGTGCGGGTGCGGGTGCGGGTGCGGGTGACGACGGTCGTGGGTCGGAGGTCGCCGGTTTCGGGTGAACTGTTGGTCCGGTCATGCCTCAACGGTCCCGTGCGCCGCCCCGCCGCACCTCCCCCTCATTGGGGAACCGCCTCCCCCACGCGGGGGAGGAGGCATCGATTCCGCCGCCCGACCCCGGCCCCGACCCTCCAACCCCCCGCCCCCCGACCCGCCCGTCCCGCGTCACATCCCCGACCCACCCGTCCCGCGTCACATCCGCCGCGTCACCACCGACAGCCGGTCCCGTGCCTCGAACAACGCCGCCTTGATCAGGTGCTCGTGCCCGTCCGTCAGCCGGGCCACCGGCACCGAGCAGCTCACCGCGTCCCGCGCCGGCGTCCGGTACGGCACCGCCACGCCGAAGCACCGCAGCCCCAGCGTGCTCTCCTCCCGGTCCACGGCGTACCCCTGTTCCCGTACCAGCGCCAGCTCGTCCACGAGTCGGTCGCGGTCGGTGATGGTGTGCTCGGTGACCGCCTCCAGCCGTCGCGGCAGCAGCCGGCGCACCTCGTCGTCGGTGTGTGTGGCCAGCAGTGCCTTGCCGAGCGCCGTGGAGTGGGCCGGCAGCCGCCGTCCGACCCGGGTGAACGGCCGCAGGTGGTGCCGGGACTGTCGGGTGGCGAGGTAGACCACGCTCGTCCCGTCCATCCGGGCCAGGTGGATGGTCTCCGTCGTGTCGTCGGAGAGCCGGTCCAGGGTGGGCCGGGCCGCCGCCACCACCTCGTCGCCGTCAATGTACGAACTGCCGACGAGGAGGGCCCGTACGCCTATGCCGTACCGCGTCCCGGTCGCGTCCGTCTCCACCCAGCCCAGGTTCACCAGGGTGCGCAGCAGCATGTAGAGACTGGACTTCGGCAGGGAGAGATCGTGCTGGATGTCGGCGAGGCTGTGCAGCCCCGGCCGCGCCGCGAAGTGCTCCAGCAACAGCACCGTGCGAACCGCCGACTTGACGGCCGCGTGAGCGCCCGAACCCCCCGGCTCCGCACCCCCCGCCCCGGCGGACTCAGCTGTGGTCATTCGGCTTCGTGCCCCTCTTGTCTCTTGTCAACCCGGAAGACGCGGAAATAGAGTCCACGATGGATGTGATCATTCATCCATCGGAACGGCGTTCAGAGTACTGAACGCCGCCGCGCGGGTCAGGGTAGATCCAGGAGGCAGTGCGCCATGGCAGCAACACCAGTCTGGAGTGTGGACCCCCGCACCGGGAAGCAGCGCGAGCAGGTTGCGGTGGAGGCCACACCCGGGGAGGTGGACGAGGCCGTCCGCGCGGCCCACGCCGCCCGTTCCGCCCTGACCGACCGCACCGCGCGGGTCGCGTTCCTGCGCGCCGCGGCCGATCTGCTCGACGAGTCCGCCGCCCACGTCATCGAGGCGGCCGACGCGGAGACCGCGCTGGGCCCGGGCCGCCTCACCGGCGAACTCGCCCGTACCACCGGCCAACTGCGTGCCTTCGCCGACGCCGTGGACGAGGGCGCGTACCTCGACGTGCGCATCGACCACGCCGACCCGGCGCTGAGCCCGCCGCGCCCCGACCTGCGTCGCTACAAGGTGCCGCTGGGCGTGGTCGCCGTCTACGCCGCCTCCAACTTCCCCCTCGCCTTCTCCGTACCCGGCGGGGACACCGCGAGCGCGCTGGCCGCGGGCTGCCCGGTCGTGGTCAAGGCCCATCCCGACCATCCGGCCACCTCCGAGTTGTGTGCCTCCCTGCTGCGCCGGGCGGCGGTCGCGACCGGGCTTCCCGCGGAGGTCGTCGCGGTGGTCCACGGCTTCGAAGCCGGGCTGGAACTGGTGCGTCACCCGCTCGTCGCCGCCGCCGGGTTCACCGGTTCCATCCGGGGCGGTCGGGCCCTGTTCGACGCGGCCGCCGCGCGGCCCGTCCCCATCCCCTTCCACGGCGAACTCGGCTCCCTCAACCCCGTCGTGGTCACCCCGGCGGCGGCCACCGAGCGCGCCGAGGAGATCGGCGCCGGACTCGCCGCTTCCGTCACCCTCGGGGTCGGCCAGTTCTGCGTGAAGCCCGGGCTGGTGCTGGTCCCCTCGGGCGGGGACGGCGACCGGCTGGCCGCCGCCCTCACCAAGGCGCTCGGCGAGACCGAACCCGGCGTGCTGCTGGACCACCGGATGCGGGAGAACTTCGTCGCCGGGGTCGGCGAACGGGCCGCCCTGCCCGGCGTCACCGCACCCGTGACCCCCGGTTCCGGCGGGGAACACACCGTCGGCGCGGGCTACCTGACGGTCGACGCCGCGAGCCTTCTGGCGGGCGGCGCCCACGACGTGCTGTTGGAGGAGTGCTTCGGCCCGGTGACCGTCGTGGTCCGGTACGCGGATCAGCACGAGGCGGCCGGGGTACTGGGACTCCTCGGCGGAAACCTGAGCGCTACCCTCCAGCTGTCCGACGCCGAGACCGCGGGCGCGCCCGGACCGGCCGGCGCACTGATCGAGCAGGTCACCGGCCTGGCGGGACGGATCGTCGTCAACGGCTGGCCGACCGGTGTCGCGGTGGCGCCGGCCCAGCACCACGGCGGCCCGTACCCGGCGGCGACCTCGCACTCCACGTCGGTCGGCGGCACCGCCGTCGAGCGCTGGCTGCGGCCGGTGGCCTACCAGTCGGTGCCGGACGCCCTGCTGCCGGCGGAGCTGCGGGAGGCCAACCCGCTGGGTCTGCCCCGCCGGGTCACCGGGGAGCGGGTCAGCGCGCAGGAGCTCTGAGCCCCCGAACCGCCTCCCCACCTCCCGTCCCCGCCGCATAATCCGTTGCCCGGCGGTCCCTCGGCCCGGCAGGCTGCGCGTCATGCCGAAACCGCACGGGTTCACGTACGAGAGACAGGGCGACTCCGTCGTCATCACGCACCGGGGCCGGGCCGCGGGCACCCTGCGGGGCGGCCGCGCCGAGAAGTTCCTGGCGGAAGTGGAGTCGGGCGACGCGCAGCTGGTGATGGCGCGCTGGACGGGCGCCTACAAGTTCGGCAACGAACGCACCGCCAGGAACCACCCCCGCAACCAACGCTGATCCCCCACCGGGCCGCCGGCCCCGCAGACCGGACCGCCCGGCGGACCCGCACGACCGGCACGCCCCGGCTCGGCCGACCCGACCCCGGCCCCCGCCCCGGCC
>NZ_LGDE01000158.1 GCF_001279725.1 Streptomyces sp. WM4235 | reverse complement strand
GGGCTACGCGGGGGCGCGGGTGGGCTCGCCGGGTTACGCGGGGGCGCGGGTGGGGCCGTCGGGCTACGCGGGCCGTCGGGCTCGCGGGGCTACGCGGGGACGCGGGGGAAGCGGGACTGGAGCGTCCAGATGACCGGGTTGTCGCCGAGCCCGTCGTGCATGTCGACGAGGTCCGCGATCACGTCGTGCAGGAAGTCCCGCGCCTCGCGGCGCAACAGGCGGTGCGTGAAGGTCAGCGGGTCCTCCTCGGCCGGCATCCAGTCGGCCTCGATGTCCACCCAGCCGAAGCGGCGCTCGAACAGCATCCGGTCGCTGGACTCGGTGAAGTCCAGTTCGGCGTACTGCCGGTTGGCGGAACGGCTTCCGCGCGGGTCCTGGTCGAGCTGCTCGACGATGTCGCAGAGCGCCCAGGCGAAGTCCAGTACCGGAACCCATCCCCAGGCTGTGGACACTTCCCGGTCCGCGTGGGTGTCGGCGAGGTAGACGTCCCCGCAGAACAGGTCGTGGCGCAGCGTGTGGACGTCCGCCGAGCGGTAGTCGGTCTGCGGGGGGTCGGGGAAGCGCCGGGAGAGGGAGTAACCGATGTCGAGCACGTACCCGATGGTGTCACGGGCGCGCCCCTCCCGGCGCCGGGGCCCCGGGAGGGCCCGTTGATCAACGGACGTTGACGGCCGTCCACGCGGCGGCGACCCGGGCGACCTGCACACTGCCCGCGCCGTGCAGTTCGGTCGCGGCCTGGAGGGTGGCCGCGCGGGCGCGGGAGTAGTTCGTCGTGGAGGTCATGTACCGGGTGAGAGCCCGGTACCAGATGAGGGTGGCCTCCTCGCGGCCGATGCCGAGCAGCTTGGAACCGTCGTGGGTGGGGGAGTCGTAGGAGACGCCGTTGATCACCTTGGGGCCACTGCCCTCGGCGAGCAGGTAGTAGAAGTGCCGGGCGGGACCCGAGGCGGCGTGCGGATCGAGGGAGCCGAGGTCACGGGACCAGTAGTCGCGGGAGACTCCGTCCGCGCTCGGGCGGTCCATGCGGTGGGGCGGACCGTCGAAGGCGCGCTCGCCGAGGAGGTAGTCGCCGATGTCGACCTTGTTGTCGGCGAAGAACTCCCCGGCGGTGGCCAGGATGTCGGAGGTGCCCTCGTTGAGCGCGCCCGGCTCCCCGGAGTACCCGAGGCCGGCGGTGGAGGCGGTCAGACCGTGGGCGAGCTCGTGGCCGACGACGTCGAGGCTGGTGGGCGGGCGGCCGGGAACGGAACCGTCGCCGTAGCTGACGCAGGCGCAACTGCCGTCGAAGAAGGCGTTGCCGAAGTTCGTGCCGTAATGGACGCGCGAGGTGGTCCCCACACCGTCCCCGCGCACGCCGGCCCGGCCGAAGGCGGCCAGGTAGAAGTCCCAGGTCACGGCGGTGCCGTACTGGACGTCCACGGCGGCGGTCTGCCGGTTCGCGGCGGTGCCGCTGCCCCAGACGTTGTCGGCGTCGGTGAAGAGGACCCCGGGGCCGGAGGTCTGGTTGAGGGCGTCGAGCGTGCGCTGATCGCCGCGCGAGGGGTCGCGGAGCTGGTACGTGGTCCCGACGCGGGTGGTGGAGAGGGGCACGGTGCCGGCGTACTGACTGCGCCCGGTTCCCTGCGGGGTGGCGGGGGTTCCGGGTGCGGTGCCTGTGGTGCCTGCGGTGGTGGTGGTCCCCTGCGGGGTGGTGGTGCCTGCGGTGGTGGTTCCGGGGGCGGTGCCCGCGGCGGTGGCGGTCGCGGTGAGGGCCGTGAGGGTGGCGGCGGTGCCGAGGAGGACGGCGAGACGGGTGAAGGTGGTCACTCGGGCTGCTCCTTTGGGGGCCGGGCCGGGTGGGCCGGGGGCCGGGGCCGGGTGTGGTGGCGGCGCGGAGCGAGCGTGTCACCGGGCGGGGGGGACATGGCAGGGGCATGGCGGGGATCGGGGGGGGGGTTTTCCGACCCCGCGCCCCCCCGGCCGGGAACCCCCGGGGGCCCCCCGGGGGGGGGGTCGGGGGGCTCCCGGGCCCGCCCCGGGGCCC
>NZ_LGDE01000157.1 GCF_001279725.1 Streptomyces sp. WM4235 | reverse complement strand
GTACGCCGAGGTCTGGCACCACGTCCTCGACGGTGGCCTGCTCGGCATCAGCACGAAGGCGCGGCTGGGCCGGGTCACGAGCCTGCCCCGCTCGTCGTTCGCCGCCGGACTGGAGGCCTGTCTGCTGCTCGGCACGGGGCCCTCGCCGGTGTTGGAGCGGCTGATCACGACGTACGAGTGGCCGCGCGGCTGAGCCGGGCGGGCGACCGGGCGAGCCGGGGCCCCATCGGTCGGCGGGGCCCCGGCGTCACATGACGCCGCGGGTACGGAACTGGACGCTGACGCGGGGTCCGACGGCGCGGGTGGACTTGGGCACCGCGTGCTCCATGGTGCGCTGGCAGGAGCCGCCCATGACCACCAGGTCGCCGTGCCCCAGCGGCAGCCGCAGCAGGGTCGGGCCGCCGTCGCGCGGGCGCAGCACCAGGTCGCGGGGGTCTCCCACGGAGACGATGGCGACCATGGTGTCCTCGGTCGCGGAGCGGCCGGTCCGGTCGCCGTGCCAGGCGACGCTGTCCTTGCCGTCCCGGTAGAGGCACAGCCCGGCCGTCACGAACGGTTCCCCCAGTTCGGGGGCGTAGTGGCCGGTCAGTGCCGAGCGGGCGTCGGTGAGCACGGGGTGCGGGAGTGGATCGCCGGCCCCGTAGAAGGCGAGCAGCCGGGGTACGTCCACGTCCCGTTCGTACATCCGGCGGCGCTCGGCGCGCCAGGGAACGTCGGCGGCGAGTCGCTCGAACAGCGCGTCGGAGCCGGACAGCCAGCCGGGCAGGTGATCGACCCAGGCGCCGGCCCCCAGCTCCGTGCGGCGCAGTTCCGTGAGCGGGCCGATCCGGATGTCGTCGGCCTGGTCGAAGAGGGAGCCCTGGAGCGCGTGCATGGTTTCCAGCGTACCCGCAGAACCGAACATCTGCTCGAATAGCGTGTCGGGGCTTGCCGGCCCGCGTAGGGCCCCGCGCGTCGGCACGGGTGGACCTCGGCCCGGACGCGCGCCCGCACGGAAGGCCCGCGCGCCCGCACGGGGCCGGCCCACTGACGGGCCGGTCCCGCTCCCCGGGTCAGCGGTGGGTGAACCCCGCCGCGCGCTTGTCCACGAAGGCGCTCATGCCCTCCTTCTGATCGGCCGTCGCGAACACCGCGTGGAACAGCCGCCGTTCGAAGCGGACGCCTTCGGCCAAGGTGGTCTCGAAGGCCCGGTTCACGGCCTCCTTCGCCATCATGGCGACGGGCGCGGACATTCCCGCCACCGCCGCGGCGACGGCGAGGGCCTCGGTGAGGAGGTCGGCGGCCGGGACGACGCGGGAGACCAGTCCGGCCCGCTCCGCCTCCACGGCGTCCATGGTCCGGCCGGTCAGGCAGAGCTCCATCGCCTTGGCCTTGCCGACGGCGCGGGTCAGTCGCTGGGATCCGCCGATGCCGGGGATGACGCCGAGTTTGATCTCCGGCTGCCCGAAGACGGCGGTGTCGGAGGCGAGCAGGATGTCGCAGAGCATCGCCAGCTCGCAGCCGCCGCCGAGGGCGTACCCCGAGACGGCGGCGACGGTCGGCGTGCGGAGGTCGCCGAGCCGGTCCCAGGCGGTGAACCAGTCACTGAGGTACATGTCCATGTACCCCTGCGGCTGCATCTCCTTGATGTCCGCGCCGGCCGCGAAGGCCTTCGTCGAACCGGTGAGGACGATGCAGCCGATGTCGGGGTCCCGGTCGAGGGCCTCGGTGGCGGCCACGACCTCGTTCATGACCGTGAGGTTGAGGGCGTTGAGCGCCTCGGGGCGGTTGAGGGTGAGCAGCGCGGTGCGCCCCGTGCGCTCGACGAGGATCGTTTCGTGGGCGGTGTCGGTCACGTGGTCGGTCACGAGGCGGGTCCGTTCCGGTCCGTGGTGGTGGCGCGCAGGGCGTGGACGATTCCGGAGAAGTCCTGTGTGGCCCCTTCCCCTTCGGCGAACGCGGCGTACATTTCGGGGGCCCGCCCGCCGAGTCCGGCGTCGATGCCGCCCGCGCGCAGGGCGTCGGCGGCGAGCCCCAGGTCCTTCGCCATGAGC
>NZ_LGDE01000156.1 GCF_001279725.1 Streptomyces sp. WM4235 | reverse complement strand
CGCACTGAACGCCTTCGACATCACCTTCGACGGCTGGCTCTCCGCAGCACGTCAGTAACCCTCAACAACCCGAGTTACACCGCTCGTTTGACAGACCCGTCTCACTCCTCGACAGTTCAGCAAGCTGGTCACTGCTCTGCGCCGTCGAGGTGCACATGCACCGCAGCCGGGACGTCCTTGGACGCTTTGCTTCGAGGACCGCGTGCTGCTGGTCGTTGCGTATTGGCGGACCAACCCGACGATGCGGCAGCTCGCGCTCTTGTTCGGCGTTTCGAAGTCCACGGTCGGCCGCGTAGTCGATGACCTGGGCCCGCGTCTGGGATTGATCCAGCGGCAACGCTTCCGCAAGGGCACTGTTCTCATCGTGGATGGCACGCTCGTGCCGACTCGCGATCACACCCTCGCCCAGCGATCCAAGAATTACCGCTACTCCACCAACCACCAGGTGGTCATCGACGCGGACACCCGCCGGGTCGTGGTTGTCGGCCGGCCGCTGCCCGGAAACCGCAACGACTGCAAGGCCTGGGAGGAGTCGGGCGCCAAGGCCGCCGTCGGTCGCGCAGTCACGATTGCCGATGGCGGCTATCCAGGAACCGGCCTAGTGATCCCCCACCGCCGCGAGCCCGGACAGTCCGAACTCACGCCCTGGAAGGAAGAGCACAACAGATCTCATAAGCAGGTCCGCGCCCGCGTCGAGCACGTCTTCGCCCGTATGAAGACGTGGAAGATCCTCCGCGACTGCCGTCTCAGAGGTGACGGCGTCCACCACGCCATGCTGGGCATCGCCCAGCTGCAGAATCTCGCCCTGACCCAGTGACCGCGAGGGTCAACCCAGCTCAGCCACGTCAGAGCCAGCAGGCTTCGGGGGCCTCTGGTGACCGCATTCCAGCCGGGTTCCGTTGGCGTCCGTCACTGTGTACTCCAGGACAATCTTGGTCGGGTCGCCGTCCTCATAAGGCCACACCGTGATGCCTCCCTCCCAGATGAGGGTGGAGAACCAGACATCGATCCCCTCGGCTTCTGGTGCGACCGTGAAGACCTCCCCGGGCTTCAGATAGAAGTCCTCACCGTACGGCTCGATGAAGAGACAGAGATCGCCATTGCCTGCGTTCTCCACAGGCAGCCTGCTGCGTCCCACTCGTCCCCCCAAGACCGCCACTCCGATGATCCATTCCACAGTATCCGCCCGCACCAGCCCCGCCGGACTCAAGCCGCCGTCCCTCCCAGTCCGTTGCGGGACAGCCCTTAGTACAAGCGCAGTGAGGGGTACTGACACCGACTGGCCTGATCTGAGCGTTGGTCGGGCCGATTATGGCGTGGGCAGCCTGCCGGATGCCCACGGCGGGCTACGTGGCGGCTGGGGCGGGTTCGGTGAGGCGGTCCAGCCGGGTGTAGAGGGCCCGTACGAGGCGGGCGCGGTTTTGGACGCAGTGGGCGGTGCCTTCCAGCGGGGTGGACAGGCGGCCGTCGGCTGTCGTCGGCGTGGAACTCGGGCTGCGGCATGCTTCCCGGGCTAAAGACCAATGGTTCGCAAGGTGGAGGGAAAAGGCGGGTGAGAAGCCTCGCGAGACAAGTCACCCGACCAATGTCCGGAGCCGTGCTGGCCGTACGACCGCTATCGGTGGTGGCTGGGACGCATGGGCAGGGATGAGGAGCTGCTGCGCGGCCGGATCTTCGGCGAGGACCACGACCATCCCCGGCCCGGCCCCAAGCCCGGCCGTACCTACGCCGAACTGGTCGGCGGCCCGCTGGACGGCCTGCTCCTCGACATCACCGGCTGGAGCGCGGACGAGATCCAGACCGGCGTCGCGCTGATGACCGAGCTCGGGTAGTTCGGCCCCGGCGCCGGCGCCCTGTACGACCGCGCCCCGGCGACCCACGCCGATGGGACTGTGCAGGCGACACACCCTGACCCCCCAGCGTCGATGGTGACAGCCACTCCCGCACAGCGGGGGAACCTCATCTTCACCCCGACGAGTCGGAAGGCAGGCCCCACCTGCGCCTGGCGAGGGGGGTCTGGGGCTCACGCAATGGCCGGTCCAGTGCGGCCTAGGCGCTGGTGGGGT
>NZ_LGDE01000155.1 GCF_001279725.1 Streptomyces sp. WM4235 | reverse complement strand
GGGTCGCAGTCGTGCCTGCTCCTCGAAGCGGTCTGGGAGGGTCGCCTCGCCGATCTCCGCACGGGTGCCCGTCCACTCCTCCACCACCTGCCGCCGCTCGGCCTCCCCGAGCAGCTCCAGCTCCGACAACCGCGTGCGCGGCCCGGCCGTCGCCTGCTCCAGCGCGCGGCGCACCCTCGCGACGAGACGCTCGACGGTCGCCTGCTCGTACAGGTCGCGGCGGTAGAGCACGGCCCCGGTCAGACCCCGCTCCTCATCGGCCCGCAGCAGGAACTCCAGGTCGAACTTGACCGCACCGGTGGCCAGCGGCTCGACCGGCCCGGCGTGCAGCCCCGGCAGCTTCGGCACGACCGACGGACCGGACTCCAACGCCAGGCAGACCTGGAACAGCGGGTGTCGGGCCAGGGAGCGCGCCGGGTTCACGGCCTCCAGCACCAGGTCGAAGGGGGCGTCCTGATGGGCGAAGGCATCCAGGTCGGCGCCGCGGACCCGGGCCAGCAGCTCACGGAACTCCGGATCACCGGAGGTGTCGGTGCGCAGTACGAGGGTGTTGACGAAGAATCCCACCAGCGCCGACAGCGCCTCGTCCGACCGACCGGCGACCGGCGACCCGATCGGGATGTCGGTGCCCGCACCCGAGCGGGTCAGGGTCGCGGCCAGCGCGGCCTGTACGACCATGAACGGAGTGCAGCGTTCGGCACGCGCCAACTCCACGATGCTTTGGTGGAGTTCGGATCCGAAGTCCACCCGGACCATGCCCCCGCGCTGTCCCGCGGTGGCCGGCGCGGGGTGGTCGTGAAGCAGGGCGAGTTCCTCCGGAAGCCCCGCCAGCGCGGTCTTCCAGTAGGCGAGTTGTTCATGGAGCGGCCGTCCGGTGAGAGCGGCGCGTTGCCAGAGGGCGTAGTCGGTGTAGGTGACGGGCAGCGGATCCCGGTCGGGCGCCCGGCCTTCGAGCCGGGCCGCGTAGGCGGTGGAGAGGTCCGCGAACAGCGGCCCGAGCGACTGGCCGTCGGTGGCGATGTGGTGCAGCAGCACGAGCAGGGCGCAGTCCCCGCCGTCCGTCCGCAAGAGCGTGACGCGCAAGGGGTGTTCGGCCGTCAGGTCGAAGCAGTGGCCGGCCGCCGCGAGGAGTTCGGCGTCCAGACGCTCCACGGGGACGTCGCGCACCTCGAAGTCGGGTGTGACGGGAAGCGGGTCGATCACCTGGTACGGGTGGCCCTCCGCGGAGGCGAACCGGGTCCGCAGCGGCTCGTGACGGGCGACGAGGTCCCCGAACGCCTCCCGCAACGCGTCGGAATCCGGTCGGCCCTCCAGCCGGACCGCCAACGGAACGTTGTACGAGGTTCCCCGCCCGCCCAGTGCCTCCACCAGCCAGAGCCGCTGCTGGGCGAAGGACAGGGGCAGCCGCCCCGGGCGTTCCTCGACGCGGGTCAGCGGCGGCAGGGTGGGCCGCAGCCCGGCGTCCTCGATCCGCCGGGCGAGAGCGCCCG
Organism: Streptomyces sp. WM4235; assembly: GCF_001279725.1. Taxonomy (GTDB): domain Bacteria; phylum Actinomycetota; class Actinomycetes; order Streptomycetales; family Streptomycetaceae; genus Streptomyces. The sequence continues at coordinate 634 of NZ_LGDE01000155.1, read as the reverse complement.
GCGTCGGGTGCCGGAAAACGTCCCGCAGGGTGAGGGTCACACCGAGGGTGGCGCCGATGCGGTTGGTGAGGCGGGCGGCGAGGAGCGAGTGGCCGCCGTGGTCGAAGAAGTCGTCGTCCATGGACAGGGGCACGGACAAACCGAGCACCTCGCCGACCAGCGTCCTGACGACCTCCTCCAACTCACTGCGCGGAGCCCGCCCCCCGACGGCCGGGAGCGCCTCCACGGCCGGCAGCGCCCGCCGGTCGATCTTCCCGTTGGGGGTGAGCGGCAGCCGGTCGAGGACGGCGAACCGGGCGGGAACCATGTGATCGGGCAGCCGCTCGCGCAACCAGGCTTTGAGGTCGCCCGGGCTGGGCGCGGGCCGCGTCCCGGACGTGAGCGTCACGTACGCCGTCAGTCGGTCGTCGGCGTGGACCAGCGTGGCCTGATTGACGAGGGGGTGGGTGGTGAGGACGGTTTCGATCTCGGTGGGTTCGATGCGGAAGCCGCGGATCTTGATCTGGGTGTCGGTGCGTCCCGTGTAGTGCAGGTTTCCGACGGTGTCCCAGTGGGCCTGGTCGCCGGTGCGGTAGAGGCGCGAGCCGGGCGGACCGAAGGGGTGGGGCACGAAGTGCGAGGCGGTCGTGGCGGG
>NZ_LGDE01000154.1 GCF_001279725.1 Streptomyces sp. WM4235 | reverse complement strand
ACACCCGCCCCGATCCGTCCCGATCCGCCCCGAACACCCGCCCCGAGCACCCCGTGAGCGACCTGTGAACGACCGACCCCGTGAGCAACCGATGCCCCGAGACCTCCACAACGTCCGATACGCCTCGGCGGAATCCGCCCCGACGTCGACCCCGTTGACCGACGACGAGGAGCGCCGCGCGCGGACGACCCTGTTCCACGAGCTCGGCGGCACGATCTCCGAACAGGGCTGGGTCCGTTTCCCCGCCCACTCGCCCGAGGAGCGCCGTCGTCTCGTGGACGTCGCACGGCGCCTCGGCGCCCACTGGGGCCGGGAGGTGTTCGTCGAGGCCGAGGACCCGTGCGTGATGAGGCTGTACGTCGCCGGGTACGGGGCGGTCACCCCCCGGCAGCCGGACGCCTGACCGGCCCCCTCCACCTGGCGCCCGTGCCGGGCCGCACGCAGCATCGGATCATGGCCGACAGTGGCAAGTGGGCGGGGCCGGCGGGACGGGAGACCGCGGCCCGGCACCTGCGCCGGGGCGTGGACGTCGTCCAGGACGTGAGCCGGCGCGGTGCAGAACTGCCCTGGCGGACGCTCGTGGCCGCGCTCGTCGTCCTCGCGGTGGTCTGCGGGGCCGGCATCAGCCTGTACCTCGACGAGCGCAACACCCGACAGCAGACGGTCGTCATCGGCCCCGAGCGGGCCCCGGACCGCTTCGACGTCGACGCCGACATCCAGCTCACCGACCCCACGCTGCACCAGATCACCCTGCGGCTCACCGTCACCCCCGTCGGCCGCTACGAGGGCCCCGACGGCTACCCGACCCAGCCCCTCACCCTCCACACGAACACCACCGGGCAACAGGCGCTCACCTTCGCCCCGGGCAGCGGGCTGTGGATGCGCGACATCGACCTCCCGCTCGAAGGCGGCACCTCGTCGGACTATCCCTTCGACCGCTACGCCGCCGAGTTCGCCTTCGCCGCGACGAGCGGCGACTCGCCGGAGCGGGTACCGATCGTGCTGTGGTTCCACGACAGCGACCCGTACTTCACCTACAAGCCGGGCGCGGGCTCGTACCGGGGCCAGTCGGTCCACCTGCTCAGCGCGGTGAAGCGCTCGCGCAGCACGTTCATCCTCGCCTGGTTCATGATCGCCGCCATGTGGGCCGTCGCCCTCGCGATCGTCACCGCCTGTTGGCTCGTCGTCGGCCAGCGCCGCGGCCTGCTCTGGCCCGCCCTCGGCTGGATGGCCGCCAGCCTCTTCGCCCTCGTCGGCCTGCGCAACGCCGCCCCCGGGTCACCCCCCAACGGCTGCCTGCTCGACTACCTCGCGTTCTACTGGGCCGAGGCCCTCATCGTCCTCAGCCTCACCGTTCTCGTGTTCCAGGGCATCCGCATCGAGCACCACCACGGGGGCCCCGTCTCCGAGGGCCGACGCGGCGGTACGAGGGGGCGCGCCCGGTCACCGCGCACGCGCGCCGTCCCGGCCGGCCACCGCCGCCGCCACCGCTCCTGAGCCGTCGTACGGTCGGGGCGCCGGGGCGGGTCGGCAGAAGGACGTGCCGGGTCAGCAGAAGGACGTGCCCGACGGCGGGACGAAGGTGGCGGCGAGGGTGCCTTCGGCTTCGACCTTCACGTCCATGGCGCCGCGGCCGGCCGCGGTGAAGGAGGTCGGCATCTGCAAGTCGTCCGGAAGCTCGTCGATCGGGATGTCGTGGCCGACGTGGACGACCGACAGCGAGCCGCGGCACCCCGTCGAATCGGGCGGGACACTGCCCTTGGCGATGCCGTCCTCCGGGCCGACCGAGAGGGACGGGCGGTCCATGAGCGTGTAACGGAACTCGTACGTGGGTGCCGTGGGGGACGTCCGGGGCCGGCCGGCCGCGTCGCTCGCGCGGGTCATGTCCACCCAGAAACGGCTGAGGCGCACCTCGACCGCCTCGCACGGACGCTCGGTCTGTTCCGGGCGGAAGTTCAGTCCGTCCCCGTCGATGGTCAGGGCCTTGCTGCCGTAGGAACCGCTGGTGCTCTTCAACCCGGCGAGGTACCGGGCACGTTTCCCCGTGTCCATGGCCTTGGTGTCCACGCACTCCCCGCCCGCATCCTCCGGGGTGGGGGCCGCGGTCGCGGTCGGGGTCGCGGAGGGGGCGGG
>NZ_LGDE01000153.1 GCF_001279725.1 Streptomyces sp. WM4235 | reverse complement strand
GGCCAGGGCGGTGCCGATCAGGACCAGGGTCAGAACGCTGATCTGCCCTGCGCCAACGGCCTCGTCCAACTCCTGGCGATGAACGGCCTGGGCGACGAGGACTTCGAGTTGCTCGCGGACCGCCAGATACACGTCGTCATGCAGGATCTGTCGCAGATCCGCATCGTGGGCGGCCTGGCCCATCAGCGACAGCAGCGCGGGGCCCGTGCAGCCGTCCAGGATCCGCTGTTTGCACCTGAGGAATTCGCGCAGGTCGCCTTCGAGGGAGCCGGTGTCGATACCGCTCAGTTCGTGCAGGGTGATGTGACGCGTGGCGGCCCCGGCCAGTGCCTGCTTGGAGGGCCAGCGGCGGTAGAGCGAGGCAGTGGAGGCGCCCGCGCGCCGGGCAACCGCCGTAGTGGTGAACGCGGCATAGCCAGATTCGTTAAGAATCTCGATCGCCGCGTTGATCAGGGCCGCGTCCACACGTGGATCCTTCCGCCTGCCCTTCTGTGAAGTGTCGGCTTTCGTCGTCATGCCCCAGATTCTCGCGTCAGTGGTGATGTTTGGCTCATCACATTGTAAACGAAAATGTTTCGTTTCGTTTATGGTGAACCCATGCCCGCAACGACACCCGATCAGACCCCCCAGACGGCCCCCCGGATCGCCGAGACTGTGGCTGCCGCGCGGAGCCGGTTCGACTCCGGTGCGACCCGTCCGCTGGCCACCCGCGTCCGCCACCTGCACGCGCTGCGCGCGATGCTCATCGAAAACGAGACGGCCTTCGAAGCTGCCGTCTGGAGCGACATCCACAAGGGCCGAGCGGAGGCTCAGCTGACCGAGATCAACGTGACCCTCGCGGAGATCAGCCACACCCTGCGGCACCTGCGGCGGTGGGCGCGGCCGAAGCGTGGTCCTGTTCCGGTGGCCCTGCTGCCGGGGCGGGCGCGCCTTGTGTCCGAGCCGCTTGGCGTTGTGCTGGTGATCGCTCCGTGGAACTATCCGGTGCAACTCCTGCTCACCCCGCTGGTTGGCGTGTTGGCTGCGGGGAACACGGCCGTACTCAAACCGAGCGAGCTCGCGCCGGCCACATCGTCGCTGATTACCAGGCTCGTGCCCAGGTACTTTCCCGACGGCGCGGTCCACGCCGTAGAGGGAGGGGCTGCGGAGACCGCAGAGCTTCTGGAGCAGAAGTTCGACCACATCGTCTTCACCGGCAGCGGCGCGGTCGGCCGCATTGTGATGCGTGCGGCGGCCGAGCACCTGACGCCGGTGACGCTGGAGCTGGGCGGGAAGTCGCCAGTCTGGTTCGACGACGACGCCCACCTCCGGGAGGCCGCACGCCGTCTGGCCTGGGCCAAGTTCACCAACGCCGGTCAGACGTGCGTCGCCCCGGACTATGTGATGACTACCCCTGACCGGGTACCGGCTCTCGTGGCCGGGCTCAAGTCCGCGATCGAGGACATGTGGGGCAGTGACCCTCGGGCGAGCCGCGACTACGGCCGCATCGTCAACGAGCGTCACTTCGACCGTCTTGTTGGCTTCTTGGAGGACGCCGACGTGGTCATCGGTGGCGAACACGACCGCGCGGAACGCTACATCGCGCCTTCGGTGGTGACCGTTTCCGCCGACGCCGGGCGTCCCGTTGTCGGCCCGGACGCGGCCCACCCCGTGCTGCGGGAGGAGATCTTCGGCCCAGTCCTGCCCATTGTCACGCTCGCCTCCGCCGAGGAGGCCGTCAAAGTGATCAACGGCTGGGACAAGCCGCTCGCCCTGTACGTCTTCACCTCCTCGGCCCGCACCCGCCGCCTGTTCGAGCAGAAAACCTCCTCGGGCGCCGTGGTCCAGAATGCAGGCCTTGTACACGTCGCCTCGACGGGACTGCCGTTCGGTGGGGTCGGCGCCAGCGGAATGGGCGCCTACCACGGCATCTACTCCTGGCGCAGCTTCTCCCATCTCAAGCCCGTCCTGAACAAGCCACTGAAGCCGGACACTCTGCGCCTGGCACAGCCGCCGTTCACCGACCTTGGATTGCGCTTCCTCAAAGGCCTGACGCGACACGGAGGGACTGTAAAACGTTCGGTGTAACTCCCGATCATGGAAGATGCATCGATGACCAGCAACAACGTGACCGAGACCGTCGAGCCGTCTGAGGCGGTGCCG
>NZ_LGDE01000152.1 GCF_001279725.1 Streptomyces sp. WM4235 | reverse complement strand
GAGGCGGAGGAGCCGGGAAGCACCTCGGTCGCCTCCTGTACCGACGGATTCAGGCCAAGTTTCCGCAACTCGCCTTCCACGTGGCCGCGCACTCGGTCCGACGCCGCCGATCCGGAGGGATGGGGGGTGGTCGCGATCTGCTCGATGTGCTCTTTCGCGCGCCCCGCGGAAAAGGAACTCGGCACCTCATCTTTGCCCGCAGGTATGGGAGTTGACTGCACCGACAATCCACAGAAGGCCGTGATCAGAGCAAGCAGCGCGACCGCCGACAGCGCAGGCATGCGCGTTCTCATTCGTGCCCCCCGGCGCTTGGCGAACCACCAGGCGGGTTCGTTCACCGAAGCAACGTAACAGCACCGGGCAATCGTTGATAGATCTTGCCGGGTCCGGTCCCATGGTGTTTGGATGGGCAGCCGCAGGACGGCCATGACCAGTTGCCCCGCGATGTCAACGGCATTTGAGGGGGATCCCAGGGTGAACGTCCCCGCTGTCCGCATGAGCGGCGCGGTCAAGAGCTACGGATCGACCAGGGCCGTCGACGGACTGGACCTGGAGGTGCCGGCCGGGATGTTCCTCGGCCTGCTCGGTCCGAACGGAGCGGGCAAGTCCACCACCATGCGCATGCTCACCGGGCAGAGCAGGGCGGACAGCGGTACCGTCGAGGTCTTCGGGCACCGACTGCCCGAGGAGTCCCGTCGCGTCCGGTCCCTGATCGGCGTCGTGCCACAGCACGACAACCTCGACTCCGAGCTGTCGGTCCGACAGAACCTCGACGTCTTCGCCCGGCTGGGGGCCGTGCCCGCGCGCGAATGCCGTGCCCGGGTCGATCGGGCGCTGGCCGACGCACGCCTCACCGATCGGGCCGGCCACCGTGTCGACGCCCTCTCCGGCGGCATGCGCAGACGACTGCTCCTGGCCCGGGGGACCCTGCTGTCCCCCCGCCTGCTGCTGCTCGACGAACCCACCGTCGGCCTCGATCCGCAGATCCGCCAGGACCTCTGGGACGTCATCGAGGAACTGCGCGCGGGCGGCACCACCGTGGTGATGTCCACCCACTACATCGAGGAGGCCGAGCGCCTCGCCGACAGCGTGGCCGTGGTCTTCGGCGGCAAGCTCATCGCCCAGGGCGCCCCCGCGGAACTGCTGCGCGCGCACGCCGGGGCGCAGGCCGCCGAGTACCGGGGCGACGCGGCACGCCGCGCCCGCGTGGAGCGGGTCGCGACGGAGGCGGGCCTGCCCAGCCGACGTACCGGACTCTCCGTCTCCGTGCTGCGCGCCGAGACCATGACGGCCTCGGTCCACGAACTCCTGGGCGCCCCCGACGTCCTGCGCCCCACCACGTTGGAGGACGTCTTCGTCGTCCTGACCGGGGCGCTCTTCAGCTGACTCGCCCCGCCCGCGACGGCTCCGCCGTTCCAGAAAGGACCCTTCCCATGACGAGGGCAGCTCCCGCACGCCCCGCGCAGACGCGGGTACGCGCCCCGGAGGACCCGCGGAAGGCGACCCCGGTGCTCTGGCCCACCCTGCGGGCCGTCTGGCTGCGGGAACTCCTGCTCTTCCGCCGCTACTGGCCGGCCGTGACCTTCGGGTCCCTGGTGGAGCCGCTGGTGTACATGGCCGGATTCGGTCTCGGGTTCAGCCGGTTGATCAGCACGGCGGAGGGACGGCCCTACATCCAGTTCATCGGCACCGGCATGGTGGTCACGTCGGTCCTCTTCGCCTCGGCGTTCGCCGGGATGTTCGAGACCTTCAACCGCCGGTGCTACCAGAAGCTCTACGACGACATGCTCAGTCGGCCGGTCGACGTCTGGGAACTGATCACGGCCGAGGCCTCCTGGATCGCCGTCAAGTCGTCGATCTACAGCTCCGCCCCGCTGCTCATCACCCTCGCCGCGGGCCTGCCGGCGACTCCCGGACTGTTGCTGGTGCCCTTCATCGCGCTCTTCTCCGGGTTCGGCTTCGCCCTGTGCGGCATGTGGGTCTCCTGCCTGGTGCCGGCGATCGACTGGCTGCGCCTGGTGGTGTCGGGCGTCCTCACGCCGATGGTCATGGCGGCGGGGGTGTTCTTCCCGTTGGACGGCCTGCCCGGGTGGATCGGAGGCATCGCAACCGTGAATCCGATCTACCACTGTATGGAATTGGTGCGTCACTCGGCGTTCGGAAC
>NZ_LGDE01000151.1 GCF_001279725.1 Streptomyces sp. WM4235 | reverse complement strand
CCCCCGGACCGTGGGGGGTCGAGCGCCCCCCGCGGCCGGGCGCGCCGTCGTACCGGTCCGGCGGGAGGGGGGCGGCCAGGATCCCCAGGCGGCGCCCGCCGTGGTGCGTGTAGGCGGCCGTGGAGGAACGGGACTGGGCCCGGACGAGATCGCCGATCTCCTCGGCCGACCGGTTCCAGTCGATGCGCAGGGCCTCGACGGACCGGACACCGGCCCGGTGGGGCGCCGCGGGGTTCGCGACGGGGCCGCCGGATTCCTCGTGGACGGTGTGGGACGGGGTGGTGTCGAAGTGTCGGTGCACGCGGCGGAGCAGGGAGCCGAGTTGGGCGCGCTCGGGGGCGCTCAGGGGGCTCAGGAACTCCTCGTCGGCGGACGCGATGTCCGCGTTGAGGCGACTCAGCGCGGCGCGACCGTTCTCCGTGAGGTCCACGACGACCCGGCGGCGGTCCTCGGTGTCGCGGGTGCAGTCGACGTGGCCGGCGCGGTTCAGGTCGTTCACGATCTTGACGAGATCGCTGGCGTTCATGTCGAGACGCGTCGCGAGGGTGCCCTTGGACTGCGGGCCGAGGTCGGACAGCAGTGCCAGCACGGTCAGGTGCCACAGGCGCAGCCCGTGTTCGGTCAGTTTGGCCGTCAGTCTGCGTCGGGCGGCCTTGCCGATCGCGTAGACGAGGTAGGCGTTCAGGTCGAGGACGCTGGGCGGTGTCGCGCTCTTGGGTTCCGCCACCGCGGCCGGTCTCCCGCAGTGTTCGGCGCCACCGGCGACGGGCGCCGGATTCGGTTCCGGTGCCGGTCTCTCCTGCGTGGCCCCGGGTGCGGCGGCCCCCGGCGCCGGCGGAGCAGCGATGGTCGGGTCGGCGTTGGTGAGGGCGCCGAGCACCCGCGCCCAGTCCGCCTGGGTGTTCCCCACTCCGATGATGACGAACGGGGACCCGACGGGGTCCCCGTGCGTACCGGTGGTCGTTTGTCGCTCCATCAGCTTTCCCTCATTCCCCGTTCGTTCGTTGCCGAGTGCGCCGCCGACGGAATGACGTCGCCGCCCCACGGATCCGGTGATCCGCGCGGCGGCGAGGGGTCAGGTCGGCGCCCCGTGGTCGGTGCGGGGCGCCGTCCGGTCGATCGGTGGGGACTCGGCGTGCGGCCACTCAGGGCCGACTGGTCAGATATCCACCCATGGAGGTGAAGTACTCCGTCGCGGACAGTTCCCGGCCGTCCTCGGTGCGGACCCGGGTGACGGCGAGTCCGTGATTGCGGCCGGTGCGCGCGTCGGCGCCGGCCACGATGACGACCCCGTCGCCCTCGCGGTAGAAGATCCGGCCGGGGGTGCCCCCGTACCTGGCCTCGGACACCACGGCGGCCAGGATCTCCAGGCGCTTGCCCCGGTGGTGGGTGAAGGCGCTCGGGTAGGGGTCGGACTGGGCCCGGACCAGGCGCGCGAGGTCTTCGGCGGGCCAGTTCCAGTCGATCCGGACGTCTTCCTCGGCGCGCTTGTGGAAGAAGCTCGCGAGCGAGCGGTCCTGCTTGGTGAACTCGGTGCGGCCGGAGGCGATCAGGTCGAGCGCGCCCACGGCGACCGGGGCGATCAGGTCGACCGTCTTGTGGAACAGGTCGGTCGCGGTGTCGGTCGGGCCGACCGGGACCGCCTGCTGGACCACGATGTCCCCGGCGTCGAGTTCCTCGTCCATCAGGTGGGCGGTGACGCCCACTTCGGACTCGTTGTTGATGAGGGCCCAGATCAGCGGGGAGAAGCCCGCGTACTTGGGGAGCAGCGAGTCGTGCACGTTCAGGGTGCCGTGGCGCGGCAGGTCGTAGATGCGCGGGGGGATCCAGGTGCGCCAGTTGTTGGCGACGATGATGTCCGGATCCGCCTCCTTGAGGCGGGCGAACAGCTCCTCGTCGTCCGGGCGGTTGCGGATCTCGACCGGCACTCCGTGCTCGGCCGCGAGGTCGGCGACCGAGTCGCTCCAGATCTTCTCGTAGGCGTGCTCGCTCTTGGGGTGCGTGACGACCAGCACCACGTCGTGCTCGGAGTCCAACAGCGCCTGCAGAGTGCGATGTCCCCAGGTCTGGTACCCGAACATGACGACCCGCATGCGGTCCTCCTCAGAAGAATGATGGATTGACTCCAGTAAAGCAAGGCTTACCTAACTACGCAACGCCCCCATATCCTGGGT
>NZ_LGDE01000150.1 GCF_001279725.1 Streptomyces sp. WM4235 | reverse complement strand
TCGCACACGTGAGGGCGAAGGCGCCCGAGCGCTGAGACCGACCGGGCGGGACCGCCCGGCCGGCGGCGAGCCGATCCGCACGTGGGGGCGGCCCAGTGGACCGGCCCAGTGGACCGGCCCTGCGGATCGGGCCTGTGGAAGGTGTCAGGCAGGCTGACAGATGGCGCTGGAGGTACGGACCAGGTCGATGTGTCGACGGGAGGTCAGGGGCGACCCACGGCGTGCGTGATGCGGTGTTCGCACGGCCACCTCCCTGATTTCCTGGTTTTCCCACCGGGTTGGTAGGCATATTGGCAGACGGCACCACCCGCCCCAAGAGGTTGACCACATACTGGACGCCGCAATCTCGCGATGCGAGAAAGCGCAGATGGGTCGAGGGTCAGGGATTGGTCCAGGCCTCGGGGGTGCGGGCCAGCGCGGAGACGTCGGCGGGCAGTTGGGACGACGCGACGTCGGCGAGCGACACGCCGTCGAGGATCTCGCGCACGTTGGCCCGCAACGCGATCCACAGGGGCAGGAGTGCCTCGGCCGGGCCGGTGTAGGACAGGTCCGGCGGGCGGACCCCGCGCACCGAGACGAGTGGTCCGTCCACGACGCGGATGACATCGGCGATGCTGATGGACTCGGCGGGCTTGGCCAGGCGGTATCCGCCGTTGCCGCCGCGCCGGCTGAGCACGAGGCCGCCCCGGCGCATGTCGTTCAGGATGCCTTCGAGGAATTTGTGCGGGATGTCCTGGGCTTCGGCGATGGCCTCCGCTTTCAGTGGCCCGTCATGCTGTGACCCGGCGAGCTGTAGTGCGGCACGTACCGCGTAGTCCGCCCTGGCTGAGATCCGCATACCGGCATTATCCCGTACAGCGCCGGTCGACGTCCCCGGCCGATGTCCCGGGGCGATGTCCCGGGGCGATGTCCGGCGCCGCGGGCCGCCGGCCGGGACGCGTGTCCACGTCGGGTGGTGGTGGACACGGGTCCCGCACGGGGCCGGCGGTCAGTGGAAGGTCGCCGCCACCGCGCGGTGGGAGCCGTTGAGGTAGTGCTCCCCGATCGAGCGCAGGCGGTGCGCGGCGGGGTGGTGGGCGGTCAGGACCCGCGCGTTGCGCCAGAAGCGGTCCAGGCCGGGGGCGTCCGCGAGTTCCAACACCCGCGCGGTGATGTGCAGGGCGGCCTTCGACGTCACCGTCTCGGCCGTGGCGACCAGGGCCGAGACGCCCGCGGCTTCCTCGTCGTCGAGCCGGCCGCCCGTGTCGAGGGCCTGCGCCATCATCTCCGTCGCTCGGTCGACCACGGCGGTGGCGGTCTGGGCGGCGGTGGCGAGTTCCCCGTACGTCAGGAAGAGGTCCGGGTCCGTACCGGGCAGCCGGTACGCACGGCCGCCCCTGCTGAGGTCGCGTGCCTCGCTGAGCGCGCCCTCGACGATGCCCAGGCCGACGTGGCACAGGGCGAGCCGGAGCGCCGGCTCGGCCAGCGCGGTGAAGGGCGCGGTCGACTCCTCGTCGTCCGGCCGGCGGCCGAGTACCTGGCCGGGCGGGATGGTGACCCGGTCGAGGATCACCTCGCCCGCGCCGCCGACGCGCTGCCCGAGGCGGTCGTGGGCGGGTTCGACGGTCACGCCCCGCGCGCCGGGCGGGATCAGTACGGTCAGGACGTCACCGGTCGCGGCGCAGCGGGCGTCGACCACGATCTGGTCGGCGACGGCGACCGCCGTGTCCACGAACCGACACCCGTTCAGGACGTGGCCGTTGTCGCGCGGCCTCAGCGTGAGGTCCTGTCCGTCGGTGTCGTCGTCGGGCGCGATGCCGCGGAACGCACCCGTCCACAGCCACTGCGCCCGCACCGACTCCTCTTCGAGCGCGTCCGCGTGGGGCCGACTCGCGTGGAAGCGGCCGCTCCAGGCGTGGACGTAGTGGCGGGCGAGCACCTCGCCGACGGAGCTGTCCGCCGAGGCGACCCTCCGAATGACGGCGCATCCCGTGCGCCAGTCCGTCCCGCGCTCCGGCGTCGGCGGGGTGAGGGCCGCGAGCAGGCCGGCCTCGCGCAGTCGGGCCACCTCGTCGGTCGGCGGCCTGCCCGCCTGGTCGCGGGCGAGGGCGTCCGCGGCGAGGTCGTCCGCCACATCGCGGGTGGTGCGTACAAGTGCCCGGCGCCGCTCGGCGGCGGTTGTGCGGTCGAGGGTGCTCGGTGTCGTCGGCACGGGCGTCACCGACAGGCCCGGGCGCCGCCGCGTGGCGCTGGGCGGACGGCGGTGCCATGGGGGACGGCAGTGGTCATGTCGGCTACTCCGG
>NZ_LGDE01000149.1 GCF_001279725.1 Streptomyces sp. WM4235 | reverse complement strand
GCCGAGACCTGCGCCGGGGGGCTCGTCGGGGTCTGCGGACGGGGCCGGGGTTCTCGCGCGGCCATAGGTCCAACTGTTGGTGGGGGGCGTGGTGGATCGGGTCGGTTCGCCCGGCGATGGCTCTTGCCGCGGGGTCGACCTGCCCGGTCTGGTACTCGCGGGCCCGTCGGGTGTCGGTGGTTCGGGTCGTGGTGGATCGGGGTGTCGGCATGTCGGGGCAGTGTCCGCCCTCGTTGTCCCATTGCTCGGTCGCGGCGCGCTGCTCGGCGCTCTCCTGCGCCGCGACCTCTTGTTCGGCGAGGGTGACCGGCCGCCGGTAGGCGCGCATCGCGGAGGGGTCGAGTGGGGGCAGGCGGCGGGCGGCGGCCTGCTTGTCGTCGCGGCGTTTGTGTCGTTTGGCGACGGTTGCGTAGCGGGCTTCGTAGGCGGCCCGGTCGTTTTCGTGGAGGCCGGCGGGGTGCAGCCGCGCGTATTCCAGCGCGACGGCGCCCATTGGGCTGGGGGTGAGTACGCGGGTTCCGTCGGCCTGCAGAACGGCGGTGAGGAACCGTGCCCCGTACAGCGCGTCGGTTCGTTCGCGGCTGATCTTGCGGCCGCCGGTCCACTGTCCGGGTCGTGCTGCTCTCCAGGCTTGGCGGCCTCGCCAGTACAGGCGCCCGTCGGCGGCGGCTTCCAGCACTCGGACGTGTCCGGCCGTCCAGCCGAGCTCGGGCACATAGCCCTTGGCGAACCAGCGGTTCCTGTCGGCGTACCGGCGGTTGTTCTGGTGGATGCCGGTCGCCGCTTTCTGCTCGGCTTCTTCCTGGGCGGCGGCGCGGCGGCGCTCGTTCTCGCGCTCGGCGAGTTCGACCGCGGTCAACGGCCGTTCGAGCTCGGCGCGCAGTGCGGCCGCGGTGACTTCGACGCCGGCGGCGGCTTGCGCGCGGATCGCCGCGTCGACGGCGCCGCCGGCGTAGCCGATGACGGCGTGTTCGGCGACGTCGCCGGTCTCCCATTCGGCTGTCCAGTTCGCGAACTTTCGTGCTTGGCACGCCTCTTTGTGGGCGGCGTGCATGATCTGGTCGAGGCGGGTGGTGTTGCCGGAGCGGCTCCGGCAGACGGCGTACATCGCCTCGTCGGCGGCGGCTTCGGCGAGCGCGGCGGCGGTGCGGGCGACGCGGATGCAGGTGCGCGGCCGCGACGGGGAGTCCTCGGTGACGGGACGTTCTTCGGTGTGGATCATGCCCTTTCCTGCGGGTGAGGTTGGTGCGGGTGGGCCTGCCTGGCAGGCCTTGATGGGGCCGCCCGGGCGGGGTGGGGTCTCTGCGCCCCGCCAGGGCAGCCGGCTCTTGCCGTGCGGGGGGGTCAGCTTCGGGCACGTTCGAGGATTTCCCGGAGGGTGATGTTCGTTTTGAACGGCTGGCCCATGGCGGTTTCGGCGTCGGCGTACTCGCCGAAGAGTTCGGGGTTGAGCTGGGCGGAGCGGATCAGGTCGTCGGTGTGGGCGAGGGGGCAGGCGCGGCAGCTGAGGCGGCGCATGCCCTGGTCGTAGGCCTGGTGGTGGGGGATGGCGTTGTCGCGGTGGATCTTCCAGACCTGCTCGGTGGTGAGCTGGTGGATCGGAAGCCATGTGGTGACGGTGCGCAAGGTGCCTTCGCCGGTCATCCGGTGTCGCTCGATGGTGGGCTTCTTCGCGCGGGCGGCGGATTCCTCGGCGCGCATGCCCATGGCGTAGCCGGCGCGGGGCGGGCGTGAGAGCTGGAGTTCAGCGCCGACCTCGTCGACGTAGTCGCGTCCCACGCTGGTCTTCTCGCTGGTGCAGTACCGGGCGAAGAATCCGGGCCAGCGTCCGCGGGTGCGGATCTGGTCCCAGAGAGAGTTCCATCGGGTGCTGCGTCGGACGGCGAAGGGGACGCCGTAGAGCTCGGCGTGCGCGCGGGCGACTTCCAGGGCGCCGGGCCATTCGACCAGGTGTCCTCGGGTGGTGCGTCCGAGGTCGCAGTGGAGGACCCGGATCTTGTGGAGTTGGCCGGCGGCGTCGGCTTGCGTGCACACCTCGTGAACGGTGGCGCCGGAGTCTTTGCCGCCGCTGTTGCCGATGATCACGATGTCGTGGGCGTCCCAGTTGAACTCGGCGGTTTCCGGGCCGGCCGGCGGCCGGGCGGGGCGTTGGAGTTGTGCTGCGGCGCATGCGGCGGCGCAGGGCGGAAGGTTGCGCATGGGGTGCTCTCCTGGTCGTGAGGTAGGGGGCGGGGCTCCGGGCGGGCTGGGGCGCGGTTCTCTGGCCCGGTCCGGCTGGGGGAGGGGCGTTTCCGGGG
>NZ_LGDE01000148.1 GCF_001279725.1 Streptomyces sp. WM4235 | reverse complement strand
ACCGCCACCACCGCCACCGCCACCACCGCCATCGCCACCGCCGCCGGGCGCGATGGGGGCGGCGTGCCACCAGCCGTCTCCGTCCTCGGCGAGGGCCCAGCGGGGGGTGCGGTCGGTCATGTCCGCGAGTGTCCCACCGGGGTGTGACAGGGGTCCCGCACCCCTGTCCGACCTGCGCGGCGGTGGCCCCGGTGGGCCGTGCCAAGCTGGAGCGGTGAGAGACATCGTCGACCGTGCCTGCGAAGCCGCCCTGTACGCCGAAGGCGACAGTGGCCTGGACACCGGAGCCTCGCTGCTCGCCGCCGACACGGCCCGCTGGAGCGGGGCCGCGCGGGAGCTGCTGGCACGCGGGGAGGGGTACGTACGGCAGGCCTGGGAGCGGGGCTGGCGGCCGGCCGACGTGGTGCGACTGGTGCGCCGGGACCTCGACGAGACGCACGTGCGGATCACGGGGGACCTGGTCGCCGCCGAGGCGCGGCGGTACGCGCGCCTGCCCGAGCGGTGGACCGACGCCGAGGTGTGGTGGGGGGACGACACCGGGTACGGAGACGCCCTCGCGGCGCGGGAGCGGACGGACCGGTTCTCCCTGGCGACCTCCGTCCTGGAGGTGTTCCGGCTGTTGATCCGGCTGCCCTCCATCGAGCCCGTCGGGCCGCTTCCCGGCGACCCGGCGGACGCCCTGGAGCACACCCACATCGAGCCGCGCATGCTGGGGCGGATCCGCGCGCTGCTGGCGAAGGCCGAGGCGACGAACTTTCCCGAGGAGGCCAAGGCGCTCAGCGCGAAGGCCCAGGAGCTGATGGCCCGGCACACGGTGGACGAGGCCCTGCTGGCCGCGCGCGGCGCCGGACCGGACCGGCGGCCCGGCGCCTGCCGGATCGGGGTGGAACCCCCGTACGAGGAGGCCAAGGCGGTACTGCTGGACGCGGTCTCCACCGCGAACCGCTGTCGGGCGGTGTGGAACAGCGGCTTCGAGTTCTCCACGGTGGTCGGCTTCGAGAGCGACCTGGAGGCGGTGGAACTGCTCTACACCTCGCTGCTGGTGCAGGGGACGGCGGCGATGACCCGGGCGGAGGCGGCGCAGCGCTCCGGCGGACGCAAGCGAACCAAGACGTTCCGGCAGTCGTTCCTGTTGGCGTACGCGAGCCGGCTGGGTCAGCGGCTGGCAGAGACGGCCGAGCACACCGCCTCCGAGGCCCCCGACAACCTGCCCGCCCTGGTGGCCCGCGACGTGGCGGTCACCTCCCGGGCCGAGGAGATGTTCCCCCGTACGACCACGACCCGGCTGCGCGGTGCCACCGACCTGGCGGGATGGGAGGACGGCACGGCGGCCGCCGACCGGGCAAGAGTGGGCGGCGGCGAGCGCCGCTCCCTGCGGGGGTGAGCCTCGCCGCCCTGCCCGTTTCGCCCTGACACCCCCCAGCCCCGCCCAGCCGCCCCGCCTCAGTGCCCCGTCGGGGGCGTCGGGCCCGGCGCGGGGGAGTCCTCCGCGCGCAATGCCCGCGTCTCCGACTTCAGGATCCGCATGGACCGGCCCAGCGAGCGGGCCATGTCGGGCAGCTTCTTCGATCCGAACACCAGCAGGCAGACGACGAGCAGCACGATCAGGTGCCAGGGCTCAAGGGCGTTGCGGAGCATGAAGTACCCACCTTTCGGACGATCGCGGTCGTGAGGGTCGTGAGGGTCGTGGCGGTCGTGAGGAGTGTGAGGGTCGTGAGGAGTGTGACGGTCGTGAGGGTCGTGCCGGTTGTGATGATCCGCCTTATGGAACAGCCATGTGCCATACCTGTACAAATCTGAAGAAGTCCTGAAAGGGCTCTAGGCTCGACCCCATGAGCTGGCTCCGGGCGCTGAAGCACACCGCCCGGACCGGCATGAAGGTCGAACGCACCCGCCTCGAACCGCTCGTCGCCCTTCGCGCCGCCATCGGCCTCGCGATCGTGATCGGCTTCGGGCTCGCCTTCCTGGGGCCAGGAGCGGCCGCCAGCTCCGCCTTCGGCGCCTTCATGGCCGCCATCGCCACCTTCCAGAAGAGCTGGCGCCCCCGCCCCGTCCTCGCCCTCGCCTCCGGGCTGACCCTGGCCGTCTCCACCTTCGTCGGTTACCTCATCGGCTCCTCGCACACGGGCCTGTTCCTCGCCCTGCTCGCCGTCTGGACCTTCGCGGCGGGCCTGCTCTGGGCGGCCGGTCCCACCGCCGGGATCATCGCCTCCGGCAACGTCGCGGTCATGCTCGTCACCGTGACCCTGCCGACCTCCGTCGCGCAGGCCGCCGGGCACGCCGCGATGATCGCCGCCGGCGGGGTGGTGCAGGCCCTGCTGATCGTGCTGTTCCCGATCCGTCGCTGGGGCGCCCAGCGCGACGCCCTGGCCGACGCCCTCGCCGCCGAGGCCGACTACGCCCGCCGGCTGCGCCACGACCCCGTCTGCGCCTTCGACCCGCAACCCCTGATGCGGGCCCGGGACGCCGCCACCGTGACCGCGCGTCAGGCCCGCCGCCGGCCCGCCGAACTGCACGGGGCGCGGGGGCTCGCCGAACGGGTCCGGCCCGTCCTGGCCTCCCTCGCCGACCCGGCCGTCGGGGCGCCGGCCGAGGGCCCGGCGCGGGACCGGGTACGGGAACTGCTGGACGCCGCCGGCACGGTGCTGGACGCCGCCGCGCGGGCGATCCGGCACGGGGACCCGGTACGCCTGCCCGCGCCGGCCCTGGCCGTGCTGAAGTCCCCCGACACGGCGGACCTCCTCACCGGCGCGCCGCAGCGGGCCGCGCGCCGGCTCGCCGCGCTGCTGGACGACGTGCTGGAGACCGCCGAGCCCCGCTCCGGCCGGCTCGTCGCCCCCGACGAGTCGATGCTGCGGCCGACCCTCACCGCGCTGGTGCCGACGGTCCTGAGGTCCGTACGGGCCGAACTGCACCCGGACTCGCCGATCCTGCGGCACGCCGTGCGCGTCACCGTCGTGGCCTGCGCGGGCTACCTCATCGGGCAGGTCCTGCCGTTCGGGCACGGCTACTGGGCTCCGATGGCCTCCGTCATGATCATGCGGCCGGACTTCAGCCAGACGTACGCGCGGGCCGTGGCCCGCTTCACCGGAACCCTCGTCGGGGTCGCCGTCGCCACCGGCATCGTGCAGCTCGCGCAGCCGGGGATGTACCTGTCCGGGTTCCTCGCGGTGGTCAGCGCGGGCCTCATGTACGTCCTGATGCGCACCGGCTACGCCGTCTCGCAGGTCTGCGTCTCCGCGTACGTCGTGTTCCTGCTCGGCATGGGCGGTGTCCGCTGGGACCAGACCGTGCCCGACCGGGTCGCGCTCACCCTGGTCGGCGGACTCCTCGCGATGCTCGCCTACGCCCTCTACCCGGCCTGGGAGACCCCGAGGCTGCGGACCCGCCTCGCCGACTGGATCGCGGCCGACGGACGGTACGCGGCGGCCGTGCTCGGGCACTACGCGGCCCCGGCCGACGCCCGGCGGGCCGACGTGCGCACCGCCCTGCTGGCCGCCCGGGACGCCCGGATCGACTGGCAGGACGCCGTGGACCGGGCGGCCGGGGAACCGGTGCGCCACCGCGGCCTGTCCCGTGCGGCGGCCGACGGCGCGGGCGAGGCGGTGGCCGCCTTCGGGCGCAACGCGATGCTGTTGGAGGCCCACCTGCCGGACCGCTCCCAGGCGCCGGTGCCCGGTGCGGCGGCCCTGGCCGAGGCGGTGCGTGCCGACAGCGAGGCGGGGGCGAAGGCGGTACGGGAGCGGGGTGTGCCGGGCTGGGAGCGCGTGCGCGCGCTCGTGTCGGAGGAGGGTGCGCCGGTGTGGGGCGCCCGGGACCCGGGTGTTCTGCGCGCGGCCGGTGTGCAGCTCCTGGAGGCGCTGGACGAGGTGTCCGAGGCGCTGCGGACCTGAGGGCGCGGGTCCACCGCGCCCGCCTCCCCGTGCACCGACGCGGGCCCACCGCCGTTGCCTTCCCGGTCACCGACGGCCGGAGGGAGGCCCCCCGCGCGAATGCGCCGGTCCCTCCCGGGAGAATGCGGGGGGCGCTCCCACGGCGAATTCGAGGGTCGCTCCCGTGACGAAAGTGACGGGGGGTCCGGTGACGACCACAGCACCCTCCGTGCACGTGCATCTGCCCATGCAGCTGCTTATGAACACAGCTATGATCCGGTGCAGTTGACATCTGCACTATCGGGGGCTTCCTGTGGACCACGCGTACAACGGGATGGCAGCTGCAGAACTCGCTTCCTTGTACGGGCTGACCTGGCAGAAGAGCAGACACAGCAACTCGCAAGGTTCCTGTGTCGAGTTCGCGAGACTGCCGGGCGGCGATGTCGCCATGCGCAATTCGCGATTCCCGGACGGTCCGGCTCTGGTCTACACGCCGGCGGAGATAGAGGCGCTGCTCCTGGGCGTCAAGGACGGCGAGTTCGACCACCTGATCGCCTGATCGGAACAGCGCAATGATCAAGCCATGCACGTGCACTGGCCGGGACTGATCGAAAGGATCAATCCCGGCCGGTTGCCGTTCATGCGCCGAATCGCCCCGCCGGCGAACGCGAGCGAACGCGGCTGAGCGCGGGTCAGTCCTGGAGCATGAAGAGCGCCCAGACGACCTTGCCCGTCAGGCGCCCGGCGAGCGGGTGCCAACCCCAGCTGTCGCTGTACGAGTCCACCAGGAACAGCCCACGCCCGGACTCCAGGTCGAAGTTCTCCTCGGTCCGCTCCGGCGAGAACGCCCCGCCCGGCCGGTCCTCGCTGGGGTCCCGCACGGCGCACACCAATCGGGTGCTCCAGCGCATCAGGTGCAGCCGAACCGGCGGCTCCGGCACGTCCGAACCCGGGCGTCCCGCCCTGTCCTCGTCGGGCAGGGCATGGCGCAGCGCGTTGGTGACGAGCTCGGAGACGACGAGGGAGACATCGTCGAACCGGTCGTCGAGGCCCCACTGGGACAGCGTCGACCGGGTGAACGAACGGGCCCCGCGCACGGCCTCGAAGCGGGCGGGCAGGGCACAGGAGGCGGACCCGGAGACAGCCGTGGGGTCGACCGGGGGCAGCCCCTGCCGTAACGGCTCGAGCATGGTCGATCCATTCGTCCCCATGCGAGGCACTCCCGGGATTCGCGGACGGAGCGGCGGCTGTCGTCCAGAAAGAACTGCGGGGTGGGTCGGTCCGGCTCCTGCGCGAAGAAGAACGCAGGTGCGCGGGACCATCGTTCCGAATGCCGAAGCCGGATGCAAGGGCAGATGCACGTGCACGCGCCGGACCTGTCCCCTCCCGTGACGGTTCTTGCTCATTTCTTCCTACGCATACTTACGGACTTCTTTTCCGGGACGCCGGATTCCGTTACAGAACGAGTACGGGTCATAGCGTTTTGGTGGCAGACTGCGGGCCCTGGGGTTCGGGGGCCCCGGGACGCGACACACCGCGCAGACCACGCGCACACCATTGCGATGGGGAGGGCAGGACTAGTGACCGCAGACGCCGGCGGTTCCGTGGTGCGCCGCATCCTCCTGGGCTCACAACTCAGGCGACTCCGAGAATCCCGCGGCATCACCCGTGAGGCGGCCGGCTACTCGATCCGCGCATCCGAATCGAAGATCAGCCGCTTGGAGTTGGGAAGGGTGAGCTTCAAGGCAAGAGACGTCGAAGACCTCCTGACGCTCTACGGAGTGACCGACGGCGCGGAGCGGGAGTCCCTCCTGGGACTGGTCCGCGAGGCCAACGCCGCGGGTTGGTGGCACAGCTACGGCGACGTGCTGCCGGGGTGGTTCCAGACGTACGTCGGACTGGAGGGCGCCGCCTCGCTCATCCGCATCTACGAGGTCCAGTTCGTCCACGGACTGCTACAGACCGAGGCCTACGCGCACGCCGTCGTCAAGCGCGGCATGCCCGGAGCCACGGCCGGCGAGATCGACCGCCGCGTCGCCCTGCGCCTGGAGCGTCAGAAGGTCCTCGTGTCGGAGAGCGCCCCGGTCTTCCACGCCGTCCTCGACGAGGCCGCGTTGCGCCGCCCCTACGGCGACCGCGACGTGATGCGCGGGCAGTTGGAACACCTCATCGAGGTCTCGCAGCGGCCCAACGTGCAACTTCAGGTCATGCCCTTCTCCTTCGGCGGGCACGCGGGCGAGAGCGGAGCCTTCACCCTGCTGCGATTCCCGGAGTCCGATCTCCAGGACATCGTGTATCTGGAACAGCTCACCAGTGCCCTCTACCTGGACAAAGAAGAGGAAGTGGGTCAGTACACGCGGGCCATGGAGCGGCTCCAGGAGGACTGCCCCGACGCGGACCGGACCCGCGATCTCCTGCGCGGACTGCTCCAACTGTCTTGATCCGCACGTACTATGACGTCTGATCAGTGCATGGCGATGACCGATCGGTCTCCGGTGCAGCGCACGGGTGCGCGCTCGCAGTAAGGGATGGCATGTCCATATTCGACGACCTGGCTCACCAGTACATCGACGGCGAATGGCTGGCCGGCACCGGTTCGTGGGACATCATCGACGTCAACCCGTACAACGGGGAGAAGCTCGCGGCCATCACCGTGGCCACCGTCGAGCAGGTGGACCAGGCCTACCGCGCCGCCGAGCGCGCCCAGAAGGAATGGGCCACCACCAGCCCCTACGCGAGACGCGCCGTCCTGGAGCGGGCCCTGCGGATCACCGAGGAGCGCCGCAAGGAAATCGTCGAGGCGATGATCGACGAGCTCGGCGGGACGCGTCCCAAGGCCGAGTACGAGGTCGACCTCGCGATGGAGTTCATCCGCGAGGCGATCCAACTCGCCGTCCGCCCCGAGGGCCGCGTGCTGCCCTCCCTGGTCGCGGGCAAGGAGAACCGCGTCCAGCGGCTCCCCGTCGGCGTCGTCGCGGTCATCAGCCCCTTCAACTTCCCCTTCCTGGTCACGCTCAAGTCCGTCGCCCCGGCCCTGGCCCTCGGCAACGCCGTCCTGATCAAGCCGAACCAGAACGCGCCCGTGATCGGCGGCGGGGTCATCGCCAAGATCTTCGAGGACGCGGGCCTCCCGGCCGGCCTCCTCAACGTCCTGGTCACCGACATCGCCGAGATAGGCGACGCGATCCTCACCCACCCCGTCCCGAAGGTGATCTCCTTCGCCGGCTCGGACCGGGTCGGACGCCACGTCGGCGCGGTCGCCGCCCGCCACTTCAAGCGGACCGTCCTGGAACTCAGCGGCAACAGCGCGCTGGTCGTCCTCGACGACGCCGATCTCGACTACGCGGTGGACGCGGCCGTCTTCAGCCGGTTCGTGTACCAGGGCCAGGTCTGCATGGCCGCCAACCGCATCCTCGTCGACGCCTCGGTCGCCGAGGAGTTCACCGCGAAGTTCACCGCGCGGGTGCGCGGCCTGAAGACCGGTGACCCGCGCGAGGCCGACACCCACATCGGCCCGCTGATCAACTCCTTCCAGGCCGACGCCCTCACCGCGCTCGTGGACCGCGCCGTCGAGTCCGGCGCGCAGGCGCTCGTACGAGGGTCTACGCGCGGCAACCTCGTCGAACCGACCGTGCTGGCCGGCCTCCCCGAGGACTCCCCGCTGCCGGCCCAGGAGATCTTCGGCCCGGTCGCGCTGCTGATGGTCTTCGACGGCGAGGACGAAGCGGTCCGGCTCACGAACGCGACCCCGTACGGGCTCAGCGGAGCGGTGCACACGCGCGACGTGGAACGCGGGGTCCGCTTCGCGCAGCGGATCGAGACCGGGATGATCCACGTCAACGACTCCACCATCGGCGACGAGCCGCTGGCGGCCTTCGGCGGCGAGAAGGCCTCGGGTCTGGGCCGGCTGAACGGCGAGGCCACGGTGGAGGCCTTCACCACCCAGAAGTGGATCTCGGTGCAGCACGGACGGACGCAGTTCCCGTTCTAGGCGGGGCTCCTCTTAGACTCGGCCGGGCAAGCTGCAGGCGCGCACGTCCCGGGGAGAGCCGAGTTGACCAACATTCCGGAGACCGGGCGGACCCAGCGGGTCCAGAACCGCCTCGTGATCATCCAGATAGTGGTCTTCTCGCTGCTGCTGACGCTCGGCGGGCGCCTCTGGTACCTCCAGATCCGCAACGGCCAGGAATACACGGACGAGGCGAAGAACAACCACACCCAGCAGGTGGTCCAGCCCGCCGTGCGCGGTTCCATCCTCGACTCCCGAGGGGTCCCGCTGGCCGACAACGAGACCCGCATGGTGGTCTCCGCCAGCCGCACCGACCTGTCGAAGATGAAGGACCGCGGCAAGGACGTCCTGACCCGTCTCGCCGGGGTCCTCGGCCTCGACGCCGCCGAGGTCACCGACAGCGTCCGACTGTGCGACGCCAAGACCCCCAAGCCCTGCTGGAACGGTTCCCCGTACCAGCCGATCCCCATCACCGACGAGGCGACCACCGAGCAGGTCCTGGAGATACGCGAGCACGCCGAGCAGTTCCCCGGCATCACCGCCGAACCCACCGCCCTGCGCCGCTACGCCGCCCCCGACCAGGCCAACACCTCACAGGTGCTGGGCTACCTCTCGCCGGTCACCGACGAGGAGATCACCAAGGCCAAGAACTCGGACTCCCCCTACCTGCGCTCCGACCAGGTGGGCCGCTCCGGCCTGGAGCGCACGTACGACAAGGACCTGCGCGGCAAGGCCGGCGTGACCCACTACGAGGTGGACAACCTCGGCCGGGTCATCGGTCAGGCCGAGAGCGTGAAGCCGCAGCCCGGATCGAACGTCGTCACCTCGATCGACTCGCGGGTGCAGGCCGTCGCGGAGCGGGAACTGAACGGCGCGATGATCGAGGCCCGCAAGGGCTACGACAAGAACACGCACCGCAACTACGAGGCCGACTCCGGCGCCGTCGTCGTCATGGAGTCCAAGACCGGCCGGATCGTCGCGATGGCCTCCAACCCGACCTACGACCCCAACGCCTGGGTCGGCGGGATCTCGGCCAAGGACTACAAGGCCCTCACCGAGAAGGGCTCCAACTACCCGCTGCTGAACCGGGCCATCCAGGGCCAGGCCGCCCCCGGCTCCATCTTCAAGGTGGTCACCTCCACGGCCGCCGTGAACGCCGGCTACCCGTTCAACGGCCGCTACCCCTGCCCCAGCTCCTACTCGGTGGGCAACCAGACCTTCACCAACTTCGAGTCCCAGGGCTACGGGGACATCACCATCGGCAAGGCCCTCGAAGTCTCCTGCGACACCGTCTACTACGGCATCGCGGACCGCGAGTGGAAGAAGGACGGCGGCATCAAGCCCAAGAAGAACCCCGAGGACTGGTTCTTCAAGACGGCCCACGAGTTCGGCCTGGGCAAGCGCACCGGCATCGACCTGCCCAGCGAGGTGCCCGGCCGGGTCCCCGACCGGCAGTGGAAGAAGGACTTCTTCGAGGCGAGCAAGGCCGCCTGGTGCCGGGACGGCAAGAAGGACGGCACCTACGGCGAGCGGATCGCCTACGAGAACTGCCGCCAGGGCAACCAGCTCCGCGAGGGCGACGCGATCAACTACTCCATCGGTCAGGGCGACACCCTCGTCACCCCGCTCCAGATGGCCTCCGTCTACGCGGCCATCGCCAACGGCGGGACCCTGCACCAGCCCGCCGTCGGCAAGGCCGTCATCAGCCCCGACGGCACCTCGGCCCGGGAGATCGCGCCCAAGGAACTGGGCCGCCTCCCCATGGACGGGAAGCTCCGGGACAACATCGACCAGGCCCTGGCCTCCGTGGTCACCGACGGCAGCGCCGCCTGGCGCTTCGGCGGCTGGCCGCAGAAGCAGATCCCGATGCACGCGAAGACCGGTACCGCCGAGGTCCAGGGCAAGCAGACCACCTCGTGGTTCGCCTCGTACACCGCCGACTACTCGATCGTGATGACGATCTCGCAGGGCGGCACCGGCTCCGGGGCCTCGGGCCCGGCGGTCCGCAACATCTACGAGGCCATGTACGGCCTCGACGACGCCGGCAAGCAGGACCTGTCCAAGGCCCTCCTGCCCAAGCCCCGCACGGAGCTCCCGGCGATCAAGCCGGAAGCCCGCTAGGCGGCACGGCACCTGCGCGGGCATCGGGAGGAACCGGTGCCCGACGCCGACCCATCGCGGACAGAAGCTGTCCGCAACCCTTCGTAACGTGTCTCTCGTCAGCACAAGCGCACGAAACGAAGGCGGTCGGTTCCATGGTCACCCACGTCCCCGCAGAGGCCCACGGCGACGAGCGCGGCGCGCTGCTCTCCTTCGTGGAGGCCCAGCGCGGCGCCCTGCGCCGCTCCCTCCTCGGCCTGACCGAGGAACAGGCCGCGAGTCGTCCCAGCGCGAGCGAGCTGTCCCTGTCGGGGCTGCTCAAGCACGTCGCGGAGACGGAACTGAACTGGTTGCGGATGGCCCAGCGGAAGCCGAACGAGAAGCAGCGCACCGAGCAGACCTGGGGCGACGGTTTCCGCCTCGTCGAGGGCGAGTCCGTCGCCGCGATGTCGGCCTTCTGGGACGGCGTCGCCGCCGAACTGGAGGAGTTCGTCCGTGCGGTGCCGAGCCTGGACGACACCTTCCCGCTGCCCGAGGCGCCCTGGTTCCCCAAGGAGGGCCGGGTCTCGATGCGCTGGTTGCTGATGCACCTCGTGGAGGAGCACGCCCGGCACGCGGGCCACGCCGACATCGTCCGCGAGTCCCTGGACGGCAGGACCGCCTTCGAGCTGGTGGCCATGGAGAGCGGCGAGACCCGCGACCGCGGCTGACGCGGCGCGCGGGCTTGCACCTCACGCCGCGTGAGGGACCACAGTGAGGGGCGTACTCGACCAGAGGAGCGGGAACGATGGGCCATTCCGTGGGCCAGGTCGCCGGGTTCGCCGGAGTCACGGTGCGCACCCTGCACCACTACGACGAGATCGGGCTGCTCTCCCCGAGCGGCCGCAACCACGCGGGGCACCGGCGGTACGACGACGCCGACCTCGACCGGTTGCAGCGCATCCTGTTCTACCGGGAGCTCGGCTTCCCGCTCGACGAGGTCGCCGTATTGCTGGACGATCCGGAATCGGACCCGAGGGAGCACCTGCGCCGCCAGCACGCCCTCCTGACCGACCGGATCGCCCGGCTCCAGCAGATGGCCAAGGCCGTCGAGCACGCCATGGAGGCGAAGAAGATGGGCATCGACCTCACGCCCGAGGAACGGTTCGAGGTGTTCGGGGACAAGGATCCCGAGCGGTACGAGCAGGAGGCGCGCGAGCGCTGGGGGGACACCGAGACCTACGCGGAGTCGCGGCGCCGGGCCGCCGGCTACACGAAGGACGACTGGAAGCTGATGCAGGACCAGGTGGCGGACTGGGGCGTCCGCTACTCGGCCCTGATGGACGCCGGCGAGCCGGCCGACGGCGAGCGCGCCATGGACATGGCCGAGGAGCACCGGCAGCACATCGGCACGTGGTTCTACGACTGCGGGTACGAGCTCCACACCTGTCTCGGCGACATGTACGTCTCCGACGAGCGGTTCAAGGAGTTCTACGACTCGATGCGGGCGGGTCTCGCCGAGCACCTGCGGGACGCGATCACCGCCAACGCCATCCGGAAGGCGTAGCCGGGGCACGGGCAGAAGTTCCCCGCCCGGTCCCCGCAGGTACCTGGAACCTGGCGGGGACCGTGTGCGTTCATAATTGGAACCACCCGTCCTGCCTCGTGTCCCCGCACACACCCCCCGATCCAGGAGATCCCGGAACTCGTGTACACGCTTGCGCTCGGCCCTGAGTGGCTGTCCCCGGAGTACCTGATCGGGCATTTCGGCCTGATCGGCATCCTGGTCATCGTCTTCGCGGAATCCGGCCTCTTCGCGTTCCTGCCCGGCGACTCCCTGCTCTTCACCGCGGGCCTGTTCGTCGCGAGCGGCGACATCAGCCAGCCGCTGTGGCTCGTGTGCACCCTGATCGTGGCCGCGGCGATCATCGGTGACCAGGTGGGCTACCTGATCGGCAAGTACTTCGGTCCGAAGCTCTTCAACCGCCCGAACAGCAAGGTGTTCAAGCGGGAGAATCTCGACGCCGCGCACGACTTCATGGAGAAGCACGGCCCCAAGGCGATCGTGCTGGCCCGCTTCGTGCCGATCATCCGCACCTTCGCGCCGATGGTCGCGGGCGCCGGCGCGATGAAGTACCGCACCTTCCTGACCTACAACGTCATCGGCGGCATCGCCTGGGGTGCGGGCGTCACCTGCCTCGGCTATCAGCTCGGCCAGTTCGACGTCATCAAGGACAACGTCGAGACGATCTTCATCGGCATCGTGCTGATCTCCGTCATCCCGGTGATCTTCGAAGTGCTCAAGGCCCGCAAGAACAAGGCGAAGGCCGGCGAGAGCGCCGCCCGGCCCGGCGACGGCGCCCAGGACGACCCGCAGCCCCCCGGTGGGCGCGGCCGGCACGCGAAGCGCTAGCCAACCCCGTGCGGACCCTCCCCGGACCCGCACACGGCCTCACAGGGCCGCGCACACGGCCCTCCCCTACGACGAACGCCCCGCCCGACCCTTCCGGTCCGCGGGGCGTTCGTCGTAGGGGAGGTCGCAGGGGGAGCGTTCTAGAACCCGCGCGTGCGCTTCGCGGCCCGGCGGTTGGCGGCGCTCGCGGCCCCCGGGATGCGCATGAAGAGCCGCGAGGCCTCCGACCCGAGGTTGACGCCGATCGCGATGGCCAGGGCGATGGCCGCGGCGTTCACCAGCGACCCGAGCCCCTCGTTGAACCGGTTCTCGGCGATCAGCAGCAGTCCGTAGTACGTGGCCGAGCCCGGCAGCAGCGGGCCGATCGCCGCCGTCGTGTAGGGCAGGGCGGAGGCGAAGCGGTAGCGGGAGAAGAGCTGCCCGAACAGGCCGACCAGCCCGGCCGCGATGGCCGTGGACGGCACGGGCGGGATCTCGCCCGCGTAGTGCAGGGCCCCGAAGGTGATCCAGGCGACGGCGCCGTTCAGCGTCACGATCAGCACAGTGGAACGTTCCTGCTGGAGCAGGACCGCGAACGTGAACACCAGCACCATCGACGCGGCGATCTGGATCAACGGCCGCTGGGTGATCTGGAGGACCTCGTCGGGGTTCGGCTGCGCGTCGAGCTGGAGCCCGATGTACAGCACGACCAGCACGCCCATGATGATGCCGATGAAGAGGTACATGACCTCCAGCAGTCGGGCCGACGCCGTGATGTAGTAGCCGGTCAGACCGTCCTGCACGGCCGCGACCAGGGCCCGCCCCGGCAGCAGCGCGAACAGCCCACCGGTGATCACCGCCGAGGCCTTGACGTCGATCTCGGCCAGCTTCAGCGCCACCCCTATCGCGGCGGGCGGCATCGCGGCGACCACGAACTGGTAGAACTCCGGCAGTCCGCGCCCCGCGCACAGCCAGGCCAGCCGGTCGCCCAGGACCGCCCCGATCGCGGCGGCCAGGAAGACCAGCACCCCACCGCCGACCAGGGTGGAGGCCGCCCCGGCGAGCAGCCCGGCGGACGCGGTGAGCATCCACCCGGGGTACGGGTGCCTGTTGCGGCGGATCTCGGCGAGGCGGCGGTAGGCCTCCTCCAACGAGACGTCCATCTCGTGGGCGCTGATGTCGTCCACCAACCGGAAGACGGCCGCCAGCCGGTTGTAGTCGGTACCGCGCCGGCGCACCGTCCGGTTCGCCGAGACCGGATCGTCCACCAGCGAGGGCTGGTGCGTCACGGACAACATGGTGAACGTGACGGTGGGCTCGCAGCGGTCCAGGCCGTAACTGCGGGCCACGGCGAACATCGCCGCCTCCACGTCCTCCGCCCCCTCGCCGCCGGCAAGCAGCAGCTCGCCGATGCGCAGCGTGAGGTCGAGCACGCGGCCCACGGCGGGCCCGGACTCGCTCACCCGCTGCACGGCCTCCGGCACGGGCCGCACGTCCACCGGCATGCGCAGCATCGTGCGCATCCGGTCCTGCCAGGGGGACTCCTTCATCCGCACCACGGGGAAGCCCTGGCCGGGCGTGTACGCCGGCGGGGACTGCGCGGCCGTGTACGTGTGCGGCGTGGCGAACGCCGACCCCTCCGGTTCCGCGGCCACCGACGCCAAACCGTCCGGAACGGCGAACTCCGAGGTCGGCTGATCGTCCTCCGGCGCCTCCGCGTGTATCCCGGCGGGTGCCGTGAACGCACTGCGTGCCTCGTCGGATTTCGGCTTCCGGTCCTCGAAACCGACGCCCTCGCCCTCCGCCACCCGTCCTCCAGTCCATCGGCCGGCCCGTCCGCCGGCCTGATCATCAGTATGCGGAACGCGCCCGTCCACGGCGAAAGCGCCAAGCCGCGCCCCGACCCCGCCTGCCCGACTTTCCCGCCCGCACCCCGCCCGGGCGGGGGAACGACAGCGGGCGGCACCCCCTCCGAAAGGGGATGCCGCCCGCGATGTCATCGGGGTGCCGGGACGTCCCGACCACCCGTCACCGAGCCGAAGCTCAGTGGTGGCCGCCCTGGGCCTCAAGGCGCTTGTACGAGGCCTCGATCTCGGCCTCGGCCTCGGTGCGACCCACCCAGTTGGCGCCCTCGACGGACTTGCCGGGCTCCAGGTCCTTGTAGACCTCGAAGAAGTGCTGGATCTCCAGGCGGTCGAACTCCGACACGTGGTGGATGTCGCGCAGGTGCTCGACGCGCGGGTCCGAGGCGGGGACGCACAGCAGCTTGTCGTCGCCGCCGGCCTCGTCCGTCATGCGGAACATGCCGATCGCGCGGCACTTGATCAGGCAACCCGGGAAGGTCGGCTCGTCCAGGATGACCAGGGCGTCCAGCGGGTCGCCGTCCTCGCCGAGGGTGTTCTCGACGAAGCCGTAGTCGGCCGGGTAGCTGGTCGAGGTGAAGAGGCGACGGTCCAGACGGATCCGGCCGGTCTCGTGGTCCACCTCGTACTTGTTCCGCGAACCCTTGGGGATCTCGATGGTGACGTCGAACTCCACGTCCTGCTCCTCCATGATCAGCTTCATTGCTTCGGGACTGCGTTGACTCACCTGCGTGCGCGTCCGATCCAGCCCTGCCGGGTGGGGTGCCATGCTCGCGGCAAGACGCAGTGGTTAAGTGTCCCTCACGCATAAGTGTGATCGCGAAAGGGGCTGGTCCGAGGTGCCATTGGACAAGACGTGGCAGCTCATCGCGGGGTCGGCCGCGGCCGGCCTCGCCCTCTCGCTGGCGACGGTGGCCGCCGCCGGTCCGTGGGACTCCGGCCAGCGTAAGGCCGAGCGGGACAGGGCCGCCTCCTGGAGCCGTACGGGTGGCGCAGATCACGCCGCCGGCGGCCTCCCGCAGGCCGCGCCGAGCGCACCCGGGGTACTGGCCGGGATCGGCCGGACGCCCCGACAGGTGACCGCGGGCGGCCCCGGACTGCCCGAGGCCCTGGAACCGCTGCTGGCCGACCGCGGGCTCGGCGACCTCCGGTCGGCCGCCGTGGTGGACACCGCCACCGGCCAGGTCCTCTTCGAATCCCGCGCGCGCGAGGCCATGACCCCCGCCTCCACGGTCAAGATCGCCACGGCCGCCGCCGCCCTGGCCGCCCTCGGCCCCGAACACCGGATCCGCACCACCGTCGTCCCCGGCCCCGGACCAGGGCAGATCGTGCTCGTCGGCGGCGGCGACCCCTCCCTCACCGCCAAGAAGAAGGCACCGGCCGGCTCCGGCGGCAGCCTCGTCGCCCTCGCCGCCGACACGGCCCGCGCCCTCAAGGCGGCCGGGACGACCACCGTCACCCTCGGCCACGACGGCTCGCTCTACAGCGGTGCCACCCGCCACCCCATCGGCGTCAACGACAACATCGCCCCCGTCACCGCCCTCATGGCCGACGAGGGCCGCCCCGACGACTCCGTCTCCGGACCCGTCGACCGCACCGAGGACCCCACAGGCGACACCGCCCGCGCCTTCGCCACCCTCCTCGGCGAACGCGGCATCAAGATCACCGGCGAACCCGCCGAAGCCAAGGCCCCCGCCGGGGCCAAGCCGCTCGCCACCACCCTCTCCACCCCCCTCGGCGGCCTCGTCGAACGGATGCTGACCAACAGCGACAACGACATCGCCGAGGCCCTGGCCCGCCAGACCGCCATCGCCTCCGGACAACCCGCGAGCTTCGAAGGCGGCGAGAAGGCCGTCTCCGCCCGGCTCGCCGCCCTCGGCGTCGACGTCACCGGCGCCCGCTTCGCCGACGGCAGCGGCCTGGCCCGCGCCGACCGGGTCACCACCGCACAGCTCACCGCCCTCCTCGCCAAGTCCGCCGACCCCGAGCGACCCGAGCTGCGGTCGGTCCTCACCGGCCTGCCCGTCGCCGGGTTCTCCGGAACCCTGCGCGCCCGCAACGCCGGGAACTCCCCGGCCGCCGGCCTGGTCCGCGCCAAGACCGGCACGCTGAGCGGCGTCAACGCCCTCGCCGGCACCGTCGTGGACCCGTCCGGACGGTTGCTCGCCTTCGCGTTCCTGACGGCGAACAGCCCCGACCCCGCCGCCGCCGAGAAGGGGCTCGACAAGCTGGCCGCCACCGTGGCGGGCACATCCGGGCCGTGACCGCGCCCCTCGGGGGGATCCGCCGCGGCGCCGGTCCACGTACGGTTGACGCATGACGAGCATCGGTGGTGTGGAGATGGTCGACTGGAACCTCGCGGTGGCGACCGCGACCCGGCTGGTCCGGCCGGGTCCGGAAGTCAGCCGCGACGAGGCCCGGGCGGTGGTGGCGGAACTCCGCCGGCACGCCAAGACCTCGGAACGGCACGTGCGCGACTTCACCCGGATGCTGCCCGACGGCGCCGAGGTGCACGACACCCCCGTCCTGGTCGTCGACCGGGTCGGCTGGGTCAAGGCCAACGTCGCCGGCTTCCGCGAACTGCTCGGACCCCTGCTCGGCAAGATGCAGGAGCGCCGCGAGGGAACCCCCGGCGGCTCCGTGCTCGGCGCGTTCGGCGGCAAGGTCACCGGCGTCGAGCTGGGCATGCTGCTCAGCTTCCTGGCCTCCCGGGTGCTCGGCCAGTACGAGACCTTCGCGCCGGCGGGCCTCGACCTGCCGGGCTCCGCCGCCGGCGGCGGCCGACTGCTGCTCGTCGCGCCCAACATCGTGCACGTGGAACGCGAGCTGGAGGTCGACCCGCACGACTTCCGACTGTGGGTCTGCCTGCACGAGGAGACGCACCGTACGCAGTTCACGGCCGTCCCGTGGCTCCGCGCCCACCTGGAGGGCGAAATCCAGACGTTCCTCGGTGCCACCGAGATGGACCCGATGACCGTCCTGGAACGGCTGCGCGAAGCCGCGCAGTCCTTCGCGGGCGCCCGACCCGACGCCGAAGGCGGCGATGAGGGCCGCTCGCTGGTCGAGCTGGTACAGACCCCCGAACAGCGGGAGGTACTGGGCCGACTCACCGCCGTCATGTCCCTGCTGGAAGGCCACGCCGACTTCGTCATGGACGGGGTCGGCCCCGACGTGGTGCCCTCGGTCGCCGAGATCCGGGAGAAGTTCCAACAGCGCCGGGCCAGCGGGGCCGGCCGACTCGACGCCACCCTGCGCAAGCTGCTGGGCCTGGACGCCAAGCTCCGCCAGTACCGCGACGGCGAACGGTTCGTCCGGGCGGTCGTCGGCCAGGTCGGCATGGACGGCTTCAACCGGGTGTGGACCTCCCCGAACACGCTGCCGACCAAGGCGGAGATCGCCAAACCCGCGGACTGGGTGGCCCGGGTGCACGGCAAGGGAAGCGAGGACGGCGGAGCGGAGTGAGCCCGCGGCGCACCGGACGCTCGGGGCGTCGGGGATCGCCCACCGGGCGGGCCGGCGCGGCCGGGAGCACGGTGGCGGGTCCTGATACCCGACTCACCCGCCCGACAGGCTTGAAATTGTCCCGTTGGGGGAAACAGCGTCACCCGTCCGAGGGACCGTGGGCCGTGGAAGGGCGTGCGATGCTCAGGGAACGGCTCGGTTCTGTCACCATCGACGCACTCTGAGTGACAACCGGTACTCGCCGGAGGCTCCTCGCGGAGATCCCCGGCCGATCCACCGGCACCACCGAACACCCCTGCGCACCACCCCAACGCCTCCGAGGCATCCGAACTCCACGAAGGGCACCGGACATGGGTCCCCATCCTGCGGTCGCGGCGATACGCCTGGCGGTCCGCCGCGTACTCCACGACGTCCTCACCGACCTCACCGATCCGATCCAGCCACACCCGACCGGCAGCCCCGCCGACGGACGCACCGCGCCCGGCACCCCGCCGCTCGTCCTCGTCGCCTGCTCCGGCGGCGCCGACTCCATGGCCCTCGCCTCCGCCCTCGCCTTCGAGGCCCCCAAACTCGGCATCCGCGCCGGCGGCGTCACCGTCGACCACGGCCTCCAGGCCGGCTCCGACCTGCGCGCCGCCGAAGTCGTCAGCCGCATGACCGCGCTCCGCCTCGACCCGGTGGAGTCCGTCGCCGTGCGCGTCGGCCGTGACGGCGGACCCGAGGCCGCCGCCCGCGACGCCCGCTACGGAGCCCTGGACGCCACCGCCGACCGGCTCGGAGCCGCCGCCGTACTGCTCGGCCACACCCGGGACGATCAAGCCGAAACCGTCCTGCTGGGGCTCGCCCGAGGCTCCGGCACCCGCTCCCTCTCCGGCATGGCCGAGAAGTCCGGCGGACCCGGCCGCACCAACCGCTACCGCCGCCCCTTCCTGGGAATCGACCGGCAGACCGCCCGCAAGGCCTGCATGGTCCAGTCGCTCCCCGTCTGGGACGACCCGCACAACATCGACCCGGCCTACACGCGCTCCCGGCTGCGCCACGAGGGACTGCCCGCCCTGGAGAAGGCGCTGGGCAAAGGGGTCGTGGAGGCACTCGCCCGCACCGCCCAGCTCTCCCGCGACGACGCCGACGCCCTCGACGCCTGGGCCGCCGACGCGGACGCCGGCGTCCGCGACGCGGACGGCCGCCTGGAGTGCGCGAAGTTGTACGCGCTGCCCCCCGCCGTCCGTCGCCGCGTACTGCGCAGGGCCGTGGTCGCCGCCGGCTCCCCCGCAGGCTCCCTCTTCGCCCGTCACATCGAGGAAGTGGACCGGCTCATCACCGGATGGCGCGGTCAGGGCGCCATCAACCTGCCCGGCCGGGTCGAGGCCCAGCGGCAGGGTGGCAGACTTGTCATTCGGCAGGGCTGATCGGTGCTGAAACGCGGCTGAGCCTCCGGAGGCACCCACCTCCGGAGTCGCGGCCGACAACGAAAGTGATGCGGGTGGACGAGAAGGACATGGGTTCCGACCTCGAGTCGGTGCTCATCACCAAGGAAGAGATCGACGCGAAGCTCGCCGAGCTGGCGGCGAAGATCGACGCGGAGTACGCGGGCAAGGACCTGCTCA
The DNA here is from genome assembly GCF_001279725.1 of Streptomyces sp. WM4235. Taxonomy (GTDB): domain Bacteria; phylum Actinomycetota; class Actinomycetes; order Streptomycetales; family Streptomycetaceae; genus Streptomyces. The sequence continues at coordinate 65,092 of NZ_LGDE01000148.1, read as the reverse complement.
TCGTCGGTGTGCTCAAGGGCGCGGTGATGGTGATGGCGGACCTGGCACGCGCCTTGTCCACCCCGCTCACCATGGACTGGATGGCGGTGTCCTCCTATGGCGCCGGGACCCAGTCCTCGGGCGTGGTCCGGATCCTCAAGGACCTCGACACCGACATCAAGGGCAAGCACGTCCTGATCGTCGAGGACATCATCGACTCCGGCCTGACGCTGTCCTGGCTGCTGTCGAACCTGGGCTCGCGCGAACCGGCGTCCCTCCAGGTCGTGACGCTGCTGCGCAAGCCCGAGGCCGCCAAGGTCGCGATCGACGTGAAGTGGGTCGGCTTCGACATCCCGAACGAGTTCGTCGTCGGATACGGCCTGGACTACGCGGAGAAGTACCGCAACCTGCCGTTCGTCGGCACGCTCGCCCCGCACGTGTACGGCGGCTGACTCCGACGGCCGCACGCGGCCGCGTCCCGACGCGGGCGCGGCTTCCCCCGACCCCTCCCGGGGAACCGACAGGCAAACCCGGGGAACCTGGAGGCGATTCCCGCCGTTGGAGCAGGGGAAGGTGGGTCTGTCAGCCGTCCCGCGAGGCCGCGGGTGACAATACAGGGGTACATTCCGAAGAACAGTCTTTACTCACAGCAGCATTTACCTACGGGCAGGAGGGACGGGGTGCCTAGCGCCCCGTATGGATGGACGTGAAGCGATACTTCCGTGGGCCGGTCATGTGGATCGTGCTGGCCGTCCTCGCCGTGGTCGTGTTGATGAACGTCGTCGGCTCCGGCGGCGGCTACAAGTCGGTGGAGACCAGCGAGGTCATCAAGGCGATCAACAGTGGCCAGGTGGAGAGCGCCAAGCTCACCACCGGTGACAGCCAGATGATCAAGATCGAGCTGAAGAAGGACCAGAAGCTCGGCGACAACGACGGCACCAAGTTCCAGGCCAACTACATCGGGGACCAGGGCGTCCAACTCGCCCAGAACCTCCAGACCAAGTACGAAGCCGGTCAGATCCCGGACGGTTACACCGTCTCGCCGGACAAGACCAGCCCGTTCCTCAGCGTGCTGCTCTCGCTGCTGCCCTTCGTCCTCATCGTGGTCGTCTTCCTGTTCCTGATGAATCAGATGCAGGGCGGTGGCTCCCGAGTGATGAACTTCGGGAAGTCCAAGGCCAAGCTCATCACCAAGGACACCCCGAAGACGACGTTCGCCGATGTCGCGGGCGCGGACGAGGCCGTCGAGGAACTCCACGAGATCAAGGAGTTCCTCCAGGAGCCGGCGAAGTTCCAGGCGGTCGGCGCGAAGATCCCCAAGGGCGTGCTGCTCTACGGCCCGCCCGGCACCGGAAAGACCCTGCTCGCGCGTGCCGTCGCGGGCGAGGCCGGTGTTCCCTTCTACTCGATCTCCGGTTCCGACTTCGTCGAGATGTTCGTCGGTGTCGGTGCCTCGCGTGTCCGCGACCTGTTCGAACAGGCCAAGGCCAACGCTCCGGCGATCGTGTTCGTCGACGAGATCGACGCAGTCGGCCGGCACCGCGGTGCGGGTCTCGGCGGCGGTCACGACGAGCGTGAGCAGACCCTCAACCAGCTGCTCGTCGAGATGGACGGCTTCGACGTGAAGGGCGGCGTCATCCTGATCGCCGCCACGAACCGACCCGACATCCTCGACCCGGCACTGCTGCGTCCGGGCCGCTTCGACCGGCAGATCGCGGTCGACCGTCCCGACATGCAGGGCCGTCTGGAGATCCTCAAGGTCCACCAGAAGGGCAAGCCGGTCGCCCCGGACGTCGACCTGGGCGCGGTCGCCCGTCGCACGCCCGGCTTCACGGGTGCCGACCTCTCCAACGTCCTGAACGAGGCCGCGTTGCTCACGGCCCGCTCGGACAAGAAGCTGGTCGACAACCACGCGCTGGACGAGGCGATCGACCGTGTCGTGGCGGGCCCGCAGAAGCGGACCCGGATCATGTCGGACCGGGAAAAGAAGATCACCGCGTACCACGAGGGCGGACACGCCCTGGTCGCGGCGGCTTCCCCGAACTCCGACCCGGTCCACAAGATCACGATCTTGTCCCGCGGTCGGGCCCTGGGTTACACCATGGTCCTGCCCGACGAGGACAAGTACTCGACCACGCGCAACGAGATGCTCGACCAGCTGGCGTACATGCTGGGCGGGCGCGCGGCCGAGGAACTGGTCTTCCACGACCCGACCACCGGTGCGGCGAACGACATCGAGAAGGCCACCGCAACGGCCCGCGCGATGGTCACGCAGTACGGCATGACCGAGCGTCTCGGTGCGATCAAGTTCGGCGGCGACAACACCGAGCCGTTCCTCGGGCGCGAGATGTCGCACCCGCGGGACTACTCGGAAGAGGTCGCGGCGCTGGTCGACGAAGAGGTCAAGAAGCTCATCGAGACCGCGCACAACGAGGCCTGGGAGATCCTGGTCGAGAACCGCGACGTTCTCGACAACCTCGTCCTCGCGCTGCTGGAGAAGGAAACGCTGAACAAGGAGCAGATCGCCGAGGTCTTCTCCACCATCGTGAAGCGTCCGGCCCGCCCCGCGTGGACCGGTTCCTCCCGCCGTACCCCCTCCACCCGTCCGCCGGTGCTCTCTCCCAAGGAGCTCCAGCTGACGAACTCGGCGAACGGCACCTCGGCGGCGACGCCGGCCGTGTCGGTGGACAAGGACCCGGAGCCCTCCCCGGAGGAGCGTCCCGAGGCCTGATCAGTCCCGGAATGGATGCCGCGCCCCCCAGGTTCTAGCCTGGGGGGCGCGGCACTTTCACGTGCGCGTGTGCGTAGACAGGAACGAGGAAGAGATGACCGACCCAGTGACCCTGACCGGTGGCGAGGGCACGATCGGCGAGTTCGACGAGAAGCGCGCCGAGGCGGCCGTCCGGGAACTCCTGATCGCGGTCGGCGAGGACCCGGACCGCGAGGGCCTGCTGGCGACCCCGGGACGGGTGGCGCGGGCGTACAAGGAGATATTCGCCGGTCTGCGGCAGCGCCCGGAGGACGTCCTGACGACGACCTTCGACCTCGGTCACGACGAGATGGTCCTGGTGAAGGACATCGAGGTCATGAGTACCTGTGAACATCATCTGGTCCCCTTCCACGGCGTGGCGCACGTCGGCTACATCCCGTCCACCGACGGCAAGATCACCGGCCTGTCGAAGCTCGCCCGCCTGGTGGATGTGTTCGCCCGCCGTCCTCAGGTGCAGGAACGGTTGACCACCCAGATCGCCGAATCGGTCATGGAGATCCTGGATCCGCGGGGGGTCATCGTGGTCATCCAGTGCGAGCACATGTGCATGACCATGCGTGGGGTCCGCAAGCCGGGCGCGAAGACCATCACCTCCGCCGTCCGCGGTCAGCTCCGTGACCCGGCGACGCGCAACGAGGCGATGAGCCTGATCATGGCTCCCTAGCTGGATTGTCAGACCTGCCCGATAACGTCGTTGATCAGACGATTGGCTCTGATCAGGGGGGTCGGGATGGGCGGGCTGCCAAGCAACCAGATCGTGAACGGTGTCGCCGGCGCGGCTCGGGCGAGAGACATCCGTGCCGGTGATCGGCTTTGGCGACTCGCATCCGCACTTCCTGGTGAACGGGCACGTGGTGGGGGCCGGGGCCTGACGGCCGGACCCCGGACCCCGGGCCTCAGGCCGGGGCGGGGGCCTCGGGGGCGGTGTCGTCGTCCTCCGGGAGCTTCAGGACGTGTTCCAGGAATAGGGCGGCGGCGATGACCGCCGCGCCCGCCAGGACCGAGCCGCCCGCGTACCAGGCCTGGTCGCGGCGGGCGGGCACGTCGAGGGCGTCCGTCAGCAGGAAGACGCCGACGCCGCCGTACATGCCCGCCACGAGGGCCGCGACCAGGGCGCTGGCCTGTCCGAAGACCACCGCGCGGGCCGCCATCAGGGGCTCCACGCCCTTGGCTCCGGGGCGGCGCTCGCGCTGGGCCTTGAGCCGGGCGCGCATCGACAGGGCCGTCGCGAAGAGCACCACGGCGATGACCGCGAGCACGATCGGGGCGGCCAGGGGGACGCCCGGCAGCGTGCCGTAGGAGTTCCAGAGCCGGGCGCCCGCCCAGGACAGCACCCCGGCGACCAGGAAGATGCCCGCCAGGACCGCCGGCCTCAGTTGCTTCACGTACCCGTTCCCCGCTTTCCGCACCGATTCGTCAGCAGTGAACAGGCTAACGACTAGTCGGGGAGGTGGAGTTCCAGGTCGGGTCGCGGCGTGACCCCGGTGAGGCCGATTCCGGCCAGCAGGGCGGCGACCGCGCCGCGGCCCGGGAGCTGGGCCTCAGGGTCGATGTCGTGCCAGGGGGCCAGCACGAAGGCGCGCTGGTGTGCCCGCGGGTGCGGGAGGGTGAGGACGGGGTCCTCGGAGATCACGTCGGCGTACGCGACGATGTCGACGTCGATGGTGCGGGGCCCCCAGCGTTCCTCGCGGACGCGGTCGAAGGCCTCTTCGATGGCGTGCCCGCGCTCCAGGAGCGAGGACGGCGGCAGGGTGGTCTTCACCGCGATGACCGCGTTGAAGTACGCGGGCTGCGAGCCGGGCTCGACGCCCCACGGCTCGGTCTCGTAGACGGGGGAGACGGCCTTGACCCGCAGGCCGGGGGTGTCCCCGAGGGCGTCGATGGCGCCCTGGAGGGTCTCCAGCCGGTTGCCGAGGTTCGCGCCCAGCGCGACCACGGCCCATTTCGGGTTGGACAGGGTGACGTCCGCCGCGTCGACCGCCTCGACTACGGAGGCGGGCACCGGCTGGACGGTGGGGTCGCTCTGGGCGTTCAGTCCGTTGTTCATGCGCGGCTCCGGGTGATCGTGATGGTCACGTCGTCGAAGGGGACGGTGATCGGCGCGTCCGGCTTGTGGACGATGACCTCCACCTGCGCCACCGCTTCGTGCTTCAGGCACTGCTGGGCGATTCGCTCGGCGAGCGTCTCGATCAGGTCGACGGGCTCTCCCTGGACCACATCGACGACTTCTTCCGCGACTACCCCGTAGTGCACGGTCTTAGCCAGATCGTCTCCGGCCGCCGCGGGTCGGGTGTCGAGGTGGAGCACCAGGTCCACGATGAAGGTCTGGCCTTCCTCGCGTTCCCGGGGGAAGACGCCGTGGTGCCCGCGAGCCTTGAGGCCGCGCAGCGCGACACGATCCACGCGAATCACTCCAACTTTCGTAGGTGCATCCGCCCCGGGACTCCCCGGGGCCATGGGCCTACGCCGAGTGCGGTCGGCGTCGTCCGCCTTCGAATTTACCTGCGATGTACGTCGCCCCCCGCCCTTGGGGTCAGTCGGAGTCCTCTTCGTCCTCATCTTCGGAGTCCGTAAGGACCGGTGAACCGTGGTGGGACCAGAGCCGCCAGCCCTCCGGTGTGCGTCGGAACACATTCGTGGCGACGACCAGCTGGCCGACCAGGGGACCCAGTTCGCCGCCGTCCTCGGCGGGGCCGCCGCTGAGGATGTTCTCGGTGCAGCTGACGAGCGCGGTGTCGCCTATGACGGTGACCTTGGTGTCGGTGAGGAAGAACTGGATGTACTCGGTGTGGGACATGATCAGGGCGTAGGAGCGCAGGACCTCGCCCCGCCCCGACAGCACGGGCCAGCCCGGGTGGACGCAGGAGATCTCGTCCTCCAGCCAGAGCGCCGACAGTGCGTCGAAGTCCCCCTGCTCCATGGCCTCGTAGAAGGCCGTGTTGACCTCTTCGACGGCTTCGATGTCGGTACGGCTCACCGTGCTCCTTCCTTGTCGGTACGACGGATCACAGTGCCCCTTCCACCGCACGGGCCACCCGAACCGCGTCTGCGGTCGCCCGTACCTCGTGTACCCGTACCGCCCAGGCGCCCTGGTGGGCGGCGATGGCGGACACGGCGGCCGTGGCGGCGTCGCGTTCGCGGGCGGGCGGTGGGGCGGCGCCCTCGGCGCCTGCCAGGACCCGGCCGAGGAAACGCTTCCGCGAGGCGGCGACCAGCAGCGGGAAGCCCAGGGCCCGCAGCTCGCGCAGGTGGGCGACCAGGGCCAGGTCGTGTTCGGCGTTCTTCGCGAAGCCGAGGCCGGGGTCGACGAGGAGCCGCTCGGGGGCGATCCCGCCGGCGACGACGGCGTCGATCCGTTCGCGCAGTTCGGCGGTGACCTCGGCGACGACGTTCTCGTACACGGCCAGGTTGTTCATGCCGGCGCTGAATCCGCGCCAGTGCATGACCACGAACGGCACCTCGGCGGCGGCGACGGCCGGGATCATGCCGGGGTCGGCGAGCCCGCCGCTGACGTCGTTGACGAGTACGGCGCCGGCCGCGACGGCCCGGGCGGCGACCTCCGCGCGCATGGTGTCGACGGAGACGGCGATCCCCTCGGACGCCAGCCCGCGGACCACGGGGACGACCCGGCGCAGTTCCTCGGCGGCGTCGACGCGGGAGGCGCCGGGGCGGGTGGACTCGCCGCCGACGTCCACGAGGTCGGCGCCCTGCGCGACGAGGTCGAGGCCGCGCTTGACCGCCGCGGTGGTGTCGAACCAGCGGCCCCCGTCGGAGAACGAGTCGGGGGTGACGTTGACGACGCCCATGACCCCGCAGCGATCCCACTCCGGCAGGCCTGTCACCCGGCCCCTGGCGGTGACCCCGTGGTTCGTGTTCATGGGTCCAAGAGTAGAGCTGACCTGGATATGACAGGGCTCCGAGACGTTTCGGCCCTGTGTCGAGGGGCCCGCGGAAAGCGGACGGCCCCGCCCGGGTGGGGGCGGGGCCGTCCGGGGCGCGGTCGGGTCCGGGCGGGCTCAGGCCGCCTGGACCTCGCGCTCGGCTTGGGTCGGCACCTTCGCTATCTGGTGGTGGGCGCAGTCGCGGACCGGCTTGGGGCGGCGGCGGCCGGCGAACAGCCGGGGCAGTGCCAGCGTGACGAACCCCTCGGCCTGCATCGCGGCGAAGCCGATGCGGGGCAGGTCGCGGGTGTGCCGGAAGACGACGAAGCGGGGTTCCCAGCGGGGGCGGAACTTCGCGTTGAACTTGTACAGGGACTCGATCTGGAACCAGCGGGACAGGAAGACCAGCAGGCCGCGCCACATGCGCAGCACCGGGCCGGCGCCGATCTTCTCGCCGCGGGCGAGGGCCGAGCGGAACATCGCGAAGTTCAGGGAGACCTTCTCGATCTTCAGTGCGGGGGCGGCCTCCAGGGAGGCCACGATCAGGAGTTCGTTCATGCCGGGGTCGGCGGCCCGGTCGCGGCGCATCAGCTCCAGCGACATGCCGTCCTTGCCCCAGGGGACGAAGTGCAGGACGGCCTTCAGGTCGCCGAACGGGCTGGTGTCGCCCTCCTCCTCGCGGTGCGCGGTGGCGATGAAGCAGTCGCCGTCGCCCGGGTCGCCGACCCGGCCGAGGGCCATGGAGAAGCCGCGCTCGGTGTCGGTGCCGCGCCACGCGTCGGCGGCGCCGCGGACCTGTTCGAGTTCGCGTTCGGTGAGATCGCTCACCCGGCGCACCTTGGTGGTGTAGCCGTTGCGCTCGATGCGCTTCACCATCTGGCGGACATTGCGCATGGCGCGGCCGGAGAGGGAGAAGTCTTTGACATCGACAATCGCCTCGTCACCCAGCTCCAGGGCGTCCAGACCGGTTTCCCGGGTCCAGACCTCGCCCCCGGTCTCGCTGCAGCCCATGACGGCCGGGGTCCAGGAGTGGGCCTTGGCCTCCTCCATGAAGCGTTCGATGGCGCCGGGCCAGGCCTCGACGTCGCCGACCGGGTCGCCGGAGGCGAGCATCACGCCGGAGACGACGCGGTAGGTGACGGCGGCCTTGCCGCTGGGGGAGAAGACGACGGCCTTGTCGCGGCGGAGCGCGAAGTGGCCGAGGGAGTCACGGCCGCCGTGCCGGGAGAGCAGCTCGCGCAGCTTGGTCTCGTCGTCGGCGGTGAGTCGCGCGGCCGGGTGCTCGGGGCGCAGGGCCAGGTAGATCGTGGTGACCGCGGTGAGCATGCCGAGCGCGCCGAGGGAGTAGCCGACGGTCCAGGAGACCCGGCCCGCGTACTCCACGGGGCCCTCGATGCCGAAGAGGCCGTACACGACGTGGCTGATCTGCTCGTAGAGGCTGGGGTCGCCGACGACCTTGCCCGGGTGGACGTTGACGATGACCAGGCCGAGGCCGATGGAGCCGGCGCTCATCAGCACGAAGTTGGCCAGCGCCTTCCAGCGGCTGCGCGGGTCCGGCAGTGCCTTGAACTCGTTCTGGTGGCGCAGGAGCAGGGCGAGGAGCACCGCCGCGATGATCACGCCGATGACGGAGTGCCGGTAGGTGAACTGCGCCACCGCACCGGCGGGGAGCAGGACGACGGAGGCGCGCCAGGCGCGCCGCTTGTGCCGCTTGAGGCCGTGGGCCAGCAGCAGGAGCAGGACGCCGGCGCTGATGGAGAGGGCGGCGGCGAACGGGCCGAGGGAGCCCGGGAGCACCTCGGTGACCGCGTGGAACCTGCTGTGTCGGAATCGCGGGAAGACTCCCGCCGCGATGTCCAGAAGGCCGACGATCATGACGGCCGTACCTACCAGGCCGGGTACCGACTCCGGCCGTGGGCCACGGAGGATTCGGCGCACCCCGCTCGGAACCTGTCCCGACTTATCGCCATCTATCCTGCTAGACATCGCTTCCCGTTGCTCCGCGAGAGATCATGTGGCCGAAGGCCGCAACAGCCTCCGGGGTGTGGTGCGTCCATTAGGACGACATCGACGGGGAGCGGGTTCACTCTTCCGTCGGAAATTTCCCGTCCTGCCATCAGAAAGACGACTGACTGCTCATGGGTCTCACCAGTAATACGGTTCTGGTCCTGGCCATCATCGCCGGCGTGGTGCTCTTCGCGCTCACGCTCTGGTTCTGGCCTCGGCTCTCGGGCCGCACCTGGCGCGCTTACGTGGGCCGGGTCGGTCTCCTGCTCGCCACGCAGTTGGCGCTGTTCGCGGCGGTGGGACTCGGAGCCAACAAGTCGTTCCTCTTCTACGGTTCCTGGGCTGACCTCTTCGGTCAGGAGACGTCGATCGGCAAGGTCGTCGACCACTCGATGAGCAGCAAGGACATCAAGGTCGTCGACAAGCAGAAGCTGGACGTCCCCGGCGGTGGGAAGCCTCAGGTCGGTGGTCAGATCCTGAAGGTTGCCATAACCGGGCAGAAGTCGAGGATAACGAGCCCCGGGTACGTGTGGCTGCCGCCGGAGTACTTCCAGCCGCGGTACAAGGACCAGAACTTCCCCGCGTCGATCGTGCTGACGGGCTACCCGGGCACCGCCGAGAACCTGGTCAAAGGGCTCGACTACCCCATGAAGGCCTTCAGCCTGTCCAAGGCGGGCAAGATGAAGCCGATGATCCTGGTGATGCTGCGCCCGACGATCGCGCCCCCGCGTGACACCGAGTGCGTCGACATACCCGGCGGCCCGCAGACCGAGACCTTCTTCGGCCAGGACCTGCCGCAGGCGATCCAGAGCACCTTCCGGGTCGGCAAGAAGCCGCAGAACATGGGCTTCATCGGCAACTCGACGGGCGGCTACTGCGCCCTGAAGATCGCCGCGCACTACCCGCAGACCTTCGGCGCCGCCGCCGGCCTCTCCGCGTACTACGAGGCTCCCGACGACCCGACGACCGGTGACCTGTTCCACGGCGACGACAAGCTGAAGAAGCGCGCGGACGTGCTGCACAGCATGCGGAACAAGAAGCCGGCCGGTACGTCCTTCCTGGTCACCAGCAGTGAGAAGGGCGAGCCGAACCTCGGTGACACCAAGAAGTTCATCAAGCTGGTCAAGGGGCCGGACCGGGTCTCCTCGATCATCCTCGACAGCGGCGGCCACAACTTCAACCCCTGGCGGCGCGAGATCCCGCCGATGCTGACGTGGATGAGCGGCCGCATCCAGGCCTGACCGCCTCCAGGCCTGACCGTCTCCGGCCTGATCGCCCTCCGGTGTCACCGTCCGAGGCGTGACCGGCCCCGGCCCGACCGCCCCCGGCTCGACCGCCCCCGGCCCCGCCGCCTTCCGGTCGGGCCGGGGGCGGTCCGGTCAGGCCTCCTGAAGTCGGGACCGGCGCAGCGCCCGGTGCACGCCCTCCGGGGTGAGTACGCCGACGAGCGCGCCGGAGTCCGGGTCGGTGACCCCGACGCGGCCCTCGTCCTCCTGGAGGAGGGCCGCGAGGGCCTCGCGGAGACTCGCCCCCAACGCCACCGTGGCCGCGGGGGCTTTTCCGTGCGCGGGGTCCTGTTCCGCGAGGTCCGCGGTCTCGACCGGGGTGACCGCGAGGCGCTTGAGCCCCCGGTCCGTGCCGACGAAGGAGGCGACGTAGTCGGTGGCGGGGGCGGCCAGCACGGTGGCGGGCTTCGCGAACTGCTCGATGGTGCCGGTCCCGTAGACGGCGATCCGGTCCCCGAGCCGGATGGCCTCCTCCAGGTCGTGGGTGACCAACAGGATCGTCTTGCGGACGGTCCTCTGCAGGGCCAGGAACTCGTTCTGGAGCCGCTCGCGGACCACCGGGTCCACCGCGCCGAACGGCTCGTCCATCAGCAGCACCGGCGGGTCGGCGGCCAGGGCCCGGGCCACGCCGACCCGCTGGCGCTGCCCGCCGGAGAGCTGCTCCGGGTACCGGCCGCCGTACACGGCCGGGTCGAGGCCGACCAGTTCCAGCAGCTCCGCCGCGCGGGCGCGGGCCTTGGACTTCGGGGTGCCGAGCAGGTGCGGCACGGTCGCCGTGTTCTCCAGCACCGTCTTGTGCGGGAACAGGCCGACCTGCTGGATGACGTAGCCGATGCGGCGGCGCAGCTCGACGGGGTCGGCGGCGGCGATGTCCTCGCCGTTCACCAGGATCCGGCCCGACGTGGGCTCGATCAGCCGGTTGACCATCTTCATCGTGGTCGTCTTGCCGCAGCCGGACGGGCCGACCAGGGTGACCAGCTCGCCCTCCGCGACCTCGAAGGAGAGATCCCGGACGGCCGTCGTCCCGTCGGGGTAGCGCTTGGTCACTTGCTCGAATCGGATCACCGGACCATCCTTCCTCACGCGCGGGTGCCGTTTGTGAAGGGCATGTTGCCCGACTGCGAAGGATTCCGGCCATTGTCGGTGGCTGGGGTTAAGGTCGGTCTGACCAGGCCCTCGGGTCGGACGCGTGTGCGATGACGGGCTGACGGAGCGAGGCGGGGGTGAGCGGCATGGCCGGGCAGAGCTGTCTGGTGGCGAACGACTGGATCTGTTGGGAGTACGTCACCTCCCGCTCCCAGGAGCTCACCGACGCCACCGTCGAGCACATCTGGATCACCGGTCTGTCGGTGGTCATCGGGCTCGTCGTGTCCGTTCCGCTCGCCCTGCTGGCCCGCCGCGGTCGCGGCTGGGCGGCGCCCGTGCTCGGTCTGACCACCCTGCTCTACACGGTTCCCTCGCTCGCCATGTTCTCCCTGCTGCTGCCGGTCTTCGGGCTCTCGGCCACGCTGGTGGTGACCGGTCTGGTGCTGTATTCGCTGACCATCCTGGTCCGCAACGTGCTGGCCGGCCTGGAAGCGGTCCCCGACGAGGTGCGGGAGGCCGCGCGCGGCATGGGGTACGGCTCGGGCCGGCTGCTGTGGCAGGTCGAACTGCCGCTGGCGCTGCCGGCGCTGCTCGCGGGGGTCCGTATCGCCACGGTGTCGACGGTCGCGCTGACGACCGTGGGGTCGATCGTGGGCAAGGGCGGTCTGGGCAACCTGATCGCGCCGGCCGTGAACAGCTCCTTCAAGGCCCAGGTGCTGACGGCCTCGGTGCTGTGCGTGCTGCTCGCGCTGGTGGCGGATCTGCTGCTGCTCGGGGTCCAGAGACTGCTCACGCCCTGGACCCGGGCCTCCGCGCCCGCTCCGAGGAAACGTTTCTTCAAGCGGGCTCCGGCACCCGTCGCCAAGGAGGTCTGAGCCATGGGCGTACTGGGCGAGGCCTGGGACTGGCTGGCCGACGGTGCCAACTGGGCCGGCGAGAACGGTGTCTGGCACCGGCTCGGCGAGCACGTGTACGTCAGCGGGATCGCCCTGGCCGTCGCCTGCGCGGTGGCGCTGCCGATCGGCCTGTGGCTCGGCCACCTCGGCAAGGGCGGGGCCCTCGCGGTGAACGTGTCCAATGTCGGCCGGGCGATCCCCGTCTTCGCGGTGCTGGCCCTGTTCATGGTCTCGCCGCTGCGCAGCGCGGGGTACCTGCCCACCATCGTCGCGCTCGTCCTGTTCGCCATCCCGCCGCTGCTGACCAACGCGTATGTGGGTATGCGCGAGGTGGACCGCTCGGTGGTCGAGGCGGCGAGGGGGATGGGCATGTCCGGGACACAGCTGTTCCTGCGCGTGGAACTGCCGCTCGCGCGCGGACTCGTCATGACGGGGCTGCGCTCGGGCGCGGTCCAGGTCATCGCCACCGCCACCATCGCGGCCATGGTCGGCCAGGGCGGTCTGGGCCGGATCATCACCGCCGGCTTCAACACCTTCGACACCGCCCAGGTGGTCGCCGGCGCCCTTCTGGTGGCGCTGCTGGCCCTGCTGGTGGAGGGCGTGCTGGTGGCCGTCGACCGGCTCCTCCTGCGGCGCCCGTCGGTGGCCCGCTGAGCCCTGCCGCCGGCCCCGTCACCTCTTTTCCTTCCCGCTGTACTCACTCCCTGGAGGAGCAACCATGAGCAAGTCCACGCGCGTTCTCGGCGCGGCACTGGGCGCGGTGGCCCTGACCGTCTCGCTCGCCGCGTGCGGTGGCGACAGTCTGGAGAAGGCCAAGGACGGCGGCTCGTCCGCCCCGGCCTCCTCCTCGGGCGGGGGCGCCAAGGGCAAGCTGGTGGTCGGCGCGGCCGGCTTCACCGAGTCCAACGTGCTGGCGGAGCTGTACGCACAGGTCCTGAAGGACGCCGGCTACTCCACCTCGATCACCACGGTCAACAACCGTGAGCTGTACGAGCCCTCGCTGGAGAAGGGCGAGATCGACGTCGTCCCGGAGTACGCGGCCACCCTCGCCGAGTTCCTCAACGCCAAGGTCAACGGCAAGGACGCGCCGAAGGACAAGCCGGTCGCCTCCAGCGACGCGGCGGCGACGGTGGCGGCGCTGGAGAAGCTCGCGACGCCGCTCGGCATCAAGGCGCTCCCGGCGGGCGAGGCGGTCGACCAGAACGCCTTCGCGGTGACCAAGGAGTTCGCCGAGAAGAACAAGCTCAAGACCCTCTCGGACCTGGGCAGGTCGGGCCTGAAGGTGAAGATCGCGGCGGGCGACGAGTGCACCGTCCGTCCCTTCTGCGCGCCCGGGTTGGAGAAGACGTACGGCATCTCCGTCGCCGGCATCGACCCCAAGGGCGTCGGCACCCCCCAGTCCAAGCAGGCCGTCAAGGACGGTGTGGACCAGCTGGTGCTGACCACGACCACCGACGCCACGCTCGACTCCTTCGGCCTGGTCCTGCTGGAGGACGACAAGAAGCTCCAGAACGCCGACAACGTCCTGCCGGTGGTCAACGCCAAGGACGCGGGCGCCCCGGAGGTCGCCGCCGCGCTCGACAAGCTCACCAAGGCACTGACGACGGCGGACCTCGTCGACCTCAACCGCAAGGTGGACGCGGAGCGCGCGAAGCCCGCCGATGTGGCCAAGGCGTACCTGGAATCCAAGGGTCTGCTGAAGAAGTAGCCTCACAGCAAGATCAGTTACGCGATTGATGCGGAAATGACGGGTAACTGCCCGGCAAGAGATTGCCGGGCGGCTTCCCCACACCCCACCTACTCCCTGTAAATTTCAGGCCATGCCCCGTGGACGCCACCGCAATCCAGAACCCCTGCACCGACTGCTCACGCCGACGCTCGTCGCCGGTGTCTCCGTGGCCGGCGCCGGCGCGGCCTGGCTGCTCGCGGGACCCGAAGGCGGCGCCGCGTGGCGCCTCCTCGTGGCCCTCACGGCCGCCTCGGGCCTGGCCGGCGCCGTCGTCATGCGCTCCTGGGACCGCTCGGCCGGCCGCCGGGTGGCCGAACTGACCCGAGAACGGGTCAAGGACGAGTGGAAGACGGACGAGCGGATAGCCGAGCTCGAATCCGACCTCGAGGAAGCCCGCATGCTGCGCGCCAGGCTCGACACGAAGCTGCGCGCCAAGCGGGTCGAACTCGCGGGCCTGCGCGGCGAGCACGCCGCGCTGCTGCGCCGGTACGCCACCGCCGAGACGGAGCGGGCCACCGCCCTCGAAGGGCGCCGACTGCTGGCCATCGAGGCCGCCTCGGGCCCGGGCGCGCCCAAGGAGCTCCCGGCCCCGTCACAGGAGCGCACCGCCGCCGGGGCGCCGACCGCGATCGGCTACGCCCGCGCCAACGCGGCGATGGCGGCGTTGGTGCGCAAGGGCCGGGAGCGGGCCGAGGCGCGCCCCAAGGCCCTGGCGCCCGGCGCCGACCCGACCCCGGGCGCCGACCCGACCCCCGGGGCCCCGACCCCCGGCGCCCGCACTTCCGGCGCCGCGCCCGCCGGCGCCCCGGCCACGACGTCCGGTGCGGCCCGTACCACCGAGGCACACGGCCGTACGGCGGCCGGTGACCGGGCGTCCGCCGTTCCGGCGCGGCGGCCGGCGGCGACCGTGGCCCCGTACACCGCCCCGAGGCGCTCCGCCTCGCGCGTCGAGGGCGGCTTCGACTTCTTCGGCACCAAGAACGCCGCGCAGGCCCGTGCGGCGATCGAGGCCGTGCAGAACGAGGACCTCGCCGACGTGGTCGGCGCCGAGGTCCTCGCCGTGCACAAGGCGGAGACCGTGCGCGCGGCCGGCGACCCGGAGTTCAAGCCGGTGACCCCCGAGCACCGTGCGGTGGGCCAGGTCATCGACCTGACGGAGCACGACGAGACCGAGCCGATCGACGTGGTCCGGCTCCGCACCGCGATCTCCTAGGCCCTGATCCCCGAGGCGCCCTACGACAGCGCGTCGAACCAGCGCACCACCTGGGGGGCCGACCTGAGGGCCGTCGTGAAGTGGTCCGCGTCCGGGCCCTGGTCGACGACCTTCGCCCGGACCCCGCGGCGGGCCAGGTCGGCGGCGCAGGCACGGGAGTTGGCGATCGGCACGTCCGTGTCGGCGCCGCCCGCGTAGAGCCGTACCGGCACGTCCGGCTTCCAGTCGCAGGCGCCGTCGTTGGCCCGCAGGGCGGTGCGCAGGGCGCCGCGCGGGGCGCGGACGTTCTCGGACCAGGCCGGGGTGAGCAGCTCCTCGGGGGTCGCGGGCAGCGCGGCGACGATCTCCTCCTCCGGGTGCGTCCCGTCGAACAGGCCCTCCACCATCCGCGCGTAGGGCGGGCGGAACACCTCGGCCGGGTCCTTGTAGAGCGGGTGGAGCCTGTTCTGGGCCGTCAGGAAGTACGAGAGGTAGAAGACGGCGGTGCGCGGCGCGACCCGGCCGTCCGCGATCCCGGGTATCTCGGACCCCGACAGGTCGTAGGGGCCGGCCATCGGGGCCAGGGCGCGCAGCCGCAGTCCGTCCCGGCCCGCGGAGAGTTCGCGGCCGACGGCCATGGCCACCTGGCCGCCCTGGGAGAAGCCGGTGGCGTACACGTCCCGGGTCACGGGGCGGCCCAGCCGGTCGGCCGCGGTGCGGGAGGCCTTGAGCATGTCGACGGTGGCGGTGACGGCCGAGCGGGTGTCCATGTAGGGGTGGGGTCCGGTGCCGCCGCCGAGGCCGAGGTAGTCCGGCGCGGCGACGGCACGGCCGGCCGAGGCGTGCAGGTACGGGGTGAGCCGGTTGTAGCCCTTGCCCCCGCTCGGCGCGCTGTCGCGGTGGGCGACGGTCCCGTGGGTGTCGGACACCAGGTCGGGCCGGGCCGGGCCGCCGCGCGGCAGGACCAGCAGCCCGGTGGCCGTGGTGGGGCGGCCCTTCGGGTCGACGGTGGCGTAGGTGATCCGGTACGCGCGGACGCCGTACCGGACGCCCGCGGTGTCGACCCCGAGGGCGCCGAGCTCGGCGGTGACGCCGGCGCGGTCGAGGGTGTCGACCGGGGTGACGGAGATCAGGGCGCCCCGGGCGGCCGGGGCCCGGACGGCGGCGGTGGGCGAGGCGAGGGCCGCCGGGGCGGCTGCCGCGCCGAGGACGGCCGCGAGGGCCACCGCCGCGGCTCCGCGCCGCAGCCGGCGCTTGTTCTGATGCGAGGTCGTCGTCATGTCCCGAACGCTAGGACCCGGTCACGATCCCCGACATCCCGTATCCCCCCGGCGGTCGAGGGGGCTACCCCCCGGCAGGGGCGTCTCAGAACAGGGGGAGTTGCCCCGGGTTCGGGCCCAGGACGAAGCCGTCCAGGGTCGGCGCCGACGCGCCGAGCACGACGCGGGCGCGAGAGCCGGGGCAGGACACCAGGTCGCCGCGTCCCCGGCCGTCCGGCGGGTCGTGGCGGGCGATCCGGCCGGCGGTGACGGCGCAGTCGCGGCCGCAGGTGGGGCAGGCCCTACGGGGGGAGTGGGACATGCCCCAAGTCTGCACCCTCGCACCGACAACGCGGGCCCGGTGTCAGCCCACCCGCGACGCGGGCGCGGTCCGCGCCGACGGCTCCTCCCGCGACTCCCGCCACGTCTCGTGCGCGCGGTCGACCCGCTCCCACAGGTCCGCCCGGTCCCGCGCGCTCAGCTCGTCGAGCGACCGCCCGAAGACGCCGGTCAGCACGTCGAAGAACTCCTCGGGCGTGTGCAGTTCCCGGTCGGTCGTCCCCGCGAGGGGGTCGATTCGGCTCAGGACGCGCCCGCGCAGGGCGTCGATGCCGTGCGCGTCGCGCCGCAGCATCGCGAAGGTGCGTACGAAACCGGAGTCCTGCGCGGTGGACAGCCGCAGGTGCTCGGCCTCGAAGTCGGCCATCGTGGCGGGGGCCGAGCGGAAGTTCATCACGGGGAAGGGGCCGTCCGGGTTCCGGTACGTCCAGCCCGGTCCCTCCCCGTCGAGCGGGACGAGCGGCTCCAACGCGTACCGGAAGTGCCCCCGTTCGAAGGTGCCCGCGCGCAGCGGCAGCGGGTCGTGGGGCCCGTCGCCCAACCCGGCGTCCACGAAGAACGCGGCCCCGTCCACCCGCACGACCAGCGCGAGGTGGTCGCCGTTGACGCCCCGCGCGTCGGGCTCCTTGTACACGCCGCCGACATGGCGGGTCACGTCGTAGCCCAGTGCCTCCAGGAGCGTGGAGAAGGCGCCGTTGAGGTGGAAGCAGTAGCCACCCAGGCCCGCCGCGAGCCGGCGCACCGACAGCGCGGGGTCGATCCCGGGCGGCCGGCCCAGCTGGATGTCGATGTTCTCGTACGGCACGCGCTCCAGGTGGGCCCGCTGGAGGGCGAACAGCCCCTCGACGGAGGGCGCCGCCGGGTCGACGCCGAGCCGGCGCAGGTAGTCCACGCACATGTCGGTGATCATGTGATCACCCTAGACACGACCCGCCCGGGGACCGTCGCGTTCAGGACTACTTGTCGATGTCGCCGACGACGAAGAACAGCGAACCCAGGATCGCCACCATGTCCGCGACCAACTGCCCGGGCAGCAACACGGCCAGCGCCTGGATGTTGTTGAAGGACGCCGAGCGCAGCTTCAGCCGGTACGGGGTCTTCTCGCCCTTGGACACCAGGTAGTAGCCGTTGATGCCCAGCGGGTTCTCCGTCCAGGCGTACGTGCTCCCCTCGGGCGCCTTCAGCACCTTGGGCAGCCGCTGGTTGATGGGGCCCGGCGCCAGCTCCGCCATCCGGTCCAGGCAGGCGACGGCCAGGTCGAGGGCGTTGTGCGTCTGGTCGAGCAGCACCTCGAAGCGGGCCAGGCAGTCGCCCTCGGTCCGGGTGACCACCTTCAGCACGTCCTGGAGCTCGCCGTACGCCAGGTACGGCTCGTCGCGGCGCAGGTCGAAATCGACGCCGGAGGCGCGGGCGATCGGGCCGGAGACCCCGTAGGCGTGCACGGCCTGCGCCGACAGCACGCCCACGCCGCGGGTGCGGCCGCGGAAGATCTCGTTGCCGTGGACCAGCTTGTCGTAGACGTCCATGCGGGTGCGGACGTCCGCGACGGCGGCGCGGGCCCGGCCCAGCCAGCCGGCGGGGAGGTCCTCCTTGAGGCCGCCGACCCGGTTGAACATGTAGTGCATGCGGCCGCCGGAGATCTCCTCCATGACGGCCTGGAGTTCCTCGCGCTCACGGAACGCGTGGAAGATCGGCGTGATCCCGCCCAGCTCCAGCGGGTACGAGCCGAGGAACATCAGGTGGTTCAGCACCCGGTTCAGCTCGGCCAGCAACGTCCGCATCCACACGGCCCGCTCGGGGACCTCCATCCCCAGCATCCGCTCGACGGCCATGACCACGCCCAGCTCGTTGGAGAACGCGGACAGCCAGTCGTGGCGGTTCGCGAGCATCACGATCTGGCGGTAGTCACGGGCCTCGAAGAGCTTCTCGGCGCCCCGGTGCATGTAGCCGACCACCGGTTCCGCGCTGACGATGCGCTCCCCGTCCAGGACGAGGCGCAGGCGCAGCACGCCGTGCGTGGAGGGGTGCTGCGGACCGATGTTGAGCACCATGTCGGTGCTCTCCGCCGCGCCGCCGATACCGACCGTGGTCTCCGTCATGGCGGCATTCTCTCAGCCCTAGGGTGTATGCATGGGAACCGGGACAACGGGTGGGACGAGCGGACCCGAGTGGGTGGGGCTGCCGGGCGGGCTCCTCACGCTCCGGCGCATGCTGCTGGTGATCTGGATGACGGTGCTCACGGCGCTCACGGCGGTCGTACTGGGCCTCACCGCCGGGCCGGCGTGGGCCGCCGTCGGGGCGCTGTGGCTCGGGGTGCTGGTCTGGGGCTGGGTGCTGCTCGGCCGCAACTGGCGGTCCTGGCGGTACGCCGAGCGCGCTGACGACCTGCTGATCAGCAGGGGCGTCCTGTGGCGGGAGCAGACCGTGGTGCCGTACGGGCGGATGCAGCTGGTCGAGGTGACCTCGGGGCCGCTGGAACGCCGCTTCGGGCTGGCCTCCGTACAGCTGCACACGGCGGCCGCCGCCACCGACGCCAAGATCCCCGGACTGGTCCCGGCCGAGGCCGAACGGCTCCGCGACCGGCTGTCCGCACTCGGCGAGGCGAAGTCGGCCGGGCTGTGAGCGACACCGCGGCGCCGGAACGCCGGCTGCACTTCCTGACCCCGCTGCTGCGGGCGTGGGTGCCGATCGCGGCCACCATCGGCGTCATCGCCCAGCAGGGCGAGCGGGCCGGGGAGTGGATCGCGGACCTGTCCGGGCTGCTGCGGCTCCTGGTCCTGGCCGGGATGGTCCTCGTCTTCGGCGCGTACGGCTTCCTGAGCTGGTGGTTCACCCACTACGCCGTCACCGACGCCGAACTGCGCATCCGCAGCGGCCTGATCTTCCGGCGCACCGCGCACATCCGCCTCGACCGGCTCCAGGCCGTGGACGTCACCCGACCGCTGCTGGCCCGCGTCGCCGGCGTCGCGAAGCTGCGGCTCGACGTCATCGGTACCGCGGACAAGGACGAGCTGGCCTACCTCGCGGAGAAGGACGCCGTCGCGCTGCGCGCCGAACTCCTGGCCCGGGCGGCCGGCTTCGCCCCCGCGGAGGCCGTGACGCTCGGCGAGGCCCCGGAACGCGAACTGCTGCGGGTCCGGCCGAGGGACCTGGTGGTCTCGCTGGCGCTGACCCTCGCCGTCTGGGCCGCCCTGCTCGCCGGGCTGGTCGTGCCGGTCGTCGTGTGGTGGCTCAGCGGAAGCATCTGGGCCACCGCGGCGACCCTGCTGCCGTTCCTCGGCGGGGTCTGGGCCGGCACGGCGGGCCGGTTCCTCACCGAGTACGACTGGACGGTCGCCGAATCCCCCGACGGGCTCCGGATCGACCACGGGCTGCTGGACCGGGCCCACGAGACGGTGCCGCCGGGGCGGGTGCAGACCGTACGGATCGTCGAGCCGCTGCTGTGGCGCCGGCGCGACTGGGTCCGGGTGGAGCTGGCGGTGGCCGGCTCGAAGAACGACGTGCTGGTCCCGGTGGCCTCGCGGGCCGCCGCGTACGAGGTCATCGCGCGGGTCCTGCCCGGCGTGGACCTCGCGGCCCTGTCCTTCAGCCCCGCCCCGAGGGCCGGCTCGCGGTGGGTGGTCCCGGTGTGGTGGAAGGGCTACGGCCTGGCCGTGACCGAGGACGTGTTCGCCGCGCGCAAGGGGCGCCTGTGCCGCCGCACGGAGATCGTCCCGCACGCCAAGGTGCAGAGCGTGCGCCTGACGCAGGGGCCCTGGGAACGCGCCCGCGGCGTGGCCGACCTGCACGTGGACACCGGCGCGAACGCCACCGTCACCGCGCGGCTGCGGCCGTCGGCGGAGGCCGCGGCGCTGCTGCCCGCGCAGGCGGCCCGCTCCCGCACCTCGCGCGCCGCGGCCCGGCCGGACCGCTGGATGACCTGACCGGGCCCCTGTCCGGGCCCCGGTCCGGCCACGGCACTAGAGACCGCCGGCGCGGACCAGCCCCGTCTCGTACGCCAGGACCACGACCTGTACCCGGTCGCGCAGGCCCAGCTTGGTCAGGATGCGGCCCACGTGCGTTTTGACGGTGGCCTCCGAGAGGACCAGCCGCGCCGCGATCTCGCCGTTCGACAGGCCCTGCGCGACCAGCAGCATGACCTCCCGCTCGCGCTCGGTCAGCCGTTCCACGTCCTTGTTCCGCGGCTCCGCCGTCGTGGTCGGCAGCATCGGCGCGAAGCGGTCCAGCAGGCGTCGGGTCGTGGACGGGGCGACGACGGCGTCGCCGCTGTGCACCGAGCGGATCGCGGCCAGGAGTTCCGCCGGCGGGACGTCCTTGAGCATGAAGCCGCTCGCGCCGGCCTTCAGCCCGGAGAACGCGTACTCGTCCAGGTCGAAGGTGGTCAGGATGATGACCTTGGGGTGTTCCTCGGGTTCGCAGATGCGCCGGGTCGCCTCGACCCCGTCGAGCCGCGGCATGCGGACGTCCATCAGCACCACGTCCACCTTGGTGGCCCGCAGCACCTCCAGCGCCTCCAGGCCGTCCCCGGCCTCGGCGACCACGTCCATGTCCGGTTGGGCGGCAAGCACCATTCGGAAGCCGGTGCGCAGCAGCACCTGATCGTCGACCAGCATCACTCGGATGGACATCGGTTACCTCGTCCTCGTCATCTCTTCTTGAGCGGGAGCAGTGCGCTGATCCGGAAGCCGCCGCCTGGACGCGGGCCCGCGTCCAGGGTGCCTCCGACCATACCGATGCGTTCCCGCATGCCGATCAGCCCGTGTCCGGCGCCGTCGGCGCCGCCGTCCTCGTACAGTTCGTGGGCCGCGCCCCGGCCGTCGTCCTCCACGAGCAGGCCCAGCCCGTCGTCGAAGTAGACCAGCCGGACGCTGGCGCTCGCCTCGGGGCCCCCGTGCTTGCGCGTGTTGGTCAGCGCCTCCTGCACGATCCGGTACGCGGTCAGTTCGACCCCGCTCGGCAGCCGGCGGGGGGTGCCCTCGACCTGGAAGTCCACCGTGAGGCCGGCGGCCCGGACCTGCTCGACGAGGACCTCGATCTGTTCCACGTCCGGCTGCGGCACGTAGTCCTCGGACTCCTGCGGTTCGCCGGTGCGCAGCACGCCCAGCAGTCGCCGCATCTCGGCCAGGGCCTGCCGGCCGGTGCCGGAGATGGTCTGGAGGGCCTCCTTGGCCTGTTCCGGTGCCACGTCCATGACGTACGCGGCGCCGTCGGCCTGCACCACCATCACCGACACGTTGTGCGCGACGACGTCGTGCAGCTCGCGGGCGATCCGGGCGCGTTCGGTGGTGACGGCCGCCTTGGCCTGGGCCTCGCGTTCCTTCTCCAGGCGCTGGTTGCGTTCGACGAGCTGGGCGTAGTAGGCCCGGCGGGTGCGCACGGAGTCGCCGAGGACCCAGGCGAGGGCGAAGGGCACGACGGCGAAGAGGGCGCCGATGACGTTGTCGCCGGTCGCGCCCCGGTCCACGTGGAAGCGCAGGAAGTACAGGGGGGACGCGGTCAGCCCGATGCCGAACGCCACCCGGGACAGCCGGCGCGAGACGTCCGCGGAGGCCGCGACCGTGTAGAGGATGATCAGCATCCCGAAGTCGCCGAGGTGTGGATCGGTGCGGGTCACCAGCTGGTAGACGCCGGTGCCGACGGCCAGCCAGAACATGGGCACGGTCCACTTGCGGCGCATGGCCACCACCGCGCTCATCGCCAGCACCGAGGGGACGGCGATCAGACGGGTCGCGGTGCTGCTCAGACCGCTGTTCGTGACTTCCAGCAGAGAGACCCCGAAGAGCAGGGCAGCCCAGAAGCTGTCGACACCCGTCGGGTGTCTGCGGAGGAAGTCGTAGAGGCGCTGCACGTAACCCAGAGTAGGCAAAGCGGATAGGTGCTGGAGTCAACCAGAGGGGCGATCCGTTGAGGGATGAAGTACTCCCGAAGGTGGAGGGTGAGCTTAGCCTTGGGTCGATGAGCACTCAGGGCGAACGCGCGGTTCCGATTCGTTGGCGGTCCGCGATGGAGGCCGCGCTGTACGGTCCCGACGGTTTCTACACACGTCCCGGCGGCGCCGGCCCCGCGGGGCACTTCCGGACCTCCGTGCACGCCTCGCGGCTGTACGCGGGCGCCGTCGCCCGGCTCCTCCTCACGGTGGACGAGGCCCTCGGGCGCCCCCGGGGGCTGGACCTGGTCGACGTGGGGGCCGGGCGCGGCGAACTGCTCGTCGGGGTGCTGGCCGCCCTGCCCGCGCGGACGGCCGCACGGGTGCGTCCGTACGCGGTCGAGCGCGCGGCCCGGCCCGAGGGGCTCGACCCCCGGATCCACTGGGTCCCCGTACCGCCCGAACGGACGACGGGGCTGTTGTTCGCCAACGAGTGGCTGGACAACGTGCCGCTGGAGATCGCAGAGGACGGGCGCTACGTCACGGTCGCGCCCGACGGCACGGAGAGCCCCGGCGGGCCCCTGGAGGAGGCGGACCGGGCCTGGCTGGAGCGATGGTGGCCGGCCCCGGGCCGGACCGAGATCGGCCGCTCCCGCGACGAGGCCTGGGCGCAGGCGACCGCGACCCTGGAACGGGGCCTGGCGGTGGCGGTGGACTACGCCCACACCCGGGAGGCCCGGCCCCCGTTCGGCACCCTCACCGGCTTCCGCGCGGGCCGGGAGGTCCCCGCGATCCCGGACGGCGGCTGCGACGTCACCGCCCACGTGGCGCTGGACGCCTGCGCGGGACCGGGCGCGACCCTGCTCACACAGCGCCGGGCCCTGGCGCTCCTCGGGGTCTCGGGCGGCCGGCCGCCCCTGGCCCTGGCCCGGGCGGACCCGGTGGCGTACGTCGGCGCCCTGTCGGCGGCGGGCGAGGCGGCGGAACTCACCGCGCGCGGAGGCCTGGGCGACTTCGGCTGGCTGGTCCAGCCGGTCGGCATCGCCCCCTGGCCGGCGGGGTACGGCGATGAAGCGGCGGGGCACGGCGAAGCGGCGGGGCACGGCGAAGGGGCCGGGACGCCCTGACGGGATCCCGACCCCTCTCTCACTTCGTCCGCTCGCTACCGCTCGGTGTGGTGGTCGTGCCCGGGGCGCAGGCCCCCGCCGTTGCCCGAGCCCGTGCTCGGCTTCGGGGCGACCGGCTGCGACAGCGGGGCCAGGTCGTAGGCGTAGTGGCCGACCGCGTTCGCGATGACGTCGACGTTGATGTCGAGCGCCTTCTGGTCGATGTTGTTGATGTCGTCGCCCTTGCCGTGGTAGTTCACGTCGTAGGCGACCCCGGCCTGGCCGCCGAACTTCGCGGCCTGCTCGGCGGTCTTGATGCCCTCGGCGCCCGTGTCCGTACCGCCGGACGGGATGCCGGCCTCGATGAACGGGCCGTAGTCCGAGCGGCCGGTGAAGTCCGAGCCCTCGTGCGGGATCCGCTGCGCGTCGAGGAAGTCGGTGATGCCCTTCTCCAACTGCGCGGAGCCCTCGGGACCGGGGCCCGAGCCGACCTTGTCCGAGTCGTCGCCGTCGTAGACGAAGTAGGCGGCGTTCGGCGAGGCGATCATGTCGAAGTTCAGGTAGAGCTTGATCTGCTTCTTCTGCGCGTCCGTCAGACCGGCGACGTACGCCTCGGAGCCGAGCAGGCCGAACTCCTCCGCCGACCACCAGGCGAACTTGACCTTGTTCTTGATCTTCGTCTGGCTGCTCGCGAGGCGCTGCGCGACCTGGAGGATGCCGGCCGAGCCGGACCCGTTGTCGTTGATGCCGGGCCCCTCCGAGACCGAGTCCAGGTGCGCGCCCAGGAAGACGGTCTTGTTCTCGTCGCCGCCCCGCGTCTCGGCCACGACGTTGTAGGTCTTGCGGTTCTCGCGCAACTCGCGGATGTCCAGGGTGATCGAGACCGGACCTGCGGCCGCCTCGGCGGCGAGCTTCTCGCCCTCCGCCTGGGTGACGCCGCCCGTCGGGACCTTGCCCGCGTCCGCGGCGCCCAGGGTGCCGTTCAGCGCGCCCTCGGTGTTGTTGTAGATGACCGCGCCGACCGCGCCGGCCGCCGCCGCGTTCGCCTGCTTCACCGCGAAGGTGCAGCCGCCGCGCTTCACCAGGGCGATCTTGCCGGTGAAGGTGCCGGAGGCGAAGTCGGCGGGCTCGCAGCCGTTCGTGCCGTCGGCGTCGACGGGGGCGACGGCGAGCTGCGCCGTGATGCCCTCCTCGGGGCCGCTAGCGGTGTACGTCATCAGGTTGATCGGGACTTCGCGTTCGGCGTCGCCGTTCACGGTGAGCTTTTCCGAGATGGTCTCGACATACACGAAGTCGAACTCGTTCTTCGTGACCTTGTATCCCGCCGCGCGCAGCACGGCTTCGACGTACTGGGCGGATTGCACGTGGCCCTTGGAACCGGCCACCCGGGTGCCCTTGTTGTAGTCGGCGAGCGACTGGAAGACCTTCAGGTGGTTGTTGGCGCCCTTGCCGGTCGCCTCCTTGACCAGCTTCTTGGCCAACGCGTCGCCCTTGGCGGCGTCGCTCTGGGGGCCGGTGGCACCGGCGGGACCGGCGAGGAGCAGTGGGGAGACGAGAGCCACGGCGGCCAGGGCGGCGGTGGCTGCGGCTATACGGCGTGAGGGCATGAAGGTCCTTTCACGACAGGTGCAGGCATACGTGTGGTGTCGCACGGTGCGCGAGGGGGAGTGGTGGTCGCACGTTAAACAGCAACGGGCCACTCTGGCCAGAGTTTTCACTGATTCCGGTTTATGAATTCCGTATATCGGTGAAACTGCGCCGGTGTTAATCGGCCACTGTCCGCCGGTTTCGACCTACCGGAGGATGCCTTCCATGAAGTCCGATCCGAGGCGTGCCACCGCGGCCACGTCCAACTGGTGCTGGGCGTAACGACCCTGACGGTGCGTGTGCAGCAGCCCGGCCTTCTTGAGCACCGACAGATGGCGGGACACCTCGGGGGCGGATATGCCGTAGACCGTGGCCAGTTCGCTGGTCGTGTACGGCCCGCGGGCCAGACTTCGGCACAGCATCATCCGCATCGGGTGCGCCAGTGCCTCCATGCGCCGTCGGAGCAGCTCCACCGAACCGGGCGCGGAGGCCAACTCGGGCGAGCCGAGCGGATAGTGGACCACCGGACGCCACCCCGGGGCGTGCAGGACCAGCAGGTGCGGCCAGCCGAAGTGGGTCGGTATGAAGACCAGCCCCTGCCCCACCCGGGGATCGGTCGCGGTCGCCGAACCGTTGACCATCTTGTCGGCGGTGATCGTGGTCCCGGCCCGGTCCACGCTCAACGCCGACGACACCTCCCGCAGCGCGGCCGGCAACCCCTTGTGGCGCAGCACCTCCGCCTTGTGCCGCGCGTCCGCGGCCTGCCGCGGGCCGATTCGCCGCCAGACCTCGCCGAAGAAGGCCTCGTGGCAGTCCTCCAACAACCGGCGCATCCACACCCGCACGGCGGCGGTGTCGTCCAACAGGCGCAGCGAGAACTGCAACTGGCGGGGCCCGCGCGCGGCGGCCGTGTCCAACGCCTTGGCGCGCGAGGCCGCGTCGTGGAGCGGGGAGGCCACACCGCCCTCGTTGTAGAGGGCCAGCCAGCAGTGCTCCAGGGCGGCGATCACGAACCGCTCGTCGTCCAGCCGGTCGAGTACGTCGAGTTCCTCGGCCAGTGTCCCGGCGGGCAGGCCCGAGCCACCGGGCACCCCGGCGAAGGGCATGAAGACGTCCGAGAACGAACTCCGCCACATGAAGTCGGCCTCCAGCAGCCGATCGGCGAGGGAGGGGTCGAGCCCGGCCCGCGTGGCGTTCGCCCACGACTGGAGCCCGGGGTGGTGGGCGGGCTGGGAGAGCGCGTGCAGGGCCATGCAGAGTTCGGCGAGCGGGGAGGGCGCGAACGCGATCCGCTCCGCGGGGAGCCCGGCGATGTCGATGGTGACGCTCATCGCCCCATTCTGTCCGGCGCGGGTCGGGCAGGCGTTCGCCGGGGGGTGCCCGGGCCGGTGACCGGGGAGCCGACCGTCAGGCCGCTCACCAGCAGGAATCCGGTTCGATTGACGAGGACCGTCAATCGAGCGGACGGGTGCGGCCGAGGGGGTGAGGGTGGACCCCATGAGCGCGATCGAGCAGTACCTCCTCGACACCTACCGGGCGTCCCAGCACGGGACGCCGATGCCGCCGCCGCCCGGCCGCGACGACGTGGCCGTCCTCCGCGAGGCCCGCGACCGGGCCCGCTTCCGCGCGGTCCTCGCCGGCCGCCCCGCCCACCACCGGCTGACCTGGGCCGTGCGCCGGCTCTTCTCCCGGCCCCGATCCTGCTGACCGGGGCCGGCCGGGCGGGCCCAAGGGGCCGGAGGGGCCCGCCCGGCCGGCCGGCCACCGTCCCGCCCGCACCGTCCCGCTCCGCCCGCTACAAGCGGGCCACGAAGTCCGCCACCGCCGCCCCGACATCGGCCCCGGTCCACTCCAGACCCGGCTCCGTGACCTCCAGTTCCGTCATCGACAACCCCGGCGGCCCCTCCGCCGACCAGCGGCGGAACAGCACCGTCCCCGTCTCCTCCGCCTGCCGCAGGCCCGCCTCCGTCAGCCGCTCCGCCTCGTACGGCAGCCACACCTGGAACTGGTGCGTGTGCGGCTCCTCCGGATGGACCCGGAACCACGGCACCCCGGCCTCCGTGAAGCCCTCCCGCAGGGCCCCGGCGACCATCCGCGCCCGCTCCACGTACGAGGGCAGCCGCGGCAGCTCCCGTTCCAGCCCCGCCAGTGCGGACAGCGCCTGCGGGAACTGCCGGAAGATCTGGCCCCCGTACCGGTGGCGCCACACGCGCGCCTCCGCGACCAGCTCCGCGGAACCCGCCAGCGCGGCGCCGCTCAGCCCGCCCAGCGACTTGTAGAACGACACGTACACGGAGTCCGCGAGCCCCGCGATCTCCGACAACGGCCGCCCGAAGTGCGTCGTGGACTCCCACAGCCGCGCCCCGTCGAAGTGCACCACCGCGTCCCGCGCCCGGGCCGCGTCCACCAGCGCCGTCAGCTCCTCCCACGAAGGCAGCAGGAACCCCGCGTCCCGCAGCGGCAACTCCAGCATCAGCGTGCCGAAGGGCTCCGCGACCTCCGCGACCTCCTGCGGCGTCGGCTGCCGCGGGTCCCGCGTCGGGTACACCGTCCGCAGGCCCGAGACCACCGACAGCGCCCCGCCCTCCCACAGCTCCGGATGCCCCATCGGGTGCAGCGCCACCACCGGGTTGCCGGTACGTCCCGCCCAGCACCGCAGCGCGATCTGCTGCGCCATCGTCCCCGACGGGAAGAACGCCGCGTCCGCCGTCCCCAGCAGGTCGGCGACCCGCTGCTCCAGCCTGGCCACCACCCCGTCCCCGTACACGTCGGCGGGCTCGTCCGGGTCGCCGGCCGCCGCCTGCGGCAGGGCCGCGAGCAGCTCGCCCACCGTCGGTTCCAGCAGGCTCCGCGAGAGGGTCCGCCCCGCTCCGCGCCACGCCGCGACCAGCCGCTTCGTACGGTCTTCATCAGCAGTCATGCCCCGATCATCGCCGACCGGCCGACACGCCCAGGGGCTAGCATGGCGGCGTATCGTCCGGTACCCCCCGCGGACTGGAACGGAAGGCTTTCCCCGCGTGAACGCACCCCTTCAGACGGAGCCCAGGGATCCGTCGGACCGCCCCGCACGGCTCACCGTCGGCGTCGTCGGCGCCGGCCGGGTCGGCCCCGCGCTGGCCCGCGCCCTCCAGCAGGCCGGACACCGCCCCGTCGCCGTCTCCGGCGTGTCCGAGGCCTCCCGCCGGCGAGCCGCCCGACTGCTGCCCGACGTGCCCGTCGTACCGCCCGCCGAGGTGCTGGAGCGGGCCGAGCTGGTCCTGCTCACCGTCCCCGACGACGCACTGCCCTCCCTGGTCGAGGGCCTCGTCGAGACCGGCGCGATCCGCCCCGGCCGGCTCCTCGTCCACACCTCCGGGCGGTACGGAACCGCCGTGCTGGACCCCGCCCGCCGCGCCGGCGCCCTGCCGCTGGCCCTGCACCCCGTGATGACGTTCACCGGTACCGAGGTCGACGTGCAGCGCCTCGCCGGCTGCTCCTTCGGCGTCACCGCCCCCGACGAGCTGCGGCTCGCCGCCGAGGCCCTGGTCATCGAGATGGGCGGCGAACCCGAGTGGATCGCGGAGGAGAGCCGTCCGCTCTACCACGCGGCCCTCGCCCTCGGCGCGAACCACCTGGTCACCCTGGTCGCCCAGTCGATGGAACTGCTGCGCACGGCCGGCGTCGAACACCCGGACCGGATGCTCGGCCCGCTCCTCGGCGCCGCCCTGGACAACGCCCTGCGCTCCGGCGACGCGGCCCTCACCGGCCCCGTCGCCCGCGGCGACGCCGGCACCGTCGCCGCCCACGTCCTCGAACTGCGCAGGCACGCCCCCGGCGCCGTCGCCGGCTATCTGGCGATGGCCCGCACCACCGCCGACCGGGCCCTCGCGCACGGCCTGCTCAAGCCCGAACTCGCCGAGGACCTGCTGGGCGTGCTCGCCGACGGCGGCGACGGCGTCGGCCCGGAAGGCGAACGCCGATGACCGACCCCCTGCTCCTGAACACCGCCGGGGAACTGCACGGCCTCGCCCGCCCCGGCCGCCGCGCCGTCGTCATGACCATGGGCGCCCTGCACGACGGCCACGCCTCCCTGATCCGCACGGCCCGCGACCTCGCCGGCGCCGACGGCCAGGTCGTCGTCACCGTCTTCGTGAACCCCCTCCAGTTCGGGGCGAACGAGGACCTCGACCGCTACCCCCGCACCCTCGACGCCGACCTGCGCATCGCCGCCGGCGCCGGCGCCGACGCGGTGTTCGCCCCGGCCGCGGACGAGGTCTACCCCGGCGGCGACCCCCAGGTCCGGATCACCGCCGGCCCCATGGGCGGCCGCCTCGAAGGCGCCACCCGCCCCGGCCACTTCGACGGCATGCTGACCGTCGTCGCGAAACTGCTCCACCTCACCCGCCCCGA
The DNA here is from genome assembly GCF_001279725.1 of Streptomyces sp. WM4235. GTDB lineage: Bacteria > Actinomycetota > Actinomycetes > Streptomycetales > Streptomycetaceae > Streptomyces. The sequence goes on along the minus strand of NZ_LGDE01000148.1, from coordinate 35,720 downwards.
CCTGGCCCTCTTCGGCCAGAAGGACGCCCAGCAACTGGCCCTGATCCGGCGCATGGTGACCGACCTGAACTTCCCCGTCGAGGTGGTCGGCGTACCCACCGCCCGCGAGGACGACGGCCTCGCGCTGTCCTCCCGCAACCGCTACCTCTCCCCGGCGGAACGCCGCACGGCCCTCGCCCTGTCCCGCGCCCTGTTCGCGGGCCGCGACCGCCTCGCCGCCCAGGCCGCGCTGCGCGCCCGCGCCGAGGCCTCCCCGGCGAGCGACGAACGCGCCACCGCCCTGGCCCGGCTCGGCGAGATCCGCGCCTCGGCGGACGCGCACGCCGTCTCCGCGGCCGGCTCCGGCCTGCCCGACGCCGTACGATCCGCCGCCCGGCACGTCCTGGAGGACGCGGGTCGGCACGATCCGCCGCTGGCCCTGGACTACCTGGCGCTGGTCGACCCCCGGGACTTCACCGACATCGGCCCCGGGTTCACGGGACGGGCCGTGTTGGCCGTCGCCGCCAAGGTGGGCGCGACCCGGCTGATCGACAACATTCCATTGGAGTTCGGAGCACACTCGTGAGCACTGGCAGAAGTGCCGCCGGCACCGGCATACGGCTGTACGCCCCCGCCCCCGGCTGGTCCCTCGACGCGGACGTCGTCGTCGTCGGCTCGGGCGTGGCGGGCCTGACGGTGGCGCTGCGCTGCGCCGCCGCCGGCCGCCGCACGGTCGTGGTCACCAAGGCCCGGCTCGACGACGGATCCACCCGCTGGGCCCAGGGCGGCATCGCCGCCGCCCTCGGCGACGGGGACACCCCCGAGCAGCACCTGGACGACACCCTGGTGGCCGGCGCCGGCCTGTGTGACGAGGCCGCCGTCCGGCTGCTGGTCACCGAGGGGCCGGACGCCGTACGACGCCTCATCTCGACCGGCGCCGTCTTCGACACCTCGGCCGAGACCGGGGAGATAGAGCTGACGCGGGAGGGCGGCCACCACCGCCGCCGGATCGCGCACGCCGGCGGCGACGCCACCGGCGCCGAGATCTCCCGGGCCCTCGTGGAGGCCGTCCAGGACGCCGGCATCGAGACCGTCGAGAACGCGCTCGTCCTGGACCTGCTCCAGGACGCCGAAGGCCGCACCGCGGGCGTCACCCTGCACGTCATGGGCGAGGGCCAGCACGACGGCGTGGGCGCCGTCCACGCCCCCGCGGTGATCCTCGCGACCGGCGGCATGGGCCAGGTCTTCTCGGCCACCACCAACCCGTCCGTCTCCACGGGCGACGGGGTGGCCCTCGCGCTGCGCGCCGGCGCCGAGGTCTCCGACCTCGAATTCGTCCAGTTCCACCCGACGGTGCTGTTCCTCGGCGCCGACGCCGAGGGACAGCAGCCGCTGGTCTCCGAGGCCGTCCGAGGCGAGGGCGCCCACCTCGTCGACGCGGACGGCGTGCGCTTCATGGTCGGACAGCACGAACTGGCCGAGCTCGCCCCCCGCGACATCGTCGCCAAGGGCATCACGCGCCGCATGCAGGAACAGGGCACCCGGCACATGTACCTGGACGCCCGGCACTTCGGCGCCGAGATGTGGGAGCAGCGCTTCCCCACGATCCTCGCCGCCTGCCGTTCCCACGGCATCGACCCGGTCACCGAGCCCATCCCGGTCGCTCCCGCCGCCCACTACGCGTCGGGCGGCGTCCGCACCGACCTGCACGGCCGCACCACGGTGCCCGGCCTGTACGCCTGCGGCGAGGTCGCCTGTACCGGCGTGCACGGCGCCAACCGGCTGGCGTCCAACTCCCTGCTGGAGGGCCTGGTCTTCGCCGAGCGGATCGCGGACGACATCGCCCGCCGGTCGCTCACGGGCAGCGGCCCCGGCATCCCCGTGCCGGCCACCGGCCCGCTCCAGCCCGCCGAGGCCCGGTACGAGATCCAGCGCATCATGACGGACGGCGCGGGCGTGCTGCGCTCCGCGGAGTCCCTGGCCACGGCCGCCGCCGCCCTCGAAGACCTGTACGCCGCGGCCCTGAACAACCTCGAAGCGCACGGCAAGACCGCCGAACCGGGCGTGGACACCTGGGAGGCCACGAACCTCCTGTGCGTGGCCCGGGTCCTGGTCGCCGCCGGCCGGCGCCGCGAGGAGACCCGCGGCTGCCACTGGCGCGAGGACCACTCCGACCGCGACGACGCCCACTGGCGCCGCCACCTGGTCGTGCGACTGTCCGCGACCGAGAAGCGGGCGCTGGTCGTCACCCCCACCGACTCGGCGGACTTCCCGCCCGTTTCCCACCCCCTCAGCCAGGAGCAGCAAGCGTGAGCACGCACCAGCACGAAGACACCGACCGCACCGCGCACGACGAACTGCCCCTCCTGGGGCAGGCCGAGGGCGGCTGTGGCGACGACTGCGCCTGCGGTGACGGCGAGGAGTCCGGCCTGGACCCGGCGCTCGCCGAGCTCCTCGCGGACGCCGGCCTGGACCCGATCGAGGTCGAGGACATCGCGCACATGGCGCTGTCCGAGGACCTCGACGGCGGGGTCGACGTCACCACCGTCGCCACCGTGCCCGAGGAAGCCGAGGCCGTCGCGGACTTCATCGCCCGCGAGGACGGCGTCGTGGCCGGCCTGCGCATCGCCGAGGCCGTGTTCTCGGTGGTCTGCACCGAGGCGTTCGAGGTCGAGCGGCACGCCGAGGACGGGGACACCGTCAAGGCGGGCGAGGTACTGCTGTCCGTCCGCGCCCGTACCCGCGACCTGCTCACGGCCGAGCGCAGCGCCCTGAACATCCTGTGCCGGCTGTCGGGCATCGCGACCGCCACCCGCCGCTGGGCCGACGTCCTGGACGGCACGTCCGCGAAGGTCCGCGACACCCGCAAGACCACTCCCGGCCTGCGCGCGCTGGAGAAGTACGCGGTCCGCTGCGGCGGCGGCGTCAACCACCGCATGTCGCTGTCGGACGCGGCGCTGGTCAAGGACAACCACGTGGTCGCGGCGGGCGGCGTCGCCCAGGCGTTCACGGCCGTCCGCGAGGCCTTCCCCGACGTCCCGATCGAGGTCGAGGTCGACACCCTCGCGCAGATCGGCGAGGTCCTGGACGCGGGCGCCGACCTGATCCTGCTGGACAACTTCACCGTCGAGCAGACCGCCGAGGCCGTCGCGCTGGTCGCCGGCCGCGCCGTCCTGGAGTCCTCCGGCCGGCTGACCCTGGACACCGCCCGCGCCTACGCCGAGACCGGCGTGGACTACCTCGCGGTCGGCGGGCTCACCCACTCCTCGCCGATCCTGGACATCGGCCTCGACCTCCGCGAGGCGGTGTAACCGATGCTCCTCACCATCGACGTGGGCAACACCCACACGGTGCTGGGCCTGTTCGACGGTGACGAGATCGTCGAGCACTGGCGCATCTCCACCGACCCGCGCAGGACGGCCGACGAGATGGCCGTCCTCATGCAGGGTCTGATGGGCATGCACCCGATGCTCGGCACCGAGCTGGGCGACGGCATCCACGGCATCGCGATCTGTTCGACGGTCCCCTCGGTGCTGCACGAGCTGCGCGAGGTCACCCGCCGCTACTACGGCGACGTGCCGGCCGTGCTGGTCGAGCCCGGCATCAAGACGGGCGTGCCGATCCTCATGGACAACCCGAAGGAGGTCGGCGCGGACCGCATCATCAACGCGGTCGCGGCCGTCGAGCTCTACGGCGGACCGGCGATCGTCGTCGACTTCGGCACGGCCACCACCTTCGACGCGGTGTCCGCGAAGGGCGAGTACGTCGGCGGGGTGATCTCCCCGGGCATCGAGATCTCGATGGAGGCCCTCGGCGTGCGCGGCGCCCAGCTCCGCAAGATCGAGCTGGCCCGCCCGCGCAACGTCATCGGCAAGTCCACGGTCGAGGCGATGCAGTCGGGCGTGGTCTACGGGTTCGCCGGCCAGGTCGACGGGATCGTGAACCGGATGGCCAAGGAGCTCGCCGGCCCCACCGGCGACCCGGACGACGTCCGCGTGATCGCCACCGGTGGCCTGGCGCCGATCGTCCTCGGCGAGGCCTCGGTGATCGACGACCACGAGCCGTGGCTGACGTTGATCGGACTGCGGCTGGTCTACGAGCGCAACGCGCCCAACTTCGAGTGACGCCGAGGCGCGACGAGGCGTGACACGAGGCCCCCGCCCACCCGGCGGGGGCCTTCCGTTTCGTCTCGCGCCGTCTCGCGTCGCGTCGGCGGTTCACCGGCCGTCAGGCTGACGCGTCGGGTTCGACCTGATGCCTTAGCTTTGTCGGCGTCGGACGCACGTGTTTGCGACGCTCCAGGATGGTCCAAATGCCCCGTGAATCACCGTACTTGCTGGTGGTCGACGCCCTTCGGGCCCGCATCGAGGCGGGCGAGTGGGAGGTCGGCGACAAGCTTCCCTCCCGGTCGCGGTTCGCCGCCGAGTACTCCGTCGGACAGAGCGTCACCCAACGCGCCCTGGAACGACTGATCATCGAGGGCCTCCTCGAAGGCCGCGCCGGTTCCGGGACGTTCGTGCGCACCCCGCGCCGGCGGATGCGCATGGTGCGCACCCGCCGCCGCGTGCCGAACTCGGGCAACGCCTTCCGCGCCGAGGCCCTCGAACACGGCTTCGCGGCCTCCTGGGACGCCCGGACCGTCGCCCACACCCCGGCCCCCGAACACATCGCGGCCCGCCTCGCCATCGCCCCCGGCGACCCGTGCGTGATGACCCGCTACGAGTTCATGGCCGACGGCAGCCCCGCCGAACTGTCCCAGTCCTGGGAGCCGATGGCCCTCACCGCCGACACCCCGGTCGTCCTGCCGGAGGACGGGGAGCTGCGCGGGGCCGGCGTGGTCGCGCGCATGCGGTCCATCGGCATCACGGTCGCCTCGGTGCTGGAGATACCGCGCCCGTCCCGCGCCAACCAGGCGCAGGCCAACCTGCTGGGCATCAGCGTCGGCTCGCTCATCACCGAGATCGAGCGCACGTACCTGGACTCGGACGGCCGCCCGGTGGAGACCGCGGACCTGGTCATCCCCGATTCCCGGTACGAGATCGCGTACGCGTTTCCGATCGAGTGAGCGGGAACTTCCACGGAAATGGCCGAAGTGTGCCCCCGCGGGGGTTACGGTCGGCCCACGACAGGCACCGTGACCCCGTTTCCGCCGGAGGAGACACCATGACCACGACCGCTCGCCCCACCTGGCAGAAGTCGTCCCACTGCGACGACGGCGTCAACTGCGTGTACGTGTCCGCCGCGCCCGGCACCCTGGTCCGGGTGGCCGACCGCTCGGACCCCGCCCACCTCGTGATGGCCACGACGCACGCCGCCTGGGCCGCGTTCCTGGACGCCGTCAAGGCGGACGGGTAGGCATGAACGGGACGATCCTGGCCGGCCGCTACGCGCTGGGCGACCGCATCGGCGCGGGCGGCATGGGGGAGGTGTGGCGGGCCCGGGACCTCGAATTGGGCCGGGCCGTCGCCGTGAAGGTCATCGCCCGGCCCGGAGACGACAAGCTCGCGTTACGGCTGCGCGCCGAGGCCCGGGCGGCCGCGGCGCTGTCGGACCCCCACGTGGTGTCCGTCCACGACGTCGGCGAGACCGTCGTCGACCACCGGACCGTGGTCTACCTGGTCATGGAACTCGTCGACGGGCGCCCGCTCGGCACCGCCACCGGCCGGGCCCCGATCGAGGACGTGGTGCGCTGGGGCACGCAGATATGCGAGGGGCTCCAGGCGGCCCACGGCGCGGGCGTCGTCCACCGCGACATCAAGCCCGGCAACGTGCTGCTCACCACCCGGGGCCGGATCAAGATCTGCGACTTCGGGATCGCCCGGCAGAGCGGCATGCAGGGACTGACCACGACCGGCCTGGCGATCGGCACACCCGCCTACATGTCGCCGGAACAGGCGCGCGGCGACGCGGTGGACGGCCGCACCGACATCTACAGCCTGGGCTGTCTCCTGTACGAACTGCTCGCCGGCGAGCTGCCGTTCACCGGATCCCCCTGGGAGGTCCTCGCCCAGCACGCGCAACGCGCACCCGACTCCCTGCGGGTCCGCCGCCCCGAGATCCCCCGGGCCCTGGACCTGCTGGTCCTGAGCCTGTTGAGCAAGGACGCCGCGGACCGCCCCGACTCGGCGGCGCGGACCGCCGAACTGCTGCGCGCCGCCGTCGCGCCGCCGACCCGGCCGGTGCCCGAGCAGGGCGCCCGCACCAAGGCGCCGTCCTGGCAGCCGCGCCCCCCGGTGACGACCCGGACCGCGGCGGAGGCCCCCGCGGTCGCCGCCCCGTCGAAGGCCGAACCGCAGCCGAAGGCCGAACCGCGGTCGAAGGGCAGCCCCGCTTCCGGGCGCGCGCCGGGCAAGTCGGTCGTGGTCTCCCCGGGGTCCGCCTGGGCGGGCACGCTCCTGCCCGGATTGGCGGCCGGCGGCCAGTTGTTCGGCTTCGGGGCCCTGTCCGGGTTCTGGGCCGTCGCCGCGGCCTTGGGCGTCACGCTCGTCGCCTGGTTCAGCAAGGAGATCCAAACGGACGAGGCGGACCCGCTCACCCTCGTCTACATCCTCCTCGCGCCGGCCGTCGGCCTGGCGGTGCTGCTGACGTTGCTGTTCGCCACCCCGGTGACCTGGTGGAAGGCGATCCTGGTCGGCCTCGCCACGGCGCCGGTGCTCTGGATCGTCGGCCACTGGCAGCACAAGGCGATCCGCGCCGTCTCGCGGGCCAAGGAGGCCGCCTTCCTCGCCAACGACACGGGGCAGATCGCCGGCGTGTTCGCCGCCTGGCTGACGGCCGCCCGGACACCGGTCCCGGCCCTGGGCGCGGTCGCGATCGGCGTCGGGGTCTGGATCGGAGCCGGACTGCTCATCGGCATGCTCCTGCCCCCGCTCGCCGCCGCCCCCGGCCGCCGCCAGGGGGCTGCCCCGGGCCGCTGAGCGGTCCGCGGCGGCCCGGATCGGGCCGCCGGCTCCGACGGCCCGGGAGCATCGCCTACGGACCCGCGATGGCCCGCAGGGCGTCCAGGTGGCGCCGGTAGACGGTCCGGCCGCTCGGGGTCAGCGAGAGCCAGGTCCGCGGGCGGCGGGCCACCCGGCCCTTGGCGACGGCCACCAGGCCCGCCTCCTCCAGCGCCGCCACCTGCTTGGACAGCACCGAGTCGGACACCTCCACGAGGTCCCGCACGAAGCCGAACTCGGCCTTGTCCACCGCGGCCAGCGCCGCCACCACCGACAGCCGCACCGGCGCGTTCAACAGCGGCGCGAGCCCGTGCCGGGGGTGGGCGCCCTCCTTCTCCGTGCTCATGCGGCCCGCCTCTCGGTCACCGCGCCCACGACGGCCGGCAGCGCGCACGCCACCGCGGCCACGACCGTGAACGCCAGGTTGTCCCGGAAGACCTCGGTGCCCAGGACCACCGTCGCCGCGAACACCACGGACCAGGTCCCGATGACCAGTCCGTGCTTGAGGCCGAACCCGCGCCGTACCACCCGCTGCCGCGCCGCGTACACGCTCATCCCGCCCACGAGCAGCATGTTGGCCGTCGCGAAGACGACGGCCTGGGCGGCCCCGTGCCAGAGCAGGGACACCGGTACGAGGACCAGTTGCCCCGCCCCGAAAGCCCACAGGTAGCGCGCGTACCAGCCGCTGTTCAGCAGCGCCGCCCTCTCCATCCGTTTGGCCTCGGTGTACTCGCTCACGGTGTCCCCCTCGTGGTCGGCGCGGCCGGGCGGCCACCACCTGCTTTCCAGAGTGACGCGCACTTTCCATTTTGGCAAGTGCCGATCCCGCCGCGCCGTAGCCGCCCCAATTAAGGGGATTTAGTCCGATTAGCGCGTATCTTCGGCCCATGCCCACGCCCTACGGATCCCGCGGCGGCATGGCGTTCAGTGCTGCCGAGCTGCACGTGCTCAGGCGCTCGCTCGCCCACGCCCTCCAGTCCTCCACGGCCCCGCTCCCGGCCGTCGAGGTCCAGGCCTGCCTTCGCCTCGCGGCGTCGGTGGACGACGCGGTCGCCGAGGCGGAGAGGCTCAGAGACTTCCTCCTCGCCGACCTCGCCCGCTACAGGGGCGCCCTGCCCGGCAGCCTCTCCGGCTACCTGGAGCTGCTGCAGGACGCCCTGGCCGCCGGCTACGAGCCGGTACCCGACGACCTCGCGGCCCTGCGGGCCCTGCGCGCCAACCCGGTCGCCGCCGCCGTGCTGGAACGGGCCCAGGCGGTCGCGGAGCGCTCCGTACGCCGCCGGCTGCGGACGGCGCCCGCCCCCCGCACCCGACTGCTGGCCCTCGCCGGCGGACGCGAGGACGAACGGGGCGGCGAGCCGAAGCCCGCACCCGCCCCGGCCCCCGAGGAGGAGCCGCGCCCCGGGCGCGAGCGCCCCATTCCGACCCCCGGGGAGGTCTTCCCGCCCCGCCGGAAGCCCGCCGCGCCGGGCCGGCCCCCGGCGGACGGCCGCGCCGCCGGGTAGCTAGGCTGGGGGCATGGACTACGTTTCCGCGCTCGTGCCCCCCATCGTGATGGCCGCGTTCTTCATCGCTCTCGTCGTGACGATCGTGAAGAGCCAGGGCGGTGCCAACAAGGCGAAGGAGGACGCGGCCGTGGACGCCGTGCTCGCCTCCGCCGAGGCCGCCCGACAGCCCGGGAAGTAACCCCGGGCGAAAGTCTCGGGGACGGGCGTACGGCCTGCGGGCCGTGCGCCCCATTTTGTTGCCCGGCACCGGCTCGTCGCGCGTTGCCGGCCGAATGGTCGGGCAATTCCGCACAACCCGCACTATCGTGCTGTTGTGCCTCGCCCCTTGGGAGAACTCGAAGACGCAGTGATGACACGGGTGTGGCAGTGGAACCGCCCGGTCACCGTTCGGGAAGTCCTGGAAGACCTCCAGCAGGAACGGTCCATCGCGTACACCACGGTCATGACCGTTATGGACAATCTCCATCAGAAGGGCTGGGTCCGCCGGGAAGCCGAAGGCCGCGCCTATCGATATACCGCGGTCTCCACCCGGCCCGCCTACTCGGCCGCACTGATGAACGAGGCATGGGCCACCAGCGACAACCCGGCGGCCGCTCTCGTGGCCTTCTTCGGCATGATGTCGGCGGAACAGCGCGAAGCCCTCCGCGACGCCGTACGCATCGTCGGTCACGACGGCGAGGCCACCGCCCCCGAACCCCGGGAAGCCCCGGAAGAGCCGGTACCCGCGGAAGAGCCGGTACCCGCGGAAGAGCCGGTACCCGCGGAAGAGCCGGTACCCGAAGAAGACGCGAAGCCCGGGGAAGCCCCGGAAGACCCGCGACCCGAAGAGGACTCCGGCGAGCGCGGGACCGAGCCGGGGCGATAGCGTCCCCCCGCATGGGAGAGTTTTCCGCCGCAGAAGCAAATACCGTGACGATCCGCCGCGCACGCACCCGCGATGTTCCCGCGCTGCGACGCCTGCTCGACCAGTACGTGCAGCAACGGATCCTGCTCGACAAAGCCCCCGTCGTCCTTTACGAGGACATCCAGGAGTTCTGGGTCGCGGAACGCGTCGGTGACGGTCAGGTGGTGGGCTGTGGCGCTCTGCACGTGATGTGGGAAGACCTTGCGGAAGTGCGCACTCTCGCGGTGGATCGCGAGTTGAAGGGCGCCGGTGTCGGACATCGGGTACTGGCCAAGTTGTTGGAGACGGCCCGTCTGCTCGGCGTGAGCCGGGTTTTCTGCCTCACCTTCGAAGTGGACTTCTTCGCGAACCACGGCTTCGTCGAGATCGGCGCGACCGCGGTCGAGCCCGATGTCTACATGGAGCTCCTGCGTTCCTATGACGAGGGCGTCGCCGAGTTCCTCGGTCTCGAACGAGTGAAGCCGAACACCTTGGGCAACAGTCGGATGCTTCTGCACCTCTGATCGATGACGGATCGATCTCAGCCGCTTTTACGGGGCTCCGCCCGCCTGTGGCCTATGTCCGAATCGCGTACGTTTCCCGCCCTGTTGACGTCCTGAACCTCTCGGCGGGGGTTTGTGTTTTCCAGGCAAAAGCGGTTTCCTTTCCGCGTACTGCATTTTCGATGAAAGGAAATCCGGTGGCACAGAAGGTTCAGGTCCTTCTTGTCGACGACCTCGACGGTGGCGAGGCGGACGAGACCGTGACGTTCGCTGTGGATGGCAAGACCTACGAGATCGACCTCACCGCCGCCAACGCTGAAAAGCTCCGCGGCCTGCTTGAGCCCTACACCAAGAGTGGCCGTCGTACCGGTGGCCGTGCCGCCGCGGGTCGCGCCAAGGGCCGCGCCGCCGTTTCGGCGGGCAACCCGGACACCGCGGAAATCCGTGCGTGGGCGAAGGCGAAGGGCCTTACGGTCAACGACCGCGGCCGTGTCCCCGCCGACATTCGCGAGGCCTACGAGAACCGGGGCTGACCCACGGCGCCGACGGGCCTCGCGGGGGCCGCGCGTCGCCGCAGGCGTGCCCGGTGGCACTCCGTGGCCGCCGCGGCGACCAGACGTACGAGATCGGGTCCGGTGCCTCTCAGGCCGGCCCCGGCGCCCTGTCCGGTACCGGGCAGGGACGGCAGGAACGCCTCGCACCCCGGTTCGGGGGGCCGCAGCCACACGGCGGCCCCCTGAGGGCTTCCCTGTGGCCGCCCCGGCGGCACGGGGGCGGTGATGCGGCCACCCACACCCAGGGCGGTCAGATCCAGGGCCACCGGACCCCACTCCAGCCAGTCGAGCAGCCCGTCCAGCTCCTCGGCGCTGCCCGGGGCCACCAGGAAGCGCATACGGCGTCCCATGACGGCCACCGGCCCGGTGTCGACCGGCCTGCGCAGCAGCCGGCCACCCGCGTCGGCCGGCAGTTCCAGTACGTCGAACCGCGTCCCGGTGACCAGCTGGGCGGCAGGGCCGCCCGCGAGGGTCCAGCCGAGCACCCGCCCGTACCAGGAGACGTACGCGTCCTCCTCGGACGGGGAGCGCGGATGCGGGACGGTCTCGGCGATGAGGGCCATGACCGGAGCAACTCCGGAAGTGCCCTGGAGTTACGCAGCGCGGCGGACCCAATACGGAACGTAAACGTCCGTGGGGCGGAGTCCCACATTCGAAGACGGAACCGTGTTCGCCCGTAGCGGAGGGAACCGTCTCCCGGCCGCATGGAGTGTCAGTCCCCACGGGTAAGACATTCCTAGTGGATCGGGGCGACACGCTGATTTGAAGGGTCTCCGACCGGCTTCCGTTCGCCATCGGCGTACACGTGTGACGGGTATCTGCCTGGCCTGCGGGAACATCGTCTCGCACCATCGGGTTGGAGCAGTTGTCGGCACTTACGGCCGGGTTTTCCCGCGGACGTGAGGGTGAGCCGCGGACGGATGTCGGCAGTTGGAATGAGCTGTCCCGCCCCGCGGGACTAGCATGCGGAAGGACAGGGCGGGGACCGACCCCGAACTGCCCGACCGCTCTGAGGAGCGATAAACGATGTTCGAGAGGTTCACCGACCGCGCGCGGCGGGTTGTCGTCCTGGCTCAGGAAGAAGCCCGGATGCTCAACCACAACTACATCGGCACCGAGCACATCCTCCTGGGCTTGATCCACGAGGGTGAGGGTGTCGCCGCTAAGGCCCTGGAGAGCCTCGGGATTTCGCTCGAGGCTGTTCGCCAGCAGGTTGAGGAGATCATCGGTCAGGGGCAGCAGGCCCCGTCCGGCCACATCCCCTTCACCCCGCGGGCGAAGAAGGTCCTGGAGCTTTCGCTCCGAGAGGCCCTCCAGCTCGGCCACAACTACATCGGCACCGAGCACATCCTGCTCGGCCTGATCCGCGAGGGCGAGGGCGTCGCCGCCCAGGTCCTCGTGAAGCTGGGCGCCGATCTCAACAGGGTCCGGCAGCAGGTCATCCAGCTGCTCTCCGGCTACTCCGGAGGCGGCAAGGAGTCGGCCACGGCAGGCGGCCCGGCCGAGGGCACCCCCTCGACCTCGCTCGTCCTCGACCAGTTCGGCCGCAACCTCACGCAGGCGGCTCGCGAATCCAAGCTCGACCCGGTCATCGGGCGCGAGAAGGAGATCGAGCGGGTCATGCAGGTGCTGTCCCGCCGGACCAAGAACAACCCGGTCCTCATCGGCGAGCCCGGCGTCGGCAAGACCGCCGTCGTCGAGGGCCTGGCCCAGGCGATCGTCAAGGGCGAGGTGCCCGAGACGCTCAAGGACAAGCACCTCTACACCCTCGACCTGGGTGCACTGGTCGCCGGTTCCCGCTACCGCGGTGACTTCGAGGAGCGCCTCAAGAAGGTGCTCAAGGAGATCCGCACCCGCGGCGACATCATCCTGTTCATCGACGAGCTCCACACCCTCGTGGGTGCGGGTGCCGCCGAGGGCGCGATCGACGCCGCCAGCATCCTGAAGCCCATGCTGGCCCGTGGTGAGCTCCAGACCATCGGTGCCACGACGCTGGACGAGTACCGCAAGCACCTCGAGAAGGACGCGGCGCTGGAGCGTCGTTTCCAGCCGATCCAGGTGGCGGAGCCTTCCCTCCCCCACACGATCGAGATCCTCAAGGGGCTGCGCGACCGCTACGAGGCCCACCACCGCGTCTCCATCACGGACGAGGCCCTCGTGCAGGCGGCCACCCTGGCCGACCGGTACATCTCGGACCGCTTCCTCCCGGACAAGGCGATCGACCTGATCGACGAGGCCGGCTCCCGGATGCGCATCCGTCGGATGACCGCGCCGCCGGACCTCCGCGAGTTCGACGAGAAGATCGCGAACGTGCGTCGCGACAAGGAGTCGGCCATCGACTCCCAGGACTTCGAGAAGGCGGCTTCCCTCCGTGATTCGGAGAAGCAGCTGCTGACGGCGAAGGCCAAGCGCGAGAAGGAATGGAAGGCCGGCGACATGGACGTCGTCGCCGAGGTCGACGGCGAGCTCATCGCCGAAGTCCTCGCGACCGCGACCGGCATTCCGGTGTTCAAGCTGACCGAGGAGGAGTCCTCGCGACTCCTGCGCATGGAGGACGAGCTCCACCGTCGCGTCATCGGTCAGAAGGACGCCATCAAGGCCCTCTCGCAGGCGATCCGACGGACCCGTGCGGGTCTGAAGGACCCGAAGCGTCCCGGTGGCTCGTTCATCTTCGCCGGCCCGTCCGGTGTCGGTAAGACCGAGCTCTCCAAGACGCTCGCCGAATTCCTCTTCGGCGACGAGGACGCACTGATCTCCCTCGACATGTCGGAGTTCAGCGAGAAGCACACGGTTTCCCGTCTCTTCGGTTCGCCCCCCGGCTACGTGGGCTACGAAGAGGGCGGCCAGCTGACCGAGAAGGTCCGCCGGAAGCCGTTCTCCGTCGTCCTCTTCGACGAGGTCGAGAAGGCGCACCCGGATATCTTCAATTCCCTTCTCCAGATCCTGGAGGACGGTCGTCTGACCGACTCCCAGGGCCGGGTCGTGGACTTCAAGAACACGGTCATCATCATGACGACCAACCTGGGTACGCGGGACATCTCCAAGGGCTTCAACCTGGGCTTCGCGGCCCAGGGCGACACCAAGACCGGATACGACCGGATGAAGGCGAAGGTCAACGAAGAGCTGAAGCAGCACTTCCGGCCCGAGTTCCTCAACCGTGTCGACGACACGGTCGTCTTCCACCAGCTCACGCAGGAAGACATCATCCAGATCGTCGACCTGATGATCGCCAAGGTGGACGAGCGCCTCAAGGACCGCGACATGGGCATCGAGCTCAGCGGTGACGCGAAGCAGCTCCTGGCCAAGCGCGGCTACGACCCGATCATGGGTGCGCGCCCGCTGCGCCGGACGATCCAGCGCGAGATCGAGGACATGCTGTCGGAGAAGATCCTCTTCGGCGAGCTGCGTCCCGGTCACATCGTGGTCGTGGGTGTGGAGGGTGAGGGCGAGGCCGCCAAGTTCACCTTCCGCGGCGAGGAGAAGACTCCGATCTCGGACCTTCCCCCGATCGAGGCCACGGGCTCCGGCCCGGACCTCTCCAAGGGCGCCTGAGGCCTGACCGCTGTACGAAGGGGCGGCCCCGGAACCGAACGGTTCCGGGGCCGCCCCTTTCGCGCGTCCGGGGCCCTGCGGGGCGGGGGAGAGCCGGAGCGGACGTCCGGGCCCGTGCGAGGCGGGAGGGATTGCGGCCCGTCCCTGCGGGCACGAGCGGGCCCGGGGCGCGCGCAGGGGCCCCGGACCCGCCCTCCGGGTCCGTACCGCCCTCCCGGGCCTGTACCGGGCGACCGGGCCCGTACCGGCTCCCCCGGCGCGGGGGTGGTCCCACGGGTGGCGCCCGCGTGGGTCGGCGGAAGGCACGGGGGCAGGGGGCGGAGGGTGCTTCGGGTGCCTTCCGGTGGCCCGAGGGGCGTGACCTGGGTCTCGATCAGGGTGGGCGGAGGCTCCGCGCCCGGTGACAAGCCGCACAGGGCAAATCGGACCTACTAGGACCTTTCGTAGATCGAGTGTCCGATTTGCCCCCTCCCTTGGCCCAGTAATCGCCGGGTCAACAGTCCTCTCGACCCCCCTCGCACCTACGAGTCGACGTAGTAATGAGGACGTTTGAGGAAGCCGGGGGGCTCGGGTTACCAAGGTGGAGCAAGTTCGCCCGGCACCCGCTCAGCATCCGCTCAGCGTGCCGGGTCACCTATTGCCCTTGTTCCCGGCCCCGGAGGTCCACACATGTCCGCGAAGCGCGTCAGCACCCGTCGTACCCGTATCGCCCTCGCCGCCACCGGCCTCGGTGCCGCACTGGCCCTCGGTGCCGGAACGACCGCCGCTTTCGCCGGCGAGGCGCAGACCGCTCTCAACGGCACCCCCGGCCTCGTCGCCGCCCAGGCGAAGGCCCAGGCCGCCGCCGCCAAGCCGGCCGCCGCCGCGAAGCCGGCCGCCGCCGCGAAGTCGGCCGGTTCCTGGAAGAAGCCGGTCTCCGGCTACACCCTGTCCGCGACCTACGGCAAGGGCGGCAACATGTGGTCGCACAAGCACTCCGGTCAGGACTTCGCCGTTCCCGTCGGCACCAAGGTCAGTGCCGCGAGCTCCGGTGTGGTCGTCAAGGCCGGCCCCAACGGCGGTGGCGACGGTCCCGCGTACGGCAACGCCGTCGTGATCAAGCACGCGAACAACAAGTACTCCCAGTACGCGCACCTCTCGCGGATCCAGGTCAAGATCGGCCAGAAGGTCTCGGCCGCCCAGCAGATCGCGCTGTCCGGCAACACCGGCAACTCCAGCGGTCCGCACCTGCACTTCGAGATCCGCACCACCCCGAACTACGGCTCGGCCATCAACCCGGTGAGCTTCCTGCGTCAGGTCGGCGTCACCGTCTGACACGCCGACGGCGCCGGGCGACCGGCGTCCGACCCCCCGCCGCACCGGGCGGCTCGCGACGGCTCAGAACAGCAGCCACGACCCGGTCGGCGTGACCATCGGGTCGAGCTTGCCCGGCTTGAGGGCGTCGATCCGCTCCTGCGGCAGCGCAGCGTCGTAGACCCGCAGGCTGTCCATGGCGCCCTGCCAGGGCGACACCCACTGATCCTGATGGCGTGAGCGCGCCAGTTGCAGCGGGCCGGGGGCGGGGAAGATGTCCGCGGGAACCGGGGCCTCGCCCGTCCGCTTGCCGTTCACGTACAGGGCGATCACCTTCTTCTCCGCGTCGTAGGTGCCCGTCAGCTCCGAGAAGGTCTTCTCCATCTTCGAGCTCGTGCCCGTCACCGTCGTCGTGCTGGCGTTCGCGCCCGGGGTGCCGGTCTGCACCCGGAAGATCCAGGACGGCTTGCCGTTCACCTCGTCCAGACCCAGCTCGAACGAGAACGACTTCTCGTTGCCCTGGCTCACCGCGATCTGCTGCCCCTTGGGGGAGCGGTTCCAGAGCCGGGCCGAGACCGTGAAGCTCTTCGACGGGTCCACGACGCGCTGCTGGGACTCGGCGAACGAGTTCGCGTTGCCCTTCGTGCGCATCTCGTGCCGCTTGTCGATCGGGAAGACTCCGGCCTCCGGCCCCATCTTCAGGTTCGCCTTGCCGATCTGGTCCCGCACGGTCGTCGGGTCACCCGCGACCGTGGGCGTGAGATCGATCGGATTCTTGACCCCGCTCTGCGAGGGCGCGGGCGAATCCGAGGCGGCCGCCGTCGGCTTGTCGTCGCCCTTCCCGTCGCCGCCACCCAGCAGCAGGAACGTTCCACCACCGGCGAGCAGCGCCAGCACGGTCACCGTGCCGACGACCACCCACACCCGCTTCCTGCGCCGCTCCGACGCCGAACGATCGGCGAGCGCGTCCCAGTCGGGCTGATCCGACCGCTGCCGGAACGGCTCGGGCTCCGCCGTCGGGCCCGGCATCGAACCGCCCTGCTGCCACGACGCGGGCGGCGCGTCGTAGGGGCCCGGCATCCCGGGATCCTGCCAGTACGGATTCGGCTGCTGCGGTCCGGGCTGCTGCGGTCCGGGCTGCCGCGGGTAGCCGTAGCCGCCGTCCTGGTCCGAGCCCGGCGGGGGGCCGAAGCCACCCGACGCGGGGGGCCCGGGCGGGAACCCGTAGCCACCGGACGCGGGCGCTCCCGGCGGGAACCCGTAGCCACCGCTCCCCGGGGCGGGCTGCTCGGGCTGCGGGTTGGTCGGGGGGTTCGTACCGTCGGTCATGCCACGGATGCTAGAACATCAGCCCCGCGGGGCGAACGGCCGAGGGTCCCGATACGGTCGCGATCCCGGGCCGGCGCCGCCGCGGCTCTGCCGCCCCGGGTCGCGACGACGCCCGACTCAGGTCTGGGGCTTCAGGATCGGGAAGCTTCCCGTCGCCGTCGGCGCGTGCTCCGGCAGCCACAGCACCGCCACCGCCCCGGCGGCCGAACCCTCCCTGTCCACGCCGCCCGGCGCGGCCACGTTACGGAACGTCAACCGCGCGCCCAGCACCCGCGCCTGACCCTCCGCGATGGTCAGACCCAGCCCGTGGCCCACCCCGGCCCGGTCGGTGGACCCGGTCCGGAAACGGCTCGGCCCCTCGCGCAACAGCGCCTCCGGGAAGCCCGGTCCGTGGTCCCGCACCCGTACGACCCGGCCCTCGACGTCGACCTGGATCGGCGACTGCCCGTACCGCGCGGCGTTCGCCAGCAGGTTGCCCAGGATCCGTTCCAGCCGACGCGGGTCGGTGCTCACGATCTCGTCCGCCACGACGCGTACGGACGCGTCCGGCATCAGCGACGCCACCCGGCGGCTGACGAACTCGCCGAGCGCCACGTCCTGCAACTCGGCCCGCTCCGAGGCGCTGTCCAGCCGGGCCACCTCCAACACGTCCTCGACCAACGCGCGCATCGCCTGCGCCCGGTCGCGCACCAGCTCGGTCGGCCGCCCCGGGGGCAGCAGTTCCGCCGCCGTGAGCAAGCCCGTCACCGGGGTCCGCAGCTCGTGCGCGATGTCCGCCGTCACCCGCCGCTCGGCCTCCAGCCGCTGCTGGAGCGCGTCCGCCATGGCGTCCACGGCCCGCGCCAGGTCATCCGTCTCGTCACGTACGACACCACCCACCGCGTCGCGCACCCGGACCTCGGGATCTCCGTGCGCCACCCGCTGCGCGGCGGCGGCCGCCTTGCGCAACCGGCGCGAGATCTGCCCGCCGATGAGCACCCCGAGCGCGGAGCCGCCCACCACCACGGAGAGGGAGCCGACGACGAGGGCCTGGTCCAGGTCGTGCACCATGTTGGCGCTCTCCTTGAACGGCAGGTGCAGGGACAGCACTTGTCCGCTGCCGAGCGGTACGGCCGCCCACACCTCGGGAACGCCCCGCCGGCTCTCCTGGATGTAGGTGCCGCGCCGCCCGGACTGGACCTTCTGCCTCAGTTCGATCGGCAGCTCGGGGTCGTTGAGCTTGGCGCCCATCATCGGCTTGCGGCCGGCGTCCACGCTGCGGGCGAGGAACTGGACCCGCTCCAGCTGGGAGTCGCGGGCGCTCTCCAGCATCGACACGCGGGCAGCACTGTGCACCACCAGACTCAGCGCCACCGCCGTCAGCGCGCCGACGGCGGCGATGGCGAGGGTGATCTTCCAGCGGATCCCGGTACGGAGTGTGAACCGCCTCATGCCTTCAGCTTGTATCCGAAGCCTCGGACCGTCTCGATCCGGTCCTGTCCGATCTTGGTGCGCAGCCGCTGGACGTGGACGTCCACGACCCGGGTGTCGCCGCCCCAGTCGTAGTCCCAGACCCGCTCCAGCAGCCGGTCGCGCGACAGCACGGTGCCGGGCGCCGAGGAGAACTCCAGCAGCAGCCGCATCTCGGTCGGCGTGAGGCCCACCGGGGCACCCGCCTTGCGCACCTCCATGCCCTCGGTGTCGACCTCCAGGTCGCCGAAGGCCAGCACCCCGCGCTCATCGGCGCCGTCGTCGTCCGACGCGCCGCCGTTCGGACCGCCCGCGTGGCCGAAGCGGCGCAACACGGCGCGGATCCGGGCGACGAGGACCGACCCGTCGAAGGGCTTGGTGACGTAGTCGTCGGCGCCCGCCTCCAGGCCCAGTACGACGTCGATGGAGTCGGCGCGCGCCGACAGCATGATCACCGGGACGGTGGACTCGTCACGGATGCGCCGGCACAGGCTGACGCCGTCCATCCCGGGCACCATGACGTCGAGCAGCGCGATGTCGGGGCGGTCGGCCCGGAAGGACTCCAGGCCCGACAGTCCGTCGGGCATGGCGGTCACCACGAACCCGTCGCGCTCCAGCGCCAGGGTCGTGGCCTCGCGGATGACGTCGTCGTCCTCCACGAACAGCACATGGGTCTCGGCCATCCGGAGCCTCGCTTCAGTTCTTCTCTGAGATGGCCGGGGCGGGCTGGCCGCCGCCGTCGACCACGTTGCTGTAGTCCGTGTGGACACGGTCCTGCTCGGTGAACCTCTCACCGCTCCAGCGGTAGGTGATCACGTCCTCGCCGGACGGGTACGAGAGCGCGTCGCTCTTCCCGTAGACCGGCTTGGTGACCACCAGGTCCCCCCGGTCGATCTCCGCGTAGACGGGCGGTTGTTCGTCCGCGAAGACATTCTCGTACTTGCCGTTGTCCGCCCGGTACACGTACGAGCCGCGCCCCAGGGCGTCGGCGCAGGAGAGCACGTTCACGACGATGTCCACGGCCGGGCTCCCGGTGACCTTCCCGTAGCTCACGTCGACCGGGTACTCCCGGCCCGTGCAGGGCTTCAGGTCCCGCTTGATCGCCGGACTGACCTTCGGGTCCGCCTTCAACAGCGCGACCGGGTCCACCTTGGGCGGCTTGGCCGCGGAGGTGTCCGAGGTCGCCGGTGAGTGGTCCCCGCCGGAGGGGGCCGGGCCGACCGGGGGACCGGTCTTCGCCACGGATTCGGTGCGGGCCGGACCGCCGTCGCGCAGGCCCGTGCCACCGGTGGCACAACCGACCGCGAACAGCGCTGTGCCGGCGAGGACGACCGTCCCCGCCGACACCAACACCAGCGACTTTCTGCCGCTCAAGCCTGGGCCGTTCAGGCCGCGCACCGCTCCCGCCCCTCGTACCGGATGGTGTGGTCACCGCGTTCCAGCGCGCGCATGTCGAGGTCCCGGCTCTCCAGCTCCTGCCGGAGGCGGGCCAATGCGCGGTGCAGGGTGCTCTTCACGGTTCCCGCCGACATGCCGAGCGCCGCGGCCGTTTCCTCGGTGCTCATCTGCTCCCAGTGTCGCAGCACCACGACGCTTCGCTGCTTGGGCGCCAGAACCTTGAGGATGTCCATCAGCAGGGCGCGATCGGCGCGCTGGTCGGAGCCGTCCTCGACGGAGGCGTCCGGGAGCTGTTCGGTGGGTACCTCGTCGAGCTTGCGGGCCCGCCACCACTCGGTACGCGTGTTGATCATGACGCGGCGGAGGTAAGCGTCGGCCAGGGACTTGTCGGCGATGCCGTCCCAGCGGCCGTAGGTGCGGACGAGGGCCGTCTGGAGGAGGTCCTGGGCGTCCGTGGGGTCCGGAACCAGGCGCCGGGCACTGCGCAGCAGCGCGTCCTGCCGGGTGCGTACGTACTCCTCGAATTCGAGTACCTCGCCGTGCGCCATCTCAGACCGCCTCCGTTCCGTCCCAACCCGCCACCGCTGTCTTACGGATTCGAAGGTACGGAGGCGTTGTCACGGCACTGTGCGGGTCAGCCTTCGGTGGACGCACGGACACCCGTAGATTGTGTAACAGCGTCTTTGAGCTGCGGGTTTCCCGGCGCCAAGCGGAATCTTCGAGTCAGCTTCGAGCCGGGCTCCCCACGCAGTGGATCAACGGATCGGATCAGGTGCGGGCCGGCCCCTGCGGAAGTCGGTACATCCCCTGGCCGAGCGGCTCGACCAGACCGTCGGACACCAGCCCGTCCAGTGCGCGGGCCCGCTGCACCGGCTCGTCCCAGACCGTGTCCAGCACCGCCTGCGGAACCGCGCCGACCGCCTCCCGCAGGACGGCGAGCAGCTTGCCCCGCACCTGACGGTCGGTACCGGCGTACGTCTGTCCTCGGCGCGGCGGCCCGTCGTGGGCCGGCTTCCCCGCGAGGCGCCACGCGCACAGCCCGGCGACCGGGCAGCGCGCGCAGTCCGGACTCTTGGCCGTGCACACCAGCGCGCCCAGCTCCATCGAGGCCGCCGCCCAGCGGGCCGCGGTCTCCTCGTCCGGCGGCAGCAGGGCCCGCGCCAGACGCCGCTCGGCGGCCGTGGTCGCGTTCGGCGGGTACTCGACCCCGCCGGCGGTGCGGGCGAAGACCCGGCGGACGTTGGTGTCCAGCACCGCGTGTCGCTGCCCGTACGCGAAGGAGGCCACCGCGGCGGCCGTGTACTCGCCGATCCCGGGCAGGGCGAGCAGCTGCGCGTGCTCCCGCGGCACGTCGCCCCCGTGTCGTTCCGTTATCGCGACGGCCGCCCCGTGCAGGCGCAGGGCCCGGCGGGGGTAGCCGAGGCGGCCCCAGGCGCGCACGGCCTCGCCGGGCGCCTCGGCGGCCAGGTCGGCGGGCCGGGGCCAGCGGGCGAGCCACTGCTCGTACACCGGCAGGACCCGGTTGACGGGGGTCTGCTGGAGCATGAACTCGCTGACCATCACGCCCCAGGGGCCGGCCTCGGGGCGGCGCCAGGGCAGGTCGCGGGCATGCTCGTCGAACCACGCGATCACGGGGGAGTGCAGTGCGTGGGAGACGTCGGGGGAAGGAGTGGTGGATGCAGTCATGGCAGACGGCATCCTGGCACGTTTCGTCCCTACCGCGCGGGGCCCGGACCGGTGAACCACAGCACGGGCCGGATGCCACTGGCCCGCATGCCGGCGGTGATCCTACTGATCGGACCGGCGAGGGCGAGCACGAACAGGGCGGCCAGCGATCCGCCGAGCAGCAGGCCCAGCGCCACGTCGTGGGGGAAGTGCACGCCGACGAACACCCGGGAGAAGGCCATCAGCAGGGCGAGCGGCACGGTCAACAGCGCGAGGCGGCCGACGGCCAGGGCCAGCGCGACGGCGGCGGCGCCCGCGATGGAGGAGTGGTTGCTGGGGAAGGACCAGTCGCCGTACTCCGGGCACGGGATCAGCGACGCGGCCGCCCCGGCCACCGTCCGACAGGGCCGGTCCTCGTCGACGGTCGACTTCACCAGCTCGGAGGCGACGTACGCGACGGCGGTGGCGAGCGGCGCGAGGACGGCGAGCGCCATCGCGCGCGGGGCGGCTTGCCGGCGGGCACGCCACCAGACGGCTATGAAGAGCAGACCGAACGCGAACAGCCCGTACTCCGTCCAGGCCTCGGACGCCGACCGCACCCAGGGGGGCGTGGTGTGGGCGAAGTCGGTGATGTCTCTGTAGAGGTCGGAGCTGTCCATGATCACAGACCGTACTCAATGGGATGTCGCGGTCGTGTCAGCACCCTGGCCGGTTCCGATCGGTTCGGACCGGCCCCGCAGGATGATCATCGGCAAATCAAGCCCGCCGCCCGGCATGTGGGGCACTGATCGCGGCGCGAACTCTCGTAAGGTTCCGCTCGTGGGATCTCTGCGCAATCCGGTCGGGCCGCTCCCCTCCTCCATCTACTGGCGACGGAGGGCTGTGCTGGCGTCCGTCGTCGCGCTCCTCGCGCTCCTCGCCGTATGGACCGTCAGCTCCGGTGGGGTGAAGTCCAGTACGAACGGCAAGGGCGAGGGCGGGCGAGATCCCGTCGCCCCGATCACCCCCGGCCCCTCCGGCTCCGGGCCGGCGATCAGTCAGGCCCCGGGCGGGCGGGCCGAGTCGGGAACCGGGTCGGCCGGCTCCGGCTCCGGTTCCGGTTCCGACGCGGGCACGGCGGGCGCCGGCAAGAACGGCGAGCCGAGCGGTGGCACGGGCGGCGGCTCCGGCAACTCCGCCCCGGGCGGCGGCGCGAGCCAGGTCCCGGCCGACTCGCCCCTGCCGACGTGCGCGCCGTCCGCGGTGCAGTGGGAGGTCAAGAGCGAGAAGAACGAGTACGAGGCGAACGAGAAGCCTCGTCTCGAACTCATCGCCCGCAATGTCTCCGGCACCACCTGCAAGGTCGACCTCGGCCCGAAGCAGGCGGTCCTGACCATCACCCAGGCCAGCAACCCCAAGGCCGTCTGGTCCTCGACGGACTGCCCGACCGGCGCGGGCAACGTCTTCTTCCGGCTGGCCGCGCAGAGCGAGATCAAGGCGCCGACCCTGGAATGGGACCGCCGGTTCAGCGCCGCGGACCAGTGCCAGTCACCGCCCGCGGGAGCCGCGACCGCGGACACCTACGTGGTCGAGGTCAAGTCCCCCGGCCTGCCGGTGGCCCGCACCTCGTTCGTCCTCAAGCAGGACTGACGCACCACGACCGGCCGGGCGGGTCCGATCCCGCCCGGCCCCGTACACGGGCCGGTCGGGCTAGACGTACCGCTCCAGGATCGAGGACTCCGCCAGTCGCGACAGGCCCTCGCGGACGCTCCGCGCCCGGGCCTCGCCCACGCCGTCCACCGTCTGCAGGTCGTCCACGCTCGCGGCGAGCAGCTTCTGCAGTCCGCCGAAGTGCTCCACCAGCCGCTCGATGATCGCCCCGGGCAGCCGCGGCACCTTCGCCAGCAGCCGGTAGCCCCGCGGGGACACCGCCGAGTCCAGCGTCTCCGGCGACCCCGTGTATCCCAGGGCCTTCGCCACGATCGCCAGCTCCAGCAGTTCCGGATGCGTGAGCGCGTCCAGCGCCGGAAGCGCCTCGTCCACCGTGCGGGAACGCTTCGCCGTGGGTTCCGGAACGTAGTCCCGGATCACCAACTCCCGCTCCTGCTCGATGCCGACCGTCAACTCGTCCAGTTGCAGGGACAGCAGTCGCCCGTCCGTGCCCAGTTCGACCACGTACTCGGCGATCTCCGTCGCGATCCGGCGGACCATTTCCAGCCGCTGCGCGACCGCCGTCACATCGCGGACCGTGACCAGGTCCTCGATCTCCAGCGCGGACAGCGTGCCCGCGACCTCGTCGAGCCGCAGCTTGTACCGCTCCAGCGTGGCCAGCGCCTGGTTCGCCCGCGACAGGATCGCCCCGGACTCCTCCAGGACCCGCCGCTCACCGTCCACGTACAACGCGATCAGCCGCATCGACTGCGACACCGACACCACCGGGAACCCGCACTGCTTGGAGACACGGTCGGCCGTGCGGTGGCGGGTGCCCGTCTCCTCCGTGTGGATGGACGCGTCCGGGACCAGCTGCACGCCGGCCCGCAGGATCTTGGTGATGTCCTTGTCCAGGATGAGCGCCCCGTCGAGCTTGCACAGCTCGCGCAGCCGGGTCGCGGTGAACTCCACGTCCAGCACGAAACCGCCGGTGCACATCGCCTCGACGTTCTTGTCCATGCCGAGGACGATCAGGCCACCGGTGTTGCCGCGGACGATCCTCTCCAGGCCGTCTCTCAGGGGCTGACCAGGTGCGACCGCGCTCAGCGAGGCACGCATCATGGCCTCTTGCCTGGAGCTCGCGCCCGACTTTCCGGATGCTGCTGCCCCGTCCTTGGCTGCCACTGCACTCCTCCGGTCGCGGGTTGCGCCGCCTGCGTACGGCCGGGCGGACCAGCACAAAGTCTACCGGCGTGGCCTGTGCGCCCGCCGAGCCTTGGCCCGCCTCGTCCCCGGACCCTACGGTGCGAACCCCCGGAAGCGCTCCCGACCCGGCAAAGCCCGCCCCCGCCCGTTGGCCGGACCGGCCTACGACCTGTCGGCCGCGCCGTCCTTGGCGGGGGTCCGCGAGCGCCCGCGCGGCAGGACCCGCAGCGCGTCGCCCATGTCCGCGACCTCGATCACCTTCATGCCCGCCGGCACCTTGCCGGGGTCGCTCGGCACCAGCGCGTGCGTGAAGCCGAGCCGGTGCGCCTCGGCGAGCCGCCGCTGGACGCCGGTCACCCGCCGCACCTCGCCCGCGAGACCGACCTCCCCGATGGCGACGAGGTTCTTCGGGAGGGGCACGTCGCTCGCCGCCGAGGCCAGCGCCAGCGCGATCGCCAGGTCGGCGGCCGGCTCGGTCAGCTTCACCCCGCCCACGGTGGCGCTGTAGATGTCCCGCTTGCCCAGCGCGGTGATCCGGCCGCGCTGCTCCAGCACCGCCAGCATCATCGAGACGCGGGAGGTCTCCAGGCCCGACGTGGTCCGCCGGGGCGAGGGGATCTGTGAATCCACCGTCAGCGCCTGCACCTCCGCGACCAGGGGCCGCTTGCCCTCCAGCGTCACCGTCAGACAGGTCCCGGGGACCGCCTCCGCGCGCCGGGTCAGGAACAACCCGCTCGGGTCGGCCAGCCCGGTGATCCCCTCGTCGTGGAGTTCGAAGCAGCCGACCTCGTCGGTGGCGCCGTACCGGTTCTTCACACCGCGCACCAGTCGCAGCCGCGCGTGCCGGTCGCCCTCGAAGCTCAGGACGACGTCGACCAGGTGCTCCAGCAGCCGGGGACCGGCGATGGCCCCGTCCTTGGTGACGTGGCCGACGAGGAGCGTGGACATGCCGCGCTCCTTGGACGCCCGGATCAGCGCGCCCGCGACCTCGCGCACCTGGGCCATGCCGCCGGGCGCCCCGTCGATCTCGGGCGAGGCGATGGTCTGTACGGAGTCCAGGATCAGCAGCGCGGGTTTCACGGCGTCGAGGTGACCCAGCACGGCCGACAGGTCCGTCTCCGCGGCCAGGTACAGGTGGTCGCTGAGCGCCTTGATCCGGTCCGCCCGCAGGCGCACCTGGCTCGCCGACTCCTCGCCCGTCACATACAGCGTCCGGTGGTCGGCGTCGGCCGCCTTCGCCGCGACGTCCAACAGCAGCGTCGACTTGCCCACGCCCGGCTCGCCCGCCAACAGCACGACCGCCCCGGGCACGAGACCGCCGCCGAGGACCCGGTCCAGCTCGCTCACGCCCGTGCTGCGCGCGGTCGCCGTCCTGACGTCGACCTGGCCGATCGGCACGGCCGCGGTCGAGACACGACCCGCCGCGGTGGTCCGCACGGCGGGCGCGCCCATTTCCTCGACGGTGCCCCACGCCTGGCACTCGGGACACCGCCCGAGCCATTTCGCGGTCGTCCAGCCGCACTCGGTACAACGGTAGGACGGCCGGTCCTTGGCGGATGAACGAGATGTGCGGGCTGCCATGCGCCCACCGTAGTCGCCGGTACCGACACCGCCGCCGGCCGTGCCCCGCGGAGGCTGGGCGGGGTCCGACCGCGCGCCCCGCCTCGCCCGCTCCGGTCGCCCGCCCCGTCCGCCTCCTCCCGCCTCGTCCGGGTTCGTCGGTCGCGGCGTCAGGGCGGCCGTCAGCACCGCTGTCAGCGCGGGCCCGATCTGTTCACCCGTAAGGGCTAAAACTGCTGAAGGCTTCCGGGGGGTCACCGGCGCGCCGCCTACGGTCGCCAGGTGAACAGCAGCAACCAGGAACCCCTCTCATCGCGCACCGGCGCACACCGGGCGCACGGGCACATGCCTTCAGAGGGACGCGGAGGGCAGGGACTCGCCGGCGAACAGCCTCCCCCGTTCCGACACGAGCCCTACCTCGACGGCCTGTTCACCTACTGCCTCTCGGTGCTCTGCGACCACGACACCGCCACCGACGTGCTCGGAGACGCCCTGGCCGCCGCCGAACGGCACCCCGGCCGCTGCCCCGACGAGGGCGAGCGCCGCGCCTGGCTGTACGCGCTCGCCCGCTGGGGCTGCCTGCGCCGGCTCGCCGAGCAGCGGCGCGCGCGGCAGGGGGCGCACAGCGCCCGTCGTACGCCGGAGCACACCGACGTCGAGCGTGCGCCGGGTGGGCCCGGCGCCCTCGACGTGTCCGCGTACCGCCGTACCGAACTGGCCCGCCTCGCCTGGCCCGAGGCCGCCGGCACCACCCCCGAGCAGCGCGAGGCCCTCGAACTCGCCGTCCGCCACCGCCTCGGCGTCCCCGAACTCGCCTCCGTCCTCGGGACCCCGCCCGCCGCCGCCCGCGAACTCCTGTCCGCCGCCGCCTGCGAGGTGGAACGCACCCGCGCCGCCCTCGCCGTCGTCGAGACCGGCAACTGCCCTGCCGTGTCCCGGCTCACCGGTGACGACGGGGACCCCCGGGTCCTGCTCTCCACCCCGCTGCGCGCCGAACTCGTACGCCACGTCGACGACTGCCCGCGCTGCCGGCGCGTCGCCGAACGCGTCGGCGCCGGCGGCCCCTGGCCCGGCACCGGGGGCATCCACCCCGCCGCGCTCCCGCTCGTACCGGCCCCCCGCACCGCCGTCCGCGCGGCGATGCTGCGCTCCGGGCGACGCGGCGGCGGCCCCGGTCCCCGCTTCGACCGCACCGGCTTCCCGATGGATCCCAAGGACCGGGCGGCCCGCCGCGACCGGTTCCGGGCCCGCGTCGTCACCACGACCGTCGTCGCCACCGTCGTCGCCGCGCCCGTACTGGCCCTGTGGGCGGCCTACCGGGGCGCTCCCGCCACCGGCGAACCCCTCGACGGCGGCGCCACCCGGATCTTCGCCGGCGAGTCCGACATCCCGCCGCCCCCGGCCGGCGGCCGGCTGCTCGCCGCGTACGAGAACACCGGCAACACCGCCCACACCGGCGACGGGCCGGGCTTCGCCCCCGGTACCGCCGCACCCGACGTCTCCGTCGAGGTCATCAGCTCCGGCGCGCCGGCCACCCCGGAATCGGACCGTCCGGGAGCCCCCGGCCGGCTCACCGTGTCCGCCACGACATACGGCTCCACCACCCTGCTCACGCTCAGCGCGTCCGGCGGCGCCCCCGTGGACTGGCGCCTGTGGTCCGACGCGCCCTGGCTGCGGGCCGGCCAGACGGCGGGCACCCTGGCCCCCGAAGAATCGGTCACCCTACGGATCACCGTGGACGCCGCCGCCCAGCCCGTCGGCGCCTGGTCGGCCCGGGTCGGGGTGGACCCGTCCGGCGCGGTCGTCGCCATCCAGGGCCGCGGCCGGCCCGCCCCGCCGCCGAACGGGGGACCGCCGACCACCCCGGCGAACCCCAGGCCGACTCCCACGCCGCCGACGCCCACCCCCACGCCGACGCCCACACCGACCCCGACCTCGACTCCCACGCCGACGCCGACCGAGTCAGAAGGAACGGTTTCCCCGACGCCGCCCACCGACCCGCCGGCCCCGGCCTCCTGACCGCGGGCGGGCCCCCCGGGCGCAGCGCGCACCGACTTCCCGATCCGCCGACTTCCCGATCCGCCGGCCTTCCGATCCGCCGGTCGACAGCCCTACGCCGTCGGCGGATCCGCGGGGTGCGGGGCCATCGGCAGCAGCGAGGCCAACCGCGCCTCGCAGAGCGCCACGAGCGCCTCGTAGCCCTCCTTGCCCATCAGCTCCGTCAGCTCGGGGCGGTACGACACGTACACCGGGTCACCGGCCCCGTGCGCGGACGTGGCCGACGTGCACCACCAGTGCAGGTCGTGGCCGCCCGGACCCCAGCCGCGCCGGTCGTACTCGCCGATCGTGACCTGGAGGACCCGCGTGTCGTCGGGCCGGTCGATCCAGTCGTAGGTGCGACGGATCGGCAGCTGCCAGCACACGTCGGGCTTGGTCTCCAACGGCTCGCGCTTCTCGCGCAGCGCCAGGATGTGCAGCGAGCAACCGGCGCCCGCGGCGAAGCCGGGCCGGTTCTGGAAGATGCACGAACCCTCCCAGCGGCGGGTCTGCCGCTCGCCGTCCTCGTCCTTCTGCACCCAGCCGGACTCGGTGCCCACGTCGTGGAACTGCCACAGCTCCGGTGTGAGGCGGGCCACGTTCTCCGCGACGCGCTTCTCGTCGTCCTCGTCGGAGAAGTGCGCGCCGAGGGTGCAGCAGCCGTCGTCCGCCCGGCCGGCCTGGATGCCCTGGCAGCCGCTGCCGAAGATGCAGGTCCAGCGCGAGGTCAGCCAGGTCAGGTCGCAGCGGAAGATCTGTTCGTCGTCGGCGGGGTCCGGGAACTCCACCCAGGCCCGGGGAAAGTCGAGGCCCTTCTCGTCACCGGAGACCGCGGGGGACTCGCCGCCCTTGGCCTTCTTCGACTTGGGGCGGGACTTGTTGGCCTTCTTCGTATTTGGCACAAACCCAAGCCTAAGGGCCCCTTACTCCACCCCTACGCGACCGGACCAGTAGCGTTTCCCCGTATGAGACTCGGTGTCCTTGATGTGGGTTCGAACACGATCCATCTGCTGGTGGTCGACGCACACCCCGGTGCGCGCCCGCTGCCCGCGCACTCGCACAAGGTGGAACTGCGGCTGGCGGAACTCCTCGACGAGCACGGGGCGGTCACCCCGGAGGGCATAGAGCGCCTCGTCTCGGTCCTCGGCGACGCCGTGCAGGCCGCCGAGGACAAGGGCTGCGAGGACCTGCTGCCCTTCGCGACGAGCGCCGTGCGCGAGGCCACGAACGCCGACGAGGTCCTGGCCCGGGTGAAGGCCGAGACCGGCCTCGACCTGCCCATCCTCAGCGGTGAGGACGAGGCGCGGCTGACGTTCCTCGCCGCCCGGCGCTGGTTCGGCTGGTCGGCGGGCAAGCTGCTGGTCCTCGACATCGGCGGCGGCTCGCTGGAGATCGCGTTCGGCATCGACGAGGAACCCGACGCGGCGGTGTCCCTCCCGCTGGGCGCCGGCCGCCTCACCTCGGCGTGGCTTCCGGGCGACCCCGCCGACCCGGCCGACGTGAAGGCCCTGCGCCGGCACGCGCGGGCCCAGATCGCCCGGTCGGTCAGTGTGTTCAGCCGCTTCGGAGCGCCGGACCACGTGGTGGCGACCTCCAAGACGTTCCGGCAGCTGGCCCGCATCGCGGGCGCGGCCCGCTCGGCCGACGGCCTGTACGTCCAGCGCGACCTGACCCGCAAGTCCCTGGAGGAGTGGGTCCCGCGCCTGGCGGCGATGACCACCGCGCAGCGCTCCACCCTCCCGGGCGTGTCCGAGGGCCGCGCCGGACAGCTCCTGGCGGGCGCCCTGGTCGCGGAGGGCACGATGGACCTCCTCGGCGTCGAGGAGTTGGAGATCTGCCCCTGGGCCCTGCGGGAGGGCGTCATCCTCCGCCGCCTGGACCACCTCCCGTCCTGACCGGGCCCGCTTCGCCCGACCGGGCCCACCCCTTCCGACCGGGCCCGTCCGGCCTCACCCCTCGTACCGGCCCGAGCCCGTGCGCGGCCTCGTCGGGCCGGGTCCACGGGCACTTTGAACCGGCGGATCCCCCCACCCCGCCCGGCGGGGGCACCGGCATCGGTAACCTGTCCCCGTGGCAGAACCCCGCCCCCAGACCCCGAGACCAAGGCCCAAGGTCGCCCTTTCCACCGCCTCCGTCTATCCGGAGTCCACGGCGACCGCCTTCGAGATCGCCGCGCGCCTCGGCTACGACGGCGTCGAGGTCATGGTCTGGACGGACCCGGTCAGCCAGGACATCGACGCCCTGCGCCGCCTCTCCGACCACCACGGGGTCCCGGTCCTCGCGATCCACGCCCCCTGCCTCCTGATCACCCAGCGCGTCTGGTCGACCGACCCCTGGACGAAGCTGCGGCGCGCCCAGTCGGCGGCCGAGCGGCTGGGCGCGGGCACCGTCGTCGTGCACCCGCCGTTCCGCTGGCAGCGCGCGTACTCCCGCGACTTCGTCGCCGGCATCTGGCGCATGGCGGACGAGACCGACGTCAGGTTCGCCGTCGAGAACATGTACCCCTGGCGCTACCGCGACCGCGAGATGCTCGCGTACGCGCCCGAGTGGGACGTCACCAAGGACGATTACCGGCACTTCACGGTGGACCTCTCGCACACCGCGACGGCCCGCACCGACGCGAACGCGATGATCGACCGGATGGGCGACCGGCTCGCCCACATCCACCTCGCCGACGGGAACGGCTCCGCGAAGGACGAGCACCTCGTCCCCGGTCGCGGTACCCAGCCCTGCGCCGAACTGCTGCGCGGCCTGGCCCGTACCTCCTTCGACGGTCACGTCGTCATCGAGGTCAACACCCGCCGCGCCATGTCCTCGGCGGAACGCGAGGCCGATCTCGCCGAGGCCCTGGCCTTCACGCGGCAGCACCTCGCGGCCGCGACCAGCGACAGCCCGGCCCGCCGGCCATGACGGACCCGGTCGGCAAGCCCCGCCGCGGCCCCGGTCGCCCCCGCCAGGACGAGGCCGACGACGGCCCCGGCACGCAGGAGCGGATCCGGCTCGCGGCCCGTTCGGAGTTCGCGGCGCGCGGCTACGACAAGACCTCCGTACGCGGGATCGCGAAGGCGGCCGGCGTGGACCCGGCACTGGTGCACCACTACTTCGGCAGCAAGGACGACCTGTTCGCCGCCGCCATCGAGGTCAGCATGGAGCCGGCCCTGGTCGTCCCGCAGATCGTCGGCTCCGGCCCGGACGGCATCGGCGAGCGCCTGGCCCGCTACTTCCTGGGCATCTGGGAGAACCCGGCCACCCGCGCCCCCCTCCTCGCCGTGATCCGCTCCGCCCTCACCCACGAGGCCGCCGCCGCCGTGCTGCGCCGATTGATCCTGCGCCGGGTCCTGGAGCGGGTCGCGGCCGACCTCGACGTGCCCGACCCCACCTTCCGCGCCGAACTCGCGGCCTCGCACATGATCGGCATCGCGATCCTGCGGTACGTGGTCCAGATCGAGCCCCTCGCGTCCGCGGACCCGGAGGAGATCATCGCCCTCGTGGCCCCGACCCTCCAGCGCTACCTCACCGAACAGTGACCCCGTCGAACACGGTGCCCCTCACCGAACAGTGACCTCACCGCACAGTGACCTCACCCAGCAGTGACCGAAAGCTGAGCCGGCCGTCCCGGCATGCGGACACCGTGTCCGCATCGCGGGCGAGAGGCGTAGCCTCGTAAACAGCCATATCCACAGTCGCGGCAGGCCTCTCCGGCGCCGCCGCACTCATGGGGAGTGAACCCGATGCCCGAGCTGAGGTCCCGCACCGTCACCCACGGCCGCAACATGGCAGGCGCACGTGCGCTGATGCGCGCCTCGGGCGTAGCGAGCGCGGACATCGGAAAGCCGATCATCGCGGTGGCCAACTCCTTCACCGAGTTCGTCCCCGGGCACACCCACCTGGCGCCGGTCGGCCGGATCGTCTCCGACGCCATCCGCGAGGCGGGCGCGATCCCGCGCGAGTTCAACACCATCGCGGTCGACGACGGCATCGCCATGGGCCACGGCGGCATGCTGTACTCCCTGCCCTCCCGCGACCTGATCGCGGACAGCGTGGAGTACA
Organism: Streptomyces sp. WM4235; assembly: GCF_001279725.1. Taxonomy (GTDB): domain Bacteria; phylum Actinomycetota; class Actinomycetes; order Streptomycetales; family Streptomycetaceae; genus Streptomyces. The sequence continues at coordinate 4,187 of NZ_LGDE01000148.1, read as the reverse complement.
TGGTCGAGGCGCACTGCGCCGACGCCCTGATCTGCATCTCCAACTGCGACAAGATCACCCCCGGCATGCTGATGGCCGCCATGCGCCTCAACATCCCGGTCGTCTTCGTCTCCGGCGGTCCGATGGAGGCCGGGCAGGCCATCCTCGTCGACGGCACCGTCCGCAAGCTCGACCTGATCGACGCCATGGTCGACGCCGCCAACGAGAACGTCTCGGACGAGGACGTGCTGCGGATCGAGGAGAACGCCTGTCCGACCTGCGGCTCCTGTTCGGGCATGTTCACCGCCAACTCCATGAACTGCCTCGCCGAGGCCATCGGTCTGGCCCTCCCGGGCAACGGCTCGGTCCTCGCCACGCACACCGCCCGCCGCGCCCTGTACGAGGACGCCGGCCGCACGGTCGTGGAGATCACCAAGCGCTACTACGAGGACGGCGACGAGTCCGTCCTGCCGCGCAACATCGCCACCCGCGAGGCCTTCGAGAACGCCATGGCGCTCGACATCGCGATGGGCGGCTCCACCAACACGATCCTGCACCTGCTGGCGGCGGCGCAGGAGGCGGGCCTGGAGTACGACCTCACCGACATCGACGCCGTCTCCCGCCGCGTTCCCTGCCTGTCCAAGGTCGCGCCGAACGTGGCGCCCGGCGGCACGTACTACATGGAGGACATCCACCGGGCCGGCGGCATCCCCGCCATCCTCGGCGAGCTGTACCGCGGCGGTCTCCTCAACAAGGACGTCACCTCCGTGCACTCCGACAACCTGGAGGACTGGCTCGCGCGGTGGGACGCCCGCTCCGGCACGGCGTCCGACACCGCCATGGAGCTGTGGCACGCGGCCCCCGGCTGCAAGCGCTCCGCGACCGCCTTCTCCCAGTCCGAGCGCTGGGACACCCTCGACCTCGACGCCGAGGGCGGCTGCATCCGCTCGGTGCAGCACGCGTACTCCAAGGACGGCGGCCTCGCCGTCCTGCGCGGCAACATCGCGGTCGACGGCTGCGTCGTGAAGACCGCCGGCGTGGACGAGTCGATCTGGACCTTCGAGGGTCCGGCCGTGGTCTGCGAGTCGCAGGACGAGGCCGTCGACAAGATCCTCCGCAAGGAGATCAAGGAGGGCGACGTCGTCGTCATCCGCTACGAGGGCCCGCGCGGCGGCCCCGGCATGCAGGAGATGCTGTACCCGACGTCCTTCCTCAAGGGCCGCGGTCTCGGCAAGGCCTGCGCCCTCGTCACGGACGGCCGTTTCTCCGGCGGCACCTCGGGCCTGTCCATCGGCCACGCCTCCCCGGAGGCCGCCTCGGGCGGCACCATCGCCCTCGTCGAGGACGGCGACCGCATCCGCATCGACATCCCGAACCGCTCGATCGAGCTGCTGGTCCCCGACGAGGAACTGGCCGCCCGCCGCGAGGCCCTCGGCGGCGTCTACGCCCCGAAGAACCGCGAACGCAAGGTCTCCGCGGCCCTGCGCGCCTACGCCGCCATGGCCACCAGCGCCGACAAGGGCGCGGTCCGCGACGTCTCCCTCCTGGGCTGAACCCGCCGAGTCCTCCCGAACCCCGCCGGTCGTGTCACCAGCCGGCGGGGTTCGCCGCGTCCACGGCGAAGACGGTCCCGTCGGGCGCGGACGCGTACACCCGCCCATCGGAGAGAACGGGAGCGGGGATCGCGGAGCTGACAGCCGCCCGCCCCGCAGCCAGACGGGTCCCGGTCTGCCCGACGAGCCGTCCGGTGGCCGCGTCGACGGCCAGCAGGCGGCCGTCCGACACGCTGAGGTACACGTGCCCATCCGCGTACATGGGGCTCGACGCGCTCGCCGCGCCGGTTTCCAGGCGCCACAGTTCCTTGCCCGTGCCGACCGCCGCGACCGTGCCCTGCGTGCCGAAGGCGTAGGTCGTGCCGTTCGCCCCCACCGTCGCCTGGGCGTCGTACAGGGGAGCCGACAGTCGGACCCGCTGCACCGAGCGCGTCGTCCGACCGATCCTCACGACACCGATCGCGTGAGCGCTCGCGTCGTTGTCCAGTAGGAAGAGCGTGTCGGCCGCGGTCCCGAAAGGACGAAGCCTGCCGTCGGTCCGTACCTGCCAGCGCACGGTGCCGGTGGACGCGTCCACCTCCGAGACCTCCGTCGACCGGCCGCTGCCGTCGGGCGTCGACCGGAAGAAGGAGGGCGCGCCGTTCTGCCCGGTACCACCCCACCAACCGGATCCCGCGGCGCCGGGTCCGGTCCAGCGCTGGGCTCCGTCGGCCGCGTCGATGGCGCGCACGCTTCCGTCCGCCGAGGTCAGGAGGACGTGCGGGCCCGCGGTCACCACCTGCGTGCCGGCCGACAGCCCGCGCTGCCAGCGCTCGGCGCCGGTCTTCGGGTCCAGTGCCCGGAGCCGTTCGCCCCCGTCCGCCACGACGACGATCACGCCACCGGCTTCCCGGGGGACCGGCGGGGTCGCGCCGGGCAGCGCGCCGCTCGCGGGGGCGGGAACGGACCAGGCCACCGCGCCGTTCGTGACGTCGAGGCGGGCGCCGGTGAGGTGGCGTCCGGCGCAGTAGAGCGCCGCGCCCACCGCCGAGCAGGACGCGGTGTGCCCGCCCAGGGACACCGACCAAGGGGTCACGGGCGGCGGTACCGCGGTTTCGTCTCCCGGCGCCTCGGACGCGTTCCGTACGGGTGTCCCCGCGTCGGCGGCGAGCCACAGCCCACCCCCGACCGCGCCGACGGCGAGGAGCGCGGCGGCCACCCACGCCCTCAAGGCCCATCCGCGCGGGGGCCGTGCGGGTCGGCGGACGACGGCCGGCACGGCGCGTCGATGCGTGTCCTCCTCGTCGGGCGCCGGCTTGCGCTGCCGAGGTATGCGCGGCTGCGCGATGAAGGACTGGGTGTTCTCGGAGGTCGGACTCGTCAGCGCCCGGATCTCGGCGATGAGCGCGTGGGCGGTCGGCCGCTCGTTCGGATCCTTCGCCAGGCACCGGGCCACGACCGGAACCAGCAGGTCCGGCAACCCCGTCAGGTCGGGCTCGCTGTGCACGACCTGGTACGCCACGAGGTAGTGGCTGTCCGAGTCGAACGGCCCGTGCCCCGTCGCCGCGTACACCAGCACCGCGCCCAGCGCGAAGACGTCGGCGGCCGTGCCCACGTCCCGGGGGCTCTGGAACTGCTCGGGCGCCATGAACGGCGGCGTTCCGATCAGCTTCCCGGTCTCGGTGCGCAGGTCGCTGTCGGCCGGGCGCGAGATCCCGAAGTCGATGACCCGGACCCCGTCCGGGGCCATCAGCACGTTGCTCGGCTTCAGATCCCGGTGTACCACCCCGGCGCGGTGGATGTCCCTCAGGGCTTCCGCCAGCCCGGCGGCGAGCCGGGTCAGTTCGATAGAGTCCAGGACGCGTTCGCGCACTCGTTCGGACAACGTCGGCGCGTCGACGAACAGGGTGGCCATCCAAGGCCGTTCGGCATCCGGATCGGCGTCCACGACGGGTGCGGTGAACGCCCCGCTCACCCGTCGCGCGGCGGCGACCTCCTGTCGGAAGCGCGCCCGGAACTCGGGGTCCACCGCGTGTTGGGCGTGTACGACCTTGACGGCGAGTTTCAGCCCCGAGCTGGAGGCGGCCAGGTGGACGACCCCCATGCCGCCGGAACCGAGCACGGATTCGAGCCGGTACTGCCCGGCATACTCCGGAAACCCGGCGTAGTCCGCGCGCCGCGAATGCACCGCTCACCACCCCCGCCGGAGCCTAGCCCATGGCCCGTGCGATTCTCCAAGGTCCTGCTAGCCTGCGCGCGTTGCGCTGGGCAACACCCATGGGGGGAGCTTTCACATGTCCATTGAGAATGATTCAAGCCACGTCACGAGCGTCACGGCGAGCGGTGGCCTGCCGATGTACCAGGTCGCTCCCGGCTACCGCGTCAACGTTCGCAGCGGCCCCGGAACCGGCTACGCGATCATCGACACCCTCCCGCTCGGGGCGAGCGTGTCCATCCGCTGCCAGTGCCCCGGCACGACGGTTTCGGGTCCGTACGGGACGACCGGCCTCTGGGACTGCATCGGCAACGGCCGCTTCGTGTCGGACGCCTACGTGAAGACCGGCAGCGACGGGTACGTCGCCAGCCGCTGCGACTGACCCGGACGAACCCCCCGGGCCCGCCCCGCCCGGGCACACCCTTCCCGGGCGGGGCGGCCCACCGCGGCCCACCCCGCCC
>NZ_LGDE01000147.1 GCF_001279725.1 Streptomyces sp. WM4235 | reverse complement strand
GCCCGAGCACCGCCGCGATCACCGCCCCCACGCGCCCGCCCCCGCGCACCTGGACCCGTATCGCCCGCCGGGCCGCGACTCCCCGCAAGTCACCCCCCGGCTCCCGATGCACCAGCGAGAGCGAGGCGAGATCGGGCCCGAGCCGCTCCAGGCTCTCCGGCCGCCCGCGCACCGCCTGGGCCCGCGGCCCGCCCGCGGTGGCGTCATCCAGGAGCCCGGCCCCCGCCAACCGTCGGATCAACTCGTCCACCCGCCCCTCCGACAACCCCATCCCCGCGCCCTCCGCGCGCAGCAACTCGATCCCCCGTGTCCCGTCGATCCGGTCGATGAACGCCCCGGTGGCCGTGTCCACCGGGCCGAGCACCACCGCGTGGGCGGGCGTCACCCCGAACTGCACCGTCTGCAGATCCCGCCAGGCCCTGGCCAGCGCCGGCTTCACCTTCGGATACATGGTCGTCCCCTCGATTCCGTCCGCGAGTCCCCGCGGTACCCGAGTCCCCGCGATTCCCGAAAGCCCTCGCGATGCCCGAGCCCCCGCGATACCCGAAGGCCTCCGAGGCGGTCTTCCGCCTCCGTCCGCAACACTGCCCGCCCCCGGGAATCGGTGCGCGAACTTGTCCACAGGCGGGGGGTATTAGGCATATGAGATGGAGAAACGGGGCGTTAAGGGGGGTTTCTGATATCGGCGGCGAATCGATCATGTTCGATGCGCGGACGAGGGGGACTTCCGTCACGACGAGCGGGTACCGTGCTGGCGTGTCCGCCGATCCCTCGCAGCGCGCCGTCGAAGTCCGCCGGAGCGCGCGCCGCCGCAGGACCGTTTCCGCCTACCGTGAGGGTGACCGGACGGTCGTCCTGATCCCTGCCCGGATGTCGGAGGCCGAGGAGCAGCGCTGGGTGGGCGTCATGCTCGACAAGCTCGCCGCCCAGGAAGGCAAACGCACCCTCGGCGACACGGAACTCACCGAACGCGCCGAGCGTTTGTCCGAGCAGTACTTCGACGGCCGTGCCCGCCCCCGCTCGGTCCGTTGGGTCACCAATCAGAACACCCGCTGGGGTTCCTGCACCCCGGCCGAGGGCAGCATCCGCCTCTCCCATCGCCTCCAGGGCATGCCCGAGTACGTCGTCGACTACGTGCTGCTGCACGAGCTGGCGCACCTCCTCGTCCCCGGTCACGGCCCGCGCTTCTGGCAACTGCTGGAGGCGTACCCGAAGACCGAACGCGCCCGCGGGTACCTGGAGGGAGTGGTCGCCGCCGAGCGACTTCCCGCGGTCCCCGGAGCGCGGGACGAATGATCATGGCGTGACCGAGCGTGATGTGTACCGGGTCGGTACCGACTTGGCTCGATGTCTGCGGAAGCCGTTAGCCTGAGCGGCAGCCGTTAGCCGGCGGCACGTATTCACAGTCGGGATGGGGGACGGTCGGACGTATGGCCAGGGAATTCCAACGCGGCCACAAGGCCAAGATCAGCGATCTGACAGCGGGCACCGATCTGTACGTGGGCGTCCAGATCGCCGGGCCCGGGCTTGCCATCGACATCAGTTGCTTCGGCCTCGATGTGAACGAGCAGCTCTCGGACGATCGCTACTTCGTTTTCTACAACCAGCCGAAGTCGCCGGAAGAGTCCATTCAGCAGCTCGGCACACAGGCGGGCGACAGCGAATCCTTCCGGGTGACTCTCGACCGGATCCCGCAGAACATCCACAAGCTGTCCTTCACCGCCTCCATCGACGGTCCCGGGCAGATGTCGCAGATCGGTCCGGGCTACATCCGGATCGTGGCCGGCGGTGAGGAAGTCGTCCGCTACGCGTTCACGGGCGCCGAGTTCAGCACCGAACGCGCCCTGATGATCGGCGATTTCTACCTCAAGGACGTGTGGCGCTTCGCCGCCGTCGGGCAGGGCTTCGACGGCGGGCTCGCCGCGCTGCTGAAGAACTTCGGCGGCGAGGTCGCCGAGGACGAGGACCCGCAGCAGCAGGCCCCGGCCCAGCCCGCGGGCGCGCCCGGGTTCGCCCCGCCGCCGCAGGCGGCCGCCCCGGCGCCCGCGCCCGCTTTCGGCGCCCCGGCCCAAGCCCCCGCCCCGGCGCCCGCCCCCGCGCCGTCGTTCGGCGGACCGGCCGGCGCCCCGCCCCAGCCGGTGCACTCGGCCCCGACGATGGTCGGGCCGCTCACGACGCAGCCCGCCGCGCCGTACGGTCAACCGCCCCACCCCCCGCAGCAGCCGGGAACCCCCTCGTACGGTCAGGTCCCGGGGCAGCAGCCCGGCTACGGCGGTCAGGTAC
>NZ_LGDE01000146.1 GCF_001279725.1 Streptomyces sp. WM4235 | reverse complement strand
CACCGACGGCCGCATCAGCCCCGCCACGGAGGACCACCGAAGCGGCGCCGAGGAGTACGGCCGCCGCAGTATCTGACACCCCACCGGACACGAACCGACCCCCGAGCAAGAACCGGTCGGGCCCCCCACGACGCTCGCGCCCGGCCCGGGCCCCCAACGCCGGCACGACCCACGACCGCAGGGGCCAGGCCGAACCCGCCGCCACATCGGAAGCCACCCGCAGACACGACGCGGCCCCCACCATCCGCCCGGATGATGGGGGCCTCGCACGTCACACGCCGATCACTCGTCGTCGGCGAACGGGAACTCCTCGACGATCGTCATCACCGCTTCCTCCCGGGTGCGCGGCACCCGACTCAACACATAGTCCTCACCGTCGTCGAGCCGGCGCACGCAATCGTGCATCCACGACCGCCAACCACCACCGTCCACGTGGTCGACCGACCCCACCAGGACGCCGTCCAAGGACAGTTCCCACGTCGACAGCGACACCCGCCAGGCCTCGAAGCCCCGCTTCGTCAGGCACTCCGGCGCCACCCCGCTCTCGTGCATGGACGGGTGGTACCCGTCCCAGTGAAAGCGCACCACCTCCCGAGTCGCGATCTTCTGGAACGCCTGAATGATCGCCACCGCCCGCGACCGGCACCGCCACACCACCTGACGCGCCGCCGCCGGCCCCTCGAACAACCCGACGCAATCCCAGGCTTCCCGCTCACCCCACGACCGGGACAACAGATACCGGCGGCCGCCCCGCCAGAACAGCCAACCCCCCTCGTGCCGCCACACACGCGGCTTGAACGGGTCCCACCCGTCCACCTGCGGATCGAGCGGCCACACCACATCCCGGGCCACCTCCCGCACCGGACCACCCCGATCCAGCGCCACACCCACCCCGACCAGACGCCCCACACGATCCTCGACGACATACGCCACCGTCGCCGACACCGACCCACGCGGCAGACAAACCACCACACGATCATCCGGCCGAACATCCTCAAACCAGCACATAACCCGACGACTCCTCGACATGAAGGGGACCGACCGGACACAGCCCGATCGAGCGGCCCGGGGGTTTGCCCTCCCCCGCACCAACACATCAATTAAAGCACGGATTCGCTAGATTTTCTAGGCCTCTCACGACACGACCAAGGGAGAAACCCCAGCTCAAGCCATGCGCTTCCGCACGCCCGGAGAGACGGGGAGCGCAGCCTCCGGGTCGTCCCGCGCCCGCTCCAACAGACCCGTCGAAGTCCGCGCGACGTCTCTCCTTGCTCTGAACCTGCTCAAGTCCACCCCGACTCAAAGCCGCGGCCACGATCCTCGCAGGCATGACATTCGCCTGGCTCCACATCTCGCCGCAGTTGGGTGCAGCACTCATCACCACCGCCGGCGCGCTCTGGTACACCGTCGCCGGCTGGAGGCGAGCCACGCTGACCGCCCTGCACACCGCGCACACCGGACCCCGCGTCGCCGCGGTGACCGCCTTTCTGGAGGCCGTGAACAAGGGCCGGAGCAAACCCGTGAAGAAGCACGTGGCCTCCGCCCAAACCGCCTATCTGGGGATCGTCACCCTGTCGCACGGCAAGCAGCATGCCGCCGTCCGCGTCCGCGACATCGGCGCGAAGTGCGTACAGGACCTGCGGACATGCGACAGGGGCGTTTCAAAGTCCCCGCAAGCGCTTGAGTCCGCAGGTCGCGGATGTGCAAGAGGTCGGAACTGGCCCGTCACGAACGCAACGAAGCTCCGGTTGGACGAGGTGACCTCCAAGTCGCCTCGAACCACCGGAGCTTCGATGTGCCGCAAGTCTGCCACCGTCTGCCTGATCAAGTCGCCGGTCGTTACAAGCGCCTCGTCCGCCTCGCCACATAGAACACGACCTAAAGGAAGTGCACAAATCGCACCGTAAAGTCACATCGGAATTCCGTGTCGCTGGATCCAAATCTGACTCGATATTTACGAGGGTTTTCGTTGCTTACGTAAATACTGGGGAGGATTTCAAACTGCTGCTGCGGAAAAGATCCCTCGATCCGCAACTCACCTCCAAATTTTATAAATTGCGGATAGTGCTCATGGGCCTCTCCAGTGGTCATCTCGAACCGGGCGTCCGTACCTATTTGCACCACCTCATTATGGGCAAACCTGACAGGTCCGTCGGGGAAGGTGAAAATTTCCACGCGATTCACGGGAGCCGATTCAACGTCGTATGTGACCCCCCATAGGCCACCGGATACTTTCAATGGTCCGTCGTCACCATTGAAGTCCTCGCGGCGAATTCCTGTCAGCACAACTTCCACCACTTTACCCATATCGATCCCTTCTCGCCCAGCGTGTGCCGCTTGCACTGGTGGGTTTGTTTCCAACG
>NZ_LGDE01000145.1 GCF_001279725.1 Streptomyces sp. WM4235 | reverse complement strand
GTGACCACCGTCGTCGCGATGGCCGCCGCCGTGTCCCTCGTCACCGCCCTGCTGCTGGGCCGTCAGGTGGTGCTGCGCTGTCGGGAACTCGTGCGCGCGGCCGGCGAATTCGGAGAGGTGGGCACCTTCACGGCCCCCACCGTGCCCGCCCCCGCCGAACTCACCGCACTGAGCCGGGAACTGGACCGGACCGGTGCGCGCCTCGCCGCCTCCCGCGAACGGGAACGCGCCCTGGAGACCTCACGGCGCGAACTCGTGGCCTGGATCTCGCACGACCTGCGCACCCCCCTCGCCGGCCTGCGCGCGATGTCGGAGGCACTGGAGGACGGCCTCGTGGCCGATCCATCCCGCTACCACCGGCAGATGCGCGCCGAGGTGGAACGCCTCAACTCGATGGTCACGGACCTGTTCGAGCTGTCCCGCATCCACGCGGGCGCCCTCAGCCTCAGCCCCACCCGACTGTCCGTCTACGACCTGGTGGGCGACGCGCTGGCGGGCGCCGACGCCCTCGCCCGCCGGCACGGAGTTCACCTGGCCGGCGAGGACGTGGCCCCGCTGCCGGTGGAGGTCGACGGCAAGGAGATGACCCGGGTGCTGTCCAACCTGCTGGTGAACGCCATCCGGCACACCCCGGCCGACGGCACGGTCGCGATTGCCGCCGAACGCCGCGCCGGCGCGGTGGTGGTATCGGTCACCGACGCCTGTGGTGGCATCCCGGAGGAGGACCTCCCGCGCGTCTTCGACACCGGGTGGCGCGGCGCCCCGGCCCGCACCCCTCCATCGGGGGCGGGGCTGGGCCTCGCGATCGTCCGGGGCATCGTCGAGGCCCACGCGGGACAGGCCGACGTCCACAACGTGCCCGGCGGCTGCCGCTTCGAACTGACCCTTCCGGCCCCGGTGTAGGTCCTCCCGTCCGCCTCCCGCGGAAGGCCGAGGTCCGCGCCCGGGCCTCCCCGATGTCAACGGCGTGCCCGGCGGGTCCCGTCAGTCCCGGACGAGACAGAACGGGTGTCCCGCCGGATCCGCGAAGACGCGCCAACTCCGCCTTCCGTCCCCCTCGTCCAGCAGCGCGGCGCCCCGATCGAGCACCTCCCGCTGGGCCTGGTCCAGGTTCGTGACCCCCAGTTCGAGGTGGAACTGTTGAGGGCGGGCAGGGTCCGGCCACCGGGGCGGCTGATGGTCCTCCACCCGTTGGAAGGCGAGCACGAACCCACCGTCGGCATGGAGCGTGGCCCAGCCCTCGTCGGTCGACCACCGCGGATCCGGCTGGTTCACCACGCCGCCGAGGAGCGACTGGTAGAACCGGGACAACTCGACGACATCGGCACAGTCCAACACCACACACTGCAGCTTGGCGATCATGAGGAGCAGACTCTCACGACGCCTGATCACGATCCCCGCGACCGGAGCACCGGCAGTCGCGTCGGTATGACGTGGGCGGGCGTCGGCCGGATGCGCGGACAGTGGATCATCTGACGGGACAACCGCATGATCACCGCGCAGGAGGAAGCAGCATGGAACCACGAGTGGTGGACCGCCCCGAGAAGTCCCGGTACGAGATCCTCGCCGGAGCCGACGGGACCGAGACGGCCGGCTTCGCCGAGTACTTCCTCTCGGAGGGCGAGATCGCCTTCATCCACACCGAGACGGAGCCCCGCTTCGCCGGTCAGGGCCTGGGTGGCCTGCTCGCCCGCGGCGCCCTCGACGACGTCCGGGCCCGCAAGCTGGACGTCCTGCCGTACTGCCCCTTCATCCGGGGGTGGATCGGCAAGCACCCGGAGTACACGGACCTCGTTCCCGAGGATCGCCGGGCACAGTTCGGCCTCTGAGCGGCCGCCCGCCACCTGTCGCGCGGCGGCTCGGGTGGCGGGGTGTCGGGTCTCGGGCGCACATGTGGAGTACGGGTCGCGACGCCGGCCGGGCATCGGCGCCCGAATCGCGGGCCGCCGGCCCCGGCGACCCGGCCGCGTTCGCTCCGCGTCGGCCCCGGCGACCCGGCAGTGTTCGCACCGCGTCGGTCCCGCGTTCGCTCCGCGGCGGCCCCGCAGTCGCCCCACATCGGCCGCGTGAGGTGAGTGATCGGGCGGGCGTGGCCCGCGATCGGCGGCGGGCGCGGTGCGAGGGGCGCGTCAAGAAGTCCGGGTCCCGCGTTCGGAAACCGTCAGGGCGCCCGCCGGGCGCCCCGTCGTGGCCGTTCCATGGAGCGCGTCGGACCACGTGAAAGGGCGGGACTGTGCGAGGACGCGTCGTGGTGGGGACCAGCGGATCCCTGGGGAGCATGACCGCGCTGCACCGGGCGGCGACGGAGGCCCGGGTACGGGATGCGGAGCTGTGGGTCGTACTGGCCTGGCAACCGCCCGGCGGTGGGCCGGCCGGTGCAGCGCGGTCATGCTCCCCAGG
>NZ_LGDE01000144.1 GCF_001279725.1 Streptomyces sp. WM4235 | reverse complement strand
TCGGTAGAGGGCGACTTCGAGGGCGAAGAGGGCGGGTTGGGTGTGGCCGGTGTCGTCGAGGCCTTCGCCGGTGGCGATGACCTCACGGATCGGCCGGTCCAGGTGTCGGTCGAGTTCGGCGGTGACCGCGTCGAAGGCGGCGGCGTAGGCGGGGAAGGCGGCGTACAGCTCCTCGCCCATCCCGGCGCGTTGCGCGCCCTGACCCGTGAACAGGAACGCCGACTTCCCGCCGACCCGGCTGTCACGCACGACCCCCGGCGCCGAGGCACCCGAAGCCAGTACCCGCAGGCCCTCCACCAGGGCCTCCCGGTCCGTGCCGACGACCGCCGCCCGGTGCTCGAACAGCGAGCGACCGCCCGCCAACGAGGCACCGACGTCGATCGGGTCGACGTCGATCGGGTCGACGTCCGCGCCGGCTCCGGAGAACAGCTCCAGCAGCCGCCGGGCCTGGTCCGTCACGGCCTGCGCCGTCTTGCCGGACAGGGTCCACGGCACCACCGGAAGCGGTGACCGGCCCCGGTCCGCTGCCGAGGGCTCGGGCCGGGCCGCGGGCTGTTCGATGATGACGTGCGCGTTGGTGCCACTGATGCCGAAGGAGGAGACGGCCGCACGGCGCGGACGCTCGTACGTCTGCCAGGGCCGTGCCTCGGTGAGCAGCTCGACCGCGCCCGCCTCCCAGTCGACGTGCCCGGACGGCGCGTCCACGTGCAGGGTCTTGGGCAGCACCTCGTGGCGCATGGCCTCGATCATCTTGATGACGCTGCCGACGCCGGCCGCGGCCTGGCTGTGCCCGATGTTCGACTTCAACGAGCCCAGGTAAAGCGGCCGCTCCTCCGGACGCCCCTGACCGTAGGTGGCCAGCAGGGCCTGTGCCTCGATCGGGTCGCCCAGGGTGGTGCCGGTGCCGTGCGCCTCGACCACGTCCACGTCGGCCGTGGTCAGACCGGCGTTGGCCAGCGCCTGGCGGATGACCCGCTCCTGGGACGGCCCGTTGGGGGCGGTCAGACCGTTGGAGGCACCGTCCTGGTTGATGGCGGAGCCCCGGATGACCGCGAGCACGGTGTGTCCGTTGCGTTCGGCGTCGGAGAGCCGCTCGACCAGGAGCAGGCCCACGCCCTCGCTCCAGCCGGTGCCGTCGGCGCCGGCGGCGAAGGGCTTGCAGCGCCCGTCGGGCGAAAGCCCGCGCTGACGGGAGAACTCCACGTACGAGGTGGGACTGGACATCACGGTGACACCGCCGGCGAGCGCGAGGTCGCATTCGCCGGAGCGCAGCGCGTTCGCGGCCATGTGCATGGCCACCAGCGAGGAGGAGCAGGCCGTGTCGACGGTGACCGCCGGGCCCTCCAGCCCCAGCGTGTACGAGACCCGGCCGGAGGCCACGCTGCCCGCGTTGCCGCTGGCCAGGTAGCCCTCCAGGTCCTCCGGGATCGTCGTGAGCGCCGAGCCGTAGTCGTGGTACATCACACCGGCGAACACGCCCGTGCGGCTGCCGCGCAGCGAGGCCGGGACGATGCCCGCGTTCTCCACGGTCTCCCAGGCGGTCTCCAACAGCAGCCGCTGCTGCGGGTCGGTGGCCAGCGCCTCGCGCGGGGACATCCCGAAGAACTCCGGGTCGAACAGGTCCGCGTCGTGCAGGAAGCCGCCGCCCCGGGCGTACGTGGTACCGGTGTGGTCGGGGTCCGGGTGGTACAGGTTCTCCAGGTCCCAGCCCCGGTTGACCGGGAACTCGGTGATCGCGTCCGCGCCCCGCGCGACCAGCCGCCACAGGTCCGCGGGCGAGGAGACCCCGCCCGGGTAGCGGCAGGCCATGCCGACGATCGCGATCGGCTCCGGCGCGCCGCCCGAACCGACCGGCACCGTGGCGGCCACGACGGCGGCCGGGGCGTTCTCGCGGTCCCCGAACAGCTCGGCCGACAGGTGCGCGGCCAGGGCCGCCGGGTTCGGGTAGTCGAAGACGAGGGTGCTGGGCAGCCGCATGCCGGTGGCCGCGTTGAGCTGGTTGCGCAGCTCGACGGCGGTCAGCGAGTCGAAGCCCAGTTCCTGGAAGGCGCGGTCGGCGTCGATGCCGGTGTGGTCGGCGTGCCCGAGCACCCCGGCGACCCTCGCCCGGACCAGGTCGATCAGCGCCTGGTCCCGTTCGGTCGGGGAGAGGCCGCCCAGCCGGTCGGCCAACGAGGACTCGCCGGCCGCGCGGGCCGCGGCCTTGCGCGGGGCGGCCGTGACCAGGCCCCGGAACAGCGGGTGCGGGCCGTCGGTCTGCTTGCGCAGCGCCGCGGTGTTCAGCCGGGTCACCGCGAGGATCGCCTCGCCGGTGCCAGGGGCCGCGTCGAAGAGGTCCATCGCGTCGGCGGAGGACAGCGGCAGCAGACCGGTGCGCTCGATGCGCCTGAGGTCGGCCTCTTCCAGTGAGCCGCTGAGGGTGCTGGCCTGGGCCCACAGGCCCCAGGCCAGTGAGGTGGCCGGGAGGCCGTTGGCCTGGCGGTACTGG
>NZ_LGDE01000143.1 GCF_001279725.1 Streptomyces sp. WM4235 | reverse complement strand
CCGGTCCACCACGTCGGCCAGCGCGTCGGCCAGCCGCTTGAGGACGACGACGCCCGCGCCGTTGCCGAAGACCGTGCCGGCCGCGTTCGCGCCGTACGGCTTGCAGTGGCCGTCGGCCGACTCGATGCCGCCCTCCACCGGCAGGTAGCCGGAGCGGTGCGGCACGGTGACCGTCACGCCGCCCGCGAGCGCCATGTCGCACTCCTGGGAGAGCAGGCTCTGCACGGCGAGGTGCACCGCGGCCAGGGAGGTGGAGCACGCGGTCTGCACGCTCACCGCCGGACCGCGCAGATTGAGCTTGTACGCGGCCCGGGCCGCCAACTGGTCGGGCTGGTTGCCCTGGAACAGCAACGGCACGCCCAGCTTCTCCCGCAGATCGGTGCGGGGCAGCAGGTTGTGGATGAGGTACGTGCTCAGCAGCGAACCCGCGTACACCCCGATCGGGCCGGCGGCCCGGTCGGGGTCGCACCCGGCGTCCTCCAGGGCGGCCCAGGCGGTCTCCAGGAAGACGCGCTGCTGGGGGTCGATGACGGAGGCTTCCAGGGCGCCGTAGCCGAACAGCGTCGAGTCGAAGCCGGCGACGTCGTCGAGGACGCCCTTCGCCGGCACGTAACGCGGGTGGGTGTACTCGGACTCGGCGACCCCGTCGGCGCGCAGCTCCTCGGCGGAGAACCGGCTGACCGCCTCGGTGCCCGCAGCCAGCAGCTCCCAGAGCGCGTCGACGGAATCGGCTTTCGGGAACCGGCCCGCCATGCCGACGACGGCGATCCGGCCTTCGACGTCGGCCCGGTCATCGGGTTCCGGCAGAAGCTGCTGTGCGTTCAAGATGTTCTCCGTCAGGGGTGGGTGCGGCGCCACGCCGGTGCGTGGGTTCGGTGGGACGGTCGGGATCGGCCGGTCTCAGACCGCCATCAGGTAGCTCTGGAACCGGGGCATGAGGAACTCCAGCGCCCGCACCTCGGCCTCGGTGAGCTCCGGGTGCCACACGTCCCAGAGCAGGACCGCGCGCTGCTGCGTGCCGCGGTTCTCCGCCTCGTGGATGAAGCTGTCGTCGAAGAGGATGACCTTGCCCTCCTCCCAGCCCCGCTCGTCGTCGCCGACCGTGATCACACAGCCGTCCGGGACGATCAGCGGGAGGTGGGCGGTGAGCAGCAGGTTGACCCCGCCCGTGTGCGGGGTGATGTGGACGCCCGGGTTGAGGATGGTGAACATGCCGTCGCGCGGCCCGTGAGGGGTCGATTCCACGGCCTTGACGGTCTCGGGACAGCGTTCGAGGACCTCGTCCCGCCAGGTGCCGTTGCGGTAGAGCTGGTAGGTGTCCCAGCCCTGCCAGCCCAGTTCCTTCGTGTACATGTCCTCGTACGGGGCGAACCGGGCCTGCTCCGAACGGAGCGCCAGGAACTCCGCCTTGATCGACTCGTACGAGGCCTCCATCCCGGCCGTCCAGGGCTGGGCCGCGGCGTCGTGCCACGGCAGGGCGCTGATGCCGGGGAAGAACAGCCGGGTCGGCTCCTGGTCCTCGTGCAGGTACTCCGGGGCCTGCTCGCCCACGAGGATGCGCAGGCACTCCTCGACGCGCTCCAGCCCTCCGGAACCGACCGCGTTGCGCAGCTCCGCCATCACGTCAGCGACGTCCATGTCAACCTCTCTCGTCTTCTGCTCTGTTGGGTACGCGTGTCACTCGGGCAGGCGTGTCACCTGCGGCGCGACCGCAGGGCGGCCCGGCGCCCCTCGCCGCGCGAGGCGGCCTCGTCGGAGCCGGCCGCCGCCGCGGCGCCCCCTTCCTCGCCCAGTCCGGGGACGAACCCGGCGACGGTGGGACGGGCGAACACGTCGACCAGACGGATCTCCCGGCCGAGCCGCTCGCCCAGCTCCATCTGGAGGCGGGCGGCGAGCAGCGAATCGCCGCCCGCCTCGAAGAAGTTGGTGTGCCGCCCGAAGGAGTCACCGCCGAGCACCCGACGCCAGGCGTCGGCGACCACCTGCTCGGCGCCGGCCGACGGCGGCCCGCCGGTACCGACCGCCGTCGCCGCCGGTACGGGGAGCCGGGCGCGGTCGCGCTTGTTGGTGCGGGTACGGGGCAGCGCGTCCAGCAGCACCACGGTCTCCGGGACCACCGCGGCCGGCAGCCGCTCGGCGAGGTGGGCCCGCAGTTCGGCGGCGCTCACCCCCTCCGCCACCACGGCGTACCCGATCAGGCGGGGCGCGCCCGCCCGGTCGTGGAGGGCCGCGGCGGCCTCCCGTACGGCCGGGTGGGACTCCAACAGCGCCTCGATCTCCTCCAGTTCCACCCGGTTGCCGCGGATCTTCACGAGGCTGCCGGTGCGGCCGGTGAAGGCGAGTTCGCCGTTCGGCAGGAAGCGGCCCAGGTCTCCGGTGCGGTACAGGGTCCCGCCGGGCCGCCACGGGTCGGGGACGTACGCCTTGGCGCTCTCCTCGGGCCTGTTGCGGTACGAGCCGGCCAGCAGGTCGCTGCGCAGGTGGATCTCGCC
>NZ_LGDE01000142.1 GCF_001279725.1 Streptomyces sp. WM4235 | reverse complement strand
CAGCGGAACACGAAGGCCTCGGGTGTCATCCCGCAGATCTCGGTCATGCTCGGGCCCTGCGCGGGCGGCGCCGCCTACTCCCCGGCGCTCACCGACTTCATCTTCATGGTCCGCGACATCTCGCAGATGTTCATCACCGGCCCGGACGTGGTCCGCGCGGTCACCGGCGAGGAGATCACCCAGAACGGCCTCGGCGGCGCCGACGTCCACGCCGGCACCTCGGGCGTCGCCCACTTCGTCCACGACGACGAGGAGACCTGCCTGGCGGAGGTCCGCTACCTGATCTCCCTGCTGCCCCCCAACAACCGCGAGCTGCCGCCCCGGGTGCTCAGCGGGGACCCCGCCGACCGTCTCGGCGACCGGCTGCTGGAACTGGTGCCGGCCGACGGGAACCGCTCGTACGACATCCGCGGCGTCATCGAGGAACTCGTCGACGACAGCGAGTTCATGGAGGTCCACGCGGCCTGGGCGCAGAACATCGTGTGCGGGCTCGCCCGGATCGACGGCCACACCGTCGGCGTCGTCGCCAACCAGCCCGCCTCGACCGCCGGCGTCCTCGACATCAAGGCGAGCGAGAAGGGCGCGCGGTTCGTGCAGTTCTGCGACGCCTTCAACATCCCGCTGGTCACCCTCGTCGACGTCCCCGGCTTCCTGCCCGGCGTGGACCAGGAACACGAGGGCATCATCCGGCGCGGCGCCAAGCTGCTCTACGCGTACTGCAACGCCACCGTCCCGCGCGTATCCGTGGTGCTGCGCAAGGCCTACGGCGGCGCGTACATCGTCATGGACTCCCGTTCCATCGGCGCGGACATCGCCCTGGCGTGGCCCACCAACGAGATCGCGGTGATGGGCGCCGAGGGCGCCGCGAACGTGGTCTTCCGACGGGAGATCGCGGCCGCCGACGACCCGGAGGCGATGCGCCGCGAGAAGATCGCGCAGTACAAGGAGGAACTCGTCCACCCCTACTACGCCGCCGAGCGCGGCCTCGTGGACGATGTCATCGACCCGCGCGACACCCGTTCCGTGCTGGCCCGCTCGCTGGCGATGCTCGCCGCCAAGCACGCCGACCTGCCGCGGCGCAAGCACGGCAACCCGCCCCAGTGACCGCGCCGACCAGAGGAGAAGCCGCCGTGAACGGACCGGCCGACGAACAACTGCTGCGCATCGTCCGGGGCAACCCCTCCCCGGAGGAACTGGCCGCCCTGACCGCGATCCTGCTCGCCCGCGCCGCGGGCGCCGGCGTCGAACCCGACGACGTGGCCCGCCGTCACCAGGTCGTCGCCCTCTGGCGGCGCCCGGACCGGGTCGCCGGCTTCGACGGGCCGCGCACCTGGCGCTCGCCGGCGCGGCCCGCGCCGCGCGCCGCCTGAGGCACCGGGGCACACGCGACACCGCTCACGACGGACCAGCACGGAGGGGCCGGGGAGACTTTCTCCCCGGCCCCTCCGTGCTGTCGGCGTCCCTTCCTCTTTTCGACCTGCCGCCGAGTGCCGGCTCAGGCCGCCCGGGCCGAGGGCGAGGACCGGGCGCGGTGGTCCCGCAGGACCGTGCGCAGCCCCGGCTCCACGCCGGCGAGGCGCTCCGCCGCCTCCTGCGCGTACAGCAGGGTGTCCGGCACCGCCCGCATCACGATGCGGTGGTCCCCGGCGCCCAGGATCGCCACCGCGGCCACATGGCCGTCACACAGCGGCAGGTTGCCGACCACCCAGCCCTCGGGCCGGTCCCGCGCCCGCTGTTCGCCCAGGTAGTCGAGGTGGGTACCGCGGGCCAGCCCGGTGCCGATCCCCTTGAGGTAGGCCTCCTTGCGGGTCCACAGCCGCCCGAAGGCCGCCGTGCGGCGGTCCTCGGACAACTGTTCCAGCTCTTCCCGTTCCACCGGGTGCAGCGCCGGCAGACAGGCCTCCGCGGTCCCGGCCGAGGGAATGCGCTGGACGTCGGCCCCCACCCGGGTCTCCGCCACCGCGACCAGGGCCAGGCCGTGGCTGTGCGAGAGGGAGAACTGGGGGGCGCCCGGCACGCCGAGCACCCGGGGCCGGCCGTTGCGGCCGCCCGACCCGTCGTACCGTTCGCCGGCGATGGCGAGGTTGCGGGGCGCGATGCCGGTGTACACGGCCAGGACCCGGCGCAGACCCACGTGGGCGGCCGCGTACATGCGCCGGTCGTCGGAGCGGCGGTACGCCTCCACGCGCCGCAGCTCCCGGTCGTCCAGGTCGCCCATGGGGACGTCACGGGCCGACTCGGGGGGTGGCAGCAGCCACACGTCCAACTGCCCTTCGTCGAGCGACAGTACGTTCGCCACCGCCATCAGCGCTTGTTCCCGGAAAGGGTCTCCGCGCGGGTTTCGGTGTGGCTCTCGGAAGGGTTCTCGGATCGGTTCGCGGATCGGTTCTCGGCGTGCGTCTCGGCGTGGGTCTTGGCGTGGTTGAGGGTGGCGAGGCTGTTGGTGGAGAGGGCGGTGTGGACGTAGGCGCGGGCGTCGGCGACGGTGGCGTCGGGTC
>NZ_LGDE01000141.1 GCF_001279725.1 Streptomyces sp. WM4235 | reverse complement strand
GTTCGTTACTTCAGAACTAACACAGTGGACGCGAGCAACTGAGGACAAGCCCTCGGCCTATTAGTACCAGTCAGCTCCACCCGTTACCGGGCTTCCACATCTGGCCTATCAACCCAGTCGTCTACTGGGAGCCTTACCCTCTCAAGGAGGTGGGAATACTCATCTTGAAGCAGGCTTCCCGCTTAGATGCTTTCAGCGGTTATCCCTCCCGAACGTAGCCAACCAGCCATGCCCTTGGCAGGACAACTGGCACACCAGAGGTTCGTCCGTCCCGGTCCTCTCGTACTAGGGACAGCCCTTCTCAATATTCCTACGCGCACAGCGGATAGGGACCGAACTGTCTCACGACGTTCTAAACCCAGCTCGCGTACCGCTTTAATGGGCGAACAGCCCAACCCTTGGGACCGACTCCAGCCCCAGGATGCGACGAGCCGACATCGAGGTGCCAAACCATCCCGTCGATATGGACTCTTGGGGAAGATCAGCCTGTTATCCCCGGGGTACCTTTTATCCGTTGAGCGACGGCGCTTCCACAAGCCACCGCCGGATCACTAGTCCCGACTTTCGTCCCTGCTCGACCCGTCGGTCTCACAGTCAAGCTCCCTTGTGCACTTACACTCAACACCTGATTGCCAACCAGGCTGAGGGAACCTTTGGGCGCCTCCGTTACCCTTTGGGAGGCAACCGCCCCAGTTAAACTACCCATCAGACACTGTCCCTGATCCGGATCACGGACCGAGGTTAGACATCCAGCACGACCAGAGTGGTATTTCAACGGCGACTCCACAACCACTGGCGTGGCTGCTTCAAAGTCTCCCACCTATCCTACACAAGCCGAACCGAACACCAATATCAAACTATAGTAAAGGTCCCGGGGTCTTTCCGTCCTGCTGCGCGAAACGAGCATCTTTACTCGTAGTGCAATTTCACCGGGCCTATGGTTGAGACAGTCGAGAAGTCGTTACGCCATTCGTGCAGGTCGGAACTTACCCGACAAGGAATTTCGCTACCTTAGGATGGTTATAGTTACCACCGCCGTTTACTGGCGCTTAAGTTCTCAGCTTCGCACGCCCGAAAGCGCACTAACCGGTCCCCTTAACGTTCCAGCACCGGGCAGGCGTCAGTCCGTATACATCGCCTTACGGCTTCGCACGGACCTGTGTTTTTAGTAAACAGTCGCTTCTCGCTGGTCTCTGCGGCCACCCCCAGCTCACGGAGTAAATCCGATCACCAGTGATGGCCCCCCTTCTCCCGAAGTTACGGGGGCATTTTGCCGAGTTCCTTAACCATAGTTCACCCGAACGCCTCGGTATTCTCTACCTGACCACCTGAGTCGGTTTAGGGTACGGGCCGCCATGAAACTCGCTAGAGGCTTTTCTCGACAGCATAGGATCATCCACTTCACCACAATCGGCTCGGCATCAGGTCTCAGCCTTAATGAGGGACGGATTTGCCTACCCCTCGGCCTACACCCTTACCCCGGGACTACCACCGCCCGGGTTGGACTACCTTCCTGCGTCACCCCATCGCTTACCTACTACCACCTTGGATCGGCGGCTCCACCACTTTCCTTTCCCCGAAGGGTCCGGAACGGCTTCACGGCCTTAGCATTAGAGGATTCGATATTGGGCGTTTCAAAGCGGGTACCGGAATATCAACCGGTTGTCCATCGACTACGCCTGTCGGCCTCGCCTTAGGTCCCGACTTACCCTGGGCAGATCAGCTTGACCCAGGAACCCTTAGTCAATCGGCGCACACGTTTCTCACGTGTGTATCGCTACTCATGCCTGCATTCTCACTCGTGAACCGTCCACAACTAGCTTCCGCTGCTGCTTCACCCGGCACACGACGCTCCCCTACCCATCCCAGCCCCCGTTGGGGGTATGTGCTGGAATGACACGACTTCGGCGGTACGCTTGAGCCCCGCTACATTGTCGGCGCGGAATCACTTGACCAGTGAGCTATTACGCACTCTTTCAAGGGTGGCTGCTTCTAAGCCAACCTCCTGGTTGTCTCTGCGACTCCACATCCTTTCCCACTTAGCGTACGCTTGGGGGCCTTAGTCGATGCTCTGGGCTGTTTCCCTCTCGACCATGGAGCTTATCCCCCACAGTCTCACTGCCGTGCTCTCACTTACCGGCATTCGGAGTTTGGCTAAGGTCAGTAACCCGGTAGGGCCCATCGCCTATCCAGTGCTCTACCTCCGGCAAGAAACACACGACGCTGCACCTAAATGCATTTCGGGGAGAACCAGCTATCACGGAGTTTGATTGGCCTTTCACCCCTAACCACAGGTCATCCCCCAGGTTTTCAACCCTGGTGGGTTCGGTCCTCCACGAAGTCTTACCTCCGCTTCAACCTGCCCATGGCTAGATCACTCCGCTTCGGGTCTAGAGCGTGCAACTCAATCGCCCTATTCGGACTCGCTTTCGCTACGGCTTCCCCACACGGGTTAACCTCGCTACACACCGCTAACTCGCAGGCTCATTCTTCAAAAGGCACGCGACGCTCCCACGGCTTGTAGGCACACGGTTTCAGGTACTATTTCACTCCGCTCCCGCGGTACTTTTCACCATTCCCTCACGGTACTATCCGCTATCGGTCACCAGGGAATATTTAGGCTTAGCGGGTGGTCCCGCCAGATTCACACGGGATTTCTCGGGCCCCGTGCTACTTGGGAGATTCTTAAGCAAGCCGCTGATGTTTCGTCTACGGGGGTCTTACCCTCTACGCCGGACCTTTCGCATGTCCTTCGACTACATCAACGGTTTCTGACTCGCCGACCGGCCGGCAGACCGATCAAAAGAATTCCCACAACCCCGCATGCGCAACCCCTGCCGGGTATCACACGCATACGGTTTGGCCTCATCCGGTTTCGCTCGCCACTACTCCCGGAATCACGGTTGTTTTCTCTTCCTGAGGGTACTGAGATGTTTCACTTCCCCTCGTTCCCTCCACACTGCCTATGTGTTCAGCAGTGGGTGACAGCCCATGACGACTGCCGGGTTTCCCCATTCGGACACCCCCGGATCAAAGCTCAGTTGGCAGCTCCCCGGGGCCTATCGCGGCCTCTCACGTCCTTCATCGGTTCCTGGTGCCAAGGCATCCACCGTGTGCCCTTAAAAACTTGGCCACAGATGCTCGCGTCCACTGTGTAGTTCTCAAGCAACGACCAGTCACCCATCACCCTGACCCATACGGATCAAGTTCACTGGGGCCGGCATCGCGAAGATACAACCTTTACGGCCGTACCCTCAGATACCCAACAACGTGCCAGGCAC
>NZ_LGDE01000139.1 GCF_001279725.1 Streptomyces sp. WM4235 | reverse complement strand
CGGAACGAATTTGAGTACCTCTTCGAAGGCGGCGAGCGCGTAGGCCATCGCCGCACGGTACCTGTGGTGCTCGGACTTGGGTCGGTTGAGCAGCTCAAGTCCGGCGAAGCGGGAAACCCGGTAGCCGACATCGGCGAACTCGCCGGGGTCGATTATCCGGGACGGTTCATGGGGCGCCCAAGCAGCCGTCGCCCGGACCTTCGACCCCAACGGACCGGCGGACCCGCGGGTGAACTCCCTCGCGTCCTATGCGGGGACGGGGGCCGAGACAGCCTTCGCCCAGCTCCGCGCGGCTGTCGCGGCCTGTCCCTCGGACAGTGGGAACGGAACGAAGGTGGCCGTGACCTACGAGGACCTCGACACGGCGGGCTTTCCCGAGGACACGATCCGCATCCGGATCACCACCGTCGAGGCGGACCCCGCCCACAACTCCGTCGTCGACAAGATCGTGACTCGGGTCGGCGTGTGCATCCTCGACACCTCGGGGCTGGGGCCGGAGCCTCACCCCCGCCTCACCGAGCAGCCCGTTCTCCGGCAGGTCGAACGACTCCGGGCCGGGCAGGGGCTGTAAACCCAAGTCCACAGATCACGCGGTGCGTGTGGGATCAGCTTCCGGGAAAGCCGTGCACTCAATCAGCTGAACCGAGTTGTCTCCTCGGTCAGGTCAAAGTAGGTACGTCGGACCGAGGGACGCCAAACGAACGCGTCTGCGATCTCGGAACGGAGAGGGTGGGCCTGCCAGTGGCGGGTGATGTCCTGCCAGTGCTCGATCACGGCGTGGCGGTCGCTTCCCTTCTTCATCCGGTTGTAGACGAGGGCGAACTCGTGGACGCGACCCCCGTCCGACAGAACGACACCGGTCTCCGCCTCCGGACCGTCAGGGAAGAGATGGACGAGGACGGCGGTGGAGATGGTCAGCCCGCGCTCGGTGAGCAGCTCTCGTAGACGTACCCAGAGGCCAAACTGGCTCGCTCGCATCAGTCGAGTGCACGTGACGTACATCAACGATCTTCGACTGCCAGGCGAGTCCCCGTAGAGCAGAGAGGCCAGGGGCGCCCAAGCCTCATACAGTTCGGCCGGGATCAGCACGTCACGGTGCGCCTGTCCGTTCACAGATTCAGGTGCGAGGGCCGTGAAGTTCGGGAAGGATGCGGCCGTTGCCGGGGAGCGGGACTGTCGGCCGTGATGAGACGACTCGTGTCGGAGTCGGCCAGGGGGCTTACGAGGCATGTGCCTTTCGGATGGTCATGCCTCGCATCTTGCCATGTCCGGGTCTCTCTTCGAACGGCCCACGTCTGCTGCGCAACGTCAACTTGACGCCTGGCTCCACTGACGTACCAAGTTGATTTGGGCTCCACCCCGTCCGCCGAGTCGTCCGAAGGCTGTTAGCTCTTCCGCCAGTTGACGAAGGACACCTCGTCCTGCAGGACCACGCTGATCTTCCTCTGTCGAAGTCACCCATCAGTAGATGTCCGCGCCCGACGTCACGCCCCACGCCACGATGGACCCGGGGTCCACGTCGAAGTCGGCTTCGTCACGGCACATCTCCCAGAGTTCACGGGCGATCCCCGTCTCGTCCTGCAGACCTGGGCCCGCCGTGTACGGGTACCCATCGGCCCCGGGAGCGGGGGTCGGTGGTGCTGCCGCCGGGCAGGCCGTTGTCCGCTGCGGCGGTCAGCTCGGCCCCTTTCCAGGCTTCGCGACGCGCGGGCCACTTCGGGTAAAGGCCGAAGCCGACTTTCAGAACACGGCCTCGTGGTTCGCCGCTACCTGTTCCTGCAGATCTCCGAGAGCATCCATCAAGTCGCCGTTCACCTGCTCGGCATAGGGCTTGATCAGTTGAGTCAGCGGTTCCTTCAAGAAGCCGCACAAGGCTGCTTGGCGCCTCTCGAGCGCCCGCGCGGTCCCGAACGCCCCGGTTTCCGCCGCGGCCGACCAAAAGTTGAACAGGCCATACCACACGAAGCAGGCTTGCAGAAAAGGCCTGACTGGCAGTCGGCGACCGGTCCACGGACTGGGAATCCTCGGTTGCATGCTGTACAAGGAGTCGTCGACCACCCAACTCTCCTGCATTTCATGCATGTACAAAAATCCGTGGATCGACTCGTGGACCACACCTTCAGCGACGAACGCATGATCCACTGCCGAGAACTGCGGATTTCCCAGTACCGAGCGTCCGACGTACTGGGCACAGGATCCCGAAGAGAAGACTCGCTCCCGGTCATCCCGGAGGAGTACCAGGGCCTTGGTAAATCTTGCGACGAACGCTGACGTCTCGCTGCTCACCGAAGCGATTCCTTCGATGGCTGCCGACAACTTCGCCAGCGCTTCCTCCCGCTCCCGCCCTGCCAGCGGAGCTCTGCCCTCGGGCTGGGTGAAGCGGATCCCTTGGACATCGATGCCAAGGGCATGGGGACTGTCGAGATCGAGAGGCGGCGCGCCCTTGATGGAGGGCCCCTCGACGACCTGGCCGCCGGGAAGGATCAGGGTGTCCCCCAGAGCCGTCCAGAGCGGCTCTCTGTCCAGCAGCACCCTGCGGCATCTGACGCGACAGCTCACCGCGAGGCGCCGGGAGCTCGGTACACGGTGGCGGCGACTGACCGCCGGCCGCCAGGC
>NZ_LGDE01000138.1 GCF_001279725.1 Streptomyces sp. WM4235 | reverse complement strand
GCCCCAGCCCGCGGCGCCGCCATCCGACAGCAACTTCTTGAGCTGCCCGCCCCGGTGCGCTGTGCCCTTCGGCCATGTTCACGAGAGCCGGTTCTGGCACAACTTCTGCGGTGACGGCTCGACGTTCGGTTCATTCGAACACTGAACGGCGAGAAACAGCAGGTCAGATCTTTGGATCCGACACGTTCGCGAGCATGCACGGCGCGGCGCGGCTTCACGGAAGTTGAGCCAGCCCGAAGAGTTTCTGGCTCACTTTCCGTCGAGGGCTGACTGACCGTAATGTCATGTGCTTGCGACGCCGGCCGGTATGACCGGCAGGGAGGGGGCTGCATTGAGCCAGTACTACGACATGGGCGACGAGACCCTGTGGAACCCGTCCAATGGGGCCTCCCGGTTGTTCTTGAGTCAGGTGAGCGTCTACCAAGCCGAACTGGGGCTGCCGTCCGGCATCGGACCCATGCAAGCTGACGAGTGCCAGATCGACCCCATCGCGTTCAAAGAGTTCGTCGACGCCCTGCTTGCGTGGCACCGGAGAACGAGTCACGCAGTCATGGCTGCCCTGTCCGAGGGCTTCGTCGCGACAATGCTGGTCCTGGCGGAGAGGGCAGGCATCGAGGTGAACTGGCAGCCGGCAGGCATCGCAGAGAACGGCGACCTGAAGGATGTTCAGGCCCCTGCGGCCCCGGTTTCGTCTGAGGGGGCTTGGGTAGCGGCCCTTCAGCACAAGTCACGCGAGCTGGGCCGCTTCATGGCGGCCTGAGCCTGGTCTGCCCCGCGAAGTGCTTGGAAGCCATCAGAAGGCGATGTCCTGTGAGTAGAGCAGGACACGCTTGCGGAGAAGGTCGAAGACGGCTCGGCCGAACATCTGGTGTTTGAGCATCTTGATTCGGTTGAGGTGTCCTTCAACGACGCCGGAGTTCCAGGGCAGGGTGAGACCGGCCGTGACGGCATCACGATCGCGGTCGATGCCTGCGGCCAAGGTGCTTGGCGGAGTACCTCGAAGCAGTCCAGGCCACCGAGGACGAACGCGGCACCAGGAAGGGCCAGTGAGTTGCCCTCGGTCCGGTCAGGTCAGGTCAGTAGGGCCGCCGTGAACGTCTTGCGGTGGTCCAGCAGCCACGTCTGCATGCGGTCCCAGCGTTCCCATCCGCCACCCTCGACCAACGCCTGGAGGTAGACGGGGTCACCGTCGGCCACGCGGCGGGCGACAAAGGCCCGGCAGACCTCAGTGGCCTGCTCGATGACGGCAGTCAACTTGGCGCGGTCCCCCACCGAGAGGCCATAGCTGTCGGCAGGGATCCGTAGTCGTGCGGGCGCGTCGTCGGGCGGGCGCGTCCAGCCCGGAGGGATGGAAGGCAGCTGCGGATCCCGGATCGAGCATGGGCACCCAATAGCGTGCGGTGGCGAGTCCCAGAGGGGGCGGCCCGGGGCCGCCAAGTCGAAATCGATCAGGGCAGCGGCACAGCCGTCGCGGAAGACGACGTTGTCCGGGCACACGTCGTTGTGGCACAGCATCGTTCCCCCCTCCGGGTCGGCCAGGTCCCGGGGCCACTCGGCATGGGTGTCGACCGCGACGGCCGCGCTGGTCTCATGCAGGCGCCGCAGCAGGCTCCCCACCGATTCGAGGACAGCCTTCGTCATCGCCCCGTTCGGGAAGGGCGACGGAGCCACGTCGCCGGGGATGAAGGTCAGTTGCTCGCGGCCATCCGAAGTGAGACCGACAGGGTCGGCGCACCGTCGAAGCCGTGATCCTTCAACGCGAGGAGATAGGCATGCAGGGCGCGTGCATGGCGCGGCGCCGGGCGCTCAACCACCGCACCACGGCGAAAGAACCGCCCCCGCGTTCATCATCCCGCCGACCAGCGCCTCGTCTTCAGCCGTCATGACGATCACGCTACCGCCGGGATCGACCCTGTGCGGACCCGTCCGCGAACTCGGCGCGGACAAGCGCCCATTGTCTGCCTCCGCCGTCTCCCCAGGAAGATCGGTAGGGCGATGACGAGGCGCCGGTAGGGTGGTCCGTTGTGGACACGAGGGCAGGCATCGAGATGGTTGGCGTCCCGCCGGGACGGGTGACGCTGTCGGACCGGCGGACGCGGCACAGTTGGGTGGTCGAGGTCGAGCCGTTCCAGATGGCGGCGTTCCCGGTCACCCAATTCCAGTATGAACGGGTCACTGGTCAGCGGCCGAGTAGCGCCCAAGGCGACCGGCTGCCCGTGGAGGGCGTTTCATGGTGGGACGCGATCCAGTTCTGCAACGCGCTGTCCCGGCACGACGGGCTGACACCCGCGTATCACCTACATGCTGACGCCGAGACGGCCGATTGGGGCACCTCAGCAGACGGGTACCGGCTGCCGACCGAGGCCGAATGGGAGCACGCCTGTCGTGCGGGTACCACCGGCCCGCGGTACGGACAGCTCGATGAAGTCGCCTGGTACCAGGGCAACTCGGATGGGCAGATCCACCCCGTGGGCGGCAAGCAGCCCAATGCCTGGGGCCTGTACGACATGCTCGGCAATGCCTGGGATTGGTGCTGGGACGTCTACGACGCCGAGGTCTATGGCACCTATCGGGTCCTCCGTGGTGGTGGATGGGCTGACGAGCATTGGAGTTGCCGGGCGTCGGTGCGGCGGCGCAGCCATCCAACCTTCCGGATCGACGACGTGGGATTCCGCGTCGCACGC
>NZ_LGDE01000137.1 GCF_001279725.1 Streptomyces sp. WM4235 | reverse complement strand
CCAGCCGGTCGTACAGCACCTCGTCCGGGACCCGGCCCCGGGCCACCCGGCGCAGGACGGCCTTCTCCCGGCCGTGGGCGACCAGCAGCTCGGGCGGCAGCGCGGTGGCCTGGTCGACCACGGCGCGACCCAGGAACGGGAACCGCAGCTCGACGCTGTTGGCGAGGGACATCCGGTCGCCGTGGTCACCCAGCAGGTGGTCGGCGAGCCGCAGGTGGAAGTCCAGGTACGACCGCTGGTGCAGCGGGTGACGTCCCCTCAGCATGTCCGGCTCGACGAGGCGTTGCGTGGTGACGGAGAACCCGTCGAAGGCGTCGGCGAGATCCTCGGCGTACAGGTCGCGGCGGAACTCGTGGGCGGGCAGCTGGTCCTGCTCGTACCCGATGTCGAGTCCCCACATCCGGTGCCGGATCTCCCGCTCCAACTCGGCGTCCAGGCCGCTGAGACGGCTTCCGCCGAGGCCCGCGGCGTCGAAACGGTATCCGGGGTAGCCGCCGAAGAGTTCGTCGGCGCCCTCGCCGGTCAGGACGGCGACCGTGCCGTCGTCCCGCACGGCCGCCGAGAGGAGCATGGAGCTGACGTTGTACGACTCGCGGACCGGTGTCTCGCTGTGCCGGACCATGGCGGTGAACCGCCGGGCCAGGTCCGTGTGTCGGATCGGCACCTCGTGGTGATCGGTGCCCAGTCGGCCGGCGACGAGCCGCTGGTGCGGGCTCTCGTCGAAGTCGTGGTCGGGGAAGACGGCGGAGTAGCTGGGCCAACGGTGCCCGGGGCGCGCGGCGGCCGCGAAGGCGCCGATGAGGCTGGAGTCCAGGCCGCCGCTCAGGTACAGGCCGACCGGGACGTCGGCCGCGAGCCGGGTGCCGACCGATTCCTCCAGCAGCGTCTCCAGGTGCCGCGCGGTTTCGTCCAGTCGCCCGTCGAGGGCGTCGGCCGGGACCGGCTCCAGATCGCCGGCCTGCGGGAAGTCCAGGTCCCAGTACCGTTCGACGCGCACGCCGGAGGAGTCGGCGACGAGCCGTTCACCGGGGCGCAGGGCGTGGATCCCCTCGAACATGGTCCGCGGGCTGACCAGGCCCGGCAGGGTCATCACCTGGTCCAGGCCGCGCAGATCCACCTCGGGACGTACGGCGGGATGGCGCAGAATCGCCTTGATTTCCGAGCCGAAGACGAGGAGGCCGTCCACGACCGTGTAGAAGAGCGGCACGATGCCGGCATGGTCGCGCGCCAGCAACAGCCTCCCGGCGACCGCGTCGTGCAGCGCGAAGGCGAACTGCCCGTCGAGGTGGGCGGTCAGGTCGTCCCCGTACTCGCGGTACAGGTGGACCAGGACCTCGGTGTCGCACGCGGAGCGGAAACGGTGCCCGCGGGCGTGCAGCACGGAGCGCAATGCGCGGTGATTGTAGATTTCGCCATTGCAGACGGAAACGATGTTTCCGTCCTCCGAGGAATGTGGCTGATTCCCTCGTTCGAGGTCGTTCAGCGCCAATCTGCGAAAGCCGAGCGCAATTCCTTCACGGACGTGAAATCCGGAGTCATCCGGACCGCGGTGAGTCAGGCACGCGGCCATGTCGCCAACGATTTGCCCGCTGGCTGCTTTCGCCCGATCCAGGCAAAATATACCCGCGATTCCACACACTTCGATAGTCCCCGTTCACACCTGCCCAGTCAACAAAACGGCAGGTCAAGCTGTTTTGC
Organism: Streptomyces sp. WM4235; assembly: GCF_001279725.1. GTDB lineage: Bacteria > Actinomycetota > Actinomycetes > Streptomycetales > Streptomycetaceae > Streptomyces. The sequence continues at coordinate 1,024 of NZ_LGDE01000137.1, read as the reverse complement.
CAGATGAGCTTGGTTCATGAATGAATTTCATGAAACCTTATTCCCCGACCCGCACGCTACCAGGGGGGCACCGTCCCTCCGCAAGACCGCCAGGCATCTTCTTCGCAAATTGTGAGAACGCACTCACTGGCTTGCCAACTCATCCGGCAATAAGCTCGGAAGACGGGCCGTCAAGCCTGTCGACATCACCTCGAACATGAAGGACGGTGCGCCGTGATCGGCCATCTGAACGCCCCCAGGTCCGACCGGAGCCGATGGACGCCGTGGGACTCCGCGCCGGATCCGGACGACACCGCCGGACCGGTCCGTGTCTACTGTCTGCCCCACGCGGGAGGTTCGGCCGGCTCCTACCTGCCCTGGGCGCGTGGTCAACACCAGCCCGGCCTACGGTTCGTTCCGGTGGAGCTGCCCGGCCGAGGCACCCGACTCGCCGAGGAACCGTTGCGCTCCATGGACCAGGTCGTCGACGGACTCCTCGACGTACTCGCCCACCGGCCGGCGGACGAGCGGTTCATGCTCTTCGGCCACAGCATGGGCTCGCAGATCGCCTACGAGACGGCCCGCCGGCTCGCCGCCGAGGAACTGCCCCTGCCGGTCTCCGTGATCGTCTCCGGCGGCAGGCCCCCGGGCGCACCGGCCGTGGCGACGCTCCACGACCTCAACGACGACCGACTGATGAAGGGGATCGTCGAACTCGGCGGCACACCCGCCGAAGTGCTGGAGCATCAGGACCTGGTGGACCTGCTGCTGCCGGTGATCCGCGCCGACCTGACGCTGCTCGCCGACTACACGACACGGGTGCGCCCCACCGTCCTGCCCTGCCCCGTCGTGGCGCTGGGCGGCGCGGACGACAAACTGGCCGGACCGGAGTGGATCAGCGGCTGGCGTTCGACGACGGCCGCCCGCTTCCGCCACCGGATCCTGCCCGGCGACCACTTCTTCCTGCACACGCACCGCGCCGAGGTGATCGCCGAACTGGCCGCCGAGGCCGCCGACCGGGACGCCCCGGGCCACGGCTGACCGT